>CAVPQD010000028.1:0-181209 GCA_963707335.1 uncultured Thermoleophilia bacterium | reverse complement strand
ACGCTCCAGCAGCTGCTCGAGCGATCGCAGGACGACGGCGCCATCGGCGCCGCTCCGCACAGCGCCCTGCCATCCTGCGCGAAGGGTGGCTCCCAACGCGGCAGCGTCAGGCCCGTGACCGCTGACGTCGCCGATGACGAACGCCACGATCCGCTCGCCGAGCTCCACGACGTCGAGGAAGTCGCCACCGAGCTGCATGGTCCGCTCGGAGGGCTGATAGTCCAGCCCGACGTCGAGCGGATCGCCGAGGAACGGGGCGGGGGGCAGAAGGCTCGCCTCCAGGCGTGCGTGAAGCCTTGCACTCTGCCGTTGGACGTCGAGCAGGCGCCGCAGCGCCTGCTCCCGTCCCGCCGCCTCCGGCGACGCGCCTCGGCTACCAGACCGGCCACAACCAGGCCGCCGGCTGTCCCACATGATGACGGCCAGCAGGGTCGAGCTGATCGGGGCCGTCGCGCCCGCATCCGTGAGGAAGACGTAGTAGGCAAGCCCGCCGGACAGGGCGACCGCAGCTCCACCAGCGGCCCGGCTGCGATGCCGGCGACGACCGCGAGCAGCGCGGCGCCGGCGCCGGTGACGCCGAGGACCTCGTGATGGGAGGTGGCCCCGACTCCGACCACCGCAAGGAAGCCCCACTCCAGGATCGCGAACACCAGGGCCACGGCGATGACGCGTCGAGTCCCTCACGGGATCGGACATCGAGTCGGACACACCACGATCCAGGACGCGGCGGTGTCCGCGGTACTCCCTAGATCCCCGCCGGCGTGCGGGACGGGCGGCGGAATCAGGATGCGCGACACCCGGCCGTCTCGCGACACCAGACTGGGTCATCACTCGGTGCTCTCCCATCACGCATCTCGTCGTGGATCTTGCAGCGTCAGTCCCGAAACTACATCCGAGGTGTGAAGGGCCTGTGTGGCGCGCAACGGCCGGACGTGATCCCCAGATCGATGACGCGACCTTCTCCCTGACGGCCCCAAGCGGACCGTCCTACGCGCGGTGCGCCATCGGCTGCGCGAACATGTAGACGTTGACCACAACGAGCGCGCGAAGCAAGACCTGCGGCACGAGGCGCGCCAGCCGACGTGCCGACCGCGAGCGGGCGATCCGGTATGCGGCGTAGACGCTCGCGGCGACGCCCGCGCCGAGCATCATGTACTGCAGCACCTGGATCGTCGGCGTGTTGAGCAGCGCGTACTGCCGCTCCAGGTCGCCGCCGAGCCAGAGCACGACCGAGCGCGGCACGGCCAGGCCCTCGCCCAGCAGGTGGAACAGGTTGTGCGCCATGTGAGCGGCGAGGTCGAGCGGGATCAGCGCGTAGCCGAAGATCGTGAAGTTGTGCAGCAGTGGTCTCGCCGCTCAGCCGCGACGAGGCAGGCTGGCCGACGGCAGGAGCGGCGATCGGCAGCGCCATCGCGGCCAGGAAGACGACCGTGAAGTTCACGGGAAGTTGCTCGTGCCGGTCAGCCTGGCCACGTGGTCCAGGATCGTCGACTAGACGCCGAGCATCGTGAGGTTCTGCACGATCACGACGCCGACCAGCACGATGGCGAGGAACGCCACCTCGATCCGCGGCTTGCGGATCTTCCAGAACTCCGAGGTCGGCTTGCGGAGCTCGAGACGCAGCGAGCCGTGCGGGCACGACTTGATGCAGTTGCCGCACAGGTTGCAGTCGCGGTTCGAGTCCATCGTCCGCGGCACTCTCGAACATCGGGCAGGCGGCCGCCCGCGGCGAGCCGTTGGCGCACCACAGGTCTTGCAGCCGACCTTCTTGCAGTTCGTCCTGGTTGGCCCGCAGGGCGAGCGACGAGGTCATCGAGTAGTTGCCCGAGAGTCCGCCGAGGAAGCAGAGGTGGCTGCAGAAGGTGCGCCGCTCGAAGAACAGGCTCATGACGATGGCGCCGGCGAGGATCGCGAGCAGCAGGTAGCCGGTGCCGCGCGGCGACTCGACGATGCCGAAGACGTGGTCGGCCCAGGTGATCGCCGATGAAGGTCAGGTCGATGATCCAGATGCCGTACTTGCTTGCAGAAAGCGCGGGCACCTGAGGTCCACGCCCAGGAGACGCTGGAACAAGTCGCCCACCACCGGGAACGGGCAGATGGTGCACCAGAAGCGGGCGAACACGAAGTAGCTAGAGCGGGAGCAGCGGCCACCAGAGTATCCAGACGATCGTCGAGCCGACGTTGTCGTCGACCACGGTCGGCCCGAACAGGGTCGCCAGCATGACGACGCCGAAGACGATGAGCCCGGCCAGCTGGAAGACGCCGGGGTACCAGCGGCTGTGGAAGACGCGGTGTACCGCGAGAGGTGAAGCAGGTTCGGCTCGGGGCCGGACGGCGGCAGCGGGCGGAGCGCTGTGGCGCCTCGACGACGGCGGACGCGCGCTCAGACATCCTTACCCCCGCCAGGGCGAGCTCGCCGGTCAGCATGCGCCGGCGCAGGTGCCGCTTGGTGGCCATGACGGCGGCGAGCGTGCTCCCCGCGATCAGAGCGATGAAGCCGCCGATCACCAACCAGTTCACCGCGCGTCCCGGCTCCGCCGCCCATCCCGCCGTGAGGGTCGGCGGCTTGCGCAGCATGGCCGTCCTGGGCTTCACCTGATGCCCCGCCGGACATTGCCGACATCTCCTCGTCGGTCATGCCCGGCATCCCGGCCATGCCGCCGCTCTCGGCGAGAGCTGAGCCGGCCAAGGCGCCCATCACCAGCAACAGGGCGAGCGCGACGGGCAGCACGGTAAGCGCGCGCCGCACGGAAAGTGTTCTCTTCACGTAGGGTCCTCCTCATTGTGTGCGAGACATGAAGGGCTGTGCAGACACATGGGGCCTGCGACGTCAGGGCATGCGGGCGTGCCCGGCGTGAAGCGAGGCTGAAGACACGGTCCGCTGAGTGACTGTCGCTGCGAACCGCTCGGCCGGGGGATATGGACGTGGGCTAGAAGCGCCCGCCGATCCACGCGGAGCCGACTACGCCGTACCTGACGGGCGTGCCCGTCCGGGCGGCCTCGATCGTCCGGCCGCCGCCGACGTAGATGGCCACGTGGTAGCTGTAGCTCGCGTTGCCGTAGAAGACGAGATCGCCGGGCGCGAGGGCACTGAGCGGCACTGGCCTGCTTGCTCGTTGCTGGTCTGTGGCCCCGTGCGACAGCTGGATCCCGATCTGCGCATACACGTACATGACGAGGCCCGAGCAATCGAAGCCGGTGCCGGGACTCGCGCCACCCCAGACATACGGGATCCCGAGATAGCGCTGGGCGATGGCGATCACCTCAGGATGGCCGGGGCCACCTGGGTCGACCGGCTGGCTCTGGGCGCCGCTACCGCCGCCACTCCCCGTGCTGCCCGTGGCCTGCCGGCTGGCGGCCACGGCAGCGGCAGCCGCCGCCTGCTGCTGCGCCTCGAGGCGTTCGATGTCCGCCGTGATGCCACGGGTCATGGACCGGAGATCGGACTCCAGCGCGACGATCCTGTTCTTCTGCTCGAGCCGCTTGTCGACGAGCTTCTGAGCGGCGCGTTCATCGGCGGCGAGCGCGATGCGTCGATCGCGGATGTCGGTGCGGTAAGCGGTGAGCGAACGGACGAGGTCCAGGTCGCTCCGCCCCAACCGCTGCATGAGGTCGTACTGACTGGCCAATTCCTCGAAGCTCGACGAGGCCAGAACCATGTCGAGGACGCCGGTATCGCGAGCCTTGTAGACGTCGACGGCACGGGTCATCAGCTGGCGGTTGGCCACCTGGAGATTGCGCTCGGCGACGACGAGCAGCTTGCGGTTCTCCTTGATCTTCGCTCGTACCGTCCTGAGCCGGGAGTCGGGCTGGTTGTAGTACTCGACCGCCTCCGACACCTTGACGCCTACAGCGTCAAGGCGGGCCTGTACCGCGCGCAGGCGGGACTGCTTTTCCGAGAGGGGCGAGGCTAGCGCCGGGGCAGCGACGCCTGGAAGCGCCACAAAGGTCACCGCCAGGAGCACCGCCGTGCATAGTCTCCGGATCACTCATCTCCTTCCGTCGCTGACACTGCGGGCCGGACAGTAGAGGGGCCATGTGAAGGCCGCGTGAAGACGCCGGGAAATGCCTGGGCCTTGGCGTCTTACGTGACGTGCACGAGGCGGCGCTTCGGGCGCGACGCGACCAGGACGGCCGCGCCGATGAGCGCCCCGGCGAGCGCGAACCACTGCGGGGGCGTCAAGCCCAGAAGCCATGGCGAGTTGATACGAAGGAACTCGACGGCGACCCTCTCCGCGCCCGACAGCACGAGGAACCAGGCGAAGACATGCCAGCCAGAATGGGGTCGACGCGCCAACCGATACAGGACGATGAAGGCAACGAGCATGGCGAGCGTCTCGTATAGCGCCGTCGGCTGCACGCGCGCCGTCGTCGGCATCATGCCGCGCGGGAATGCCATGGCCCAGGGCAGGTCGCTGGGGCGGCCGTAGGTGCCGTCGCCGGCTAGCAGGCAGCCGATGCGCGCGACGGCGTAGCCCAGCGCCACGGCCGGAGCCATCACGTTGGCGACGGTACCCAAGGGCAGGCGGCGGACACGGGCGTAGACGATCACTGCGACGACGCCGCCCAGCAGGCCGCCGTACCAGGTGAAGCCCGCGCCCCCTGTCAATCCATGCAGCAGATCCCCGCGGACCTCCTGCCAGTGCTCGATCATCCAATACAGGCGAGCGCCCGCGAGGCCGCCAACGAGCGCGGCGATGGTCAGCTCCACCGCTGAGGCGGACTCGAGTCCGAGACGTCCGGCGAGGCGATGCACGACGAGGCCGGCGGCGACCACCGCGAGGGCGGCCATGACGCCGTAGGAGTACAACGTCAGGCCGCCGACGTTGAGCAGGATAGGCTGCACCGCGACTCCTCGATAGGAGAATAAGTCGACCCGACGCTAGCCAATCGGGATGAAGTCGCCGTGAAGGTCGCGGCAGTGACCCATCACCCCAGACCTGACGCCGCCGCCTGTTCGAGATCGGCGACCAGGTCTTCGACGTTTTCGATGCCAACGGACAGGCGGAGCGTTCCTTCCCCGATGCCGCGCGCGGCTCGTTCATGGGGCGGGATCGCGGCATGGGTCATTGTGGCGGGATGGCACACCAGCGACTCCACCCCGCCCAGGCTCTCCGCGAACGAGAACAGGCGCAGGCGGCGGACAAAGGCGTCGGCCGCCGCCCGGCCACCCGGCAACGTGAACGTGACCATGCCTCCGAAGCCGCGCATCTGGCGGGACGCAAGCTCACGCTGGGGATGGTTCCTGAGGCCCGGGTACACGACGTCGCGAGCCCATACGGTCTCACTCAGGTGCGCCGCGATGAGGAGTGCGTTCTCCGCGTGTCGCTGCATCCGCACACCGAGCGTCTTGACGCCCCGCAGCGTCAGCCACGTGTCGAAGGCGCCGGGCACCGCCCCGGCGCTGTTCTGGTAGAACTTCATCTGCTCGTGCAGTTCGTCATCCGACGTGAGCACGGCGCCCCCCACGACATCAGAGTGCCCGCCGAGGTACTTGGTGGTGCTGTGCACGACGATGTCGGCCCCGAGAGCGAGTGGGTTCTGGAAGCACGGCGTCGCGAACGTGTTGTCCACGGCGAGTGGCACACCGGCGTCCCGAGCCAGGCCCGCCACGGCTGGAATGTCGGCGAGCCGCAGTAGCGGGTTGGAAGGAGTCTCGATCCAGATGAGGCGCGTGGCGACGCCAAGGGCCTCGGCGATCGCCTCAGGCCGCCTGGCGTCGACGTAGATGAACGAGACGCCCATCGGGCCCCAGATCCGCTCGAAGAGGCGATACGTGCCGCCGTACAGATCGTCGCCGGCGACCACCTCATCGCCGGGACGGAGTGTCGACAGCACGGCAGCGGTCGCCGCGGAGCCAGAGGCAAAGGCGAGTCCACGCTCCGCCCCCTCCAGCGACGCGAGGCACGTCTCCAGGGCCTCGCGCGTCGGGTTGCCCGTGCGCGAGTACTCGTAGCCCCGATCGCACCCGATGCCTTCCTGAGTGAACGTTGAGGTCTGGTAGATGGGGGTGATGGTGGCGCCGGTCGCCGGGTCCGCCGCTTGACCCGCGTGGATGGCGCGAGTGGCGATACCCTCGTTCACACCGTCACCGGCACCGGATCACGAGTCGCGCTCCAGTACGCGACCAGGTCTGAGCTCGTGAGGAAGCCGACGGCGACACCGCTCCGGGCAACGAGTACGCCACTGTGGCCGGCAAGGAGAAGCCTGTAGGCTTCCGAGGTGTCAGTGGACTCGTCAAGCTGAGGCGGCGGGGTCCCCATGACCTCGGCGACCGTCGCGCAGGCGGCATCGATACCGTCGTAAAGGGCCTTTGCGACGGAGACCTCATTGATGCTGCCCACTACGTCATCGCCATCGATCACCGGAAGCTGCGAGATGTCGTGGAGTCCGAGTGTGCAGATGGCGTCGGCCATGGATGCCCGTGAGCTGACGGCGATGAGGGCGTCAGTCCGACGCTTGGCTTCGAGCACGTCGCCGACGACGACACGCCTCCTAGTCCCTTCCGCTAGCCCTCGCGATGCCATCCACTCGTCCGAGTAGAACTTGCTCAGGTAGTTGCGGCCGGTGTCGGGCAGCATCACAACCACTACGGCGCCGGTGCTGAGTCGTTGGGCGTACCTGAGGGCTGCCGCGACGGCCGTTCCCGCGGAGCCTCCGACGAGGAGGCCCTCCTCACGTGCAAGACGTCTCGCGGCCGCAAAGGATTCGGCATCACTCACGCGCACGAACTCATCCACGACCTGCCGATCGAACGTGGCCGGTACGTAGTCCTCTCCGATGCCCTCGACAAGGTAGGGTCTCGGGCTGTCGCCTGACAGGATCGAGCCTTCGGGGTCGGCGCACACTACACGTACATCCGGGTTGCGCTCCTTGAGGTAGCGGCCCACCCCTGAGATCGTCCCGCCCGTCCCCACACCCGCCACCAGGACGTCGATGCGACCTTCCGTGTCGCGCCAGATCTCGGGGCCTGTGGTCATGTAGTGGGTTTCCGGATTGCGCTGGTTCTTGAACTGACCTGGGCGGAATGAGCCGGGGATCTCTCTGGCAAGGCGGTCAGCCACACCGTTGTAGCTCTGTGGAGAGTCCGGAGCCACGGACGTGGGAGTGAGCACGATCTCGGCGCCATACGCCTGGAGCAGCGTGAGCTTCTCCTCGCTCATCTTGTCCGGCAGCACGAAGATGCAGCTGTATCCCTTGACCGCGGCTGCAAGTGCGAGTCCCACGCCCGTGTTGCCGGCCGTCGCTTCGATGATAGTGCCACCCGGCCGAAGGCTTCCCTCGCGCTCGGCGTCCTCGATCATGGCCAGACCGATGCGATCCTTGATGCTTCCGCCCGGGTTGAGCGCTTCGGCTTCCCGAGGAGCGTCACGGGAAGCCCGTCGACGACCTTGTTGAGTCTGACGAGAGGCGTGTGGCCCACGGCCTCGAGGATCGTGTCGTGGTACTTCATTGGAAGCCGCCTCCGTTGGAGTTAAGTTGACTAAACCAATCCACAATACGCATATTCACCGTACCATCGCGTCTGAGGACGGGTCAACACAGCTGCGAGACCTTCATCGCATCTCCATGGCTGCTACATAGCGGCGACACATTGGGGGGTCGCCGGGAGCACACTCCCATGAGAGCCAAGAGGGGGGCGGCAGGACTCGTCTCGACCGGCCCGCCGCCGCACGATACCTAGGCTCAGTGCGCCATCGGCTGCGAGAACTGTAGACGTTGAACAGAACGAGGAACGCGATCAGGACCAACTGCGGTGCCAGAGCGCGCCACCCGGACTTGTCACCCTCAGACGTGGCGACGCGGTACGCGGGCATGCCCCGGGTCGGGGCCGCGCCTCGCCGAGCCCTCAGCGCGCTGACAGCTGCTTCAGGTAGGCGATCACCGCATCCACGTCGGCGTCGCTCATCTGCCAGCGGGGCATGGCATCCGCCAAGGACTTGCCGCTTTCGTCCAGCCCGTCACGGATCGCCCGGCCGATGGTCGCGTCCGTGAAGCCTTGCTTGATGAGTGCGTCGTAGGTGATGTCCGGCGCCTTGACGGCGCTCCCTGTCATCATCTTGATCGTTCCGCCCCGTCCATCGGCTCCGTGACAAGACCCGCATCCGCCGCCGCCCATCATGAGCGAGCCCCGGGACACCGCTGGGGCGGTGCGAGAGATGTCCTGACCGTCGGCCCCCACGCCGGAGAGATAGATGCGCTCACCGACCGAGGAGTAGCCGTTCGTGCCCGAGCCGCTCCCGCCCATCATGCCGCCGCCCGGGCCTGCACTCGACCCACCGCCAGGCATGGTGCTCGAGCCGCCATTGCCCATCATGCCGCCGTCGCTGTTCGAGCTGTCAGAGGTCGAGCAACCAGCGATGGCTACCGTGGCGAGTGCGCTCAGACAGACCACCAACAGTGCGAGCTGACGCATCAGCCACACCCCCTCACTGGGGGGTCCCCTACCCACCGGGGCGACGCTCGACCCCCGACGCCGTTGGCTTGCTCGACGGACCCGCGCATCCAGCGGACTCTAAAGAACGCTGGCGTGGCATGGGCCGCTGACGGCCAACCCTGCGGATCAGCTCGCGTGGTTCCAGGTGGCCCTGAAGGACGACCTTGCCCGCAAGCCGGGGGTCCAGGTCGCGCCGGCTGTTGCCTTGTGGCAGCGTCGGCTTCCGCCCGAGAGCATCTTGCCGGCTAGGACCGCACCTCAGACAGCCCAGCCCGGGCCCTCGACAGCGAGGGTTGCCTCAGCGCGATTGATGGCAGACGCGGCCAGCAGGTAGTGAATGGCGCGTCGAGACCGTGCTTTTTGATACCGTCCGCACATGGCTTCGTCACAGCAGGCGGCTCCCCCGCTCCGCCCTCCGTTGGCCGTCGCGGCGCCGCCCTGATACGGTCGCCCGCGTGAGTACCGCCCAGACCAGCCCCCCGCTCCCCGGCCTCACCGACGAGGAGGCCGCGCGACGCCGCGCCGCCGGCCAGGGCAACGACGTCGAGATCAGCACCGGCCGCACCTACGGCCGCATCGTCCGCGACAACGTCTTCAACTTCATCAACAACCTCTTCTACGTGCTCGGCATCGTGCTGCTCGTGCTGGGCAAGCCGCTGGACGCCTTCGTCGTCAGCTTCGTCATCTTCGCCAACACGATCGTCAGCCTGGTCCAGGAGCTGCGCGCCAAGCGCGTGATCGACCGCATCAGCATCCTCACGCGCCCCAAGGCGAGCGTCGTGAGAGACGGCGCCGTGCAGAGCATCGACCCGTCGCAGATCGTCGTCGGCGACGTGCTCCTGCTGCACCCCGGTGACCAGGTGGTCGTGGACGGCCCCATGGTCGGCGAGGGCCGCATGGAGGTGGACGAGTCGCTGCTCACCGGCGAGTCGGACCTGGTCGCCAAGACGCCCGGCGACGGCCTGCTCTCGGGCAGCTTCTGCGTGACGGGCGGCGGCTACTACGAGGCCCAGAAGGTGGGTCTGGAGAGCTTCGCCAACAAGCTCACGGCCAAAGCCAAGGGCTTCAAGCGTGAGCTCACCCCGCTGCAGCGCCAGGTCAACCAGATCGTCCGCGTGCTGCTGGTCGTCGTCGTCATCTTCGAGATCCTCGTGTGGGTGCGCAACACGGTCGTGGACGTGCCCTTCGTGGAGAGCGTGCGCATGTCCACCGTGATCCTGGCGCTCATCCCCAACGGTCTCGTGCTGTCCATCGCCCTGGCCTACGCCCTCGGCACGGTGCGCCTGCTGGGGCACGACATGCTGGTGCAGCAGGCGAACGCCGTCGAGTCCCTGTCCAACGTCGACGTGCTGTGCACGGACAAGACGGGGACGCTCACCTCCGGCGTGGTGAAGACCGAGCACGTGCTGGCGCTGGGCGCCGAGCAGCGCCGCGCGGAGGAGCTGCTCGGCGCCTTCGCCGCCAGCACCACCGACGCGAACCGCACGATCGAGGCGCTGCGGGAAGCGCTGCCGGCGCAGCGCCTGGAGCCCGCCCACGAGGCGTTCTTCTCGTCGGAGCGCAAGTGGAGCGGCCTCGCCTTCGACGCGGACGGCGCGCAGGGCACGTACGTGCTGGGCGCGCCGGAGATGCTCGAGCCCGCCCTGGCGGCGGGCGGCGGGGCCGGCGCGCCGGACCTGCCGGACTGGCGCGCCAAGGGCGCGGAGTGGGCCGCCCAGGGGCTGCGCGTCGTGCTCTTCGCGGGGCGGCCGGAGCCTCTCGCCTTCAGCGAGCAGGACCGGCCGCCCGAGCTGCCCCCCGGCCTGGAGCCGCTCGCGCTCGTCTGCTTCAGCGACGAGCTGCGGCCCGGCGTGCGCCGCACCCTGGACGAGTTCGCCGAGGCCGGCATCGAGGTCAAGATCATCTCCGGCGACAACGCCAAGACCGTGAGCGCACTGGCGACGCAGGCGGGCGTCCACACGCTGCACCTGCGCGAGGGCGTGGACGCCTACTGCGAGGTCGTGCTCGAGTCGGAGGGCGAGGCGACGGGCGACGGGCCGGCGGAGCCGGCCTCCCCCGTCGCCGAGGAACGCGCGGCGGCGGAGCTCGTCGCAGTCTCCGGCGCCGAGCTCGAGGACATGTCGCCCGACGAGTTCGCCGACGCGGCCGAACGGGCGAGCATCTTCGGCCGCGTCACGCCCGAGCAGAAGGAGGACCTGGTCCTCGCCCTGCGCGACCGCGGCCGCTACGCCGCCATGATCGGCGACGGCGTCAACGACGTCATCGCCCTGAAGCAGGCCAACGTGGCCGTCGCCATGCAGGGCGGCAGCCAGGCGGCGCGGGGCGTCTCCGACCTGATCCTGCTCAACGACACCTTCGCGCCGCTGCCCTTCGCCTTCCGCGAGGGTCAGCGCATCATCAACGGCATGAACGACATCCTGCGCATCTTCATGGTGCGCATCTTCTACAAGGCGTCGATCATCGCCGCCATCACCGCACTGGGCGGCTTCCCCTTCGCGCCGCGCCAGGCGTCGCTCATCTCGTTCGTCACCGCCGGCGTGCCGGCCGCCGCCTTCGCCCTGTGGGCCAAGCCCGGACCTACGCCCAAGGTGGGGCTGTTCAAGCTGCTCGCTCGCTTCGTGGTGCCCACGACCATCCTGCAGCTGGTCATGTCGGTGTGCGTCTGGCTCGTCTACGCCGTCCCCGCCAAGACCAGCTACCTGGCGGCCCATCCGGCCGCCGGCGACGCGCAGCTCATCGATTTCGCCTACGACAAGGCGCAGACGGCGCTCACGTTGTTCGCCGCCTTCTGCGGCATCCTGCTGATCGTGCTGGCCGTGCCGCCGACGAAGTACTGGGCGGCGGGCGCCGTGTACCGCGGCGACCACCGCATCGCCGGCGTCGCCATCGCCATGCTGGCGTTCGTCGCCGGCGCAGTGGCCCTGCCCATCGGCCGCACCCTCTTCGAGCTCACGGCCCTGCCCGTCTGGCAGTATCTCGCCATCTTCGGCTTCGCCGCAGTCTGGAGCCAGCTCTGCCTGCTCGTGTGGCGCACGGGGCTCCTGGACCGCTGGTTCGGCACGGCGACCGACCCCGGGAACGTGTGCGCCGCCCGGGTGGCGGCCGCGGACGACCCGCACGGCGGGAGCGGCGCGGCCGCCTGAGCGCGCTGGAGCCGGCCGGCCGGCACGCCGCTCAGTCCAGGGCGCTGCTCAGACGAGGCCGGCGGACGGACAGAGCGGCGCCAGCGGGCACACGCCGCACTCCGGCCGCCGGGCGTGGCAGATGCGGCGGCCGTGGCGCACGAAGTCCACGTGCGTCGCGTAGATGTCCGCCGCATCCGGGCCCGCCAGCTCCGTGAGGATCGGGTGGGCCTGCTCGGCGGTGACGCGCTCGTCCAGGATGCCCAGTCGCCGGGCCACGCGATGCACGTGCGTGTCCACCGGCATCACGGGGCGCTCCAGGGCGAAGAGCAGCACGCAGGCGGCGGTCTTGGGGCCGACGCCCGGCAGGCTCGTGAGATAGGCCTCGGCCTCCGCGTCCGTCATGGCGCCGAGCTCGGACAGGTCGGGCTCGCCCGTCCGTGCGCTGATGGCCGCGAGGATGCTCTTGATGCGCGGCGCCTTGGTGTGGGCCAGGCCGCCCATGGCGATGGCCCGTTCGATGTCGTCGACCGCGGCGTCCCGCGCCGCCGACCACGCGGGGGAAGCGCGCCTTGAGCGCCGCGAAGGTGCGGTCGGTGTTCACGTCCGAGGTGTTCTGCGAGAGCACCGTGTAGACGAGCTCGTCCACGGGCGGGTAGCGCGGTGACAGCACGGGACGGCCGTAGGCGTCGTCCAGGATGCCGACGACGGTGCGGAGATGCTCGCGCTGCGCTGCCTGCGTCATGGTTCTGCAGCCTATCAGCCGGGAACCATCGAGGTGGAGCCACGACGCGAGAGGAGGTGAGCGCCATGAAAGCCGTCCTCGTCTTCTCCGGCGGCGGCCCGCTGCTGATCCTCAGCTCCTACGCCTCGGTGGACGACCCTCGCTTCGCCGCCAAGCTGGAGAGCAAGGGCCTCACGAAGTACATCGCCTACGAGGTGCCGATCGAGCGCTGCAAGGACCTCTACGGGTACAGCTACCGGGACATCGTCGAGGAGCTCGCGCGCGCCGACGACATGCGGGTGCTGGACTTCGACGGTCACCGCATCTTCCTCAACTTCTCGCTCGAGGAGCTGGGTGCGCCCGTCGTGCACGAGGCGTCGCTGCCCGTGGCGTGACGCCGCCGCGAAGGCGACGCCTCAGCTCGCGTCGTACGCGGCGAGCGCGGCCGGCAGGACCTGGACGACCTGGTTGCCGGCCGCCGGCAGGCCCACGAGAACGGCGCTGATGACCTCGTCCCTCGTCGCGCCGGCCTGCCTGGCCTGGGCGGCGTGGAACGGCACGCCGCTCTCCATGCGCAGAGCGGCGAGCACGGCGAGATAGGCGAGCGCGCTCGTCTTCGCGTCCAGCGCGCTCGCCTCACCCAGCTTGCGTGCCGCCTCCATCCACGCCGCGGCGTGGTCCGGCGCCTCGTTCAGGAACGTCTGGAACGACGGGCTGACGCCCGGGATGTCGGGCACGTCCACGTCGCCCTCAGCGCACGCTCGTCGCGCCGCGCCTTGCGGCGGCGCCGGCGCAGCACGGCGACCGTGATCATCCCCAGAAGGAAGCCGATGATCAGCGTGACCAGGAGCATCGCCCACGCCGGCCACGTGAAATCGAAGAAGAGGAACTTGTACTGGACCTTGGTGGTGTTCTGGAAGATGAGTACGAGGACCAGGACGACCACCACGGCGAGTGCGATGAGCTTGCCCATCCCCTGCCTCGGCTGCTTCTCGACCTGCACCTGCGGTCGCGCTTCGCTCATTGGGAACCCCCTGTCGGACGTCACGTGATGGTTCGCCACGAGGACGTCCTACCCTTGCGCTGAGGCCGCAACGCGCGGCCGTCGGCCGGGCTCAGCGGCGGCTCCTGCGCAGCCACATGACACCGCCCACGATCACCCCGCCGAGGACGAAGAAGCCGACGACGAGCACCCAGATCGGCGCGGTGACGTCCACGGACAGGAACGAGACGGACACCCGCTGCCGGTTCTGCAGGATGAAGATCAGCGCGGCGACCACGACGACGAGCGCGAGGATGAGCGTGCCCAGATTGGCGCGCGCCGCGGCCGCGGCCGGCGACTGGGTGACCCGTCTTCGCGGCGCCGGGTGGCGCTCCTCAGGCTGCTGATCATCGAAGTCGTCCATGCGTCCCTCCCTGCGACGGCGGAGCGCGCCGTGACCGCGCGTCCACGCCAGCCTGTTTCGCACTCCCGCTTCCGAGTCCTGCCGCGGACGTACGAAGAAGAGGGGCGGCGGGCCCTGCCGGGCCCGCCGCCCCTCTTGACGTCCGCCGCCGCCCGCGTCAGGCCGGCGCGGCCGCCTTCTCCCTGGCGTACGCCGTGAGGCCGTCGGCGACGGTGCGCACCACGGTCTCGAGCTGCCGCTCGGTGATGACCAGCGGCGGCTGCAGGCGCAGCACGTTGCCGAAGTTGCCGCCCACGCCGATGAGCACGTTGTGCTCGAGACAGTACTGGCGCACGAAGCCGGCGGCCTCGGTGCCGTAGGCCTTCGTGGCCGGGTCGGCGATGAGCTCCACGCCGATCATGAGGCCCTTGCCGCGCACGTCGCCGATGAGCGGCTGCGTCTTCTGGATCTCCTTGAGCGCCGCCTGCACCGCGGCGCCCTTGCGCGCGGCCTGCCCGGGCAGGTCCTCGGCGAGGTGGAAGTCGAGGTTGGCGATGGCGGCGGCGCAGCACACCGGGTTGCCGCCGAAGGTGGAGAGGTGGTCGCCCACCTGGAAGCTGTCGGCGATCGCAGCCGGCGCGATGAAGGCGCCCAGCGGCCAGCCGTCGGCGATGCCCTTGGCGAACGTCATGATGTCCGGCGTGACGCCGTAGTGCTCGATGGCGAACAGCTTGCCGGTGCGCGAGAAGCCGCTCTGCACCTCGTCGGCGATGAACAGCATGCCCTCGTCGTCGAGGATCTTCTTGACGGCCTTGAAGTAGTCGTCGGGCGGCACGATGATGCCGCCTTCGCCCATGACGCGGCTCGGCGACGAAGGCGCAGGCCGCGCCGGAGAGGTGCAGGCGGACGATCTCGCGCACGCGTTCGGCGCAGGCGAGGCCGCACGTCTCGGGATCGTCGAAGCCGAGCGGGCAGCGATAGCAGTACGGCGTGGGGGCGAAGCCCACACCCGGCATGTAGGGGCTGCCGCCCTTCTTGCGGCCGGAGTTGCCGGTGATGCTGAGCGTGGCGTAGGTGCGGCCGTGGAAGCTGCTCTCCAGGGCGACGAACTCCATGCCGCCGGTGTGGCGCTTGGCGAGCCGCATGGCGCCCTCGTTGGCCTCGGCGCCGGAGTTGCAGAAGAAGCTCTTCTGCAGGTCGCCGGGCGTGACCTCGGCGAGGCGCTGCGCGAACTCGGCCGCGGGCGCCACGTGGTAGGCGTAGGTGCAGGCGTGCACCAGCTTGTCGGCCTGCGCCTTGGCGGCCGTCGATGATCTTGCGGTTGCCGTGCCCCGCGTTGGTCACGGAGATGCCGGCGAAGCTGTCGATGTACTCCGTGCCGTCCTCGTCCCAGAGGGTGGCGCCCTCCCCGTGATCCACGACGACCGGCTCGACGCGCTTCACGAACCCGGTCATGACGTAGTCGCGATACTGCTCCTTCACACCCATGCTATCGACCACCCTTCGGCGTACGCTGACAATGAAGAACGGGGTGCGGCGAAAGACTACCAGACGAGGCGGGCGCGACGGGCGGCCTGGTCGCGCCAAAGCGGAGCGCGCGCGCGGCGCCGCCTTGGCCGCTCGGTCCAGCCCGCGCGCGCGTCAGACCTCCGGCGCCGCGCCCGCTGCGGCCGCGCGCGTCGCCGGCACGCGACCTCGCGCGCGGCGCCGCCTCCCCGTTGGACGCCCTAGCTCAGCTCCCGCTATACTTGCGCCTGTACCCAAGTGGGACGTGGAGTCTGTGGTCTCCCCGCTGTTGTTGGGCCTGCCGCTGTACCGTTGAAGGAGTGCGTATGTCGGGTACCCCACCCAAGTCCATCGGCGCTGCCCTTGTGCTCGGCGGCGGCGTCGCGGGCATGCAGTGTTCACTCGATCTGGCCGAAGGGGGGTACAAGGTCTACCTCGTCGAGAAGGCGCCGGCCCTAGGCGGCCACATGGCGCAGCTCGACAAGACCTTCCCCACCAACGACTGCTCGATGTGCACGCTGGCGCCCAAGCTCGTCGAAGCCGGCCGCCACCTCAACATCGAGATCGTCACCAACTCGGAGCTGACGGGCCTGGAGGGCGAGCCCGGCGACTTCAAGGCCAAGGTGTACCACCACGCCCGCTTCGTCGACCCGGACCTCTGCACGAGCTGCGGCGAGTGCGTCCCCGGTCTGCCCCGTGAAGGTCGCCGACGCCTACAACGAAGGTCTGGGCGAGCGCAAGGCCATCTACAAGCTGTACCCGCAGGCCATCCCCAACACCTACGCGGTGACGAAGAAGGGCCACTCCCCGTGCAAGCGCGCCTGCGCCGTGCACACCAGCGCCCAGGGCTATGTCGCCCTCATCGCCGACGGCCGCTTCGCCGAGGCATACACCGTCGCCAGCGAGCCCAACCCCTTCGCCGCCGTCTGCGGCCGCGTCTGCACGCACAAGTGCGAGACGGACTGCACGCGCGGTGAAGTAGAAGAGCCGATCGCCATCGCCGGCCTCAAGCGCTTCGTGACCGACTACGCCTTCGCGAACGTGCCGCTGCCGGAGAAGGCCGAGGTCAAGTACGACGAGAAGGTCGCCATCGTCGGCGCCGGCCCCAGCGGCCTCACCGCCGCCCGCGACCTGGCGCTGCTCGGCTATCAGACCAAGGTCCTCGAGGCAAAGCCCGAGCCCGGCGGCATGCTGCGCTTCGGCATCCCCGAGTACCGCCTGCCCAAGGCCGCGCTGCAGCAGGACATCGACCGCGTCCTCGCGCTCGGCGTCGAGCTGGAGTGCGGCAAGGCCGCCGGCACGGACTTCACCGTCGACGGCCTGCTGGCCGACGGCTACAAGGCCGTCTACCTGGCCGTGGGCCTGCAGGGCGGCCGCACGCTGCCCATCCCCGGCGCGGACGCCAAGGGCGTGCTCGACGCCGTGAGCCTCCTCAAGGCCGCCACCCTGGGCGAGCCGGTCGACATGGGCAAGAACGTCGTCGTCATCGGCGGCGGCGACGTGGCCTTCGACGCCGGCCGCACGGCCCTGCGCCTGGGCGCGGAGAAGGTCACCATCAACTGCATCGAGGACGACCAGAGCGTCCCGGCCTCGGACGACGAGCTCACCGAGGGCCTGGACGAGCAGATCGCCTTCAACTGCTCGTGCATGCCGAGCGCCATCAAGACCGACGCCGACGGCCGCGCCAACAAGGTCGAGTTCCTCGCCTGCTCGCTCGGCGACCCGGACGCGCGCGGCTGGCGCCCGCCGATCGCCATCGACGGCACCGAACACGAGCTGGACTGCGACACCGTCATCTTCGCCATCGGCCAGAGCATGGTCGACGACTTCGCCCAGGGCTGCGAGGGCATCAAGGTCGAGAAGGGCCAGATCCTCACCGACAAGGCCACGCTCGGCACCGGCAAGGCCGGCGTGTTCGCCGGCGGCGACGCCGCGGCCAGCGCCCCGTGGACGGCCATCGAGGCCGTCGCCGCGGGCCGCCGCGCGGCGCGCAGCATCCACAACTTCCTGCGCGGCGAGGACCTCCTCCCCATCGAGGACGAGTCGATGGACGAGGCCAAGCCCGACGACGAGGTCCTGCGCAAGACCGAGGTCATGGCGCGTCTGCCCATGCCGCACCTCCCCGGCGCCGCGCGGCGCGCCACCTTCGACGAGGTCAATACCGGCTTCGACGAGGAGCAGGCGGTCGCCGAGGCCAAGCGCTGCCTCAACTGCGCCATCTGCTCCGAGTGCATGGAGTGCGTGAGGGCCTGCGGCCCCGGCGCCCTGCTGCACGGCGAGCGCGACCGCGAGTTCGACGTGGAGGTCGGCGCCGTCGTGCTGGCCACCGGCTTCGACGCGTACGACCCCGGCGAGAAGAGCGAGTACGGCTACCGCCGGTATCCCAACGTGCTGTCCGCACTGGAGTACGAGCGCATGCTCAGCGCCAGCGGCCCCACCATCGGCGAGGTCAAGCGGCCGTCCGATGACGCGCACCCCAAGAACATCGCCTTCATCCAGTGTGTGGGCTCGCGCGACCAGGAGCACGAGTACTGCTCCAGCGTCTGCTGCATGTACGCCAACAAGCAGGCGATGCTCACCATCGACCACGTGCCGGACTGCGAGCCCACGATCTTCCTGATGGACGAGCGCGCCCAGGGTAAGGGCTTCGACGCCTTCTACCAGCGCGCCATCGACCGCGGCGTCGGCTTCGTCCGCTCGCGGCCTTCGTACATCAAGGAGGACCCGCTGACGGGCGACCTGCTGATCAGCTGGGAGGACGAGCAGGGCGAGCTGCACGAGACGCGCTACGACATGGTGGTGCTGTCGGTCGGCCTGGAGCCCGCGCGCAAGGCGCAGGAGGCGGCCGGCCACCTGGGCATCGCCCTCAACCGTCACGGCTTCTGCGAGCTCAACGAGTTCGAGCCGCTGGAGACGAGCCGCAAGGGCGTCTTCGTCGTCGGCCCGTTCGGCGAGCCCAAGGACATCCCCGACTCGGTGGCCCAGGCCTCGGCCGCCGCGGCCCAGGTCATGACCGGCCTGGCCGACTCCCGCGGCACGCTCACCGTCGACAAGGAGTACCCGGCCGAGCGCGACGTCACCGGCGAGGAGCCGCGCGTCGGCGTCTTCGTCTGTCACTGCGGCAGCAACATCGCCGGCGTCATCGACGTGGAGGGCGCCGCCGAGTACGCCATGACGCTGCCCGGCGTGGCCTACGCCACCGACACCATGTACACGTGCTCCTCGGACAGCCTCTCGCTCATCCGCGAGAAGATCGAGGAGCACCAGCTCAACCGCGTGGTCGTCGCCAGCTGCACGCCGCGCACCCACGAGCCCATCTTCCAGGACACCCTGCGCGAGGCTGGGCTCAACCCGTTCCTGTTCGAGATGGCCAACATCCGCGACCAGGCGAGCTGGGTGCACAACAAGGAGCCCGAGAAGGCGACCGACAAGGCCAAGGACCTGATCCGCATGTCGGTCGCCCGCGCCCGCCTGCTGGAGCCGCTCTTCAAGATCGACGTGCCGCTCACCCACGCGGCCGTGGTCGTGGGCGGCGGCGTCGCCGGCATGACGGCCGCCAACGCGCTCGGGGACATGGGTCATGAGACCCACCTCATCGAGCGCAGCACCAAGCTCGGCGGCCTGGCCCACGAGCTCGGCACGACCATCAAGGGCAACGACCCCGCCGCGCTGGTCGCGGGGCTCGAGCAGAAGCTCATCGACAACCCCAACGTGCGCATCCACCTCGAGGCCGAGCTCGCCGACTTCCACGGCTTCATCGGCAACTTCTCCAGCACCATCGCCGAGAAGGACGGTAAGCGCACCGCGATCGACCACGGCGTCGTCATCGTGGCCACGGGGTCGCGCGAGGACCGCCCGGAGCTCTACGGCCTGGGCGGCAGCCAGAAGGTCGTGAGCGGGCTCGACCTGGAGCGCATGCTCAAGGACGACGACCCCGCCCTGGCCGACGTCAAGTCGGCGGGCTTCATCCTCTGCGCCGGCTCGCTGGACGAGACGCACCCCTACTGCTCGCGCACCTGCTGCCAGCAGAGCATCAAGAACGCCATCAAGCTCAAGGAGCAGGACCCGAGCCGCAAGGTCTACGTGTGGTTCAAGGAGGTCCGCACCTTCGGCCTCCTCGAGGAGTACTACACGAAGGCGCGCGAGCTGGGCGTCATCTTCACGCGCTACGACAACGACACGCTGCCGGAGGTGAGCGCCAACGGCAACGTGGCGGTCGCCTACCGCGACCCGTACCTGGGCCGTGACATCGACCTGCCGCTCGACCTGCTGGTGCTCGCCACCCCGGCCATCCCGGCCGAGGGCAACAGCGAGCTCAGCAAGCTGCTCAAGGTGCCGCTCACGTCCGAAGGCTTCTACCTGGAGGCGCACGTCAAGCTGCGTCCTGTGGACTTCGCCAGCGAGGGCATCTTCCTGTGCGGCGCGGCCCACTACCCCAAGAGCATCGAGGAGACCATCAGCCAGGCCTACGCCGCCGCCGGACGGGCCGCGGCGGTGCTCGCCAAGCCCGTCCTGAAGGCGGGCGGCGTGGTGGCCGAGGTCGACCAGGACAAGTGCGCCGCCTGTCTCACCTGCGTGCGCGTCTGCCCCTACGAAGTGCCCACCATCGATCCCGAGGCCAAGAAGGCCCACATCGAGGCGGCCGCCTGCCAGGGCTGCGGGGTGTGCGTCAGCGAGTGCCCGGTGAAGGCCATCACCCTGCACCACTACACCGACGCGCAGATCTTCGCCAAGGAAGAGGCGCTCTTCATGGAGGTGAGCTGACATGGCGGACGCCGACGTGAAGGCCCCTGAAGCACAGGCGGCCGAGGCCGGCGAAGCGGTCGCCGGGGCCGAGGCCCCGGCGAAGCCCATCGACCCGAACTTCGAGCCCGAGATCATCGTGTTCGCCTGTCACTACTGCGCCTACGCGGCCGCCGACCTGGCGGGCAGCATGCGCCTGCAGTACCCCACCACATCCGCATGATCAAGCTGCCCTGCACGGGCAAGCTCGAAGTGATCCACCTGCTCAAGGCCATCGAGGCCGGCGCGGACGGCGTCTATGCCGCCGGCTGTCTCGAGGGCGAGTGCCACTACCTCAAAGGCAACCTGTGGGCGCGCAAGCGCGTGAACCACGTCAAGGAGCTGCTCGCCGAGGTCGGCATGGAGCCTGAGCGCGTGGAGATGTACAACATGTCGTCGGCCATGGGCGCCAAGTTCGCCGAGGTCGCCACCGAGTTCACCGAGCGCATCAAGCGACTCGGACCGAATCCTGTGAAGCGTGCCGGGGTCGACCCGCACGCCGCCGCCCGCGAAGCACTGGGAGCAACCGCGATGCCTGCAGAGGAAGGGACCGCCCAATGATCACCGCCGAACGTAAGCCTTTTGAGGAGATCCTCTCCCTCGTCGAGGACAAGAAGAAGGTCCTCGTGGCCGGCTGCGACACGTGCGTCGCGGTCTGCCTCACGGGCGGCGAGAAGGAAGCCGAGATCCTGGCCAGCGAGCTGCGCATCAAGGCGGAGCAGGACGGCCGCGAGGTCGAGATCGAGCACACCGCCGCCATCCGGCAGTGCGAGTGGGAGTACCTGGACATGATCGCCGAGAAGGTCGGGAGCGCGGACGTCGTGCTCAGCATGGCCTGCGGCATCGGTATCCAGAGCATGGCCGAGAAGTTCGAGCCGAAGGTCGTCGTGCCGGCGGTGAACACCAACATGCTCGGCATGCCGCAGGAGCACGCCGTGTGGCTCGAGCGTTGCGGCGCGTGCGGTGAGTGCGTGATCGGCGAGACCGGCCGGCATCTGCCCCGTCGTGCGTTGCAGCAAGAGCCTCATGAACGGCCCCTGCGGCGGGTCGCACGACGGCAAGTGCGAGGTCACGACGCCGGAGAAGGAAGACATCGACTGCGCCTGGCACCTCATCTGGGAGCGCCTCAAGGCCCAGGGTCGCGAAGAGCTGATGTACGTCAACCGGCCGCCGAAGAACTGGAGCAAGAGCAGCTCCGGCGGCCCGCGGAAGATGGTGCGCGAGGAGGCGAAGCCGGTATGACCGCCACCAATGGATTCAAGGCAGGCAGCAACCTCGAGAAGGTCCTGAGCGAGGGCAAGTTCGCGGTCACCGGCGAGTGCGGTCCGCCGAAGAGCGCCGACGTCAGCGTCATCGAGGAGAAGGCCAAGATCCTCAAGGGCTACGTCGACGCCGTCAACATCACCGACAACCAGACCGCCGTGGTGCGCGTCTGCTCCATGGCGTCGGGCGTCACGGCGCAGCAGAACGGCCTCGAGGCGATCATGCAGATGACCTGCCGCGACCGGAACCGGCTGGCCATGCAGGCCGACATCCTCGGCGCCTACACCCTGGGCATCAGGAACATCCTCTGCCTCACCGGCGACCACATGAGCTTCGGCAACCACACCGAGGCCAAGGGCGTCCACGACATCGACTCGCATCAACCTCATCAAGATGTACAAGGACATGCGCGACGAGAAGAAGTTCCAGTGCGGCGAGGAGATGCCCGTCGAGCCGAGGCTCTTCATCGGCTGCGCCGAGAACCCGTTCGCCGACCCGTTCGAGTTCCGGGCCCTGCGCCTGCGGAAGAAGATCGAGGCCGGCGCCGACTTCGTCCAGACCCAGTGCATCTTCAACGTCCCCAAGTTCAAGCAGTGGATGGAGGAGGTCCGCTCCCTGGGCCTGCACAAGGAGATCAAGATCCTCGCCGGCATCACCCCGCTCAAGGGCGTCGGCGGGGCGCGCTACATGCAGAACTTCGTGCCCGGCATCGACGTGCCGCAGGACATCGTCGACCGCATGGCCGCCTGCGAGAAGGGAGCCCCGTCGCAGGCCGAGGGCAAGAAGATCGCCGTCGAGATGATCAAGGAGTTCGCCGAGATCGAGGGCGTCGCCGGCGTGCACATCATGGCCATCGAATGGGAGCCGGCGGTGCCGGAGATCGTCGAGGCCGCCGGCCTGCTGCCGCGCCCCGCGGTGGCGTGAGGGGGTCGTGATGGCCACCATCAGCGCCACTCTCGAGCGCCGGGTCAGGACCGGCTCGGGCGAGAACGCCTACAAGTGCTACCAGTGCAAGCGCTGCACCAGCGGCTGCCCGGTGGCGCCCTACGCCGACATGCACCCGTCACAGATCATGCGCGCCGTACAGCTCGGCCAGCTGGACATGGTCCTCGAGGACAAGTTCATCTGGCTGTGCACGGGGTGCGAGACCTGCACCACGCGCTGCCCCCAGGGCATCGACATCGCGTCCATCATCGACGAGCTCAAGATCCTGGCGCGGACCGAGGGCAAGGTCCACCCGGACGCTCCCTCGGCGGCGATGCTCAAGCTCAACTACGACTCGTTCGTGCGCTGGGGCCGCATGTGGGAGGTCGAGCTCATCACGCTCGACGTGCTCAGGCGGCCCAAGAGCGCCTTCGAGTGGCTCTCGCTCGGCCCCAAGATGGTGCTCAAGGGCAAGGTCAACCCCACCCTCAAGAGGGGCGACACCGTGGCCATGAAGCGCATGGTGCAGACCGCCGAGAGCATCACCAATGCCCGCCTGAACCGTGAGACGAGCGAGGCCGCCGATCAGGGAGGCGCGTCATGAGCAAGACCCTCGCCTACTACCCCGGCTGCTCGCTGCACGGCACCTCCGGCGAGTTCGACGCGAGCTTCCGCGCCACGGCGCGCGCGCTCGACCTGACGCTGCTCGAGATCCCCGGCTGGGAGTGCTGCGGCAACACCGCGGCGCACTCCATCAACCGCCTGCTCTCCACGGCCCTACCCGTGAACGAGCTGGTCAAGGTCGAGCAGGACATGAAGCTGGACGCGGTGGCCGTGCCCTGCGCCGCGTGCTACAGCCGCTTCAAGACCGGCGGGCACGAGGTGAGCGAGGACGCGCAGGTGGCCGACGACGTGCGCGCCGTGGTCGGGCGCGCCTACAGCGGCGGCGTCGCCGTGCAGAACCTCGTGGACGTGTATCACGACGCCGTCGGCCTCGAGGAGCTCGAGGCCAGGGTCACGCGCCCCTTCGCCGGCCTCAAGGTGGCCTGCTACTACGGCTGCCTGCTCACGCGGCCGCCCAAGGTCACGCTGGCCGAGGACCCCGAGTACCCCACGCACATGGACGCGGTCGTCGCGGCCCTGGGCTGCACGCCCGTCGAGTGGGGCTTCAAGACCGACTGCTGCGGCGCCTCGCTGGCGCTCACCGAGCAGAGCATCGTGGACGACCTCGTGGCGCGCATCATCGGCGATGCCAGGGCGCGCGGCGCCGAGGCCATCGCCGTGGCCTGCCCGCTCTGTCAGGTGAACCTGGACGGCCGCCAGACCGAGATCGCGCGCAAGCGCGGCGACTGGCAGTCTGTCCCGGTGATCTTCCTCAGCCAGCTCGTGGGCCGCGCGGTCGGCCTGGACGAGAAGACCCTGGGGCTCAAGAAGCACCTGGTCGACGTCACGGCCGTGATGGCCTGAAAGACCCCCCAGGGGGCAGACGGGACGGACAAGACCCATCCCCTTCCCAGGGGGAAGGGAGCCATGTGAAGGGGCGCCGGAAAAGGCGCCCCTTCCGCGTACGGTCCGCGCCTCGGCACAGCGCGCCGAGGGCCCTCAGTCAGGCGGGCGGCCCGCGACGCAGACCGTCGTCAGGCGACGACGAGGCCGCCTCCGCGTCGCTTCCGCACCGGCGCGGCGGGGCTCGCGGACCAGCGCCAGCAGCATGGCCGCGAGCAGGGCCGCGCCGAGCATCGTCCACCAGGCCGCCGAGTACGAGCCGGTGCGGTCGACGATCCAGCCGAAGAGCGGCGGGCCGATGAAGATGCCGACGTTGTCGATGGCGGCGGTGACGCCGGCGGCGGCCCCCGCGGCGGCCGGGCCGGCGGTCTCGCCGGCCAGGGTGCCGAACAGGCCGCCCCACCCCACCGCCCCGACGCCCAGCAGCGCCAGCGCCAGCCACAGCGCCCAGGTCTGGCCCGGGCTGGATGAGCGCAAGGATGACGCAGGCCACGCCGGCCAGGCCGGCGAGCGCGATGAGGCCCGGCCGCCGCCGCCCGCCCAGCAGGCGGTCGCTGATCAGGCCGCTGAGCGGCTTGCCGACGGCGCCGGCCGCCTGGCAGAAGCGCCAGCAGCCCGCCGGCGGCCACGGCCGTGTAGGCCCAGTCGACCTTGAGGAACAGCACCAGGTGCGCCAGGGCCGAGAATTCGATCATGCACAGGAACATGCGCGGCGAAGCCCAGCAGCAGGATGTCGCGCGAGCGCACCACGGTCAGGAAGCCCGGGCTCACGGCGGCGCGGTCCAGCCGCTCGTCGCCGGTCACGAGCGGCAGGCCCTGCTCGGGCTCGGTGATGCCCGCCGGCGACGCCGCGAGCTGCACGTGCTGGGCGCCTGCAAGGCCCTTCGCCGCGGCCTCGCGCTCGGCGGCAGATTCGCCGGGCCGCGGCTCGCGGTAGAACGCCACGGCCACGCCGCAGATGGCGAAGGCCATGATCGACGCCAGCACGAACCCGGACTGCCAGCCCAGGCTCAGCGCCAGGGCCGGCATGATGGCGGCGCCGAGCATGCCGCTGACGTTCACCGCCGACTGGTTCACGCCCAGGGCGGTGGCTCGCTCCCTCTGCGGGAACCAGAGCATGATCGCCTTCACCGCCGTCGGGTAGATGAAGCCGCAGCCGAAACCCGAGCAGCCGAGCAGCAGCAGCATCACGCCGTAGGTCGGGGCCAGCGCCACGGCGCCGACGCTGACGCCCGGTGATGAGCGTCCCGATGATGAGCGCGCGGCGCACCCCGATGCGGTCGGCCAGCCAGCCGGCGAGGATCAGGGTGGGCATGTACGCCAGGGCGGTGGCGCTGGTGAGGCCGCCGATCTGGGCGTTGCTCAGGTCGAACGACTCCTTGAGGAACGGCGACAGCGGCCCCACGCACAGCCGCGACAGGAAGACGACCAGGTAGGCGCACCACACGACGCCCAGCGCGACGAAACGGTAGCGGGGCGCTGGGACTGGGGCGACTGGACTCACGCAGGCGATTCTATCGCCCACACCGCGGCGCGGCGGCGCGTATCGAGGCGATCATGCCGTGAGATCGGCTCGGAGGCGCGACGCCGCAGGCGATCGCGCCGCAGCACGGACGCGCAAGCGGACGAGCGAGCCGGTGGACCGACGACCGCGTGAGAGAAGGAAGATGGACGGCGGCGGCCCCCTCGGAAGGACGAGGTGAGGACGGAGGGGGCCGCCGTCTAGGCGGCGGGCGCGAGTCGCCTGTGACGCGCCCGCGAGGACTGGGCCACACGCCTGCAGCGGCTCGGGCCCGCGGCGCGCGCAGAGCCGCGCCGCTCACGCTCTGCTGTCGGTAGCACCTCCGTGTGCCGTGGCCTTCCGGTCTTCCGTGACCATCCAACAGCACGCGGCTTTGAACGGCCTGTGCCCGCGCTGGGAGGTCACTGCGGAGACGAGGGCCGACGACCTAGCCACGACAGGCGCGGCCTTGCCAAGGCGATACCTATGTGATATCACTTCGGTATCGCACACACGCGGCCGCGCCCAAACTGGCGAGCGGGGGCTCGCCGGCGGCCGCCCCGGAGGTGGGAGTCATGAGCAAGGAACGTCTGGCCACTCCCGTGAACGGCTGGCTGATGCTGCCGATCACGATCGCCCTGTACATCGCGGGGCCGGTGCTCATCACGCTGTCCTTCGTCAACGGCACGAAGACAGCGGACAACGGCACGGACCCCGTCTGGTCGCTGTTCGTCATCGGCTGCGTCCTGGTCGGCCTCGCCATCCTGGCCTCGCCCGGCTTCTACACCCTGCAACCCAACGAGGCCCGCGTGCTCATCCTGTTCGGCAACTACAAGGGAACGGTGCGCAAAGAGGGCTTCTGCTGGGGCAACCCCTTCTACGCCAACACGCCCAGCGGCACCCGGAGCTCTTCATCGTCCACGCAGTGGCCGTGGGGCAAGAAGGACGGCGGCGAGGGCCAGCAGCAGAGCTCACGGCTGAAGCGCTACAAGGTGTCGCTGCGCGCCCGCACGCTGAACGGCGAGCGGCTCAAGGTGAACGACAAGCGCGGCAACCCGGTGGACATCGCGGCCGTCGTCGTCTGGCGCGTGGAGGACACCGCCCAGGCCGTGTTCGACGTCGACGACTTCGAGAGCTACGTGGCCATGCAGAGCGAGACGGCCGTACGCCACCTGGCCAGCGCCTATCCCTACGACTCCGGCGAGACGGCCGAGGACACCGAGGACGAGATCACGCTGCGCGGCAACGTGGACGACGTCTCCGAGGCGCTCCGCGTCGAGCTGGCGGAGCGCCTCGCCCAGGCGGGCGTGGCCGTGGAGCAGGCCCGCCTGAGCCATCTGGCCTACTCACCGGAGATCGCCCAGGCCATGCTGCGCCGCCAGCAGGCCGAAGCCGTGATCGCGGCGCGGCGCAAGATCGTGACCGGCGCGGTGAGCATGGTGGAGATGGCGCTCACCGACCTCACGGAGAAGCACGTCGTGGAGTTCGACGAGGAGCGCAAGGCCGCCATGGTCAGCAACCTCATGGTGGTGCTGTGCGGCGAGAGCCAGGTCACGCCCGTCGTCAACACCGGGACGCTGTACCAGTGACGGCGCAGGCCGGCCCCGGTCGACCTGTCCCCTTGGCGTCGTCCACCTCGAGGTTGACGGGAGGCTGACGTGGCGACGCGCAAGCAGTACCTGCTGCGCATCGACCCCAAGCTGTGGGCCGAGGTGGAGAAGTGGGCCGCGGACGAGCTGCGCAGCGTGAACGCGCAGATCGAGTGGGTCCTGCGCGAGGCGGTGCGCAAGCGCGCCGGGCGGTCACCCGGCGCGCCCGCCGGCGACCGTGAGGCATAGCGCCTGCCCACGACCGCCAGACGACGACGCTCCCGCGTCTACGCCTTGCGAGGCGGCGTCGTCCTCGTCAGTCTGGCGATGGCCCGCTCTGCCTCCCGCTGCGCATCCCGAGCGCCCGCCTTCGGCGGCCGTGCCGGCCGCTTGTCCCAGCGGTCCGAACTGGCGGTTCTTACCCGCTCTCCGGGTCAGGCGCACGCGACGGCGTCAAGGGGTCGAGCCCGCGGGTATGACGTCCCTCGGAGGACCGACCGTGGATCCCTCGGAGGACCGACCGTGATCGAACAGATCGCAGAGGGCGTCTACCGCTGGACGACGCCGCACCCCGAGTACCGCACCAGGGTGGAGGAGGTGGGCAGCTACGCCCTCCTCGGGAGTGAGATGCTGGCGCTCGTCGACCCGCTGCTGCCCGCCGAGGGCGATGCCGCGCTCGAGGCCCTGCTGGGCAAGCTGGACGCGCTGGTGCTGCAGGCGACGCGCGTCGAGATCATCGTCACCATCCCCTACCACACGCGCAGCGCCGAGCCGCTCTACTGGCGCTACGCGCCACGCCTGGCGACCCGCATCTGGGGACACGGGAACGTGCGCAAGCGCCTGCGTGACGAGCGCACGACCCTCGAGGTCATCCCGCGAGGCGACGTGGGCAGCGCGGTCGAGATCGCCGGCGGCGGCGCGCTGGCCTTTCCCATCGGCCGGCCGCGACGCAGCGAGTACCCCGTCTACTTCCCCGAGCACCGGGCCCTGGCGTTCGGCGACGCCGTCGTCGGCACCGCGGAGGGGCTGCGCGTGTGGAGCCAGAGCTCGGCCGGTCCGGACTGGTACCGCCGCGTGTTCGCGCCGACCCTGCGGCCGCTCCTCGACCACGACATCGATCGCGTGCTGGTCACACATGGGTCGCCGGCGACGAGAGACGGGCGGCGAGCGCTCGAAGAGGGCCTCGCCGCCGAGCCGGTGACGATGTACTGAGAGGGTCGGGCGCGCGTGCTCGTGGGCAGGAAGCACGCGCGCCCTGCATGCCGGGGGATCACCGGCATGGGCGGCGCCGCGGGGATCGGGGAGGACCGCGGCGCCTGGGGAAGGGCTCAGGCCATGCCCACCTCGGCGATGAGCGCGTCGATATCGCGTTCGGCGGCCTCGCGCCCACCGTCATCCGTGATCGTCCCGGCGTCCAGCCAGATCTTGCGGGACGCGCGGTTCGCCACCCAGGTATCGTGGGTGACCACGATCAGCGTCTGCCCCTGCTCGCGCCAGAGCTGCTCAAGCAGGCCGATGATGTCGTCGCGGGTGCGCTCGTCCAGATTGCCGGTGGGCTCGTCCGCGAAGATCACGCGCGGCGCGCGCACCAGGGCGCGCGCGATGGCGGCGCGCTGCTGCTCTCCGCCGGAGAGCTCGGACGGGATGTGCCTGGCGCGATCCGCCAGCCCGACGCCGTCGAGCGCCTCCATGGCGCGGCGGCGGCGCTCATCGCCCCTGACGCGCCAGGGCACGAGGGCGGTCTCCACGTTCTCCTGCGCCGTCAGCGTGGGGATCAGGTTGAACGCCTGGAAGACGAAGCCGAAGGAGTGGCTCCTCAGCTCCGACAGGTCGCCCTCCCGCATCCTGGCCAGGTCGCGGCCCTCGTAGAGGAGGGAGCCGCTGCTGGGCCGGTCCATGGCGCCCAGCAGTTGCAGCAGGGTCGTCTTGCCGGAGCCGGTCGAGCCCTGGACGGCGAGGAACTCACCCTCGTCGATGGTGAGGTCCACGCCCGCCAGGGCGTCGACCGTCTTGCGGCCCTGGGTGAAGCGCTTGGTCACGCCTGTCAGCTCGTACAGCATGGCATCCTCCCGGATGACGGTCCTCGACAACGTTGCGCCGGTCAGTCCAGCCGGCGAAGGGCGTCGGCAGGACGCAGCCGCGAGGCGCGCCAGCCGCCCAGGGCGCCGGCCACCAGGCCGCCCGCCACGGCCAGGGCGATGGCCATCAGGACAAGCTGGACACTCACCGGCGCCGTCAGGTCCACGGTGACCGTCTGAGCGGCCTGTTCGACGGCGCGAGCCATGCCCGGAGGCGCGCCGCCCCCGGGCTGCGTGGCGCCGCCCAAGGTCGGCCCCAGGGTCGCCTTTAACGCCGGCGAGAACCAGGCGATGGCCTTGGCACCGAGAACGCCGAGGCCCACGCCGATGATGCCGCCGGCGACGCCCTGCACCGTCGACTCGCCGAGCACCTGGCCGACGATCCGCGGGCTTCTCCAGCCCAGTGCCTTGAGGGTGCCGAACTCGCGCACCCGGCGGGACACGGCCGACACGGTGAGCAGACTGGCGACCAGGAAGGCGGCCACCAGGGCGGCGGCGGCGAGCCACTTGCCGAGACGGTCGGCCAGGCTCGAGGCGCTCGACAGGGAGCCGCTCACCTGCTGGGCGAGGTCCTCCGACGTGGTCACGGTCGCCTTGGGCATGACCGACTTGATCTCCGCCTTGACCACCGGGATCTGGTCGGCGCTCGTCGCCCGCACGTAGATCTGGTTGACCTTGCCGGTGTTGTCGCTGAGTCTCTGCGGCCCAGGCGAGGGGGATGAAGACGTTGGACGAGGACGTGCCGCTCGAAGCGGTGACGATGCCCACGATCGTGAACTTCTTGCCGCTCACCTTCACCGTGTCGCCGACCTTCAGGCTCTCCTGCTTGGCGTAGGCCTTGTCCACCAGGGCGACCCTCGCCTTGGCGTCCGAGGAGGCGAACGAGCGCCCCGAGACGACCTCGCTCGAGCTCAAGGGACCGAGCGTGGTGTCGGCCACATCCACACCGGCCAGGCTGAACGACGAGATCTTGATGGGCGCCTGTGAGGCGGAGGGCTGAGGCTGAGCGTTGTTGCCGCCGGACGAGCCCGCCGAGCCCTGGCTCGCGCCGCTCGGCGGCGTGAAGGCCTGGGCGAACTTGCCCTCCAGGTGTGTCGCGGTCAGCACCAGGCTGCCGGTGGCGGCCGACACGCCGTCCAGCCCGCTGATCGTCCGTGATCTTCTTCGTCGATATGGCGACCTGACCGGGTGAACCGCGCAGCTGGTCGCGTGAGAACCTCTGCCCTTGCTTGTCGTTGTCACCCGGGTTCATCCCGAACTGCATGGGGCCGCCCTGACCCTGATCCAACTTGGCGGTCTGCGTCACGCTCACGTCCGTGCCCACCCCGTACAGCGAGTGCAGGACCTCGTCCTGCGCCTTGCTCACGCCGCCGGCGTAGGCGGTGACGGCGACGACGAGGCCTACGCCCACAGCCAGACCGAGCGCTGTGAGCAGCGCTTGGCGATGCCGCCGCCGCAGCTCCCGGTAGATGTAGGTGAAGAACATGGCTCCCTCCTTGTGCCGGCGGCGACGCCGCATCACCGATCGCCTGACCTGAGGCAGTTCTAAGCCCGGGGGCTGCGAGCGGGCTGATGCAGCGCTGTGAGTCTCCTGAGAGCGTGCGTCGGGCGAAAGGTGGCCGAAGCGTCCACAGCGACCTGCCAGCGGGACCTCGGCGAGCCCCCAGACGCGGCGTGCACGCTCGCCCGGACATCTCGTAGAACGAGAAGGGACCGGCCGCTACCACGGCACAGGACAGCGTCTGACGGAACCGAAGGCGCGATCCGCCGCAGGACGTTGTCGCGCGGAAGAGGCTGGGCGGGCCCGGGCATGCCCGAGCCCGCCCAGCCTCTTCTCAATGACTTAACAGCAAGTTCACAGCAGATGCGCCTAGAATCGTCTCCATCAGCCCAGGGACGAGGAGCAAGCCGTGGACGGACCCGAGCCGCAACTGACCCGCATCCTGGTCGTCGACGACGAACCCAGCATCACCGAGCTCGTGGCGATGGCGCTGCGCTACGAGGGCTTCGAGCCCGAGGTGGCGCACAACGGCGTCGAGGCGCTCACCAAGACGAATTCGTTCCGCCCCAGCCTTATCGTCCTGGACATCATGCTGCCGGACATCGACGGCTTCGAGATCGCGCGTCGCCTGCGGGCGGAGCGCTCCAACGTCCCCATCCTCTTCCTTACCGCCCGCGATGCCGCTCAGGACAAGGTGCGCGGCCTCACCATCGGTGGCGACGACTACGTCACCAAGCCCTTCAGCGTCGAGGAGCTGGTGGCGCGCATCCGGGCCATCCTGCGCCGCACCGAGGGCGGCGACCAGCAGGACGGCGGCCGGCTCACCTTCGCCGACCTCGAGCTGGACGAGGACACCCACGAGGTACTTCGCGGCGGGCACCCCGTGGACCTCACCCCCACCGAGTTCAAACTGCTGCACTACTTCATGCTGAACCCGCGCCGCGTCCTCTCGAAGGCGCAGATCATGGACCGCGTGTGGGCCTACGACTTCGGCGGTCGCGCCAACGTGGTGGAGACCTACGTGAGCTACCTGCGCAAGAAGATCGACACCGACGGACTGCCGCCGCTCGTGCACACCGTGCGCGGCGTCGGCTACAGCCTGCGGCTGCCGCCAGAGTGAGGCCGTGAGCCTGCGCCTCCGCCTGCTGCTCGCCCTCGTCGGGCTCGTGGCCGCCGGCCTGCTCATCGCGGACGCCGTCACCTACTACTCGCTGCGCTCGTTCCTGGTCGACCGCGTCGACCAGCAACTGCTCTCCGCGCGCGCGCCTGTATCATTCGAGCTCACGTCGGGAGGCGGGCCCGGGGGTGGGGGTCCGGGGGCGGCGAGCCTGCCGCCGGGCACCTACGGCCAGCTCCGCGCTGCCGACGGCACAGTGCTCAACGCCGTGACGTTCTCGTACAGCAATCGGTCGCTTCCCGTGCCCTCGCTCCCCTCGCCGCTCCCCAGCACTCATGGCGGCATCGCCGAGTTCAACGCCGGCGCGGCGGGCGGATCGTCGGTCCGGTTCCGTGTCCTCGCGCAGAGCTTCGACCAGCTGGGACGCGTCCTCGTCGTGGCGATCCCGCTCACCGACGTCACGCAGACGCTGGCGCGCCTGGTCGGCATCGAGCTCATCGTCACTGTCGTGGTGCTCGTCGGCCTGGGCGCGCTGGCCTGGTGGCTCATCCGGCGCGAGTTGCGGCCGCTCGAGGACATGGCCGCAGCAGCGGGACGCATCGCGGCCGGCGATCTCAGCGAGCGCGTGCAGCCGGCCGAGTCGCGCACGGAAGTGGGCCGGCTCGGCCTCGCGCTCAACGCGATGCTGGAACAGATCGAACGCGCCTTCGCCCAGCGCGCCGCGACCGAGGAGAAGTTGCGGCGCTTCCTCGCCGACGCCTCACACGAGCTGCGCACGCCGCTGACCTCGATCCGCGGCTACGCGGAGGTCTTCCGCCGCGGCGCCAAGGACGACCCGGAGGACCTGGCGACGGCCATGCGCCGCATCGAGGAGGAGGGCGGCCGCATGGGCGTCATGGTGGACGAGCTCATGCTGTTGGCGCGCCTCGGCGAGGGGCGCCAGCCGGAACACGAGCCCGTGGACTTGGCGCGCCTCGCCGACGACGCTGTCAACGACGCGCGGGCCGCGGATCCGCAGCGTCCCATCGGCCTCGAGACCGATGGCGTTCCTCTTGTGCTGGGCGACGAGCTGCAGCTGCGTCAGGTCATCGCCAACCTGGTCGGCAACGCCCTGCGCCATACCCCGGCCGGGACGGCGGTGCGCGTGAGCGTTCGCGAGGACGATGCCGGCGCCGTCCTTGAGGTCGCGGACGACGGGCCCGGCATGCCGGCGGACATCGCGGGCCGCGCCTTCGAACCCTTCTACCGCGCCGACCCCTCGCGCGCCCGCCAGACCGGCGGGGCCGGGCTGGGTCTGGCGATCGTGGCCGCCGTGGTCGAGGCGCACGGCGGCCAGGTGCGCCTGCAAACGGCGCCCGGCGAGGGCGCGACCTTCACCGTGCGCCTGCCGCTCCGCGCCCCGGCGCCGGCCTGACCGGCCGCCTTCGGCGCGGAGGATCGGGCCGCCCGCCCGTCGGCGCCTACTCTCCCAGCAGACAGGCGGTGACGCCGCGCAACGTCTCCAGCGCGTAGAGTGGCGCGGGATTGTCGTCGGTGAGCACGGCGACGGACCAGACGAGCCTGCCGCGTTCCAGCCGCGCCACCTGGTTGACGAGCCGGTTGACCTGGCCGTCCTCGTCGAGCCATCCGCTCTTGAAGAAGACCCGCCACTCGGGCCGGGCGACGTCGGTCACTCCCCACGTCTGCGAGCTGCAGATGCCGCGCAGCAGCGAGCGCGCGAAGGCGCGGTGGGCCGACGGCAGGTACTCGTCCATGGACCAGAAGAAGCGCGCCTGGTCGGCGGCCGTGATGAGCGAGTGCAGGACGTCCTCGCCGACGGTGAAGTGACGCATGCCCGCGAGCTTCGCGAGCCTCCGCAGACCGTCCGCGCCAACGTCGCCGTAGACAGCATAGGCGTCGTCGTTGTCCGACTCGGTGATCATGCTCGTCAGCCGGCGGCTCGCCTCGTCATCCAGGGTGTCGTGCGTGCGCAGGTACTGCACCATGATCATCGCCTTCACGACGCTGGCGCCGGTGAACTGCTCGTCCACGTCGCAGCCGTGCACGGCGCCGTGCGTGTCCACGACGGCGAGCGCCGTGGTGCCGGAGCGCGCCCTCAGGTACTGGACGGCGCGCGCGATGGACGCCGCGTCCGGCACGAGGCGCGGCGGCGGCGCCAGGACGTGGAGCGGCGCGGCGCCGGCGGCTGCCCCCCGGGTGTCCGTCACGTCACGGGCGATGATCTCCACCGTGCAGGTGTACCGGCCGGCCGGCAACCGCACGGGGAACCGGGTAGTGTGTCCGGCGTTCGTCGTACGCTCGCCGAGGCGCAGGGTCTTGACCACGTCCCCACCGGCGGAGGTCACGACGAGCCGGACCCCGACCGTAGCGTGTGCAGCGTCGCGTACGCTGAAGCGCACGATGGCGGGCGCGCCGCGATGGACTTCGGCGATGGTGGCGACGCGGACCTTCGCCGGCGACGCGGCGCCTCGGGCGCCTGTGCCGCGCTCATCGCCGCTGCGCACCACGGAGGCCCCGATGCCCGCGACGGCGAGCAGCGCGGCGACGAGCAGAAGGATGGAGAGAAGCCGGGCGAGTGGCCTGCGGCGGCCACGGCGACTCATAGGCGACCCGTCCACGTTTCCATGATCATGGTGGAGCATAACAGGGAAGGCTGCGAAGCGGGTAGGAGGTCCTGAGAGGTGGCTGGGAGCAGGCTTGAGCGAAGTCAAGTTCCTTCCACGCCCGGTGGTGATAGGCTCGCCACAGCAAATCCCAACCAATGGAGTCGGGAATGACGATCACACCACAAGACGACCATCCACACGCTGCTCAAGGAGTATCCCTTCCTCCTCGACTACCTGGCCGGCTACCACCCCGAGTTCAAGAAGCTCACCAACCCGGTGCTACGCCGCACGGTGGGCCGCATGGCGACGCTCGACACGGTGGCCGAGCAGGGCAACGTGCCGCTCAACCAGCTCATGAACGATCTCGCCGCCGAGATCGAGAGCAAGACCGGCGAGCGGCCGGGCATCGCCGACAGCGCGGCCGCCGGCGGCATCGACCCGGCTCGCCTGGAGGCCCTCAAGCAGATCATCCGGGACCTGCACGCCGGTCACCCATGGAGGAGCTCAGCACGCGCTTCGGCGAGCTGATCGAGGACATCGAGGCCGGCGAGATCGCCGCCATGGAGCAGCGCCTCATCGAGGAGGGCATGCCCGAGAGCGAGGTGAAGCGGCTCTGCGACGTGCACGTGCAGGTGTTCGCCGGGGCGCTCGACGCACACCAGGCGGTCAGCGCCCCCGAGGGGCACCCGGTCGACACCTTCCAGCGCGAGAACCAGGCCCTGCTGCAAGTCATCACGTCCCTGCGCAAGGTCGCCGGCGCGATCCGCAGCGACGCGGACCCCGCCGCCAGCTGGAGTCGCCTCGCGCCGACGCTCGATCACACCCTGGCACGTTTCGGCGAGGTCGAACGCCACTATCTGCGCAAGGAGAACCAGCTGTTCCCCTTCCTCGAGAAGCACGGTATCGAAGGCCCGAGCAAGGTGATGTGGGCGCTGCACGACGACGTGCGCAAGGGGCTCAAGGACGCGCTCGCGGCCGTCGAGCGCGACGACGGCGAGCAGGCGGCGCTGGCCTCCGAGTGGCTCGCGCAGACCGCCGAGGACATGGTCACCAAGGAGGAGAAGGTCCTCTTCCCCATGGCGCTGGAGACACTGAGCGACGAAGAGTGGGCCGAGATCCGCGCCGGCGAGGACGACGTCGGCTACGCCTTCATCGCCGGCGCCGCGCCCTGGCCGGCCGGCGCGGCAGGCACGGCCGGCGGCGTCGCGGAGGCTGCGGCCGGCGGCCCAGATGGCCTCCTCGCCCTCACCACCGGCGGGCTCACGCTGGAGCAGCTGAACATGATGCTTACCGCCCTGCCCATCGACTTCAGCTTCGTCGACGAGCACGACCGCGTGCGCTACTACAGCGAGGGCGAGCGCATCTTCCCGCGCAGCCCCGGCGTGATCGGCCGCAAGGTGCAGAACTGCCACCCGCCGCAGAGCGTGCACAAGGTGCAGCAGATCATCGACGCGTTCCGCTCCGGAGAGAAGAGCACCGCCGACTTCTGGATCGAGCTCGGCGGCAAGTTCCTGCACATCCGCTACTTCGCAGTGCACGACCGGGGCGGGGCCTATCGCGGCGTGATCGAGACCGTCCAGGACGTGACCGGCATCCGCGCCCTGCAGGGTCAGCGGCGACTGGTGGACTGGTGATGTGAAGGGGGCGGGCGCTGGCGAACGCCCGCCCTCAGGCTCACCACTCCGCCTGTCGCACCTCGTAGAAGAGCTGCTCGCCGACATGGCAGTCTTCCCAGTACTTCAGGTGCTCGCCCCCCATGGCCATGCCGTAGTGCGCCTCGAGCATAGGCCCCACGTCGTAGTCCTCACCGGGCAGTACCGGATCCATCAGCCACACGAACGACCACGTGCCGTCCGCGCTCGGGGCGAGCGGCTCAAGGAAGCGCACGGAGGCGTGCGCCTCCGGTGTAACGGCCCGCGCCGCGGGCCCCACCGTCTCGTGCACGAAGCGGCTGAAGTCGTCTCGCCTGCCCGCCTTGATGACAGACACGCAGACCCAGACGCGGTCGCCGGTGTGCGCTCGCGCGGCTTGGGACAGCAAGCCGCTGGCGTGGACTGTGCCAGGCGGCTCGGCCAGTGGGCCGCTGAAGCCCGTCTCGTGCAGGGGCATCTCCTTCGGATCGTAGCCCTCCGCCATGGCGCACCTCCCGCTCCGCCGCCGCAGCACCTCGTCGCGGCGTCCATCATCAGCGTACTCTTGCGGGCGGCGCGCAGGGCCCCGCGCGGGCGTTGACCGCCGACCGGCCGTTCGGGATCCCGCCGGCCGGCGAGGTGGGCCACGTGCCGTACTCGGAGGACGAGCTGCGCCTGCTGCTCCAGCAGAGCGTGGACGAGGGCATCATTGACACCTACGAGCGCGACTGGGCGGAGAACGTCTTCCTCTTCGGCGACATGCGCACCCGCCAGGTGATGGTGCCCCGCGGCGACATCGACTACCTGGTGGCGGGCGAGACCATCCGGCAGAGGCGCGCATCGACGAGCTGCGGCTACGGATGGAACCGTTGGGACCGGGGCGGCAGGCGGCCTGAGGGCGCCGGGCGCGGCGGGGCGGCGTGAGCCGCGGGGCCGCGCGCTGTAGCATGGTCACGTCAGCACCTCATCCGTCATCACGTCCGAAAGGTTGGCGAGCCATGGAGTGGCAGCGCGGCACCCTCACCCCCGAGCACCTGGACCGGGTCCTTCAGTTCCTGCCGGTCGACATCAGCTTCGCGGACGAGAACGACGTGCTGCTCTACTGGAAGGGTGAGACGTACAAGACCTGTGACGCGCGCTACATCGGCCGCGACGTGCGCGACTGCCATCCCGAGAACTCGCTGGAATGCCTGGAGGAGATCCTGCGCCAGTTCAAGGCCGGCACCAAGGACGTGGCGGAGGGCTGGGGACACAGCAAGGGCAAGCTCAAGCACACGCGCTACTTCGCAGTGAGGGACAGGGACGGCGCCTACCGCGGCATCCTCGAGGTCAACCAGGACGTGACCCACATCCACGCCTTGGAGGGCGACCAGGCTCTCCCGGGCTGGGAGGAGTGAGCACATGACACCGCTGGTCGGCATCACGGTCGGCGGCGTGCTGCTGCTCATCGGCGTGGGCATCGCCGGCCTCTTCACCGGCTGGCTCATCCGCGTGACCTTCATCGACCGTCGCCGCAAGTAGAGCGGCGGCGCGGCCTTGCCGCGGGATCCTGCCGCGCGACCGGTCGCATAGGAACGGCAGGCCCCGGCTACATTCTCCTGGAGACGACCACCTCGACAGGGGGCGCATCCATGAGGTACAAGCTGCTCGGCCGCAGCGGCCTGCGCGTGTCGGCGCTTGCCCTGGGCACGATGACGTTCGGCGAGGACTGGGGCTGGGGCGCGAGCCCGGAGGAGTGTCGCCGCATGTACGACGCCTATCGCGACGCGGGCGGCAACTTCATCGACACGGCGGACATCTACACGAACGGCTCGTCGGAACGGATCGTCGGAGACCTGGTGGCAGCCGGTCGCGAGCGCATCGTGGTGGCCACCAAGTACACGATGAGCACCGACCGCGCCGACCCCAACGGCGGCGGCAATCACCGCAAGCACCTGGTGCAGGCGCTCGACGCCAGCCTCAGACGCCTGCGTCTCGAGTACGTGGACCTGCTATGGGTGCATGCCTGGGACTTCCTCACCCCGGTGGATGAGGTGATGCGCGCCCTGGACGATCAAGTCCGCGCCGGCAAGGTGCTGTACGTGGGCGCCTCCGACACCCCCGCATGGATCGTAGCCCAGGCCAACACGCTGGCCGACGCCCGCGGCTGGTCGCCGTTCGTGGCGCTGCAGGTGGACTACAGCCTCGTGCAGCGCACGCCAGAGCTGGAGCTGCTGCCCATGGCGCGCGCTCTGGACCTGGCGGTCGCGCCGTGGGGCCCGCTCGGGAGCGGCGTGCTCAGCGGCAAGTACGACCTGTCGGGCGCCGCTACGGGTGGCGACTCCGCCCGCAGACCCGGGGCCCACCGCCTGACCGACCGGACCTTGCGCATCGCGGCGCAGCTCAAGGAGATCGCCGCGGAGCTACACGAACCTCCCGCGACGGTGGCCATCGCATGGCTGCTGGCGCGAGGACCAGCCCCGATCATCCCGATCCTCGGCGCGCGAAACACGGATCAGCTGCGCCAGGACCTGCGCGCCGCGGAGGTGCACCTGCCGGATGAGGCAGTCAAGCGGCTGGACGAGGTGAGCGCCATCGAGCTGACGTTCCCGCAGCGCTTCCTGCAGGCCGACGACATGCGCCGATCGGTGCACGGCGACACGTTCGGACTCGTGGAGGACCACCGCGGGCGCCTGCCGCTCTAGGCGGCGCGGGCCTCAGAGCCGGAACTCGTGGCGGCAGTACTCGTCGCCCAGGGCGAGCGCCCTGGGCTGGCGATGCTGCGACTGCACCGCGCCCAGCATGCCACAGAGCATGCCGCGGTCGAAGTAGCAGACGATGTGCGGGTACTCGTGGGCGAGCTCGCGATACACGCAGTTGTGCACGTTGACGGCGACGACCGCCGGATCGCTGTCGTCCAGCGTCACGTCGTAGCCGGCCGCGTCCAGCCATCCCAAGACGGCCTCCGGCTCCAGCGGCTGCGGCACGTCGCCGCCGTTGAGGCGCAGCGACACCTCCTCGCCGTAGGCGCGGCCCAGGGCGAGCGCCGCCGCCTGGATGGCGTCCTGCGACATGTTCTCGTCTATGACGTTGAGCAGGAGCCGCGCCAGACGTTCGTAGCGGCGCGGCGGCAGGATGACCTCGAGGCGGTCGGCGGTGATGACGTACGTCTTGGCCGGCCGGCCGCCGCCCGCCCGGCGGCGGGTACCCGTCTCCACGAGCCCCAGCTCGGCGAGCTTCTCCAGATGGGCGCGCGCCACGGTGCGGTGCAGGCCGAAGACCTCGGCCACCTCACTCGCCGACAGCGGCGTGGTGGCCTCGCGCAGGTGCCGATAGACGCCGCGGCGCGTAGGGTCGCCGAAGACGTCGGCGAGCCTCCCCAAGTCCTTCCCCTGCTTGTCGTAACTTGTCTTCACTGAAGGCCACCTTATCGCATCTCAGACTCGCTGTCAGGACTTCTGTGTGTCGTCAGGCACACTACGACGCCGTCACTTGGCCAGCATGGCCTGTCCCGGCGTTACGGAAGCACGCCGGCGAGGGAATGCAGAACCCGAATCGCCGCGCCGGTCTGCCCAGGAGGGAAGCCATGATCAAGGTCAAGACGTTCACGACCCCCATCAAGATCTTCGCCACTGTCAGGGAACTCCAGGACCTGGACGAGCAGGTCTCGGCCTACCTCAACGACGAGGGAGCGGACGCCGTGTTCTCGGTGAGCGACACGACGACGGCCGGCGACAACGGGGAGACGATCGGCCTCATCCGCACGGTCGCCTACAGCGTCGGCTGACTCCGCCGCCCTGCCGGACGGCCGTGGCCGCTGATCCCGACATCGAGATCCTCCTCGAGGCCCTGCAGCTGGAGCGCGAGGCCGTGGCTCGCTATGTCGTCCACGCGGCGGACACAGCCGACCCGCGCCTGTTCGCCTACTGGGAGTCGCTGCGCCGCAACGAGGCGGAGCATCGCGACCTGCTCACGGCGCAACTGCGGCGGCGCGGCGTCGAGCCGCCGCCGGAGACGGCGTGAGCGCCCGGGGCTACGCGCGCGACCTGACGGCGCTGCGCGCGGACCTTGAATTCGAGGACGCTGCCGTGAGGCGCTACGGCCACATGGCCGCGGAGGCCGAAGACCTCGCGCTCAGGGAGCTGTTCAAGGAGCTGGCGCGCGGCGAGGCCGGGCACAGGCGCGGGCTGCGCCACATGATCGCCCGTGTCGAGGACCCGGCCGTGCCTGTGGTACTGTTCTGTCCGCTCTGCGGCTGGGAGATCGACTTCGGACCCGACCCCGCCGAGGGCAGCCAAGGCAAGTGCCGCATGTGCCCCGGCCGCTTCGCGTTGCGACTCGACGAGGCCGGCGACTGGGCACTGGAGAGGCTCGCGCCCTGAGATGACCGACGAGACGGACCGCAGCGCCGATCCCCTGCCGCCCGCGGCCCGGGCGGCCAACCTGTCGCTGTGGAACGCCTGGACCAAGGTGCACGAGACGTCGGCCTTCTACGACGTCGCCGGCTTCAGATCGGGCGCCAGCTCGCTCTGGCCGCTCGAACGCGAGGAGCTCGGCCCGTTCGTGCACGAGGGCACCAGCCTGCTGCACCTGCAGTGCCACTTCGGCCTGGACACCCTCAGCTGGGCGCGGCTCGGCGCCGAGGTCGTGGGCCTGGACTTCTCCGACGAGGCCATCGGGCTGGCGCGCCGCCTGGCCGACGAGGTCGGCCTGTCCGGGCGCGCCAGCTTCGTCAACTGCGACCTGTACGCCGCCGACGAGCACCTCGGGGGGCGGCGCTTCGACATCGTCTTCGTCAGCTGGGGCGCCATCGAGTGGCTGCCTGACCTGGAGCGCTGGGCCGGTATCGTCGCCCGCCACCTCAGGCCCGGCGGCGTCTTCTACATGGCCGAGATCCACCCCCTCGCCTACCGGCTCGACGAGGTCCCCGGCGAACAGGCGCTGCAGGTTGCGTACAGGTATTTCTCAGACGAACCGGACGTCGATCCCATCCAGGGCTCCTACGCGGATCGCGATGCGGATGTGGGTGCGCAGACCGGCTACAGCTGGCCGCACCCGATCGGCGAGATCGTCTCCGCGCTGGTGGGCGCCGGCCTGCGCATCGACCGGCTGCGCGAGTTCCCATTCTCCCCCGCGGCATTCTATGAGTGGATGGTGCAGGACGCGGACCGCTGGTGGTGGTTGCCGGACGGCAAAGGCGGTAGGCGCGCTGACCTGCCCTTGAGTTACTCCGTGCTGGCGACCCGACCGGCCTGAGAGGAGCGCGATGCTGGACGAATACCTCAAGGCCAACCTCGCGCGCTGGGACGAGTGGACGAAGGTCCACGAGGCGTCGGACTTCTACGACGTCGAGGGCTTCAGGGCGGGCAGAAGCTCGCTCACCAGCATCGAGGAGAGCGAGCTGGGCCCGCTCGTCGGCGACGGCACGCGGCTGCTGCACCTGCAGTGTCACTTCGGCATGGACACTCTGAGCTGGGCGCGCCGGGGAGCCACCGTCATCGGCGTGGACTTCTCCAGCGAAGCCGTCGAGCTGGCGCGCCGCCTGGCCGACGAGGTCGGCCTGTCCGGGCGCGCCACGTTCCTGCAGAGCAACGTCTACGAGCTGCCGGCGCGGCTCTCGGGTCTGTTCGACGTGGTGTTCACCTCCTGGGGCGTGTTGAACTGGCTGGGCGACCTCGAGACCTGGGCCCAGGTCGCCGCCGCCTACGTGCGCCCCGGCGGCGTCTTCTACGTGGCGGAGTTCCACCCCTTCGCCTTCCTGCTCGCGGACGACGCCACGCCCCGCTCCCTGCGCGTCGGCTATCCGTACTTCCAGTACGGCAAGCCGCTGCGCTTCGACGAACCCGGCTCCTACGCCGACCCCACGGCACAGACGGTGCACAACGTCACCTATGAGTGGAACCACGGTTTCGCCGAGATCATCGACCCGCTGCTGCGCCAGGGCCTGCGCCTCGAGTACCTGCACGAGTTCCCCTACACGCGCGGCCTGTCGTTCCCCATCCTCGAGCGGGGCGACGACGGCTGGCAGCGCGTGAAGGGGCACGAGGACGAGTTCCCGCTCAGCTTCTCCCTGAAGATGGTGAAGGAGGCGTGACGATGAACGGACGAGGCCAGGTCGCGCGAGGGCGGCGCACGCAGTGGCGTGACGGGCCGCGACGAGCTCATCGGTGACGAAGGCCTCCTGGCCATCCTCGAGACGGCGATCGAGGACGAACGGGCCGCGCAGGACAGGTACCGGCGCGGCCTGGAGCGCTGCGCCGACCCGGAGGCCTGCCGCGTCTTCGAGCAGCTCCTGCTCGAGGAGCAGGCCCACGAACGAGCGCTGGCGGCGCGCTACGCCGAGGTCAAGAAGCGCATCGGGCTGCACGGCGCGGGACGTCAGGAACGCGGACAAAAACACTCTTGACCGCGAACCTGACTAGTCGTATCATTTCAGTGCGTTTTCATAGTCAAAACCTATGAAAGCGCGTCCCGTCAGGGGGATGCAGACGGTGCTTTCCTCCCACCAAAGCACCAAGGCCCCTCGAAGGCGGCGCCCTCCCTCCAGGCGCCGCCTTCCCTCTTAACGACACCTGGCGGCGCAGCTGTGTGGCATGGGCCGGCGCCACCAGCTCCGTCGTCGCGGACGACGGCCGCGATCCGCGGCCGAGAGCCGCGTCAGGCGGGCGCCGACGCCAGCGTCCGGAAGAGCGCCGGCAGGTCCGCGCGCGCCACGATCAGGTCGGCGGCCGCGCGCACGGCAGGCTCGGCCTCGGCCACCGCCACGCCCACTCCGGCCCACCGCAGCATGTCCACGTCGTTCATGCCGTCGCCGCACGCCACGGTGCGCTCGCGCCGCAGGCCGCGTGCATCACACAGCCACTGCAGCGCGCCGCTCTTGCTGACGGCCGCATCGACGAACTCGATGTACTGGGGCTGCGACCGCGTCACGTAGAGGCGGTCCCGCCAGCGGCGCTGCAGGCCGGGCAGGATCGCCTGCGCGTCGGCCGGCGCCGGTGATGAGCACCAGCTTGGTGGGCGGGCGCTCGCCGACGGCGTCGACAAGGTCATCGACCTTGTTGACGCCCACCTCCGCGTACTCTGCGTAGCCCCGCGCCCAGTCGTCCAGCTGGTCCACGTACAGGCGGTCGTCGATGTAGGCGTTGAGATGGCGGCCGAGCCGGCGCGCCTCGCGCACGACCTCGGCCGCCACGGCGCCGTCCATCGTGCGGTGCGCCAGCCGCTCGCCCGAGGCGAGGTCGGCCACCATCCCTCCCTGGTAGCAGATCACGAGCCCCGTGGTGAGGCCGAGCCGCGCGGCCGCGCGACGCACGCTGCGGAACATGCGGCCGGTGCAGATGACGAACGTCACGCCGGCCGCCTGGAGGGCGGCCACGGCCGGCTCCGCGTCGTCGCCGAAGACGAGGTCCGGCGTCAGCAGCGTGCCGTCCAGGTCCGCGGCGACGAGGTCGGGGCGCGACAGGTGCAGGCCGGCGCGGTCACCACTCACGGTTCATCCTCGCCGGATAGGGGGAACACACAGCGCATGGAGGAGTCGAAAGCTCCGGCTCGTTGGGAGACGCTCCTCACGAAGGCCTGGTCATTCCCAGGCCTTCCTATTGCCCTCACGGACGAGGCTCGAGCCCATCGACGACGAGGTCGAGCCGCTGCAGTCGCATGCCGCCGGTGCGCTGCAGGTCGTCGCTCAGCAACGTGTGCATGCGCTGCCGCAGGCCCCGCAGATCGCGCGCCGGCACGGCGGCGCTCACGGTGACCTGCCACACGTCCGCCGTCTTGCGCAGCTGCAGGTCGCGGACGCGCACGCCCGGCAAGGCGACCTGCAGACGGCGGCTCATGCCGCGCTCCATCGCCCGCACATCCAGGCGCGCCCAGCCCGCCTCGTCCTGGAACTGGATGAGCAGCGGTCCGCCGTCCGTCGCCCGGAACTGGCGAAGGGCCAGGATGATGAGGGCGACGGCCAGCGCCGCGGCCGCGGCCGCGGCGACCCACGTCGCCCAGTCCGGCTCGTCCGTGAGCCGGCGCAGCGCGCGCCGAGGTCTGCCAACGGAGCGCCTCATCGGATGCAAGCACGACCTCGCGCACCGCTCCGGCCAGCGCGAACACGATGCCGACCAAGCCGACGAGCATCGCCGCGATGCGGGCGCCCGGCGTCACGGCAGGTGCCTCGCCAGCTGTCGCACGGCGAGGACGCGCGGCCGCACCCTGACCCGCACGTCGTCAAGACCCGATGCGGCGGCGAGGCCTGCGCGCACGCGCGCCGCCGCCTCGTCGCCGAGCCGGGTCGCGTCACCAAGGGGCCGGCCGAACACCCGCACGTCGGCCTTGAGCACCCCGCGCGACACGCGCAGCTCCGCCTCGGCGCGGACGACCTCCTCGTCGGCCTCCGCCTCGCGCACCGCCAGTTCTTCGAGCGCAGAGGTCCGCACGGCGACTCCTCCCTCGGGCGTGCGCAGCCAGAGCATCGGCTCGTCGTGCCTTGCCACGAGCCACACCAGCGCGGCCAGCGCCGCGACTGCGACGACCAGCCAGACCGCGTGCCAGCCGTGGTCGCCGGTGAAGGGCAGGTAGTCGAACGGCGAGAACTCCCAGCCGAGCGCAGCGGCCGTGAGGCGCAGCGCGTAGAGCAGCGCGACGATGCCGCCGGCCAGCAGCAGCACCATCGTCGCCATGCGCGTGACGAAGCCCGCGGGCGACTGCGGCGGGCGCCTGTCAGGCGCCTGAGCCAGCTTGTTCCTCCGGGAACACGACGTCGGTGACGAGCACGTTGACGGCCCGTACCTTGAGGCCGGTCGTGCTCTCCACCTGTTCCGTGACCGCCTTGCGGCAAGCCTCGGCCACCGCCGGCACGCTGGCGCCGAAGTCGATGCTCATCGTGATGTCGATGTCCACGCTGTCGTCGCGGAGGTCCACCGAGATGCCGGGCGCGCCCTTGTCGCCGCGCAGGCCGGCGAGGGCGCGAGAGCTGCCGCCGCCCAGGGCGTGGATGCCGTCGATGCCCGAGATGGCCTTGTGGGCGACTTTGGCCACGACGCTGTCGGAGATGGTGACGCCGCCGCCGGACGCCGGGGGCTCAGGTTGGTTGGGGGCTTCGGTCATCGGTCTCCTTCCGTAGCCGGGCGACGCCTCGGGCGCGCCGGCGTCCCCGTGGCCCGTACCAGGCGCGGCGCTGCGCGCCGCGCCGGCTCTTCCCTCCGCCTACTGTACCCGTCGGAGGCCGAGGCGTGTCAAACGCGGACGGGACGCCCCGTGACGCGGCTGTCGTCCGCGCCGGCGCCCGGCGTCGCCACGTGGCGCCGTCCGTGACGCATTCGACGTCACGCTGGTGAGAACGCCGCAGCGGCGCCTTGCTCGCCCACGATCCGTGACGGAGCCTGCGTCAGGCGGCTGATCGCCGCAGGCGCCTTGCTCACCCACGATCCGCAGCGCAGCCGGCGTCGCGTGGGCGAGAACGCCGCAGGCGCCTTGCTCAGCCACACTTCGAGTAGCCGCACTGATCGACGTACGTGCTATTGAGGGCTGCGAGACGCGGCCGACCAGCGAAGCCGGTCAGCCGCGATCCGCGACGTCGTGCACGTCACGTGGGTGAGAACGCCGCAGGCGCCTTCCTCAGCCACACTTCGAGTAGCCGCACAGCCTGCATACCACACAGCCGCCCTCGTGCTCGATGGAGCCGCCGCAGTCCGGGCAGGCGCCCTGCGCCACCTCGACGAGCGAAAGCTGCGGCTCGGGGGCGGCGCTGGCCTGCGCCGCCGCGCCCTTGACGTAGCGGCGCTCGAGGGCCTTGCCGATGGCGTCGGCGCAGCTGAGGGTGGCGTTGGGACCCATGCCGTAGGGCACGTGACAGCGGATGCCCTTGAGCTGCTCGACGACCTCGCCGGCCGAGGCGCCCCTCTTGAGGGCCAGGCTGATGAGCCGGCCCAGCGCCTCGGTGTTGCTCGAGGCGCAACCGCCGGCCTTGCCCATGTTGGCGAACACCTCGCGCGGCCCGTATTCGTCGTCGTTCATGATGACGAACAGCTTGCCGCAGCCCGTTTCCATGCGCTGGGTCTCGCCGGTGAGCAGCTGTGGGCGCGACGGGCGCGTGGTGGCGATGCCGCCGAGCGCCGGCTCGCGCTCCCGCTTCTTCTTGGTCTGGCCGACGTTGAGCACCTGCTCCTCGCGGCTGCCGTCCCGGTAGATGGTGACGCCCTTGCAGCCGGACCTGAAGGCCAGCAGATAGACCTTCTCGACGTCCTCGACGGTGGCCTCGTTGGCGAAGTTGACCGTCTTGGAGACGGCGTTGTCCGTGTGCTTCTGGAACGCGGACTGCAGCTTGATGTGCCACTCCGGCGTGATGTCGTGGGCCGTGGCGAAGATCTGCTGCACGTCCGGCGGCACGCCGTCCAGGTGCCGCACCGAGCCGACTTCGGCGATCTTCTTCATGAGGTCCTCGCTGTAGAAGCCGCGCCGCCGCGCGACCTCCTCGAAGTAGGGGTGCCCCTCGACCATCTGGTCGTCGTCCAGCACGTTGGCGCGGATGTAGCTCACGGCGAACAGCGGCTCGATGCCGCTGGAGCAGCCGGCGATGATGCTGATGGTGCCCGTGGGCGCGATGGTGGTGGTGGTGGCGTTGCGCACGCGCGCGCCGCCCGGCCTGTCGTAGATGGACCCCTCGAAGCTCGGGAACACGCCGCGCTCGCGCGCCAGCTCCTCGCTGGCGGCGCGCGCCTCGTCGTGGATGAACGCCATGATCTCGCCGGCGATGCGACAGGCCTCGTCCGAGTCGTAGGGCACGTCCAGGCGCAGCAGCATGTCGGCGAAGCCCATGACGCCCAGGCCGATCTTGCGGTTGCTCTTGGTCATCTGCTCGATCTCCGGCAGCGGGTACCGATTGACGTCGATGACGTCGTCCAGGAAGCGCACTGCGGTGCGCACGATGCGGCCCAGCTCGCCGTAGTCGACGTGCCCGTCCGGCACGACGCGCGAGAGGTTGATGGAGCCGAGGTTGCAGCTCTCGTAGGGCAGGAGCGGCTGCTCGCCGCAGGGGTTGGTGCTCTCGATCTCGCCGAGCTGCGGCGTCGGGTTGTCCTCGTTGATGCGGTCGATGAAGACGATGCCGGGGTCGCCGTTCTTCCAGGCCAGCGTGACCATGCTCTTGAAGACCTTGCGCGCGTTGAGCGAGCGCACGTGCTCGCCCGAGCGCGGGTTGATGAGCGGGTACTCCTCGTCGTTGTCGACGGCCCGCATGAAGGCGTCCGTGACGGCCACCGAGATGTTGAAGTTGTTGAGCCGGTCGTCGTCCTGCTTGGCGCTGATGAAGTCCAGGATGTCCGGGTGATCGACCCGCATGATGCCCATGTTGGCGCCGCGCCGCGTGCCGCCCTGCTTGATGGTCTCGGTGGCGGCGTCGAAGACACTCATGAAGCTGAGAGGGCCGCTGGAGACGCCCTTGGTGCTGAGCACGACGTCGTTGTGCGGGCGCACGCGCGAGAAGGAGAAGCCGGTGCCGCCGCCGCTCTTGTGGATGAGGGCGGTGTTCTTGATGGCCTCGAAGATGGACTCCATCGAGTCGCCGACGGGCAGCACGAAGCAGGCCGAGAGCTGCCCCAGCTCGCGGCCGGCGTTCATGAGGGTGGGACTGTTGGGCAGGAACTCGAGGCTCGTCATGAGGTCGTAGAACGTGCGCTCCCACTCCTCCACGGGGGCCGCCGGGTTGTACAGCCGCTCCGCCTGCGCGATGGCGTGCGCGACGCGGTGGAACATCTCCTCGGGAGTCTCCAGCAGCTCGCCGTTCTCGCCCTTCTTGAGGTAGCGGCGCTGCAGGACCTTGAGCGCGTTGGCGGAGAGCTCTATCACTGTGTTGCCCGTATCACTCATGCCCCTCGTTCCCCCCAATGATGGCGGCCGGCGTCGGCCCGTTAAGCAGACTGGTGTCGAATTCGTCCTCGCTCACATCGATGCCCGGCAGCGGCTGCTCGCCCGGCAGGCGGTCGGCCCCGGTGAGCTCGAGGCGGGCGAGCTCCTGCTGGAACTCGTCGATGTCCTCGAACTGCCGGTAGACCGACGCGAACCGCACGTAGGCCACCTTGTCGATGTCGCGCAGCTGGCGCAGGGCGCGCTCGCCCACGACCTGCGTGCCGACCCGCTGCCCCGGGACCCGCCGCAGCTCGTTCTCGATCTCGTCCACGGCCCGCTCCAGGCGCTCGAGCGGGATGTCGCGTTTCTCGGTGGCGCGCAGCAGACCGTTGAGCACCTTGGTGCGGGAGAAGATCTCCTCGCGTCCATCGCGCTTGACGACCACCAGCGGCACCTCCTCCACGCGTTCGTAGGTCGTGTACCTGCGCTCGCAGCGGAGACACTCGCGGCGACGCCTGATGGCGTCGCCGGCTTCGGAGTCGCGCGAATCGACGACTCTGCTCTCATCTTCTCCACAGAAAGGACAGCGCACGAGACCTCGCCCTCACCACAAGATGTAGTACCCCCGGACTGCGAGGACACCACTATAGAGTATTCGTCGGCAATGACAACCATACCTTGACCCCATTCCACGCCTGACCGCGCTCGCAAACCTTAACCCTCAACTCAAAGGTCACTGTTTGGCCGTCCCGCGTCGCGGACGAAGCCTCCGCATCGTGGCAGAACGGCCGGACGGAAGCGGTCGCGAGAGCGCTCGGGGGCATGTCCCGGCCCTGCGATATACTGGGCGACGCCGTGAACGTCATCGTCCTCCCCACGTACAACGAGCGCGAGAACCTGCGCCACGCCCTGGCCCGCATCCGCGAGGTGGCGGACGGCCACGGCGTGCTGCTCCACACGCTCATCGTCGACGACGACTCGCCGGACGGCACAGGAGAGCTCGCGGACCAGCTGGCCGCCGAGCTGCCGGACGTCTCGGTGCTGCACCGGGCCGGCAAAGAGGGTCTCGGCAAGGCGTACATCGCCGGCTTCCGCCAGGCCCTGGACCTCGGCGCCGAGCGTGATCTTCGAGATGGACGCGGACCTCAGCCACGACGCCAGCTACCTGCCCCACTTCCTGCGCCTCATCGACCGGGGCGCGGACCTCGTGCTCGGCTCGCGCTACGTGAAGGGCGGCGGCGTCGAGAACTGGGGCATGGGCCGCAGGGTCATCAGCCGCGGCGGCTGCCTCTATGCCCAGACCATCCTCGGCCTGCCCTATCGCGACCTCACCGGCGGCTACAAGTGCTTCCGCCGGCGCGTGCTGGAGACCATCGACCTGGACCGCATCGACACCAAGGGCTACGGCTTCCAGATCGAGATGACCTACCGCGCCCACCAGCTCGGCTTCCGCATCGTGGAGCTGCCCATCGTGTTCGTCGACCGCAAGGTGGGCGAGAGCAAGATGACCAACGACATCGTCGTGGAAGCCATGAAGAACGTCTGGAAGCTCCGTTTCAGCCAGCCGCCGCTGCGGCGGCCCCTGTGAGCGACCCCGGCCGCATCCTCACCATCGACGTCGGGACGGGCACCGCCGACGTGCTCCTCACCCGTCCCGGGCAGCCCTTGGAGAACGCGGTCAAGCTGGTGGTGCCATCGCGCACGCAGGTCGTGGCCGCGCGGGTCCGCGAAGCGACCGCCCGCGGCCAGACCGTGCTCTTCACCGGCCCCGTGATGGGCGGCGGCCCCGACGGCGCAGCCATGAAGGCGCACCTGCGCGCCGGCCTTGCCTTCGTGGCCACGGAGCAGGCCGCCCTGACCTTCGCCGACGACCTGGACAAGGTCCGCGCCGCCGGCGTGCGCATCGTCGGCGACGGCGCGGCGCGGGAGCTGCGCGAACGCCTGCCGGCGGAGGCGCTGTGCGAGCTGCGCAGCGCCGACCTGGACCCGCAGGCGCTGCGCGACGCCCTGGCGCTGCTCGGCGCCGAGCCCCGCTTCGACGCGGTCGCCGTGGCGGTGCAGGACCACGGCTTCACGCCGGACGGCTCCAACCGCGTCTTCCGCTTCGCGCAGTGGGAGCGGGCCGTGGCCGAGCGGCGGCGTGTCGGCGAGCTCTTCTACGCGGGCGACGACGCGCCGGCCGCGTTCACGCGGCTGGTGGCGGCCGCCGACCTGGCGGGTGAGCTCGCCGGCGGCGGGCCCACCCTCGTCGCCGACACCGGGCCCGCCGCGCTGTACGGAGCGTTGCCGGACGGCGTCGACGACGCCGTGCTCGTGAACGCCGGCAACGGCCACACCATCTGCGTCGTCGCCCTGGCCGGCCGGCTGGCCGGTGTCTTCGAGCACCACACCTCGTCGCTGACAGGCGCCCACCTCGACGAGCTGCTGCGCCGCTTCCTGGCCGGCGACCTGGGCAGCGACGAGGTGCGCGAGGACGGCGGCCACGGCGCCGTGCTGGACCGCGACGCGGTCGCCGGCGAGCCGCTGCTCCCGCGCCTGCCGCTCATCGCCACGGGGCCGCGCCGCGAGCTGCTCGCCGGCAGCGCGCTGCCGCTGGAGTTCGCGGCGCCGCGCGGCGACATGATGCTCACCGGCTGCTTCGGGCTGCTGCGCGCCTTCGCCGACCGGGGTGTCGTCCCGGCCTGAGCGACGCGCGAACGCCGGCGGACCGCCGACGAGGCAGGCCACCCGCGGCAGCGCGGCGCGGCCCGGCGCCGATCGCGGCCTCGCGCTCAGACCGGGAGGTCGCGGCCCAGACCGAGCTCCCGCGCCCGCGACAGGGCCAGCTGGGCAGCAGCCACGTCCTCCACGGCCATCCCCAGGTTCAGGCAGAAGAGCCGCTCGCGCTCGTCCGTGCGACCGCGGACGCGGCCGGCGGCCAGCTCACCGAGGTCCCCGGCGATCTCGCCGGGGATGCCGCCGAGCCTCACGCCGGCCGCCCTGGTGGCCAGCACCTGCGCCGTGTCGTCGCAGTAGAAGCGGTCGCACGCGGCCATGGCCTCCGGCGTCCAGGCCGCGTCGTAGTCCAGGGCCACCGCCAGCGCGCCGGGCTCGAGGAGCCCGGCGCCGAGTGGTGGCGCCACCCCTTCGGCCATCGTGATGGCGCTCACCACGACGCCTGCGCCGCGGGTCACGTCGGCGGCGCTGCCGCAGGCGACGACGACCACGTCCGGCAGCGCCCGTCGCATCTCGCCGGCGAACGCCTCCGCTGCGTCCGGCAGGGCGTCGAAACAGCGCACCCTGCGCAGCCGCGGCAGCACGGCCGCCAGCGCCGTCACCGCAGACCTCCCCTGCACGCCGCAGCCAAGCAAGCCGAGGCAGTCGGCCCCCGACCGCGCCAGGTAGCGGGCGGCCACCGCCGCGCTGGCGCCGGTGCGCCACGCCGTGATCGTGCCTGCCTCCATGACGGCCGCCACCTGGCCCGTCTCCGGGTCGCTCAACACGACGAGGCCGCTGACGAGCGGCAGGCCCGCCGCGATGTTGGACGGAAAGATCGTCACCCACTTCACACCCAGGCCCTGGGCGCCGAGCGACGCCGCCATCGCCTGGGAGAACGCCCCCTCCTCCCCGTGCAGGCTGAGCTTGGCGGGCATGACGGCGCCGCCCTCGCCTTTGGCGCGACAGGCCGCGTCGACGGCCTCGACCACCTCGCCACTGCCGATACCAAGCGCTTCGAGGTCGACGCGGTCGAGGTACAGGAAGCTCATGCCGATCCCCCGCCGCCGAGGTCGCGCAGCGCGGGGATGCCGGCCAGGCCCGTGGCGTGACCGACGGCGTTGAGCACCGCCTGGGACAGCACACGCGCCGCGACGGCGCCGACGACGCTCGCGTCGGCGGCGCGGCCCGCGGCCCCGGTGGCCAGGGCGAACACGGTGTCGCCGTCGTGCATGGTGTGGATGGGATCGACGGTGCGCGCCAGGCCGTCGTGCGCCATCTGGGCCACCTTGGCGGCCTGGACCTTGGTGAGCACGGCGTCCGTGGCCACCACGGCGAGCGTGGTGTTGCCGGCCGCGCGCCGTCGCGCGGCGAGGAAGTCGGCGTCGTGCTGCTGCAGCCAGCCGGTCGCGTCCACGAAGCCGCCGGCCGGGTCGCGCACGCCGGCCACGACGCGACCGTCCGCGGGGTCGGTCACGTTGCCGCCGGCGTTGACGGCGACCAGGGCGCCGACCACGGCACCGCTGCCGAGCACGGCGCTGGCCGAGCCGAGGCCGCCCTTGGTGGCCCGTTCGAGGCCCATCACCTTGCCGATGGTGGCGCCGGTCCCGGCGCCGACCGAGCCCTGCGGCACGGCGGCCCGCGAGGCGGCCCGGCAGGCCGCCTCGCCGGCCGCCGCGTCCGGCCGGACATCGCCGCGGCCGATGGCCAGGTCGAAGAGCACCGCGGCGCTCACGATCGGCACCCTGCAGGCGCCGATCTCGCAGCCCAGCTCGTGCTGCTCCAGCCAGCGCATCACGCCGCCGGCGGCGTCCAGCCCGAAGGCGCTGCCCCCGGTGAGCAGCACGGCGTGCACGCGCTCCACGAGATTGACGGGCGCCAGCAGATCGGTCTCGCGCGTGCCCGGCGCCGAGCCGCGCACGTCCACGCCGGCGACGGCGCCGTCGCCCTCGCACAGGACGACGGTACAGCCCGTGGCCGCGGCCGCGTCCGTCCAGTGACCGACGCTCAGGCCGGCCACGTCGGTGAGCGTCCCGTTCATGGTGCTCCGCCTCCCGCGTCGCCTATCCGACCGTCCTCCGGCTCGCATTGCTCCGGGTCGCGCTCGCAGGCCAGACGGTCGCCGAGCAGCTCGATGCGGTGGTCGATCTCCGCCACGAGCTCGCGCGCCGTGACCGCCTCGATGACGCCGGCATGGCGGAGTGCCTCGATGCGGCGGCGCTGCGCGAGCAGCGCGCCCAGCCGCGCCGCCAGACGCTCCGCCTCGCCCTCCGGCGGCTCCTCGGCCACGGGGTCGAGACCCTCCAGCAGGATCGCCTCCTGGTCCTCGATGGTCTGGGCGAGGTGCTCGCGCTCCGCGCGCGGCAGCTCGCCCGACTCCTGCAGCCGGTCCAGCTCCTCGTGGGCGACGACGAAGCCGTCGAGCAGCGCCCGCCGCTGGCGGGCGCTCACGGCCGGCTCCTCCGCGCCCACGAGCCCCAGGCGCCGGGCCAGCCACGGCATCGTGAGCCCCTGCCCCACCAGCGACAGCAGCACCACGCCGAAGGTGACGACCTCGAGCGTCTGCAGCCCGGGCACGTCGGCCGGCAGGCTGAGCACCAGCGCCAGGGCGATGGTGCCGCGCAGGCCGCCCCACACCAGCACGTGCTGCCAGCTCACGGGCAGGCGCCGCCCGGCGAGCCGCGAGGCGAGACCGTAGCCGTAGATGGTCGCGGCTCGCGCCGCGAGCACGACGACGAAGGCGACGACCACCAGACCGAGATGCCCGGCGATGCCGCCCAGGTCGATGCGCAGGCCGATGAGCAGGAAGATGAGCGAGTTGGCGACGAACGCGGCGTACTCCCACACCGTGCTCATGGTCACGCGCGTGACCGGCCCCATGCTGCGGTGCGTGCCGAAGTTGCCCACGACGATGCCGGCGGCGACGCAGGCCACCACGCCGGACATGCCCAGCTGCTGGCCGAGCAGGAACGAGCCGTAGGCGACGATCGTGGACAGCGTGATCTCGATGAGGTGGTCGTCCAGCAGACGGTGCAAGGCCGAAGCGGCGTAGCCGACGGCGAGGCCCACGGCGAGGCCGCCGGCCGCCATCCACACGAAATCGCCGGCGGCCCAGAGCGCCGTGACGTCGCGGTCCTCGACGACGGCCGCCACGACGATGGCGAACACCACGGCCGCCGTGCCGTCGTTGAACAGGCTCTCGGCGTCGATCATGGTCGTGAGTCGCTCCGGCACCCCCAGGCGCCGGAACATGGCGACCACGCTCACCGGGTCCGTGGCGGCGATGAGCGCGCCGAACAGCAGCGCGATCGTCCAGGTGGCGCCGCCCAGCAGGTGCAGGCCGATGGCCGTGAGCGCGAAGGCGACCAGCACGCCGGGGACGGCCAGCGCCAGGATGCGGCGCCAGTCGGTGATGAGGTGGCGCGCCTCGAGGTTGAAGGCGGCCTCGAACAGCAGGATCGGCAGGAAGACGTAGAAGACCAGGTCCGACGACAGCCGCAGGTCGTTGAACAGCGTGGTGAGGCCCAGGGCGAGGCCCACCAGCACCAGACCGACGGTGTAGGGCGCGCCGACGCGCCGCGCGATGACGGCCACCGCGGCGGCGACGATGAGCAGCAGGACGAGGGCCTCCTCGACCCCGGCCGCGTGACCTCCGCCGAGCGAGGCGAGGAGCGTCATGTGTGCGGTGCCGCTGCGCCGCCCCGCACCAAGGCTCGCCTGCGGTGGCGTGTGTGCGGTGCCGCTGCGCCGCCCCGCACCAAGGCTCGCCTGCGGCGGCGTGTCCCCGGCCCCGTCACGGCGCTAGAAGCGGCCGATGCCGGCCAGTGCGTTGGTGAAGGCCGCCTTGGCCGCGTCGCTGTAGGTGACGAAGACGATGCGGCGCAGGCCGCTGTTGGTGCGCTCCTTCAGGTAGCGCACAGTCTCGGCGACCATGATGCTGGCGCACTGGTACAGCGGGAACCCGCCCACGCCGGTGCCATAGGCCGGCATGGCGAGAGAGCGCACGTGGGCGCTGTCCGCCTTGGCCAGGGTGCTGTGGGTGGCCTTGGCGACGAGATTGGCGTCGGTCTGCAGGTCCTGGCCCATGATGGCGGCGTGGATGACCCACTGGGCCTTGAGGTCGTGGCCCGTGGTCACCACGGCCTCGCCCACCTCGATGGGCCCCTGGAGCATGGCCTCCGTCTCGATCGCCTCACCGCCGACGCGCTTGATGGCGCCGGCGACGCCGGCGCCCATCGACAGCTCGTTGTTGGCGGCGCTGGCGATGGCGTCCACCTCGTACTCGGTGATGTCGCCGGAGGCGATCTCGATGCTGGTCTTGCCGACTGACGTCTTCATGGTCCTCCGATTATGCCCTACTTGCTGCGGCCGAACAGGCGGCGGCGCACCGCCGCCTTCTTGAGCCACTGGATACCCTCGGTAGGGTTGAGCTCCTTGGGGCACGCCTCCGAGCAGTTGGTGATGGTGTGGCAGCGGTACACACCGCGCTCGTTGTCGAAGAGCGGCAGGCGTTCCTTGCCGGCGTCGTCGCGAGAGTCCACCTCGAAGCGGTAGGCCTTGAGCAGCGCCGCCGGCCCCAGGTAGTGCTGCTCGCCCCACACCGACGGGCAGGAGCTGTAGCACGCGGCGCACAGGATGCAGTCGATGGGCATGTTGAGGTACTTGCGGTCCTCCGGCGACTGCAGCAGCTCCGTCTCAGGGGTCTGCGAGTTGTGGATGAGCCAGGGCTTGATGTACTCGTACTTGTCGAAGAAGTCGTCCATGTCCCACACCAGGTCGCGGACGACCGGGACGTGGGGCAGCGGCAGCACCGTCACGGTGTCGGCGTCGAGATGCGAGATGTTGGTCTGGCAGGCCAGACGGTAGCGGCCGTTGATGTACATCGAGCACGAGCCGCAGATGGACGAGCGGCAGCAGTAGCGGAAGGCCAGCGAGGGGTCCTGCTTCTCCTGGATCTCGAACAGGGCCTCCAGCACGGTGAGGCTGCCCTGTACCGGCACGACGAAGTCCTGCAGCTCGGAGAGACCCGCGGCGGGGTCGTTACGCTGGACGCGGAAGGTGATGTCGGGCATCAGTATTTCCTCTCCTGAGGCTCGAAGAGACCCATCTCGACCGGCTCGTACTCGAGCTGCGGCAGCTCATCGCCACGGTAGTGCGAAAGGGTGTGGCGCAGCCACTGCGCATCGTCGCGCTCGGGGAAGTCGGTGCGCGCGTGCGAGCCGCGCGACTCCTCGCGGGCGAGGGCGCCGCAGGCCGTGGCCGTGGCCACGTCCAGCATGCCCTCCAGCTCCATGGTGCGCATCATGTCGAGGTTCCAGACGCCGCCGGTGAAGCGCACCTTGGCGCTCTTGAGGCGGCGGCGCAGGGCGCTGAGCATCTCGATGCCCTCCTTCATGCGCGCTTCCTCGCGATAGATGCCGAAGTGGTAGCGCATGACGTCCGTCATCTCGGCACGGATGGCGTACGCGTCCTCCGTGCCGGGGCGGGCGGCCACGGCGGCGATCTCGGCCTCCAGCGCCGCCGCGGCCTTGCCCGCGGCGGCCCTGGCCGCAGCCTCGCCGGTGACGCCGCCCTCCTGCAGGTGCGCCACGGCGGCGCGGCCGGCGCGCCGGCCGAAGACGATGGTCTCCAGCAGCGAGTTGCCCCCGAGGCGGTTGGCGCCGTGCACGCTCACGCAGGCGCACTCGCCGGCCGCCCAGAAGTTGGGCAGCCGGGTCTTGCCGTCCACGTCCGTGTCGATGCCGCCCATGGAGTAGTGCTGGCAGGGCTGGATGGGGATGGGCTCGTAGACCGGGTCCACGCCCTCGAAGTGGATGGCCAGGTCGCGGGTGCCGGGCAGGCGGTCCGCCAGCTTCTCGGCGCCCAGGTGACGCAGGTCCAGGTAGACGAAGTCCTTGCCGCCGATGCCGCGCCCGGCGTCGATCTCCTGCTGGATCGAGCGTGAGGTGATGTCGCGCGGCGCCAGCTCGCCGGCCGACGGCGCGTACTTGAGCATGAAGCGCTCGCCGAGGTCGTTCAGCAGGTAGCCGCCCTCGCCGCGGCAGCCCTCCGTCATGAGGATGTGCGTGGTGTAGAGCCCTGTGGGGTGGAACTGCACGAACTCCATGTCCTTGAGCGGCACGCCGTCGTGGTAGGCCATCGCGGCGCCGAAGCCGGTGCTGATGACGGCGTTGGTGGTGTTTGAGTAGGTGCGGCCGGCGCCGCCCGTGGCCATGATGACGGCGTCGCCGCGGAACTCCTCGAAGCCGCCGCGGACCATGTCGTAGGCGACGACGCCGCGGCACTCGCCGTCCTCCACGATGAGGCGCATCACGAACCACTCGATGTACATCGTGATCTCGTGCTTGTAGGCCTGCTCGACGAGCGTGTGGAGCATGTAGTGGCCGGTCTTGTCCGCGCCGTAGCAGGTGCGCGGGTAGCCGGCCCCGCCGAACGGTCGCTGCGCGATCCGGCCGTCGTCGAAGCGGCTGAAGGGACAGCCCATGTGTTCCAGCTCGTAGATGGCCGGCACCGCGTCCGTGGTCATCTGCAGCGCCGCCGGCTGGTCGGCCAAGTAGTCCGAGCCCTTGACGGTGTCGAAGGCGTGCTTCTGGGGGTTGTCGTCCTGCGCGTCCGGGTGGTTGGCGAGAGCGCCGTTCACGCCGCCCTGGGCCGCCCCGGAATGGCTGCGTCCGGGGTGCACCTGGGTGAGGATCGCCACGTCCACCCCGGCCTGCCTGGCCTCGATGGCGGCGCGCAGGCCCGCCAGACCGCCGCCGACGACGATGAGCTGATGGTAGATCATCCTCATCGCCTCCTCAGCTGACCCAGACCCAGAGGGCCCAGATCCCGTAGACACTGGCCGCGATGCCGACGATCCACAGCAGCGCGTCGAAGGCGCGGCGCGAGCCGGCGCTGCGCAACCCGTAGTCGAGCACGACCATGCGCAGCCCGTTGAGGCCGTGGTACACGACGGCCAGCAGCAGCAGCACGTCGTTGATGAGCACGGCCGTGTTCCCCAGGCGCTCCGCTATGTTGTCGAACGACAGCTCGCCGATGGCGATGTAGTGCGTCAGCACGATGTGCACGATGATGGTGACGATGACCACGACGGCGGTGATGCGCTGGCCGAGCCAGGGCCACATGCCGCCCCGATGCGTGTCGATGATGTCGGTCCTCATGGCTTCTCTCCCACCTCAGAGGATGAAGCTGGAGGCTTTGGCGGCAAAGGCGCTGATCGCCGCGGCCGCGACGACCATGCACATCCAGAACACGATCTTGTGCTCGCGTATGCCGACCCCGAAGTCCATGAGCACCACGCGCAGGCCGTTGAGGGCGTGGTACAGCACCGCCGCCACGAGCATGAGGTCCAGGAAGACCAGGAACGGCTTGTCGAAGAAACGGAACAGGTCGTCCAGCGCCTGCGGTCCGTTCACGCGACCCTGGGAGATGACCCAGACGTGCACGAACAGGTAGGCGAGCAGTACCAGGCCGGAGATGCGGAAGAGCACCCATGCCCACATGCCGACGCCCTTCCACAGGCCGGATCCCACGTTGGACGTGTCGCGCTGTTCGGCGCTCACGATGGCACCCCCTTGACAAGACGCACGGCGGGCGTCAGACGTCGATGGCTCCCCTTGGAAGGCAATCGTAGCCCTCGGGCGCGGGGCGAGGCAAACAGGTCCGCCGGCCAAGACGGCCCGACCCGAGGCCGCGGCCGCGCCGCGCCGGAGCGGGCGAGAGCGCGCCGTCAGCGCCTGCGGGCGCGCTTGCGGCCGGCGCGGGGCCGTGTCTTCACGGGGCGCGCCTGTCTCACCTCAGCGCCGGCGTCCAGCGCCGCGCGGATGCGCGCCTCGCGCAGGCGCGCCACGGCGGCCATGAGGACCACGCCGGCCGTCTCGGCGATCACGATGGCCGCCATGCCCGCCTGGGACGAGCCGCGCCAGTACACCAGCAGGCCGAGCACGAACACGGCGCCCTGCAGCACGAAGAGGCGCCGCATGGGCTCGGACACGAACGTCTCCGGCGGCAGGTCGCGTTCGACGCCGCGCGCCCGATCCAGCAGGAAGACGACGACCTCCGAGGCGACGAGCAGCGCGACGACGGCCCAGTACTGCCAGGTCATGAAGGCGGCGTAGACGTCCTGCGGCGCCCCGCCGCCGGGCTTGATCAGCCGGCCGCCGAACACCATCGACGCGATGAGCGCGGCCGCCAGCACCACCGTCACGTACGTCTTGAAGAACTCGCTGACAAGCACGTCGTCTTTGGGCCGCGACGACTGCCTGGCGGCGCGCTTCGCACGCAGATAGGCCAGGAAGCCCGCCGCGGCGGTCTGCACGACGTAGGCGAGCACGACGGCCAGCACGCTCCACTCCAGCTGGTAGATCCCCCAGAGCGGCACGAGGCTCGCGGCGCCGAGCACGACCAGGCTCGGCAGCGACCGCGTGATGGTGAGCAGCGGCGACGGGACTGCCGGCTGCTGTTTGCTGGCGTCGCTTGCGGACATGGGCTCCCCGAGGGTGGACGCGATGGGCCGCCGGGGCAGCTGCGCCGCCGGCGGCCTCAGCGTACGCGGGCCATCACGGAAAGGCAATCGCCCTTCAGATGTCCCGGCGCAGCCAGCCCAATTCGCCTCGCCGGACACGGTCAGAGGTGAGCGGTGATGGCGGAGACGTAAGCTCCGGCGGCGCGGCGACGTCTATCGATCCAGGCGCCGACGGCTGGTCGGCGTCGTCGCCCAGCAGCCAGATCTCGTCTGACGAGACGGGGCCGGTGTCTGCGGGCCGAGACCAAAGCTGCAGCACGTCGAAGGCCGTCTTCACGGCCACAAGGATGAGCAGGCCTCCAAGGGGCGCCCCGATCGACTGGATGAACCAGCCGCCGAAGACGATCGCGACGTGCAGCGCGATCATCCGTCCGTACGGCCGGACCATGACCTGGGCAGGCGACACGCGCTCGAATTCGCCGGTCGCGACGAACTCCCGTCGATAGGCGAGCCAGTGACTGAGCCAGAGCGACGCGACCGCCACCCAGAACCACCAGGCCGCGACGACGCCAGCGGGGCCGGCTTGCGGCGCTCCGCCGTCGGCAGTGGCGCCGAACATGACGACGACGAACACGCCGTGGATCAGCGTGAAGATGCCGTAGTTCGCGCAGAACAGGCCGATGAGCGAACGCTTCGATCTGTCCATGTCCGCGAGGCGCACGCCGTTGAACTTGACGGTGGCCCAGAAGCCGCCGGGTATGCCGGAACCCTGGGCCCGGCGCATCTCCAGGACCGTCATGACGCCGACGACGATGTTCTCGACCCAGTACAGCAGCAGGATCGGGAAGACCTGCCAGCCGAAGGCGAGCACGCCGACGACGGGCATGAGGTCCGATGCCATGTACGTCAGGAGACGGAGGGTGTGGGGCGGCGACGCCGGCGGCCCGGCCGGTGAGCCGGCGCCGGCCGGCCGAGACACGAGCGACTGGATGGGCTCGTCAGGCTGCCCCATGATCGGATGCTAGTCCGCTCCTGACGGGCAGGCAAGGCGGGCGGGGCGGGGAGCCAGAGGATCCCCGCCCCGCCCGGTCTGTATGGTTCCGTGGCTCGGCTTGCGCCGCAGCCTCAGCGCTTGCGCCCGCTGCGCCCGCGTGCGGCCGTGGTCTTCTTGGCGCCGCCCTTCGGGCGCGCCGGCGTGCTCTTCGGCTTGGGCGCGGCCTTGCCGGCCGTTCCCGCCTTCTCCGCGGCCTTGCCGGGCGCCACGCCGTCCTTGCCTATGCCCTTGCCGTTGCCGGCCCCGGCCTTCGGCTTGCTGGCCGGCTTCGCCGCGGGCTTCGGCGCGGGCCGCGCGCCGTCTGTGGTCGCGGCCTTGACGGCCGCGGCCTTGCCGTGCGCCCGGGCGATGAGCTCGCCGGCCTCCTCGAGCAGCTCACGCGCCTCGGCCAGTTCCAGCGCCTTCAGGTCCAGCTTGAGGCCCATGGCGGCCTTCCACACCTCCTCGATGCGGTCCACGGGAACGAACGTCATGCCCTGGCGCAGCTCCTCCGGCACGTCCTCCAGGTCGGCCTCGTTGCGGCTCGGCAGGATCACCGTCGTGATGCCGGCGCGCTGCGCCGCCAGGGTCTTCTCCTTGAGGCCGCCGATAGGCAGCACCTGGCCGGTGAGGGTGATCTCGCCGGTCATGGCGACGTCGCTGTTGACCGGCGTGCCCGTGACCAGCGAGCAGATGGCGCTGGCCATGGTGACGCCGGCGCTGGGCCCGTCCTTGGGGATGGCGCCGGCCGGCACGTGGATGTGCAGGTCATGCGTCTGGAAGTAGTCGTCGTCGATGCCCAGCTCGGGCCCGTGCGAACGCACGTAGCTGAGCGCCGCCTGGGCCGACTCCTTCATCACGTCGCCCAGCTGGCCGGTGACCGTGACGTGGCCGCTGCCCGGCATGGCCGTCGCCTCGATGAAGAGGATGTCGCCGCCCACGGGCGTCCAGGCGAGCCCGGTGGCCACGCCGGGGTCGCTGGTGCGGCGCTTGACCTCGGCGAAGATGCGCGGCCGGCCGAGCAGGTCGTGGACGCGCTTCACCGTCACGGTGAAGCGCCTGCGGTTGCCGTTCTTCGCCTCGGCGACCTCGCGCGCGAGCTTGCGGCAGATGGTGCCGATCTCGCGCTCCAGGTTGCGCACGCCGGCCTCGCGCGTGTACGCGGAGATGATCTCCACGATGGCCTCGTCCTTGAACGTGACCTGGCCGGGCTTGAGGCCGTTGGCCTCCAGCTGGCGCTTCACCAGGTAGGTGGTGGCGATGTGCAGCTTCTCCTCGATGGTGTAGCCGGCGAGATTGATGATCTCCATGCGGTCGCGCAGCGGCGGCGGGACGGGCTCGAGCTGGTTGGCCGTGGTGATGAAGAGCACCTTGCTGAGGTCGAAGGGCAGGTCCATGTAGTGGTCGCGGAACGAGACGTTCTGCTCCGGGTCGAGGACCTCGAGCATGGCGCTGGACGGGTCGCCGCGCCAGTCGGCGCCCATCTTGTCGATCTCGTCGATCATGAACAGCGGGTTGTTGGTCTCGGCGTCGCGCATGGCGCGGATGATGATGCCGGGCATCGCCCCCACGTAGGTGCGGCGATGCCCGCGGATCTCGGCCTCGTCGCGCACGCCGCCGACGCTGATGCGCTCGAACTTGCGGCCCATCGCCTCGGCGATGCTGTGGCCGAGGCTCGTCTTGCCGACGCCGGGCGGGCCCACGAAGCACAGGATGGGCCCGTGCAGGTCGGCCTTCAGCTTGCGGACCGCGAGGAACTCGAGGATGCGGTCCTTGACCTTCTCCAGGTCGTAGTGGTCGCGGTCCAGGATCTCGCGGGCGTGGCCGATGTCCAGGTTGTCCTCGCTGCTCACCGTCCAGGGCAGGGTGATGATCCAGTCGAGGTAGGTGCGGATGACGGGGTACTCGGCGCTCTGCGGCGAGATGTTGGCGAGGCGGTCGAGCTCCCGGCGGGCGGCCTTGTCCGCCTCCTCCGGGAGCTTGAGCTCGTCGACCTTCTGGCGCAGCTCGTTGATCTCGGCTTCCTGCTCGTTGGTCTCGCCCAGCTCCTGCTGGATGGCCTTGAGCTGCTGGCGCAGGAAGTACTCGCGCTGGCCCTTGTCGATCTCACTGCGGACGTCGCTCTGGATCTTGGAGCCGAGCTCCAGCACGTCGAGCTCCTGCGTGAGGATGCTGACGAGGCGGCGCATGCGCTGCTCCACGTCGCTCTCCTCGAGCAGCGCCTGCTTGTCCTCGGCCTTGATGCGCATCGTGCTGGCCACGAGGAAGGTGAGCGGCCCCGGCTCCTCCACGTTGGCCGCCGCCATCTCCAGCTCTTCGGGGAGGTAGGGCACCAGCGCCACGATCTTGCTGAACACGCTGAGCAGCGTGGCGCGCAGGGCGTCCATCTCCTTGCCCGCGTCGACGACGTCCTCGATCTTCTCGACGTCGGCGCGCAGGTACGGCTCGACCTGCGTGAAGGCGCCGGTGCGCACCCGCTGAAGGCCCTGCACCAGGATGCGCATGGTGCCGTCCGGCAGCTTGATCATCTTGTGCGCCAGGCCGACGGTGCCGACCGGGTAGAGCAGGTCTGGTCCCGGTGCCTCCACCTCGGCGTCGCGGCTGGTGACGAGGGCCAGCAGGCGGTCGCCGGCCAGCACGTCGTCGATGAGCTTGATGGAGCGCTCCTGCCCGATGGTGAGCGGGATCATCGTGTCCGGGAAGACGACCGTGTCGCGCAGCGGCAGCACCGGCAGGTTGCCCGGGATCTCCTGTGAGGCGTCGACCTCGACCTCGGCCTCCTGAGGCTCGCTCATGCTTCACCTCCGGTCTCGGTCGTCTGGATGTCGATCTTGCGGGCGCCGGTCTCGCGCTCGGCGAGGGTGAGACGCACCTCGAGGACGCCCGCCTCGTAGGTCGCCGTGGTGACGTCCGGGTCCACGTCCACCATCAGGCGCACACGGCGCTCGAAGGGGCCGTAGTCCATCTCCACCTGCTGGTACACGCGCCCCTCGCCCCCCGGGAACGAGCGCTCGCCGCGTACCACCAGCTCGCGGCGGTCGACCAGCAGCTCGATGTCGTCCAGCGCCATGCCGGACAGCTCGAAGCGGACGACGATCTCGCGCGTCGCCTCCTGGTAGAAGGCGTCGGCCGCGGGACGGAAGCCGCGGCCCCGGTACTGCTGCCTCGTCGCGATCACGCACGAGTCGTTGAAGGCGCGCAGCACATCGTTGTGCATCTCCTCAAAGTCCACGGGGTGACTCCTTGCCCAAGGCCCCGCGGGGCGCGACGCGCCGGCCGGGGCATCCTCCGGGAAGCTCTGCCCGACTCGTACCCGCTCGCGCGGCGAGCGTAACGAAGCCGGGCGGAGCCGGGTTCTAGTTTAGTCGGAGAGAGCGGCGCCCGGCGGAAGGCGCATGATGGGCGCGAGCGAGCCGGCGAAAGGGGTCGCCGCCCTCAGTCGATCTCGAGCGTGCGCACGACGGGCGGGCCGTCGGCCGTCAGGCGCACGGCCCTGATGGCGTGGTTGTTCGTGTCCGCCACGTAGAGCACGCCGTCGGCGACGCTCACGCCCTGAGGCTCCCAGAAGCGCGCCGTCGCGGCGTCGCCGTCCTCGAGGCCCGGCGCGCCCGTGCCGAGGAACGTCGTCGCTCACCTTCGTCCGCCGGATCCAGGCGCTTGAGCTTGTTGTTGTAGGTGTCCGCGACGACCAGCACGTCGTCCAGGGCGGTGAGGTCGTAGGGGTGCTGCAGGCGCGCATGCCCACCTTGGCCGTCCTCATCGCCGAAGTCGAACAAGCCCTTGCCCACGATGGTCTCGACACCCGGGCCGTCGCGGCCGTCCAGGTCGGCGAAGCGTACGGCGCTGGACTCGCAGTCGGCGAAGTACAGGCGCCGGCCGACACGCCGCAGGCCCACGGGCTGCGCCAGGGTGCAGCGGAACGGCGGCCCGTCCGTGATGTCCTCGCGCCCGGTGCCGACCCAGGGCTCGACCGACCGCGTGACGAGGTCGATGCGCCAGAGCTGGTGCACTCCGGCCATGGCGACGATGACGGTGGGCGCCAGCGACAGCGTGCTCTCGGGCGGCGCCGGCAGCAGCTCCACGTCCCACGGCGAGCTGAGCGGCACCGTCGTCCCGTGGCCCGGCTCGCTGACACGCCGGGCCTGCTCGCCGGAGCCCGCCAAGGTGCTCACCGCGCCGGCCGGCAGGTCGACGGCCCGCACGGTGTGGTTGCCGGCGTCGGCCACGAACAGGGTCTCGCTGGACGCCATGAAGGCGAGGCCGGTGGCGTTGAGGCGCCCGGGTGTGACGGCCATGCCCTCGGGATGGTCGAAGGCGGCGACGTCGGCGCTGCCGTCCGCGGCGCCGGGGCTGCCCGAGCCGATCACGCGCAGCACGTGGGCGCGCGCCGGCTCGAGCTCGACCTCGAGCTCGAGGACGCGATGGTGGCCGGTGTCGGCCACGAACAGGCGCCCGTTCGCGGCCGCGAGCACCTTGCCGGGGTAGGCGAGCGGCCCGGGCGGGGCTGGCGGGCGCGACAGCGGAGCCGGGCCCCGCCGCAGCCGTGCGCCGTCCGGCGCGTCGGCGCGGTCGAACTCCGCGATGACGGCGTCCAGGGTCGGCGCGAGCTGCCCGGCGAGAAACTCGCCGGGCACGGCGCCGACCACCCCGCCGGCCGGGTCCAGCAGCACGACCGTGGGCCACGCGCCCACGCCGAACGAGCGCCAGATGCGGAACTGGCGGTCGTTCACGATGGGGTGCTCGACGCCGAGGCGCTGCGCCGCGGCGGCGATGTTGGCCGTCACGCGCTCGGCGCGGAACTTGCCGGCGTGCACGCCGACGACGACCAGCTCATCCGCGTAGTGTTCTTCCAGCTCCCGCAACTGCGGCAGTACGTGGATGCAGTTGATTCAGCCGTAGGTCCAGAAGTCGAGCAGCACCAGCTTGCCGCGCAGCTCACGCAGCGTGAGCGGCCGCTCGATGTTGAGCCAGTCCAGCCCCTCCTGCAGCTCCGGCGCGAGCTCGCGACGCTGGGGTGACGTCATCCGTCCTCCTTGCGGACAGGGAGCGGGGACCATGTGGGACTGAGGATACCCGGCGGCGGCGCGACGACACCGCCGGACCGGCGGCCGGACCGGAGGAGCTGCGCTCAGGCGGCGTGGCTGCCGGTGCCGCCCCGTCCACCGCCGGCGGCTGCGCCCTGCGGGACCAGCCCGGTAAGGCGCAGGCATTCGCCCCAGAGACGACGGCGCAGCGCGCGGTCGTGCACGAGCGGCGACGGCTGAGCGGGCCTCGACTGCGCGAAGTACAGGCCCGTGACGCCCTCCACCTCCGGCGAGGCCGCCAGGTAGATCGACGTCCTGGCGCCGCGGTCCACGGCGCCGCCGGCCACCGTGCCGTACGGCCAGCCGGCGCGCAGCAGCTTCGTCCTTACCACGCCGGGATGCAGCGAGTTGACCGTGACGCCGAGTCCGGCGAGGCGCTCGGCGGACTCCGCCGTGAGCAGGACGAGCGCCAGCTTGGAGGCGCCGTAGGCTTCGCCCCCGTGCCAGCTCCCGCCCCCGTGAGGGCCGCCAGATCGAGCCGGGCGTGGCTGTGTGCCATGGAGGCGACGTTCACGACGCGGCTCGGCGCGGCGGCCTCGAGCGCCTCGAGCAACAGCTGCGTGAGCAGGAACGGCGCGAGCACGTTGACGGCGAAGGTCTGCTCGATCCCGTCCGGGGTGATGCGCCGGTCGCGCATGTACACGCCGGCGTTGTTGACGAGCACATCGAGCCGCGGCGCCGCGCGACGCACCTGCTTCGCCAGGCGCCGCACCTCGTCCTGCACCGACAGGTCGGCGACGAAGCCGTCGGCTCGCTCGGGCCCCGCCGCGGCCGTCTCACGCGCGGCGGCGGCCACGCGCTCGGGGTCGCGGCCGTGCACCAGCAGGCGCGCGCCGAGGCGGGCGAGCCCTAACGCCGTCGCCCGCCCGATGCCGTCCGTGGCGCCCGTCACCAGCACCACCTTGCCGGCCATATCGGACAAGGACAGTCCTCCTTCCTTGAGGAGTCCTTGCCCCGGTCGCGGCGCCGTCAATCCGCCCGGCGTCCACACCTGGTGTGCCCTCGACCCCGTGCATCCGTCGCCGCCACCCGGTAGGATGACGACGTGCAGCTGGCGTTCACGACCGTCGATGAGTTCCACGCCCTGCTCGAGCAGGCGGGCGAAGGCCTCGACTATCGCGAGGTGTGGCCCCGCCTCTTCCCCGTCGCCAACTGTCCTCCCGAGCTCATGCACAAGCTCGTCGCCGACATCGTGACGAGCGACGAGCGCTTCGCGTGGGAGAGCGACGTGCACGTCGGCCTCGCGCAGTGGCGGGCGCGCCACCGCGACCTGGCCGGCGTCGCCTTCACCGTCGTGGACCTCGAGACGACGGGCGCGACGCCCGGTTTCGCCAAGATCACCGAGATCGGGGCCGTGCGCCTGGAAGGCGGCGAGGAGGTCGGCCGGTTCTCGACGCTGGTCAACCCCGGCATCGCCATCCCGGCCATGATCACCGGCATCACCGGCATCGACGACGAGCTCGTCGCCGACGCGCCGCTCATCGACGAGGCGCTGCCGCGGTTCGTCGAGTTCTCGCAGGACTCGGTGCTCGTCGCCCACAACGCCCAGTTCGACCTGAGCTTCCTGGACTACGAGCTGGGGCGCCTGCAGCGCCGTACCTTCCCGCGACCGGCGCTGGACACGCTGCGCCTGGCGCGCAAGCTGTGCCCGCAGCAGCGCTGCTCCCTTTCCGCCCTGAGCTACCGCTTCGACACGCGGGTCAAGCCCGTGCACCGCGCCCTGCAGGACGCGCAGGCCACGGGCGAGCTCCTGCTCCTGTTCCTCTCCTGGCTGCAGGAGCAGGGCATGAGCACGCTGGAGGAGGTAGCACGCTTCTGCGAGCCGGGGGCGCGCCGCAACTACCACAAGATATCGCTCACCGAGAGGCTGCCCAGCGGGCCGGGCGTGTACATCATGCGCGACGCCAAGGGTCACGCCCTGTACGTGGGCAAGGCCGAGAACCTCAAGCGCCGCACACGCGACCACTTCCTGCAGCGCCAGGCCTATCACGCCCGCCAGGCCCTGGAGCTGCTCGAACGCTTCGACGTCGTGCAGACGGGCTCGGAGTTCGGCGCCCTGCTCCTGGAGGGCCGGCTCATCGCGAAGCACAAGCCCCTCTACAACTCGCTAGGCACGCGCGCCTCCAGCTATCACTACGTCAAGCTCAGCGCCGACGAGTACCCGCGTCTGTACGCCACACCCAACCTGCGCGACGATGGGTCCGTACTACGCCGGGCCCTTCCGCAAGGCCACCCTTGCCCGGCGCTTCGTCGACTGCGTCAACGGCGTCTACCCACTGCGCACCTGCGCCCATATGCCGGGGAGTGGGCGGCGGGCCGACGACCACGCCTGCCAGCGCGCCGGGACGGGCTCCTGTCTGGCGCCCTGCCGCCGCCCCCTGAACGGCGAGTATGCCGAGGCCGTGGAGGCCGTCCGGCGCGTGCTGGAGGGCCACGGCGACGGCTTGGACGCACGCCTGCGGGAGCGCCAGGCCACGCTCGTGCAGGCCCTGGCGTTCGAGCAGGCGGGCCGCCTGCAGAAGCAGCGCGAGGCGCTGGAGCGCGCGCTGCGCAGCGTCAGGCGTCTTCAGGCCGCGCGGCGCACCGACGCCGTGCTGGTCTACCCGACCCGCCGCCAGGGTTGGGCGGCGCTCTGGGGCGTCCGAGGGGGCGCCGTGGTGCAGGAGCGCGAGGTCGGCCGCGGCGTCTTCGGTGAGGAAGCCGCACGCGGCTTCCTCACCGCCATCGCCGCGGCCGAGCCGCCGCGGCCGCCCCTCCCCGCCCACCTCATCGACGAGATGCTCCTCGTGCACGGCTGGATCGAGCGGCACCGCGAGGCTGTCAACGTGCTGGACCTGCGCGGGCTCGTGGCGGGCCGCGACCGGATGCAGGACGTCGCGGCCGAACTGCTCGCCCGCGTGCGCTTGAGCTGCGCGCCGGCGCCCGCCGCCGACGCGCGCGCAGATGCGCGCGACGGCGGCCTGCCCCTCGACCTCGCGCCGCAAGCCTAAGGACATCGGCGGCAGCGACATGACCGCCGTCCTGCTGGCTCTGGTAGCGAGCCTCGCCTGGGGGTTCGCGGACTACGCCGGCGGCGTCGCCAGTCGCTCGCTACGCGTGCCGGTCGTGCTGGCCATCTCCATGCTGGTGGGCTTCACAGTGCTCGTGCCCGTGGTGCTCCTGCACGGCGCGCCCGCCTTCCGGGCCGGTGACGCCGCGTGGGCGGTCGTCTCGGGTGCCGTCGCCGTCGGCTCACTGGGCTTCATGTACCGCGCCATGGCCGTCGGGCCGGTGAGCATTGTCGGCCCCGTGGCGGCCTGCGGTGTCGCCATCCCCGTCATCGTCGGCCTGGCCCGTGGTGAGCAGCCGCACCTCCTGCAGCTCGCCGGCATCGCTGTAGCCGTGACGGGGGTCATCCTCGCCTCGGTCGAGAAAGGACCGGATGACCGCGGCAAGCAGGTCGTCGCGGGCTTCTGGCTGGCCCTCGCCGCGGCCGTCTGCATCGGCGTCTGGTTCGTCGCCTTCGACAGGGCCTCCACCGACGACCCATACTGGGCCTCGACGGTCGCGCGCTCCACGACCGCCGTCATCGCGACGGTCGCCGCGCTCACGCTGCGCCGGCCCTCCCTGCCCGCGTCCGTCGACAAGGCCGCCGGGGCGAGTCTCCTCGGCGACGGCGCCGCACCGGGGCTGTGGGTCGCCGTCCGCCCGGTCGTGCTGCTCGTCGCGGCCAGTGGCCTCGCCGACGCCGTGGGCGAGGTCTCGTTTGCCGTGTCCACGACCTACGGCTACATCAGTGTCGTCGCAGTGATCGCGTCGCTGTATCCCGCCTTCATGGTCGGGTTCGCCGCCCTGTGGCTGCGCGAGCGGCCGGCGCGCCACCAGATCGCCGGCGTTGCCGCGGCGCTCGTCGGCATCGCCCTCATCTCCGCCGGCTGACCGCGCCCTTCCCGGACCGCCCGCCCCGGTCCGGACCGGCCCGTCCGGTCCTTCCTCCCAGCCTCGGCCGCCTCGCGATCCCGCCGGCGCGGGCATGGAGACCGCTCCTGATGGCTATAGAACAGGGAGCCGGCGCACACCCGGAGGAGGAAGCTCGTGCAAGCACCCCTCGTCACCATCTCGCCCAAGCAGTTCGACGCCGTCGTCTTCGACCTGGACGGCGTCGTCACCCAGACCTCGCTCGTGCACGCCGCGGCTTGGAAGGCCCTGTTCGACAGCTTTCTCAAGACCCGGGCCGCACACGAGGGACGCGACTTCGTGCCGTTCGACGACAAGGTCGACTACCGCCTCTACGTGGACGGCAAGCCGCGCTACGACGGCGTGCACGATTTCCTCGCCGCGCGCGGCATCGAGCTTCCCTGGGGCGAGCCATCGGACTCGCCCGACCTGGAGACGGTGTGCGGGCTGGGCAACCGCAAGAACATCTTCTTCAACGCCGAGGTCCGCGAGCACGGCGTCAAGACCTACGAGAGCACGGTGGCCTTGCTGCGCGAATTGCGCGCAGCCGGCCTCAAGACGGGGCTCATCTCGTCCAGCAAGAACACCTCGATGATCGTCGAGGTGACGGGGCTGGGCGAGCTCTTCGACGTGCAGGTGGACGGGGTGCTGACCGAGGAGCTCGGCCTGCCGGGCAAACCGGACCCCGCCGTCTTCCTCGAGGCCACCCGGCGGCTCGGCGTCACGCCCGGTCCGCACCACCGTCGTGGAAGACGCCCTCTCCGGCGTGGAGGCGGGCCGCGCCGGGGGCTTCGGCCTGGTGATCGGCGTCGATCGCCTGGGCCAGACCGAAGCCCTGCGCACCCACGGTGCCGGCGTCGTCGTCCAGGACCTGGACGAGGTGGCGCTGGCGAGCTAGGCGGCGGCCGCCCCTCCACGCCTCGGCCGCCGCCCTCCCGCCTTACTCCTCCACGCTCTTCGGCCGCCGCCGCCGCAGCACCACGGCGACGATGCCAACGACGGCCACCGCAGCGACGATGATGGCCACGATGACGCCCGTCGAGCTACCGTCGGCCGCCGCCTCGGTCGCCGTCTTCGGTCCGATGCTCAGGAAGTTCGCGTAGCCGCCGTTGCCGAACGGCGGAAGGAGCGTGTTGCCGTTCGGGTCCGGGATCTGGATGTAGCCCTCCCACTTCGCGGTGTTGTACGCCTCGAAGTCGGGCCCGTAGTCCGTCACGATGTAGGGCGTCTGCTCGTAGAGGATCTGCTGCATGCGGTCGATCATCGGCTTGCGTTTGGCCGCGTCGAGCTCCTGGCCCTGCTGCTTGTAGAGCTGCTCGTACTCCGGGTCCCACCAGCAGGTCTCGTTCCAGTTCTCGATCTGGCCCTTGGTGAGGTAGCTCAGCATGGAGCCGGGGTCGTAGTCGAGGTACCAGCCCCACAGGAACATGTCGAAATCGGGGGTGAACGTCTTGCCCTCGTAGTTCAGCTCCCGATCGCCGAGGGTGGCCTCGTCCATCACCTCGAGGTTGACCTTGATGCCCACGTCCTTGAACCAGCCCACGACGAGCTTCCCGGTCGTCTGGCTCTGCACCGACTCCTCGCGTGCGATCAGGCCCAGCTCGATGGGCTTGCCCTTGTACTCCCGCACCCCGTCGCCGTTCGAGTCGGGGTACCCCGCCTCGTCGAGCTTCTGGTTCGCGATGGCGGGGTCGAACGTGTACTTGACGTCGGCCGGCGGCTCCCAGTGCCAGTCGGGGTCATGGTAGTAGTTCGGGGGGATGATCGTCGTCCCCGCAGTGGTCGTCCCTCCCCAGACGAGGTCCACGATCTTCTGACGGTCGACGGCCCAGTTGAGCGCCTGCCTGAACTTCCAGTCCCTCAGCACTGGGTGACCCTTGCTGGGCCCCGTGTAGCAGTTGAAGCCGAGATCGTCGAAGCCGTCGACGGTGATGGCGCGGGCGGTGATGCCGGGTTCGCTCTGGAGCTGCTTCATCTGCGTCGCCGTCATGTCGACACCCGCGTCGATGGTGCCGGCCTTGAGGTCCTGCAGCAGCGTGTCGTTGTTCGTGTACTGCATGAAGTAGATCTCGTCGATCTTGGGCTTCGGGCCCCACCAGTCGGGGTTCGCCACAAGGTGCACGTGGGAGTTCTTCTTCCACTCGACCGCCTTGTAGGGGCCGGAGCCCACGTAGGGCGGGTTGTTGGTGTACTTGCCGTTCGTCGCGTCCTTCGGGTCGACCTTGGACCAGATGTGCTCGGGCAGGATGGGCAGCCAGTGGCGGATCATGTCCGGCTTCGGCTTCGAACACTGGAACTCCACCGTGTAGTCGTCGATGGCGGTCGCCTTCTCGATCAGGTTGGTGTACGCGGTGAAGTTCTCCATCTGGTTCTGGATCACGTAGTTGTAGGTGAAGGCGATGTCCTTGGCCGTCAGCGGCTGGCCGTCGTCCCACTTCGCGTTCTGACGGATGGTGAACGTCCAGGTGAGGCCGTCGTCGCTGACCGACCAGTCGGTCGCGAGGCCCGTCGAGCTCTCGCCCTTCATGGGGGCGAGTGTCGCCGGGTCATAGCCGACGAGCGAGTCGTAGGTCAGGTACCAGATCTCGAACGCCGGCGCGGCGTAGCCGACGAAGGGGCTCAGGTTGTCTGGTGGTCGGGTCCACCCGACCCTGTAGATGACCTTCCCCGACGCCGGCGACGCCGAGGTCGTGGCGCCCGGGCTCGTCGGCCGCGACGGTGCTCGCGAGCACCCCTGCGGCGACGATGAGCGCCGCGACGAGGACGAGCAGGATCAGACGGCGATGGTTGCGCGCTACACTCACGGTGTCCCCCTTGTCCCGTGTCCCCGAAGAGCTCCGACCGGCTCCTCTGAGCGGACCTGGTCCAATGATATGCCACGTGACCGCGATGCGGAAGGACGGGGCCTTACGGCTGCGCCGGCCGCGACCCGACCGTGATCACCGCCTGGGCGGCCCGACCATCGCGGACGTAGCTGACGCGAAGTACATCGCCGGGAGTGAGAGCCTGTACACAATCGACCAGGTCGTCAGTGCTCGCGATGGGCCGGCCACCCAGCGCGGTGATCACATCGCCGCCGGCGGCGACGGAGCGGCCCGGACTGCCAGGAACGGGCACCACGCGATCCCCGCCGTGAAGGCCGGCGGACGCCGCCGGCCCACCAGGCGGCACGTCGACGAGAAGGATGCCGCGCTCCGTGTCGAGGCCGAGCAGCTGGACGGCAGCCGGTGTGACGGTGAGCGCCTCGACGCCGATCCAAGGCCGCACGACCCTGCCGGTGGCCTGCAGCTGGCGGAGGACGTCCTTGACTGTCTCGACCGGCACGGCGAAGGCCAGACCGACGTTGCCCGCGGGGACTCCTCCCGGCGTCGCGATCTGCTGGTTGACGCCGACGACAGCTCCCCGCGCGTCCAGCAGCGGGCCTCCCGAGTCGCCCACGTTCACCGCGGCGTCCGTCTGGATGCCGTCCCGGATGATCGCGTCGTTGGGCCCGAGAAGGACCCGGTGGAGCGCAGACACGATGCCCTGGGTCATGCTGAAGTCGTAATCAAGTCCGTTGCCCACTGAGTACACGGTGTCGCCGACCTCGAGGCCGTCCGATTCGCCGAGCGGCAGGACCACCAGGTCGACGGCGTCCGGGTCCACTCTCACCACAGCGAGGTCCGTAGCCGCTGTCGATGCCCACGACCGCGCCCTCCACGCTGCGCTCACCCAGCTCACCGCTCCGGAAGACGACCCGTACACGGGAGGCGGGCTCCCCCGACGGGCACACCACATGCGCGCACGTCACGATCCGCCCGTCGTCCCGGACCACGAAGCCGCTCCCGGCGTCGCCGGGCGCTGTCGCGTACTCGCCCGCCCTGACATCGAAGGCGACGATCTTCACGACGCCGTCCACGGCGTGGCGATAGATCTCGCTTGCAGGAATGGATGTCGCACTCGCCGCCAGGACGTCGTCGCCGGCACCGGGTATCAGGCCGCCGACCCGATCGGTGCCCAGCTCCCAACCACTGACGGCTACGAGGGACGCCAGCAGCGAAGCAACCACGATCATCATGACGAGCGTCGTCCTGCTCGTGGTGACGGGACCGTATGAGAACCCTGGCTCCATGACCCCTCCTCACCGTCGCCGTGGACTCAAGTCCTCACAGATACAGACCCACAGGAATGGCGGTTTCTTCGGCTTTCCCTCTCCACTCGCCGCGGGGCCGCCGAGGGAGCAGTCAGTCAGCGGCTGGTGTCTGCTCTGCAGGTGACGCTGAGGGCCCTGGATAGGCCTGCAGCGACTCGGCGATGGCGAGCAGCTCCTTCGCCGTCGCCCCGCCGGCGATCGTCAACAGCACGCCGTCCTTCACTGCCCAGAGGTGAGGCTTGGACGACATGGTCGCCACGACGATCCTGGCCGTGGCCCCCGCGAAGGCGCCGGACTCGATCGTGGCCTCGGTCCGCGCCAGCTTGGACCAGGTCGGGTCGGCGCGGTCGTCGAGCGGGTCGTCGTCGGCTGTGTAGTACATGTCGTGGATCCTGCGGGTCGAGACCATCAGTGCGTCGAAGCCGGACGTGTATTGCAGCTCGAAGACGTGCCGGGCCCTCACCACGTGGTTCCCCGTGAGCGAGTGTGGCGCGACTGCTACGCGCGACAACTCGTAGCCGCCCGGCAAGAAACCGGGCACCAGCGGCGTGACGCCGGGGGCAGTCACAGCCTCGTCGAGCGTCACTCGCCTGAACCCCCGGTCGGAGCGTCGGACGGTCAGCCCGGGTGACGGTCGCGCCGTGAACGCGCGCCTGGGGAGCGGCTCATCGATTCGCACGTTGCGGAACCGCACATCGGCTATGAGAAAGCCGCCGGTCACGTCTTGGAACCGCACCGGCAGCCACGTCTGCTTGTCCACGGTGATCGTGTAAACGGGCCAGTCGACATTGGACGATGGAAGCCCGGCCATCTCACCTTTGGTGCAGGTCACCGTCCACGCCGGTCTGCCGTCCACCACCGTCTCGTCGAGCCTATGCGTTCCCGACGCCGCCACCGCGCGCAGCGTCGCGCCGAAGTCCACGCCGTTCGCGCTGACATCCACGCCGAGGAGCAGGCTGGTCTCGGTGTCCGGCGGCCCGAGCGGGTAGTGCGCCACCACGTGCCACGACCGCCCCGGTTCACCGCCGCGTAGCACGCCGGTCCTTGCGTCGTAGGTCTCGATGCCGGTCATGCGACTGCCCGGTGCTGTCCCTCCGAACGCCGTCCAGCGGAAGCTGCCATCCGCATCCCGCATCATGTGGAACCGGCGGAAGACGTAAGGGTGTGAGGTCTCCCACATCTCGCCCCTGAAGAACTTCCCCACCAGATCGGCCTGCCATGTGTGACCCGAGGAGTACGCTGCGAGCGCCCTGTCGAGGACATGCGCCGCATTCGCAGTCTGAGGACCCGGGGCGCGCGGTACCCCGACGAGCACGGCGACGGTTGCCGCAGCGATGAGCGCGGCCGCCGCCAGCGCTAGCCGCACGCGACGCGGAGCGACAGCGGCGCGCAGGCGGCGGCCCAGGCCGGAGCGCTGCGCCTCCGCCGAGGCCTTTGCGACCTGCAGCCGCACGTCCCGCCAGTACTCGGGGCCGTGGTCAGGCTCGGTCAGCGCCTCCAGCTGTCCGCCGAGTTCAGCGTCGCGGGTCTCGTCCATCAGTCCACCTCGAGGCTCATCGACGACCTCAGGCAGCGACGAAGGGTCGCCCGGGCCGTGTTCAGGCGCGAGGCCAGGGTGCCCATCGGCACGCCGAGGATCGCCGCGGTCGTCGTGTAGTCGTAGCCCTCGCGATCCACCAGCAGCACCGCGAGGCGCTGCTCGGGCGGGAGGACGGCAAAGGCCTCCGTCAAGGCGGTCCGTGTCGCCAGGGCGTCGGCGGGGTCTGGCGCGGGGTCCGGAGGATCCGGCAGCTCGTCCGGGGGGACCGGGCGCAGCCGATCGGCACGTGTGATCGCATCGCAGCAGGCGCGATAGGTGATGCGGCACAGCCACGTACCGAGTGACGACTCACCGCGAAAGCGGGCGAGCGAGCGGTAGACCCTGAGCGTGACCTCCTGCAGCACGTCGTCCATCAGCTGGCGGTCGTTGAGGACGTGGAAGGCGACGATCCGCAGCCGGCGGTCGTAGTGCCGCATGATGTCCACGAACGCCCCGTCGTCGCCGTGCTGCGCGGCGGCGAGGACGCCCGGGTCCACCTCCTCGGTACGCCCGGCGAAGGCAGGCACGGCCGCCCCTCCTTCCGGCCGCCTGAGCCGCTCACGAGTCAGCGTACTCTCGACTGGCCGGCGCGGGGCCGTTGCCGTGGCAGGCGCCATGGCGACGGCCCGATCGTCGGCCACCAGCACAAGCATCAGTCCGCCTTCCCCGGAGCATCAGACGCCCCTCCTTCTGTCTTGATAGACCGGGGAGGAGCTGAGTTTCTTCGCTCTTCCGTCCGACGTTTACACGAACATATGTTCGTGTTATGGTCGAAGCCCCCGCAGCATCCGGTCAGCGTCACATCCAGGAGCGTCATATGTCCCCCGGCGGAGCCACCTCCAGCGGCAGACCCGATCCCAGCAGCACCGCCGGCCGCGGCAGGTCAGGCTCCGGGTTGCCGGCGCCCGTCGCCGTCACCTGGAACGAGGGCCAGCGCCGCCCCATCGCCTTCATCTGGCGCAGGCGGCGCTACAAGGTCGAGCGGCTGCTCGAGACGTGGGTCGTCGAGACGGGCTGGTGGAAGGACGAGGGCCGCGTCAACCGCTCCTACTGGCGGGTGCGCGCCGAGGGCCGCGTGTTCGACCTGCGCTACGACAGGATCACGAAGACGTGGATGCTCGAGCAGGCGCTCAATTGAGGCCGCCTCAGGTGGCGGGCGCCCGCCTCGGCAGCACGAGCACGATGATCAGTGCGATCCAGGTGAAGAAGATCGCCAGCACGGTCCAGAGGACTGGGCTGTATCCCTTCTTCGCGGCAAGCCACGCGGTGAGGACCACGAAGCCGACCCAGATCACTATCCCGAACAGCAACTCCGGCGCCCCGATGTTCGGCATGAGGCCCCTCCTCCCGATGACTGCCGCAGTGGGGTGCGGCCGCGTCGCCTGCGGTATTCGGCCGTGACCTTCGTCCACCTCCACACGCACACGAACTTCTCCTTCGGCGACGGCGCCGCGCGCATCGACGAGCTGGTCGCCGCGGCCGCCGACATGGGCATGCCGGCGCTGGCCGTCACCGACCACGAGGGCCTCTACGGCGCCGTGCGCTTCTACCAGGCCTGCAAGGCGGCCGGCATCAAGCCCATCGTCGGCGTGGAGCTCACCGTCGAGCCGGCGGCGCGGGTCCTCAAAGCCGGACCGGGCGCCGCGCGGGCCGAAGCCGGCGGCTCGGGTCGCGCCGCTTCAGGCCACGACGATGAGTCGGGCGCGATGGGCGGCGTTCAAAGCTCGGGCGCGGAGGCCGGGGCGAGGGTCGAGGGGGGATTTGGAGGGCCACCGAAGGCGGGCCCGGAAGGAGCGGAGCGACCCCCCGAGGCCCTTGCCCCGGCCGCAGCGCCCGAGCTCTCGCCGCCCATCACGCCCGACGGCCACATCGTCGCGCTCAAGGGCGCCGCCACGGTGCCGCCGGCCGCCGCCCGCGCGGCCGGGGCCGGCGGCCATCATCTGGTGCTGCTCGCCCGCGACTACGCCGGCTGGAGCAACCTCTGCCGCATCATCACGGCCGCGCACCTGGAGCACCCGGGCGAGGCGCCCGTGGCCCGCCTCGCCACCCTGGCCGAGCACAGCGGCCACCTCGTCGCGCTCAGCGGCTGCCGCCGCGGCGAGGTGTGGTCGCGGCTGCTGGCCGGCGACCGCACGGGCGCCGCCGCGGCGGCGGCGGCCTTTCGCGACATCTTCGGCCGCCGCTTCTTCATCGAGCTGCAGCACGAGCTGCTGCCGGACTCGGGGGCCAGTCTGCGCGCCCTCGACCTGCTGGCCCACGAGCTGCGCCTCCCCACCGTGGCCACCAACGACGTCCACTACACGGTCAAGGCCGACGCCCCGCTGCACGACGTGCTCGCCGCGGAGGCCGCCAACCAGCCGCTGCCCAACCCCCTGGGGCGCAAGAACGCCGAGCTCTACCTCAAGAGCCCGGCCCAGATGCGCCGCCTCTTCCAGCGCTACCCGCAGGCGTACGCCAACGCCGCCCGCATCGCCCAGAGCTGCGACCTCGATCTCGGCCTCGGCCGCCTCCTCTTCCCCGCCTACCCGCTGCCGCCCGGCGAGACGGCCTTCTCGCTGCTCTGGAAGCGCTGCTTCAAGGGCGCCGAGCAGCGCTACCGCACGCTCACCCCGCAGGTCACGGCGCGGCTGGAGCGCGAGCTGCGCGTCATCCAGGAGCTGGGCTTCGCCGAGTACTTCCTGGCCGTCCACGACATCGTCGAGTTCGCCCGCAGCCGCGGCATCTACTACTCGGGCCGCGGCTCGGCCGGCAACAGCATCGTCAGCTACGTGCTGCGCGCCACCGACGCCGACCCCATCGCGCACGACCTGCTCTTCGAGCGCTTCCTCAACCCCGCACGCCGCGAGATGCCGGACGTGGACATCGACTTCTGCTCCGCCCGCCGCGACGAGGTCATCCAGTTCATCTACGAACGCTTCGGCCACGACAAGGTCGCCATGGTCGCCACCGTCAACACGGTCCACGCGCCCTCCGCCGTGCGCATCGTCAGCCGCGCCTTCGGCTTCACGCCGGACGAGATCAACCACCTCTCCAAGAAGATCCCGTGGGGCAGCGCCGACAAGCTCGGGGAGATGCTGGACGAGCGCCCCGAGCTCACCGACCACGAGTTCCAGCACCCGCACTACCGCCGGCTGGTGCGGGTCGCCGAGCGGCTCTCCGGCTTCCCGGCCCACCTGGGCACGCACCTCGGCGGGTTCATCCTGTCGCGCGACCCGCTCACCGACCGCGTGCCCCTGCAGTGGGCCGCCAAAGGCGTCGTCGTGGCCCAGTTCGACAAGGACGACATCGAGACGCTCGGCCTGGTCAAGATGGACATCCTGGCCCTCAAGATGCACTCCGCCATAGCGGAGGCGGTGCGCCGCATCGAGGCGCGCACCGGCGAGCACATCGAGGCCTGGGAGCTGCCGCGCGACGACCCCGAGGTCTACAAGCTGCTCAAGTCGGCGCGCACCGTCGGCCTGTTCCAGCTGGAGAGTTCGGGGCAGCGCAACCTCGCCACGCGCCTGCAGGAGCGGGACTTCGAGGACGTCATCGCCGCCATCTCGCTGTTCCGGCCGGGGCCGCTGCAGGCCGAGATGATCGGGCCCTTCATCAGGCGGCGGCACGGGCGCGAAACGGCCGCCGTGCCGCATCCGCTCATGGAGCCCATCCTGCGCCGCACCTACGGGGTCATCGTCTACCAGGAGCAGGTCATCGAGGTGGCGGCGGCCATCGCCGGCTTCAGCCTGGCGGAGGGCGACATGCTGCGCCGCGCCATGACCCACGAGCGCTCCCTGGAGGAGATGGACGAGATCGGCCGCACCTTCGTCGCGAAGGCCGTGGCCCGGGGCATCGAGCAGGCCACGGCCGAAGAGGTCTTCCGCCAGCTGCGCGGCTTCGCCGCCTACGGCTTCAACAAGGCGCACGCCGCCTGCTTCGCCGTCGTCTGCAACGCCAGCGCCTGGCTCAAGGCGCACTACCCCGCCGAGTTCTACTGCGGCATCCTCAACAACCAGCCCATGGGGTTCTACTCGCCGCGCGTGGTGCTCAACGACGCGCGGCGCTTCGGGCTGCGGGTGCTGCCGCTGGATGTGAACCGCAGCGGGGAGTGGTTCGACGTGGAGGACGACGGGCGGGCGCTGAGGGTGGGACTGGCCTACGTCAAAGAGATGAGCGCCGCGGCGCGGCGGGCCATCGTGCGGGAGCGCGGGGACGAAGCGGCGAATGGCGAGGCCGCTCCGGGTGGGGAGGGGACCTCCGGAGGGCGCTCCGCTCCATTCGCGCGGCCCCGGCGGCTTCGCCTGCCGCGCCGAATGAGCCTCCTTCGGCCCCCTCCCCACCCTGCGCCGCCCCGCCCGCGCCGGGTCCGCGTGCTGCCGCGTCGTTCCCCGTCTCTCCGCTTGATCGCACTGACGAGCCGGTCCCACCGCTGAGGCCCGCGCGAGAGGGAGGCGGCGGCACGGCGAGCGAGCCGTCTGCAACCGGTCCGCCGCGGCCCTACACGTCGCTGGCGGACTTCGTGGCGCGCACGCGCGTCAGCCGCGAGATCGCCGAGAACCTCGTGCGCCTCGGCGCCTTCGACAGCCTGGGCGTGCGCCGCGAGGAGCTCGTCGCCCAGGTGCCGCTGCTCTACGCCGGCACGAAGCCGGCGGGGCGGCGCGGAGGTGTCCCGGCCGTCGGGGCGAAGGGCCGGTCTGGGGTCGAGGGGGGATTTGGAGGGCCGCCGCAGGCGGGTCCGGAAGGAGCGGAGCGACCTCCCGAGGCCCCAGACCGGCCCGGAGCAGCCGACGGCCTGGATCAGCCGCGCCTCGCCATCGACGAGCAGTTCGCGCCGCTCCCCTTCCTGCCGTCCTGGTCGGCGCAGCAGCGCGTCGCCATCGAGCTGGGGCTGCTGGGGCTCAACGTCACGGCCCACCCGCTGCGCTTCGTGCGCGAGCAGCTGCAGGCCCTGGGGGTCACGTCCGTGCGGCGGTTGCCACAGGTGCCGCACGGCCGCCGCGTGCGCCTTGCCGGCGTGCTGGAGCGCGCCCAGATGCCGTGGATCCGCTCTGGTCACCGCACCATGTTCCTCACCCTGGAGGACGAGACCGAACTGGGTCAGGTGGTGGTGTTCAATGACGTCTACCTCAAGTACGGGCGCGTGCTCAAGGACGCGGTGTACCTGCTGGTGGACGGCGAGCTGCAGAACGACGAGGAGCACGGCCTCGCCGTGGTGGCGCACCGCATCGCCGACCTCGCGGCGGTACTGGGGCGCCGCGACGCAGTGCCCGGCGCCGACCGCCGCCGCGAGCAGCCCGGCGTGCTGGGCTACCAGCGCCCGGACGCCTGGGAGCTGCCCGGCGTGCAGCCCATGACGCGGCCGGGGCGGACGGGCTAGAACACCGCCACCTGGATGATGACCTCGTCGCCCTTGTGCAGCTTGGTGCCGGGCCCTGGGTCCTGGGCGACCACATCGCCGGGGATCTCGCCGAAACCGGCGACGTAGTCGACGCTCACGACGAGGCCGCGCGCCTCGAGGGCGGCGGAGGCGTCGCCGGACGAGAGGCCGACCACGTCCGGCACCTTCACGCTGCGGTGGGCCGGTGCTGACCCAATACTCGACGACGTCGCCGCGCGCGACGGTCTCTCCGGCGGCCGGCCGCTGGCGGTACACCTGGCCGGCCGGGACCTTCGTCGTGGCGCTCCGGTGGCTGACGCCGGCCAGCGCGTCATTGTCCAACCGCGAGGCCGCGTGCGAAGCAGACAGGCCCTTCAGGTCGGGTGCCGGGATGTGCAGCGGCCCGCGGCTCACCCAGACGTCGACGCGCGTCTCGTCGGCGACCTGCTCGCCGGCGCGCGGCAGCTGTCGCGACACCAGGCCCTCGTCGTAGCGGTCGTTGTACTGGCGGTGGATGGTCGGTCGCAGACCCTCGCGCTTGAGACTGACCAGGGCCTTCGCCTCGGGCCGGCCGACGACGTCGGGCACGTGGATGCCGCCGTCGATGACGAAGGCCGACAACGCCCAGACGCCGGCCGCCGCCGCGACCGTCAGGATGAGGGCGACGGCGATCCAGGACCGGCGGCGCCGGCGGCGCGGCACCACCGTGGTGGCGGGTTCCGGCGCGACGCGGGTGGCGGCCATGCCTGCCTGCACGGTGAGCGCCTCCGACGCCGGCGCCGAGGGCGCCGCCGCCTTGTACACGGTGCGCGCCGTCAGCCCGCCTCGCGGCGAGGTCTCCGAGCCCTGGGCGGCCGCGCCCGGCGCCTCGGGCGGCGGCGGCTCGCCGGGTGCCGCGACGCTGGCTCGGGCCCGCCGCGGCGCGAGCGGGGCCGGGCTCGGTGGCCGGCAGCAGCGCTTCAGCGCCGGCCGCGATGGGTCCCGCCTGCCCCGCGCCCGGCACGGCGGCGGCGAGCGCCGCCGCGAACTCGGCCGCCGACTGGTAGCGCCGCGTCCGGCTCCTTGGCCAGCGCCTTGAGCACGACGGCCGCCAGCGCCGGCGGCACGTCCGGCCGCAGCGTCCGCGGGTCGGGCGCCGGTTCCGACACGTGCTTGAGCGCGACGGCCACGTCGCTGTCGGCGACGAAGGGCACGCGCCCCGTGAGCATCTCGAAGAGCACCACGCCGAGGCCGTACAGGTCGGAGCGCTCGTCGGCGCCCCTGCCCTGGGCCTGCTCCGGCGACAGGTACGAGGACGTGCCCAGCATGGTGCCGGTGCGCGTGAGCGCCGACACGCCGATGCGGGCGATGCCGAAGTCGGCGACCTTCACGCGCCCGGCGGGGTCGACGAGGACGTTGGACGAGGTGACGTCGCGGTGCACGATGTGCCGCTCGTGCGCCGCCTGCAGGGCGGCGAGCACCGCCTGCGCGGTCCTCACCGCCTCCTCCGGCGCCATCGCGCCCTCGCGCCGCAGGCGCTGCTTGAGCGACTCGCCGGGCACGTACTCCATGGCGATGTACCACGGCGGCCCGTCGACGCCGCGGTCGTACACGGCCACGATGTTGGGATGGCCGAGCAGCGCCGTGGCCTGGGCCTCCACGCGGAAACGTTCCACGAACTCGGCGTCCTGCGCGAACTGCGGCTTCAGGACCTTGACGGCCACGAGGCGGCCGAGTCGCGAGTCCTCGGCGAGATAGACGTCGGCCATGCCGCCGCCGCCCAGACGACGCTGCACGCGGTAGCGGTCCGCGATGGTCGCGGACGCCTGCAGTATCGGATCGTCGGTCGTGTCGCTGCTCATGGCGGGCGCAGGCGGTCGCTACGGTCTGCGTAGGACTGCCCTCGTTGCGAAGGCAGCTAAGTGTAAACGATGGGCGCGCGACAGTCGTCCCGTGCGTTCTGCAGACGGTCGAGTCGCGCCAACGGTGGCGCCGAGCGATGCCGCCGCAGCCCGCCTCAGCCGGTCGCCCGTTCCGTCAGGATCTGCAGGACCTCGAGCTCGTCCTTCTCGAACCAGACGAGGCCGCAGATGAAGCACCTGTCGACCTCCACGGCATGCTCGTAGTCGTAGTGGGCGCGCATCATCGCCCTGCCGCACTGCGGGCAGGGGATGGGAGCCACGCCCGTCCTGCCGCGGGCCAGACGTGCGGCGCGGCGCAGCTGGTCGCCGTTGGCCGCCAGCACGTCGGCCAGGTGCTGCTGGTCGGACGTGAAGCCCACCTCGCGGCGGGCGACGATGCGCCTGATCTGCTCCTCCGCTGCCGAGCCGGCCGCCGCAGCCGCGGCAGACCAGGAGGAGCATGCCCTCGTAGTCGGCCGGTTCCAGGGAATGGCCGCACACTGGGCACGACGCCGCGTCGGCGCGGCCGGGCCGCGGCGGCGCCAGCAAGCTCGCGACCGGCGCCTGAGCGGCGGGCGCGGCGCGCCGGCCCGGACGGCCGGCGCGGACGCGCCCCGGCAGCAGCTCGCCGAGGCCGCGCCGGGGGCCGCCTTCGGCGGCCGGGGGCGCGGCCCAGTGCTCGCGCTCGTCGAAATGCTCGCCGGCCTCGTCGATCTGACGCTCGAACTCGCTCGGCGAGACGTGGGCGAGCGCCAGCAGCGCGTCGATGCGCTCGCCGATGGGCGGGTGCGTGTCGCGGCGCAGGCCGAGCAGGCGGCCGCGCGGCTCGCCCGTCTGGCGGATGCAGAGCGGCGCCAGGCCTTCGGGGATGGAGCCGGCGCCGCCGGGATGTCTGCTGATGATGCGCAGCGCCTCGGCGAGGCTCAGGGGGTCTCGTGTGTAGCGCACGGCCGCCAGATCCGCGTGGCGCTCCCGCTCGCGGCTGAGCGCCGCGGTCGTGATGGACGAGGCCAGCTGCAGCACCCACAGCCAGCCGCGCAGGAACAGCGCGCCGAACGCCACGGGCGCGGCGCGCGTCGACGCCGTGGCCATCATGGCGCCTTCCAGCTCCTCACCGAGCGCCGAGTACACGCCGAACAGCAGGCAGGACACGGTGACCGTCACGTAGTTGCCGCTGAGCACGTGGGCGAACTCGTGCGCCACCACGGCCTCGAGCTGCTGCCGCGAGAGCCGCGAGAGCGCGCCTTCGGTGACGCCGATGACGCCGGCGCCACGCAGGTCGCTGAAGGCGAAGGCGTTGAGGCCCAGAGTGGGGACCGTGCGGCACTCGATGCGCGGCGCTCCGGTGGCGAGGCGCATCTCCTCCACGATGTTGGCGAGGCGCTGGTGATAGCGGTCGCCGGGGTCGAGCGGCTTGCAGTGCAGGGCGCGGAGCAGCCGGCCGCGCGCGCCGATCTGCGACGAGAACCAGTACAGCACGGACAAGCCCAGCGAGGTGCCGAGGATGAGCAGGATGACCTGGGGGCGCAGGACCCAGCCGACGGTGTCGACCACGGGGAAGCTGACGTAGAAGGCCACGGCGACGATGAGACAGGCGATCCAGACGCCGGCGGCGACCACGGCGACCAGCAGCGCGAAGAGCAGCCAGACGCGCCAGCGCTTTTCGCGCTCGATCTCGAACAGGGTGCGGCGGGCCGTGACGGCGGGCTCTGGCGGGCGGGCTCACGGCGCGTCCACTCCGCACCCGCTTCACATTGGTTAACATTAGAACGGTGTTTTCAACTGTCGCGACAGTGGTAACATACTCCCTGCACGGCGGAGTCCCCCTCCACACATCCCTCCTCCGTGCGAAGGTACCCCCAGGTACCACCCCATGGCTCCTTTCACAAGCCCCTCTCCCCGAGGGGCTGCCCGGAAACGGGTGACGAGGCGGCGGCGCTCAGGCGCCGCCGCCTCTTCTTAATCGTCAAGGAGCCCGCTGGTCCTGAGGAAATTCTCGACCAGCCTGCGACAGAACGTGGGGTAGTTGGGCAGCCAGCGCTCCGTGTCGGCATGCAGCCGCGCGCCGAAGTCCGGGCCCTGCTCCGGGTGCAGGATGACGGCGTCGTCGATCCAGTGGGGGATCATCGCGGCGTCCACCTCGGGGTGGAACTGCGTCGCCCAGGCGCGTCCCCCGGCGCGGTACACCTGGATGCCGTCGGCGCCGTCCGCCACCAGATGGGACGTGGGCGGCAGCCTGCACGAGTACTCGTGCCAACTGAAGGCCATGAACGGCGACGAGATACCTTTGAGGAGAGCGTCGTCGGCCACCTTCTCGATGCTCACCCAGCCTACTTCCGGCTTGCGGCGCTTGTAGACCTGGCCGCCGGCGGCGAGCGTCAGCACCTGGGCGCCCAGGCAGATGCCCCACACCGGGGCGCCCTGGTGCAGCATGCGCCGCATCAGGTTCCTCTCCCCGGCGAGGAAGGGAAACTCCTTCTCCTGAGTCACGTGCATGGACCCGCCCAACGCGATGACCGCGGAGAGGTCGTCCGGCCACGCGGGCAGTGGATCGCCCATGTCCAGCCGGCGGATCTCGTAGGGGACGCGCAGCGCGCGCAGCGCCACGTGGATGAGACCGGGCGGATCGTCGGCTTCGTGCTGCAGGATGACTACTGGCTTCACGCGGGCCCCCATCGACGCTCTCAATTTGAGTATAGCCGCCACTCGGGCGCGCGGCACCAGTGAGGCGGCCTTGTCGGGCCGCGCCGCCATCTGCCAGACTGGCCTCATGAGCGGCTCGATCCCCGCAGAAGGCGATGCCGGCGAGCGCGGCGGCGCCCCCATCGTCGAGATCGTCTCGGCCGGCAACGAGGTGCTCATCGGCGACGTGCTGGACACGAACACCAACTGGCTGTGCGTCAAGGTCACGGGACTCGGCGGGCTGGTACGGCGCACCGTCATGCTTCGCGACGACGTGCCGGCCATCGCCGCCGAGGTGCGCGGGGTGCTGGCACGCAGGCCCGCGCTGCTCTTCACTGTCGGCGGCCTGGGGCCTACCAGCGACGACCGCACGCTCGAAGGAGTCGCGCTCGGCCTCGGGGTGGAGCTCGAGCTCCACCCCGAGGCCGAGCGCATGGTCGCGGAGCGCTATCGCGAGTTCTACGAGCGCGGCTACGTGCCGTTCCCGGAGCTCAACGAGGCGCGTCGCAAGATGGCCCGGCTGCCCGCCGGGGCGCGGCCGCTCACGAACCCGGTGGGCGGCGCGCCGGGCGTCCTCGTCGAGCGCGACGGCACGAGCATCGTGTCGCTGCCCGGCGTGCCGGGCGAGCTCAAGAAGATCGTGGAGGAGTCACTGGACGAGCTGTTCGCCCGCCTCTTCGGCAGAGCCCACTACGAGGAGCGCTCGCTGGTCGTGCAGCTGCAGGACGAGTCGGCCATCGCCGACATCCTGCGCCGGGCCGAGCGCGACCACCCGGACGTGTACGTGAAATCGCGCGCCAAGCTGCTGGGCAGCGAACCGGTGATCCGCATCACGCTGTCCGGGCGCGGCGAGAGCGAAGCCGCCGTCGCCGCACTGCTGACCCCGGCGGCGGAGCAGCTGCTCACGCAGGTCGCCGCCGCCGGCTTCGGCATCCGCGAGGAATGAGGGCGACGCCTCAGGCGCGGCTGCTGGCTGCGACCCTCGACTTCGCTGTCCCGCTACTGGGGCCCGCTCGGGGTCGCGGTGGTCGTCGCGCTCGAGGCCTTCGTCTTCGGGCCGCGGGGGCAGCCCGAGGCGATGCTGGCCGCCGGCATCGTCGGCGCGGCGCTCCTCGTCGGCTGGCTCGTCGCGGGCTCTGGGTGAGCGCGGCGGCGGCTCAATCCTGCGGCAGCTCCGGCACCGGCGCGCCGACGGCTTCGAGCACGGCGCGCGCCAGGTCCTCCGGAGGCGCGGAGCCCTCGAAGACGTGCGTGTCGTTGATGACCGTCTTGGGGACGGCCATGACGCCGAAGCGCTGCGCCAGGTCGGGGAACTCGCCGGCCATCACCATGTCCGCTGTGATCCGTTCGTTGACCCTGGCCAGCTGGTGGGCCATCAGCACGGCCGTCGGGCAGTAGGGACAGGTGGGCGTCACGAACACCTGGATGTGGACGTCCTGGTCCAGCCCTTCGAGCTCCGCGGCGCCCGCCGGCGGCGGCACCGCCTCGCCGCTGCCGGCGTCCAGGATGTCCTCCAGCAGCGTGGAGAACTCGTAGCCGGACGGCACGCCGAAGAGGCGGACGCGATCGCCGGCCTCGCCGCCGCGGACCACCGTGGCCGGGATCCTGTCGATCCCCATCTCACGCGCCAGCTCCGCCTCGCTCGCGAAGTCGTGGACCTCCAGCTCGAGCCGGTCGTCGAGCGCCACGAGCTCCTCGAGCAGCTGCAGGGCGTCGCGGCATCCCTCGCAGGGGACGATGCCCGGTACCACGAGCTTGCTCGCCTTCTGCGTGAAATGGACGAGCGTGACGCCGCCGTTCAGGCGCTCGTCGAAGAGCGTCCGTATCTGCGCGGCGTCGTCCTCTCCGATGATCGGCATGACGTCACCTCCAGGGGGTTGCGGGCTCACCGGCCACCTCCCCTAGCGTACCCCTGGGACGCGAGCCTACGCCCAGAGCCGCGAACAGGCGACGTCAGCCTGGCCCCGCTGCGCCTGCGGCTGTGCGGCACTGCTCGCACGCTTCGGGCCCAGTGTGCGGTGCGCCCGCGGCGCCCCGCACGTTGACCCTGATGCGCCGGTCAATCCAGCCCCGCTTGCGCCTGCGGCTGTGCGGCACTGCTCAACAACGCTTCGTGGGTCAGGTGGTCCTCGATGAAGTGCGTGTTCACGCGCCCGGCGATGTAGAGCGAGTGCTCCAGCACGCGGCGGTGGAAGGGGATCGTGGTCTTCACGCCCTCGACGATGAACTGGTCGAGGGCCCAGCGAGACCGGGCCAGGCACTCCTCACGGTCGCGCCCCCAGACGATGAGCTTGCCCAGGAGGCTGTCGTAGAACGGCGGCACCATGTAGCCCTGGTAGACGTGACTGTCGAAGCGCACCCACGGCCCGCCCGGCGGGACCCAGCGGCTCACGAGACCGGGCGACGGCATGAAGTCGTCGTCCGGGTCCTCGGCGTTGATGCGGAACTCGACGGCGTGCCCGATCACGGCGATGTCGTCCTGTGCGATGGGCAGACCCTCGCCGGCGGCGATGCGGATGCCCGTCTTCACGATGTCGATGCCGGTGACCATCTTCCGTGACGCAGTGCTCCACCTGCACCCGGGTGTTCATCTCCATGAAGTAGAAGCTGCCGTCCGCATCGAGCAGGAACTCGACGGTGCCGGCGCCCTCGTAGTGGGCCGCGACGGCGGCGGCCACGGCGGCCTCGCCCATCTGCCGCCGCATCTCCGGCGTCGACGGCCGGGGAGGGCGCCTCCTCGATGAGCTTCTGGTGGCGCCGCTGGATCGAGCAGTCGCGCTCGCCGAGGTGCACGCCGTGGCCCTTGCCGTCGGCGAGGACCTGGATCTCGATGTGCCGCGGCGCCGCGATGTACTTCTCCACATAGACGGCGCCGTTGCCGAAGGCCGCCTCGGCCTCCGCCTGAGCCTGGCGCACGGCGGCGGCCAGCTCCCCCGCCTCCCTGACGATGCGGATGCCCTTGCCGCCGCCGCCGGCGGACGCCTTCACCATCACGGGCAGGCCGATCTGCCGGGCGATCGCCTCGGCCTCGGCGGCGTCCTCGACGATGCCCTCCGAGCCGGGCGTGACGGGCACGCCGGCGGCGGTCATCGTCGCCCGCGCCGCCGCCTTGTCGCCCATCAGGTCGATGGACTCCGGCTCCGGTCCGATGAACTTGACGCCGTGCTCCCGGCAGAGCTCGGAGAACGCGGAACGCTCGGCCAGGAAGCCGTAGCCCGGATGGATGGCCTGCGCCCCCGACTGCAGCGCGGCCTGGATGAGCGCCGGCATCACGAGGTAGCTCTGCGCGGCGGGCGGCGGGCCGATGCAGACGGCCTCGTCCGCGTACTTGACGTGCAGGCACTCCTCGTCGGCCTCGCTGTACACGGCGACCGAGCGCACGCCCAGCTCCTTGCAGGCGCGGATCACACGGATGGCGATCTCGCCGCGATTGGCGATGAGGACCTTGTCGAACATGCCTGCTCCCGGGAACGTCGGTGGACGCCGCGCCACTGACGGCGGCGGCGTGCAGCGGATTATAGCTCAGGCCTCGCGCGTCGCAGGCCCCGGCGCCGGTGTTCCTGCCGCTGACAACGCTTTGGGCCTCATGGATGCCCGGCCCCTGCCGATAGGAAGTGGGAGACCAGGGGAATTACTCACCCGGCTCCGGCCGGGCATATCATCCTCTCTCTCTGCCGGGCCGGTCTCCTTCGAAGACAACCATCGGAAAGCCCGCATCCGATTGAAGGCCCCCGCCGGCCCGGCGCTTTTCCCTTTCTCCGCCCTTGAGTCCCGCCGCGTCGTCACCCCCGTGCGTGACCCCGACCGTCTCCTGCCCACCCCGTACGTCCACCCGTCTGCGGCAGCGCCGATGCGCTAGACTAGCCACGCGAGCGGCAGTGGGAGGAGACGTGGCAGCAAGCACGGGCATCAGGACCCTGGCCGCCGTCGACGACGACGGCAGCCTCGCGCAGCAGCTGTCCACCGTCGTCGGCGACGGGTACGAGGTGCACACCGTCCTCGGCGATCCCGGCGCCGTGACCGTCATCGCCGACGAGCCGCCCGCCGCCATCCTGCTGGACCTCGATCTCGCGGGCTTCGACGGTTTCGAGCTGCTGCGCCGGCTGGCGGCTGCGCCTGCCTTGCGGGACGCCCCCACGCTGGTGCTGTCCGCCACCAGCGACTACGGCACCTTCGAGAAGGCGCACCGCATGGGCGCCGCCGAGTTCATCACCAAGCCCTTCGACGCCGATGACCTGCGCGCCCGCATCGAGGCGCTGGCCAGCGGCCGCAGGCAGCGCTCCACCGGGCGCCTCAAGCTGGGCGCGCTGCTGGCCGCCAGCGGCCTCCTCACGCGTCAGCAGCTGGATCACGCCCTCGAGCTGCAGGACCAGGACGGCGGCCGCCTGGGCGAGGTCCTCGTGCGCAACGGTCTGCTCACGGAACAGGAGATCGTCACCGCGGTGGCCGGTCAGATGCACATCGGCGTCGCCGATCTGTCGCTGATGTCCCCGGACCCGACCGCCATGAGCCTGCTCTCGCGCGATTTCATCGTGCGCCACAGGCTCATGCCGCTGCGCGTCGACGAGCGACGGCGCACTGCACCTGGCCATGACCAACCCGCTCGACGTCATCGCCATCGACGAGGTGAGCATGCGCACCAAGCGGCGCGTGGTGCCCCTCATCTGCACGGAGAGCGGTCTCGACGAGGCGGTGGCCATCCACTTCAGCACGCGCGGCAAGCTCAAGGACGCCCGCGACGAGGGTGAGGAGGCGTGGGAGACGCGGCGGCGCCGTCGACGCCGACATCATCGAGCTGGTAGACGCCCTGCTGGCCGACGCCGCCAGCATGAACGCCTCGGACATCCACCTAGAGCCGCGCGACGACTCGCTGCACGTGCGCTGCCGCATCGACGGCGTGCTGCACCCCCTGCGCGAGTTCCCCAGGGAGCTGCAGCCCGGCATCACGAGCCGCCTCAAGATCATGGGCAACATGAACATCGCCGAGCGGCGGCTGCCCCAGGACGGGCGCACCACGTTCGAGCTGTCCAGCGGCGAGGTCGTCGACCTGCGCCTGGCCTCCATCCCCAGCCAGTACGGCGAGAACCTCACGCTGCGCATCCTGGAGGTCTCGCCTCTGCCGCCCACCCTCGAGTCCCTCGGCCTCATGGGCGACAACCGGGAGCGCTACACTGAGGCGCTGGCCGCCCCGGAGGGCGGCGTGGTCATCGTCGGACCCACGGGCTCCGGCAAGTCCACCACGCTGTACACGACCCTGGAGCTCATCAAGACGCCGGAGCGCAAGGTGTACACAGTCGAGGATCCCATCGAGCGCAAGATCACGGGCATCGTCCAGACCGAGGTCAAACCCGCCATCGGCCTCACGTTCGCGCACGCCCTGCGCTCGCTGGTGCGCGCCGACCCGGACGTGATCATGGTCGGCGAGATCCGCGACCTGGAGACCGCCAAGATGGCCGCGGACGCGGCGGTCACCGGCCACCAGGTGTTCAGCACCCTGCACACCAACGACGCCTCGGCGGCCGTCAACCGCCTCGTGGAGATGGGCGTGCCCCGCTACCTCGTCGCCGCCGCCTGGCGCTGCTTCGTGGCGCAGCGGCTGGTGCGCCGCCTGTGCCCGCACTGCTGTCAGGCCGAGACCCTCAGCGCGGAGCGCTGGGAAGAGCTCGGCCTCGGGCCGGCGCCGCGGCGGCGCCTCAAGGTCTACAACCCGGTCGGCTGTCCCAAGTGCTTCAAGACCGGCTACCGCGGCCGCATCGGCCTCTACGAGGTCCTCGTCATCGACGACGACATCCGCGAGCTCATCGCCACCGGCGGCACAGTGCTGGACATCCAGCGCATGGCGCGCAGTCAGGGTGTGGCCTCGCTGCGCGACGACGGCATCGTCAAGGTCCTCGAGGGACTCACCAGCCACCTCGAGCTGATGCGCGTCACCATCTAGACCGGGGCGCCCGCCCTTCCTCTAGACGCCTGTTCTATACGGTGTTCCTTCGCGCTGCCCGATGATAGGGCCAGGAGACCGGAGCAGCCGAGAGAGGATCTCACAAGGTTCAGTTCCAAAGCTGGCCGGCGGTGCGGAGCGGGGGCTCGCATCGCCGGCCGTTCCACGTACGCCGCCGCGCCCGTTCGATCGGCTGCGGCGCACGCTCGCCGCTCGTTTCCGGGTCCACGCATCTCTACAGTTGACCGTGACACCTCGCCGGCACCACAATCAGGTCGTCGAAGCGATCACGGGGGGAGGGACACGGTGGTACCGGCGCGAGCGCGATCGTGGGACGCATATGCCTCCGGCCGCGAGCCTGCCGGGCCTCTTAGCCTTCGTCGCCGTCGCCATCGCCATCACGTTCTGTCTCGCCACCCCCGCCGCGGCCACGACCCCCACCTGGCAGTTGCATCACTACCGCGAGATCGGCTACGACCGCAGCTTCAAGACGGACCTCGTCGACGAGCTGCCGGAGCCACCCCAGCTCGTCGTCATGGGCGGCTCTCGGTGCACGCGTTTCGAGGCGTCCTTCGTGACGCGCCTCACGGGTCTGTCCGCGATGAACCTCGCCCTCTCGAACTTCCGGCCCGAGGATGCCTGGGCCTTACTCGGCCACCTGTACATCCGATCGCCGGACACACAGGTGCGGGTCTTCTGGGGCATCACCGCCAATGCCCTCACCGACATCGCGTTCGCCCCGGGTCTCGTCAAAGACCAGCGCCTCTCGCAGGCCTTCCCAGACGACCTCATCGCTTCACAGGCCGCGCTGCTCGGCACTGTGCCGATCCGCGACCTGCTGCTCAAGAACCGCTTCTCGGCCCGCGGCCTGCTGCGCTGGAACGTCTACGACGCCCAGCGCGCCAACGGCCTGACGCTGGACGAGAGCCTCGACCGCTGGATAGCTCACTACGCCTCCGGCAAGAGGTGGACCCGGCAGCAGACGACGCGCGCCAAGTCGTATTTCGAGCAGACCCTCGCCCTCCTGAACCAGCACGGGGTGTCGCCGTGCATCGTGCTGATGCCCTACCACCCGCGGGCGCTCGCCGCCATGGCCCACACGGCGTGGCGCCAGCGGCAGGACGAGTGCAAAGCCTATCTCGAGGGCTTGCAGCTCAAGTACGATCTCCGGCTGCTCAACTACACGAGCGTCTCCTCGTTCGGCGGCCGCAGCCGCTACTTCTACGACGGCGCGCACATCACCGTGGAGAACGCCCGCATCCTCATGGCTCATGCCGTGCGGGCGGCCCCGGAGTGCTTCAAGTGAGCGACGCGCGGCGGCCCGCGAAGGCTACGTCGCCGCGCGCAGCAGCTCCGGAGTGAGTTCGAGGCCCTCCCCAGGCTCCAGCACCCGGACCTGCGTGCCCACGTCCAGCGCCTCCACCGCAGCAGCGAAGGCCCGCGGCCGCCAGAGGTCCCGCTCGCGCATGCGCCGCGTCATCCCCGTGAGCTGATAGGTGCCCCAGTGGATGGGCACGGCCAGAGCCGGGCGCAGGATCTCCACCGCCACGGCCGCCGTCCGCGGGCTCATATGGTCCTCCGGCAGGCGGGCGCCGTAGCCGGACACGGGCAGGCACACCACGTCGAGCGCGGCCGGCGAAGGAGGAGAGCTCCGGCACCTCGCCGGTGTCGCCCGCGTGGTACAGCGACACCGAGCCTCGCACCTCATAGCCGAGGCTGGGTGTGAGCGCTGCGACCGGGTGGCGGCGGCCGCGATGCCACGCCGGTTGCCCGCGGACGGTGAGGCCGGCGAACGACAGCTCCTCGCCGGCCTCGATCTCATGCACCTCGGCGAAGCCCAGCCCCTTCACGAGCTTGCCGGTGCCGTGCGGCAGCACGAGTTCGGCATGACGAGGCAGACGTCGCAACGAGGGCAGGCTGAAGTGGTCCAGATGCGCGTGGGTGAGCAGGACCACGTCCACCTTCGGCAGCTCGGCCAGCCGGACGGGCGGGGCGACGCGGCGTATAGGTCCGAGGCGACCAAGAAGCAGGGGATCGACGAGCACGCCGACGCCTTCCAGCCGCAGCAGGACGGTGGCATGGCCGACGTAGATGAGCAGCGGCGTGTCCTGGCCCATGGCGGCATGCTACCCAGACCGCGCCGCAAACCACCGCCCCGTCCGGCTCGCCGGGCCGCCGATGGGGGCCGCGGCCGTCCTGCTATACTCCAGGGGGTATTCGTCGGGCGTTTTCCTTCAGGGAATACTCGAGGTCGGACGAGCTTCGACTTCCAGACCTCCCCGCATGAGCGACGACACTCAGACCACTCGAGCTGCCCATCACCGGCATGACCTGCGCCAGCTGTGTGGCGCGCAACGAGCGCGCCCTCGGCAAGGTCGGCCGGCGTCGACGAGGCCAGCCGTCAACTTCGCGACCGAGAAGGCGACGGTCGACCTTCGACCCCGGCGAGGTCTCGCCGGGCGACCTCGTCGCGCACGGTCGAGGGGCCGGCTACGGCGTCGTGACCGCGCAGGAGACGCTGCCGATCCTCGGCATGACCTGCGCGAGCTGCGTCAGCCGCGTGGAGAAGGCCCTGCGCAAGCCGCCCGGCGTCCTCAACGCGACGTCAACCTGGCCACGGAGAAGGCGACCGTCGCCGTACATGCCCGGCCAGGCGAGCTACCAGGACCTGGTCGCGGCCGTGCGCGGCGCCGGCTACGACGTCGTCGAGCCGGCGGCGCCGGCACCGGGCGACGGAGGGCGTCGAGGCGGCGGCGGACGCCGAAGAGGCGGCCCGCGCCGCCGCCTACCGCACCCTGCGGCGCAAGGTCATCGTCGGCTTCGTCCTCAGCATCGTCATCTTCGCCGGCACGATGCAGACGGACTGGTTCACGTTCCTGCCCGACTGGATGAACAACGGCTACTTCCTGTGGGCGCTCGCCAGCGTCGTGCAGTTCTGGGTCGGCTGGCAGTTCTACACCACCGCCTGGTCGGCGCTGAAGCACGGCTCGCACGACGATGAACACGCTCGTCGCGATGGGCTCGTCGGCCGCCTACTTCTACAGCGTCCTCGGCGTGCTCTTCCCCGCGCTTCTTCGAGCACCAGGGCCTCGGCGAGCCGATGTACTTCGACTCCGTCGGCCTTCATCATCACGCTCATCCTGCTCGGCCGGCTGCTCGAGGCGCGCGCCAAGGGCCAGACCGGCGCCGCGATCAAGGCGCTCATCGGCCTGCAGCCCAAGACGGCGCGCGTCGTGCGCGACGGCGCCGAGGCGGACGTGCCGGTCGAGCAGGTGCTGGCCGGCGACCTCGTCGTCGTGCGCCCCGGCGAGAAGATCCCGGTGGACGGCGTGGTCGTGGAGGGCGCTCGGCGGTGGACGAGTCGATGCTCACCGGCGAGCCGATCCCGGTGGACAAGCAGCCGGGCGACGAGGTCATCGGCGCCACGCTGAACACGCACCGGCGTCGTTCACGTTCCGCGCCACCAAGGTCGGCGCCGAGACGGCGCTGGCGCAGATCGTCCGGCTGGTGCGAGCAGGCGCAGGGCTCGCAAGCCGCCCATCGCAGCGCCTGGCCGACGTGCATCGCCGCCGTACTTCGTGCCGGCGGTGCATCGGCATCGCCACGCGTCACGTTCGTCGTCTGGCTCGTCTTCGGCCCGGCGCCGGCGCTCAACTACGCGCTGCTCAACTTCGTCGCCGTGCTGGTCATCGCCTGCCCCTGCGCGCTGGGGCTGGCGACGCCGACGGCGATCATGGTCGGCACCGGCAAGGGCGCCGAGAACGGCATCCTGATCCGCGACGGCGAGGCGCTCGAGACGCGCGCACAAGCTCGACACGGTGGTGCTCGACAAGACCGGCACCATCACCGAGGGCAAGCCGCGGGTGACCGACGTCGTGCTGCTCGGTCCGGCACGGGCGACTCGCGGTCGGCGACCGTCGACGACGCCGGCTGCTGCGCCTGGTGGCCGGCGCCGAGCGCGGCAGCGAGCACCCGCTCGCCGAGGCGCATCGTGGCGCGCCGCCGCCGAGCGCGGCCTCGACGCTGCCGCCGGCGAGCGGCTTCGAGGCCGATCGCCGGCCACGGCATCCGCGCCGTCGTCGACGGCCGCGCGGTCGTGGCCGGCAACGAGCGGCTCGGCGGAGCCGCTCGCCGGCGCGCGTGGCCGAGCGGCAGCTCGCCGGCGCAGGGCAAGACCGTGATGACCGTCGGCGTCGACGGCGAGCCGGCCGGCGGCCATCGCCGTGGCCGACACGCGTCAAGCCGAGCTCCGCCGCGGCCGTGGCCCGCCTGCAGCGGCTCGGCCTCGAGGTCGTGCATGCTCACCGGCGACAACGCGGCGCACGGCGCGACGCCATCGCCGCGCAGGTCGGCATCGAGCCGCGTGGTCGCCGAGGTGCTGCCGGAGCAGAAGGCCGCCGAGGTCGCGGCGCTGCAGGCAGGACGGGCCGCGTGGTCGCGATGGTCGGCGACGGCATCAACGACGCGCCGGCGCTGGCCCAGGCCGACGTCGGCATCGCCATCGGCACCGGCACCGACGTGGCCATGGAGGCCGCGACGTCACGCTGATGTCGCGGCGACCTGCGCGGCGTGGCCGACGGCCATCGCGCTCTCGCGGGCGACGATGCGCACGATCAAGCAGAACCTGTTCTGGGCGTTCGTCTACAACGTCGTCCTCATCCCGATCGCGGCCGGCGTCTTCTACCCGGCCTTCGGCATCCTGCTCAACCCGATCTTCGCCGCCGCGGCCATGGGCCTCAGCAGCGTCTCCGTGGTGAGCAACAGCCTGCGGCTGCGGCGCTTCCGCGCCGGCTGAGCGCGGCCGCGCCCTGCCGGCCGTGCGCGGCCGCGCCGCTGCGCCCGGCCCCGTACCGCGACGAGAGGGGCGGTCCGCTTCGGGACCGCCCCTCCCTGGTGGCGACGATACGATATCCCTCGACCGTTCATCGAGTCGCCCGTCACTTCGGCGCTGCCGCAGCGATCCTCGCTTCACCCTGACCTTCTCGTTAAGGGGACGGGTCCCATGTCTCACCTCCTTCCGCGTCTCCGGTTTTGGTCTTACCTGCCGAATCCTATGACAATAAACTCCATCGTGAACCGATTCACGTATCCCGGTCTGCCCGCCGGCACGGCGACGCTGTCCAGAACGGACAAGGCCGGCCGCGAATGTGCGTGCACGCGTCCATTGCCAGCCGTCGACGGGATGCGAGGATGGAACGGGCCGGCGGCGACCACGTCGTCCGCACCCCCCGGCCGCCTCGACGAGGAACGCATGCTCAACGTTCTGGACCGGCACGTCATCGGCCAGCTGCTCGCCATCCACGAGGTCGGCGCCTGGGGCGTGGCCTCCAACGACCGCTGCTGCCGCACGCGCCGGACCTCCCGCGCGCCATCTCCATACTCATGCCTCTCGACCCCCTTGTCGTGCGCGGGCTGCGGCACGGCCCCACGGAGGACTACTAGCGAGGAGTACCGGCGCCTGAACACCGCGCTGGACCAGGCCACGGGCAACCTCGCGGACGTCATCCGCGCCCACGACCAGGCGGTCGACCGTGCCGGCCACCATCAGCGAGGGCCGAACGGCGGCGCCGTCCACTTCTCCGCACAAGGCCGCCGCGCCAGCGCCGGCATGGGCTGGATCGGCAAGACGGCGCTGTTCGTGTCGCCGGAGTTCGGCCCCGCCGTGCGGCTCGCCACCGTGTTCACCGACCTCGAGCTGCCGGTCGGCGAGCCCATCCGCACGGGCCGCTGCGGCGCCTGCCGCGACTGCGTGGACGCCTGCCCGGCCGGGTGCGGACGCGACGTGCAGTGGCGCGCCGGCATGGCGCGCGACGAGCTCTTCGACGCGGGCGCCTGCCGCCACCAGATGACGCTGTTCCCGGCCATCGACACGCAGATCTGCGGCATCTGCATCGCGGCCTGCCCGTACGCCGCCGCCACTAGGTCCGCCGCCGCGGCGAGCGCTCCTTCAGGCGCTCTCGCGCCGACCAGCCCGCCGCCCGACGCCTGCATCCCCGTCCTCGGCCGGCGCCGCCTTGTCCGCGCGTGCATGCTCGGGTAGCATCGCTTACTGAAATCGGTTTTCACTTTCACTAAGCGGGAAGGATGCGTCGGATGACGCTGGACACCGACAGGATCGCACGGCAGCTGGCGGCGCGCGGCCTGCGGCTCACGCGGCAGCGGCGCGCCGTGCTCGAGGCGGTGGCCGAAGCAGACTCGAGCGTCAGCCCCGTGCAGGTGTTCGACGCGGCCCGCGAGCGCTGTCCCGAGCTGGGGCTCACCACGGTGTACCGCACCCTCGACGTCCTCAGCGACATCGGTGCGCTGCGCCGCGTGCACGGGCCCGATCGCTGCGAGACGTTCGTGCCCGCCGCCGCGGCGCACGGCCACACCGTCGTCTGCAGCCGGTGCGGCCGGGTCACGGAGTTCACGGAGTGCGACATGAAGGCCGTCGCGGCCGCGGCGGCGCAGCAGACCGGCTACCGCATCACCGACCATTTCCTGCAGCTCGCGCGGCGTCTGCGCGGCGTGCGCGAGCGAGACGGGCGGCGCATGACGGACGCGCAGCCGAGCGTCGGGCAGGACAGCACCGTCAGGCGGCCGCGCGTCGGGCGGCGCCCGACCGCCGGGCGGTGGGCCGCCGCTGTGCTGATCGCCGCGCTGCTGGCGGTCCTGGCGCTGGGGGCCGGCGGTTGCGGGCAGGAGGCCGCGAGCTCCGGCCACCTCGACGTCGTGGCGACGACGAGCTTCCTGCGCGACATCGCGCAGAACGTCGCGGCGGGCCGCTTCACGGTGCAGCAGCTGGTGCCCGACGGCGCCGACCCCCATGCCTTCGAGCCGGCGCCGTCGCGACCTGCGCGCCGTCGCCGGCGCCGACCTGGTGATCGTCAACGGCGGCGGCCTGGAGGGCCCGCTCCTGAAGACGCTGGACGAGGCGGGCGGCGGGGCGGCGCTCGTGACGGCGTCCGCCGGCATCGCCACGCGGACGCCGCAGCCCGGCGAGCCGCCGCTCGACCCCGGCGAGACGGACCCGCACTTCTGGCTCGACCCTGCCCTTGCGGAGCGCTACGTCACGACCATCCGCGACGCCTACAGCAAGGCCGACCCGGCCGGCGCCGCGTCCTACGACGTCGCGGCCGCCGGCTACCTGCGCCGGCTGCGCCGCCTCGACCGACTGGATACGCCTGAGAGATCGACCAGGTCCCCGAGGGCCGGCGTATCATCGTGACCGACCACGCCAGCCTGGGCTACTACGCCGACCGCTACGGCATCGCGATCGTCGGCACCGTCATCCCCAGCGTCACGAGTGGCGACACCCCCACGGCGCGCCAGCTCGCCGACCTCACCGCCGCCATCCGCCGCACCGGCGTCAAGGCCATCGTGGTGGACAGCGGCGAGAACCCGAGGCTGGCGCAGCAGGTCGCCGCCGAAACGGGCATAACCGTGGTCGACGACCTGCTGGACCACTCCCTGACGCCCCAGGGCGGCCCGGCCCCGACCTACGTCGACATGATGAAGTACGACACCCTGCGCCTTGTGGAGGCGATGCTCCAGTGAGCGACGACTATCTCACCGTGGACGACGTGACGGTGAGCTACAACGGCGCGCCGGCGCTGGCCGGCGTGAGCCTGGCCGTGCCTCACGGCGCGCAGGTGGCGATCGTCGGTCCCAACGGCGCCGGCAAGTCCACGCTCTTCAAGGCGCTCGTGGGGCTGCTGCCGCTGCGCAGCGGTCGCGTGCTCGTGCACGGCAGCGCGCCGGGAGGCAAGCGCGACGTGATCGCCTACGTCCCGCAGCGCGAGGAGATCGACTGGAGCTTCCCGGTGACCGTCGGCGACGCCGTCATGATGGGCCGCTACGGCCGGCTGGGCTGGCTGCGTCGCCCGCAGCCGGCCGACCGCGAGGTGGTCGCGCGCTGTCTGGACGAGCTGGACATCGCGGACCTCGCCGGCCGCGCCATCGGCGAGCTCTCCGGCGGCCAGCAGCAGCGCGTCTTCCTGGCCCGCGCCCTGGCCCAGGAGCCGCACGTGCTGCTCCTGGACGAGCCCTTCACGGGCGTGGACGTGACCGCCAAGCAGGCCCTGCTCGACCTGCTGACGGGGCTCCGCGAGCGGAGCATCACCGTGCTGGTCTCCACGCACGACATGGAGACCGCGGCGCAGCGCTTCGAGCTCGTGGCGCTGCTCGACGGGCGGCTCATCGCCTACGGCGCGCCGCCCGACGTCTTCACCCCCGAGCACATCGGCGACGGCCTTCGGCAGCCAGGCGCTGTTCCTGGACGACCTGGTCGTGATCGACCAGTGTTGCGCCGGCCACGTCGGCGACGGCGAGGAGCACCGCCACTCCCACGCCCCGCGGGAGCAGCGCTGATGCACTGGATCACCGATCCGTTCACCCTGGAGTTCATGCAGCGGGCCCTTGCCGCCTCGCTCATCGTCGGGGTCCTCTGCTCGGTGCTCGGCTGCTTCGTCGTGCTGCGAGCCATGGCCTTCCTGGGCGACGCCCTGGCGCACGCCGTCCTGCCCGGTGTGGCCATCGCCTACCTGCTCGGCGCGAACCTGTTCGCCGGCGCGCTCGTGGCCGCGCTGGTCGTGGCCCTCGGCATCGCGCTGTTCTCGCGCGGCGGCACCATCAAGGAGGACACCGCCATCGGCATCCTCTTCGCCGCGGCGCTGTCGCTGGGCGTGGTGCTCATCAGTACCGTGCGGAGCTACGCGACCGACCTCACCCACATCCTGTTCGGCAACGTGCTCGGCGTGTCGCGCCGGCGACCTCTGGCTCACGGGCCTGCTGGCCCTCGCTGTGCTGGTGACACTGCTCGTGTTCTACAAGGAGTTCGTGCTGGCCGCCTTCGACCCGGTGCTGGCGCACGTGCTGGGCCGGCGGCCGGAGGTGATGCGCTCGGTCATGCTCGTGCTGCTGGCGCTCACCATCGTGGTGAGCCTGCAGACCGTCGGCGTCGGGCTGGTCGCGGCGCTGCTGGTGACGCCCGCCGCGACCGCCTACCTGCTCACGCGCCGCCTGCCGGCGATGATGGCCGTCGCGGCGCTCATCGGCGCGGCCTCCAGCGTGACGCGGGCTGTATCTCAGCTACTACCTGGACGTCGCGTCGGGGGCCGCCGTGGTACTCACGGCCACGGCGGCCTTCGTCGTTGTGTTCCTGGCCGCGCCGCGGCGCGGCCTGCTGTGGCGCCGCGCCGTCGCGCGGCGCCCCGCCTGACGTTCGCGCGACAGGTCACTCGAAAGGAGACGACATGGCACTGACGATGGTCCTCGGGTTCGACGGTTCCGACTGCGCCAAGCAGGCGCTGGCACGCACGGCCGACCTGGTGCGCGCCGCCGGCGGCGCCAGGGTCGTGGTGGTGAACGCCTACGAGTTCTCCATCGGCTACGTGCCCATGGGCATGACGGACTCGCCGCTGATGATGACGGCGGAGTACAGCCACCACGTCGACCTCCTGCGCGCGCACAGCGACAGCGTCGTCGGACAGGCCGCGACGGAGCTGGAGGCGGCGGGGGCCGAGGTCGAGCGCGTCGTGGTGGACGACTCACCCGTCGACGCGCTGCTCGCCGCGGCCGGCGACAACCACGCCGACCTCATCGTCGTGGGCAGCCACGGCGAGGGCGCGGTGTCGGCGGCGTTCCTGGGTTCGACGGCCATGAAGCTCCTGCACCACAGCGAGGTGCCGGTGCTGGTGGTGCCGCGCCACAAGGGCTGACGGCCGCAGCCGACGAGAGGCCCGTCGGCCGGCTGGGCGCAAGGCCCCCCAGCAGCGACGCGCGTGGGGTCAGCGGAGCCTGTAGGGGCCGCGCAGGCTGATGCGGTCCGCGGGGAGCGGCACGAAGGTGCCACCGAGAGACGCCCGGTACGTGTTGCCGCTCACGGTCAGATCGGCGGCGGCGCTGCCGAGCTGCCGGAAAGAGATGAGAGCGCCGCCCACGCCGGCCTTGTCGATGTCGGTGATGCGGTTGTCGCTGATGGTGACCCTGCGGTGGACGCCCGCCGCCTGGATCGCCGAGCCGTCGCTGTAGAAGGTGTTGACCTCGCCGTTCGTCCAGCTGTTGCCGGTGATGATGAGGTCGCCCCACGACCGGCTCAGCAGCACGCCGGCCGCGTCGCTGGAGAGGGCCCCGAGGAAGACGCTGCCCTCGGTGTTGCGGGCGGGCCGCGGCTCGGAGGTGTCGGTCATGTCCCAGTAGGCGTCGTTCGGGCCTCCGTAGTCGCAGTCGAGGATGCGGTAGACCGGCGTGGTCGATCGATAGGGGAAGCTGAACCACGTGAAGCCGATGCCGGATTGTGCCTTCGAGAGGTGCGCGCGCTGCACCGTCACGTCGTTGAAGGCGTCGATCTCGATGAGGTTGTCGCTGGAGTCGGTACAGGTGACGTCCCTGACCAGCGCGCTGCCGCCGGCGGCGTGACCGCCGAGGTGGATGCCGGTGCCGAGGTGGTGGTTGTTGTCGGTCCTGACCCGCTCGATGCGGATGTCGTCCACGACCAGGGGGGACTCGCCCCAGCCCTCGGTGTCCTCGCCGTAGCCGTCGCACACGATGCCGATGGGCTTGCCCTGGGCCGAGATATCGCTGTCGAGGATGGTGATGCCGCGCATGTAGGCGCGATGACCCGGCGTCTTCGTGTCGAAGTTCTCCTTCATGTAGATGCCCTGGACCGTAGGCTCCATGTCGTAGGTGGTGCGGGGAGTGACGTTGCGCATGGTCACGTCCCTCACGGTCACGTTCTCCACGTTGCCGTCGTGCAGCCACAGGACCCGGCCGACCTCGGCGGGGCTTCCCTGCATGTTGTTGTCGATGACCATGCCCTGCACCACCAGGTCGCCCTGCGTCGTCCAGGGGTCGGGTGGGTAGCCGCTGTCGAGCCACGAGACCCGGCCGATGCCGTCGGCGTACTTGACGGTGGCGCCGTAGCCGGACACCGTGATAGTGCCGGTGCGGTGGACCGTCGGGGCGGTCTGGCCGAGCCAATCGTCGGTGCGGATGGGCTTCATCGTCCACGCCCCGCTCTTGATGAGGTACGTGTGGCCTCCCGGGAGCAGCACGGTGCCACCGTTGTGTGCATCGGCCGCGTTGAACGCCCGGCCGATGGCGGGAGCGTCGTCGGCGACGCCGTCGCCCTTCGCCCCAAAGTCCATGACGTTGAAGGTCGGGCCCTTGGACGCCGGGGGCGACGTGAGGGTCGCCGTGGGCGTGGGTGTCGGGGTGGGCGTCGGCGCCGGGCTGGAGCTTCCGCACCCCGACGTCAGCGCGAGCGCGACCCCCAGCAGCACGCTGAAGATGCTTCGCCTCAAACGCCCCCCGGTTCGCTCGCTACCGCATGACCCGGAGAGCAGACGCCCGGCACACGGAGTGGCGACGCAGTCGCCCCCTTCTCGTCGCCTCCGTCAGCTCCTGGTGGGCTGGCCCGGCGTCGGGTTGGCCTGGGCCGGCTTGACCGGCACCGGTGCCACGCCCGCGAGATCGCCGATGACGTTGATGAGCTGGCCGTCCGCCGGCACGATGATCTTGGCGTTCTGCCAGAAGGCCTTCTCCACGGTCTCCAGCTTGCGCAGCACCTGCGCGTTGCCGATGAAGTACTTCTCCGCCGCCTCGTTCACCAGCTTGATGGCCTGCGCCTCGCCCTCGGCGGCGAGGATCTTGGCCTGCCTGATGCCCTCGGCCTTCTTGATCTCGGCGCGGCGCTGACCGTCGGCCTGCGTCTCGGTCGCAGTCGCGAAGTCGATCGCGGCGATCTTCTCGTTCTCGGCCTTGACGACCTTGTTCATCGTCTCCTGCACGTCCTGCGGCGGGTCGATCTCCTTGAGCTCGGTGCGCAGGATCTCGATGCCCCAGCTCGCCGTCTCCGACTTGAGCGTGCTGCGCAGCTCCTCGTTGATCTTGCCACGCTCGCTGTTGGCGGACTTGAGGGTCATCGTGCCGATGATGTTGCGCAACGTGGTGCGTGCCAGGTTCACGATCTGGTTCTCGTAGAAGGTGACGTTGTACTGGCTGGCCTTCACGTTCTCCTCGTCCGCCTTCACCTTGAGATAGACCTGCGCGTCGACCCGGGCGTTGAGGTTGTCGTTGGTGATGATGGTCTGCGGCTGGGCCTCGACCAGCACCTCGCGGACGTCCACCTGGAACATGCGCTCGATGCCGGGGATGATGACGTGGAAGCCCGGATTGGAGTAGCGGTTGTACTTGCCGAGGCGTTCCACCAGACCGCGATGTGTCGGGCGCACGATGCGGATGCCCATGACGAGCAACGCCAGCAGCACGATGACGATGACGAGTGCGATCCCACCTGCGACCACGCTGACCCCCCTCGGGCCGAGGCGCCTGCCCCTACGGCCGGGCGCCGATGTGAGCTACCACTACAACGATGATGCTAGGGCCGCGTCGCCTGCGTGTAAAGGGAGCGCGGCCCGCCCTGTCGCCCTGGCGCAGTTCTTTCGCGGCGGCGAAGCGAAGGTCGAGGTCGTGGAGACCTACACGTCCGGCGACTTGGCGGTACTCGTCGTCATCGAACGACAGCAGGGGACGATCGGGGATCTCCCGGAGCAGGACTGGTCGCTGCGCGTGACGTGGGTCTTCCGGCGCACTGCAGGATCGGACTGGGAGCTCGTGCATCGTCATGCGGACGCGCTGGTGCATGCCATAGACCACGAGCGGTTGGGAGCGATGGCGCGCGGTGAGTGACCGCGCCCGCCGAGCTCCTCACCGACCGAAGAAACGCCGCTGAGCAGGGCCTTCTGGTGCCGGAGGCGAGGCTTGAACTCGCACGCCCCCGTGGGGGCAGAGGATTTTAAGTCCCCGGCGTCTACCAGTTCCGCCACTCCGGCACGCTCGAAGTATATGTCTCGGCTGCCGTTCGGGCCGTGGCTGCAAACAAAGTGCAAACCGGGTGTGAGCCAATGCGTGAAGTCCAGCTGTGGCCGAGCCCATCATTCGAGGGAGCCTAGAGCGGCCATCGGAAGTCCCGCGCAGCCCCGCAAGGTTCCCCACGTATGGGCCGCCCTTCCAGCGCAGGTCATCGCGCTTGGCCAGTCCCCGCTTCATGCGCCGATCCCTGATGGTGGCGGATTGCATCTTGAAGTGAGGGCCGAATAGCTCGTTGAACGTGGTCCCTTCGTCTTCAGCCGGAACGAGCGAAGGGTCTCGGCTTGCCCACGGGCGTGGGCCGGTCATTGCTGATTCCGTCCGATAGGTGCTTCGGAACCACTGCCCAAGGTTGTTGCAGTAGTAGACGCCTCTCGACGGCACTCGGTAGCAAGGCGCTCCGACAGAACGACCCTAGCGGACACAGTCGCCACAGGCCGAGTGCCACAGCGCACCGCATCCCTCGTTCGTCCCCAAGAGGCTTGAGGGCTGCCGCGGTGTCCGCGGGGTGCGGAACCCCCGGCAGCCCTGGCCACGCCAACGCACCGCTGCACAACTGAGAAGAGACTACTTCGCCCCGTCACCTGAACGAGGTGCAGGGATGGCTTCTGCAAATGCCACGTATTGGGGGGAATGGCTGAAGGTCTGGTCTATGAAGATCTGGTGGTCAGGACCGCCGGCCCACGTGACATGCGTACTGTTGTGACCGGCATCAGCGCGTCGACCAGTACATGGACTCAAAGAAGAGTCGCCAGGTGGTGGAGTCCACCGTGAACACGGCGTCGTTGCCGAGGAACTGCTGATACGGATCGAGTCTGATGGTGACGCCCGCGTGTCCGCCGCTGAACTGCGCGGTGTACCAGATATGGTTGAGTACGGGCGTGCCGTTGACCGTGTTCCGGCAGAAGTGCATCTTCACCGTCAGGTCGTTGTTGCCCTGGTTAGTAATGGTGGCGGACTTCGTGTACACGGTGTTGTCGGCGAACGCAACGGCTGGCACGATAAGCACGAGCAGGATGACTACGGCAGCCACGAAGCCTGCGCGTTTGGAGAGGTGCATGTGAACCTCCTTTTCTCACGTCCGATGCAGCGGCAACTGCTGGCAGGCCTAAGAGGAACCCTAGCAGACAAGACGTACGCTTGCGCCGTTTGAAGACGATGGGGGAGGAAGGCCAGCAGCGCTTGTGCAGGCACGACCACACACGTCGACCCAAGCGGATGGCGGGTATGTCTCCACGTCTCGCCAGCTCATAGCAGAGCCCGGTCCCAATCCCGGGTCTGCTCGGCTGTCTCCCTGATGTTGAACACTCGGCAGACAAGCGGGACACCCTGCTTTCTGTGCGACCTTGGCGCCCTCCATCTCGAAGGCCAGCGTCCCGAAGGAGTGGCGCAGGCCGTGCGGGTGTCACCTTGGGCAGGTTGTTGCGCTCCACGAAGCCGGACCAGATCGAGGCCAGCGACGAGGGCCGCATCTGCGCCCCCGAGAGGCGTCGACGGCCACGCTCGTGAGCGGGAGCCAGGAAGGGCGAGCCGTGCACCCGGGTGTGCGTGCGGTATCTGGAGGTAGGATGACGTCCGCGACGCACGATGAGGAGGGCCATGATGTCTGGAGGCTTCAGCAAACGACCGCTCACCATTGAGCAGGTGAAGCAGGCTCGCGTCTACGCGGTGCACCATGCTCCAGGAATCTTCACCTATGAAGAGGACGGTCCCGGGGAGTACGGCTTCTTCGGGATCGACATGTTCACTGAGGAAGATCTTCCGACCGACGGCTGGTACCACCGCGACGACTGCGACTGCGAGTTCTGCCAGCGGCCATGACGAGTACGCAGGGGGACCGACCATGAAGAATATCGTCCTGATCGTGCTCATCGTCCTCTTCTTCCTCGGCGGCGGGACCGCAATGAGGCAGAGCCTCGAACTGCAGGTCTGACGTGCTGGGTGCTGGCCGCGGCCCTGTACCTCGTGTGGAGGCGGCAAAGGCCATGACGCTGGCTGAGGGGGGTGCCGTGAAGACTTTGACGCTCGAGCAGGTGAAGCTAGCCGGTCGCGACGCCGACAGCTACCAGGTCTGCGCTATCGTTACGTCGCCTCGGAACGGACCTTCTACCAGAACACCATGCCGATGGCCCCCGGAAAGCCCCCGGCGTGGAGCAGGATGCAGGGCGATCCCCCGCAGGACTCGGGCCCCTGGTACCACGCCAGAGGCTGCCACTGCGAGTTCTGCCGCTGACGACCACGACAGACTCCCACGGACGGGCCGCGTCTCACCTCGGGGCGCGGCCCTCGCGCCCGTGGACGTTCGTTCAATGGCCACAACCGGTGCTGTACTATCACGTCCATACACGGATTGGAGGGGAGCATGGCCGAGTGGACCGATGAGGAACGCGAGCAGGCGCGTGAGCTCTACGAGAAGGGGAAGGTGGATCTGGAGACTGAGAAGGCCCAGATCAACGTCGGGGATCATGTCGACACGCCTGAGGGCACGGCGTGGACGGTCCAGGAGAAGATGGGCGGCTTCCTCGTGAACTTCGACAAGGACCTTCCGCCGCAGAGGCCCGGCCACATCGTCAACAAGTTGTCCGGTGAGGATGCCGTCTTCATGCCTCTCAATCTGATGCGGAAGCTTCGACAGCTGACCTGCGACCGCGCCACGAGTACGGGGCGCTACGGGCCGTTCCTTCGGGGGCGGCCCCAGCCGTTGTGATCGACCGAAGACCCGGAATGGAAGCAGCTCCGGGCAGCTACGCTGGGGGAAGCCATGGACGATCCGACCGACCTCGAGGTCCTCGACTTAGTCTACGAGACCTACTACGAGCGCTTCGCCGACTATCCCAACCCTGACGAAGACGCGCGGACGGGCCGCGCGTCGAAGACGCATGTGCCGGTTGATCTCATCGAGATCGCGGACGAGTTCGGCGTTGACCGCGACATCGTCTTCGGCCGCTTCTACTACCACCTGAACCACAAGTACGGCTACGCGAAAGAGAAGAACGTGGTCGTGCAGGTGCTGAGCGCCACCGGGAACGACGAGTATCCATACCAGGTCAACTTCCCGCTCCTGGCTGCCGCGCTGGCAGACCTCCGGGATCAGGACGGCAAGAGTAGGTTCGCCACGCGCGTAGCTGTCGTGCTCCATCGTGCTCTCAATCGCATCCGTGCTCGTAGCTCTGCTGACCTAGCTCTGTGGCAATGACGAAGCCCCCGTCTGGTCACGAGTCGGTGGCGGAATTTCGCGCCCGGACCGCAGACTCAGGCTCTACGACTAATCTGCGACCCTATCCGCGAAAGTGCTGCAAAGTGGGGAAAACGGGGCCACATCAGAGGGGCACCCTGAGGATCTCAAGTCCCGGCGTCTACCAGTTCCGCCACTCCGGCACGGTGGGAGTATACGACTCAGACCGCAGATGGAGCAGTGCTTGGCCTTGACTCCTGGCGGACGCTGAGGCGGCGCAGAGCGCCTCAGCGGACGTCACCCGATGAGCGACGGGCCGGATGTCAGGGCGCCGGCGGCGACGGCGTCAGCGAGCCGTCGGCGAGGGCCAGGGCCGCGCCTTCGAGGATGTCGGCCTCGCTGCACGTGACGGCGGCGAGGCCGAAGGCGCGGCAGGCGGCCGCGGCGATCATGGCGCCGGCGAGGATCACGTCCTCGCGGCCCTTCTGGATGCCGGGGCGCAGACCGCGCTCGGCGCTGGTGAGCCGCGCGAAGAGCGCGATGGCCTGGTCGATGTCGGCGAGCGTCAGCTCGTGGCCGTCGACGAGCTCGCGGCGGTACACGCGCAGCTCGAGCTTGTGCGCGGCGAGCGTCAGGTAGGTGCCGGCGACGCCGATGAGGTGACTCGCCGCGACGCGGGACGCAGGCGGCACGCCGACCGCGATAGCCTCGCGGATGAAGCCGTCCGGCCGCGGCGAGCGCGTCGGCCGGCGGCGGGTCGTCATGGAAGAAGCGCTCGGTGACGCGCACCGCGCCGATGTCCAGGCTGCGCACCAGGTCGGGCCCGCGGCCGGGCACGCCGACGCAGAACTCGGTGCTGCCGCCGCCGATGTCGACGAGGGCGACCGCGGAGACGCCCGACGCCGGCGCGGCGGTCGAGGAGCCCGCTGCCAGGGCGGCCGTGCCGCCGCGAAAGGCGAGGGCGCCCTCCTCCTCCCCGTCCAGGAGGCGCCAGGGCAGGGCGAGATCGCGCTCGACGGCCGCGAGGAACTCGCGGCCGTCGAGCGCGTCGCGCAGCACGCTCGTGCCGATCAGCAGGCGGCGCGCCGGGCCGAAGGCCTCGAGGCGCGGTGCGTAGCGCGCGAGGCAGTCGCGCGTCCGGGCGACGGCCCCGGGATGCAGCCTCCCGGTCGCGTCCACGCCCTGGCCGAGCCGCACGACGGTCGTCACGCGCTCGACCGTCTCGACGCGGCCGCCCTCGACCCGCGCCAGAAACAGCCGGCAGGTGTTGGTGCCGAGGTCGACGACGGCGACGTTCACGACGCCGCTCCGCGGGCGGGCCGATCGGGCGTCGTGGGTGGCGCCGGCTTCGGGCGACGACGCGGCGCCACGGGCGTCGCCGCATCGGCCGCAGTCAATCGGGCCGCGCAGAGGCCATCGTGGTCCCAGAGCTCGCCGGCCTCGTCCAGGACGCGCTCGCCGAGCTCGTAGCCGGGGCGCGCCAGGGCGTGAGCGGCGTGGGCGTGCAGGCAGGTGACGCGCCGCGCGTCGGCGACGCCGCCGATGCCGGTGCGCAGCGAGGCGCCGCCGTCGAGCATCGGCGGCCGGTAACGGCGCACCAGCTCGCGGCGGCGGCGGCGTGTGTAGGAGACGGCGGCGGCGAGCGACTCGGCCAGGCGCGGATCGCCGGCAGCCCGCGTGCCGAAGGCGCGCACCCCGCCGGCGTCCTCCAGCCGGCCGACGGCCGCGACGAGGCTGGGGCAGGTGCAGTAGAAGAGCGTCGGGAACGGCCGGCCGGCCCCGTCGTAGGGCAACGTCTCGACCACGGCCGGCGCACCGGCGGGGCAGCGCCTGACGACGCGGCTCATCGGGCGCGGCGTCCTGCCTAGCTGGGCGGCGACGACCGCGAGGTCGGCGCCGCTCACCAGACGGGGGCGCGACGGACGGCGGCTCACGGGATCAGCGAAGCAGTGTGCGCCAGAGGTCCTCGACCCGGTCCAGGACCGAGAAGGAGCCTTGGGTGACCTGCGGCGCCGGCGAGGCGAAGGCTTCCTCTTCGGCCTTGCCGGGCAGGCCCTGGACGACGAAGACCTGGGTGTCCGGCGGCACCAGCATCGAGTCGGCGCGAGCGACCTGCGCTACGTAGCTCTTGGTGGAGAGCAGCTCGATCTCGTGCTCCATGCGGGCCTTGTCGGCGCGCGCCGCCTGCAAGGTCGCGACCTCGCGCTGGTAGCGGTCCTGCTGCGTGAAGAACGCGCGCAGCGGCGACACGTAGAACGCCGCGGCGATGAGCACCAGCGCGAGCAGGGCGAGCCGCCCCAGGTGCAGGCGCGGCCGGCCCCGGCCGCCGCGCCCCGCGGCCGGCCGTCCCGCCTTCCGTGTCGTCACCGTCTGTGCCATGAGCCTGCCGTCGCCCTTCGGTCACGCCGCGACCGCCGGTCTGGCGGCCTTCCCTGTTGAGTTCGCCCCGCCCCGCCCCGCTCCCTGCCGCGGCGCGCGGAGCGCGATGCCGCCGGGCTCGGTCAGGTTCTACTTCAGGGCTTGCAGCTGCTGGTCGGCGGCCTTCCCGGTGGCGGAGCTGGGGTCGATGGAGACCGCCTTGGCGTAGGCGGCCTTCGCCGCCGCGGTGGCCGCGTCGGCCGCCTTGGTGTCGCCATCCTGTTCGGCGATCCGGCTCTTGTGCGCCAGGTAGTTGCCCTTGTTGAAGTAGGCGCTCTGGAAGTCCGGGAACTTGGCGATCACAAGCTCGACCTGCTTGAGAGCCTGGTCGATCTGGCCGCTGTAGAACAGCGAGGTCGCATAGTCCGTGCCCACGCCGGCGCTGCTCTTGTCCTGCTTCCACGCCGCGGCGTACACCTTGGCCGCCGCATCGAAGTAGGCCGTGCCCTGATCGTACGCCTGGGCCTGGAACTTGGTCTGGCCCTGGTCGTAGAGGCCGTTGGCGCGCTGCACCAGCTCGTCGTAGCTGCCGCTCGTGTCCGCCGACACCGGCGTAGCAGGGGTGCTCGCCTGGCCCGTCGTCGTGCCGCCGGTGTCATTGCCGGAACCGCCGGAGGCCATGACGACCACGAGGACCACGACGACGGCGACGACCGCGAACGCGCCCCAGATGACAGCGGGCGAAAGCCGGCCGGTGGCCGGCTTGGCGGCAGGCGCGGCGGCCGGGGCCGGCTGGCCCCCGCCCGCGCGGCGCTGCTGGCCGGTCGGTACGGACGCCCTGCTGGCCGCCCTTGGAGCCCAGGGCTCCCTTCACACCTTTGAGATCGGCGCCGCACTCCGGGCAGAAATTGGCGTCGCCCGCGTCGTTGCCGCACTCGGGACAATACATGCTCGCGCTTCCTCCGCGTCGCTTGTGGGACGGTCTACGTGACTATGGTCGGCGGTCTGATGCCGAGGGGCGCGGGCAGCCGTGCGGCTGCCCGCGCCCCTCCACAGAACGTTTGCTCACCGATTATAGAGGCTCAGCGGGCGGGATTCACACCGGCCCCGGCCCAGGGGCGGCGCCTTCGCCTACCTGCGCAGATTGTAGAACGCCTTGAGGCCGGGGTACTCGGCGATCTCGCCGAGCATCTCCTCGATGCGCAGGAGCTGGTTGTACTTGGCCACGCGGTCGGTGCGGGCACGGCGCGCCGGTCTTGATCTGCCCGGCGTTGGTGGCGACCACCAGGTCGGCGATGAGTCGTGTCCTCGGTCTCGCCGGAGCGGTGGCGAGCACACCGCCGTGCAGCCGGCGCGCTTGGCCATCTCGATGGCGTCCAGCGTCTCGGTGAGGGTGCCGATCTGGTTCACCTTGATCAGGATGGAGTTGGCGACTGCCCAGCTCGATGCCCTTGGCAAGGCGCTCGGTGTTGGTCACGAACAGGTCGTCGCCGACGAGCTGGACGCGGTCGCCCAGCTTCTCGGTCAGCAGCTTCCAGCCGTCCCAGTCGTCCTCGGCCAGGCCGTCCTCGATGGAGATGATGGGGTACTTGTCGACGAGCCCGGCGTAGAAGTCGACCATCTCGGCCGAGGTCAGGCTGCGCGGCCTTCGCTCGCCAGCACGTACTTGCCGTCCTCGAAGAAGCTGGACGCGGCCGGGTCGAGCGCGAGCATGACGTCGTCGCCGGGCTTGTAGCCGGCCTTCTCGATGGCCTCCAGGATGACCTCGATGGCCTCCTCGTTGGACTTCAGGTTCGGGGCGAAGCCGCCCTCGTCGCCGACGGCGGTGCTGAGGCCCTTGGCCTTGAGCACGCCCTTCAGGGCGTGGAAGACCTCGGCGCCCATGCGCAGCGCCTCGGCGAAGCTGGCCGCGCCCACGGGCATGACCATGAACTCCTGGAGGTCCACGTTGTTGTCGGCGTGCTTGCCGCCGTTGAGGATGTTCATCATGGGCACGGGCAGCGTGGCAGGCGTTGACGCCGCCGAGGTACTGGTAGAGCGGCAGCTCCAGGGCCGCGGCGGCGGCGTTGGCGGCGGCCAGCGACACGCCGAGGATGGCGTTGGCGCCCAGCTTGGCCTTGTTGGGCGTGCCGTCCAGCTCGATCATGCATGCGGTCGATGACGACCTGGTCGGTGGCGTCCATGCCGACGATCTCGGCGGCGATCACGTTGTTGACGTTGTCGACGGCCTTGAGCACGCCCTTGCCGCAGGTAGCGGCGCTTGTCGCCGTCGCGCAGCTCGACCGCCTCGTGCTCGCCGGTGGAGGCGCCGGAGGGCACGGCGGCGCGGCCCACGACGCCGTCCTCGAGGTCGACCTCGACCTCGACCGTCGGGTTGCCGCGCGAGTCGAGGATCTCGCGGGCGGTCACATCGATGATGGTGGTCATGGGGACAGGTCCTCCTGCCGGTCGAGGTCTCGGGCAGCGTCGCTGCGGCGCTTCACCCGGGGAGTCTACCCGACGGCGCGGAGAACAGCTGTCGTAAGGGCTGGCAGGGCCGAGGATCAGGCGTCGCCGGAGGCGGACGCCTGATCGGCCTTGGCGCGCTGGTAGAAGGCCTCCTGCGCGTCCAGGTCCAGCGCCGTCCAGTCGACGCCCTCGGCGGAGGCGAGGGCGGCCGCGGCGGTGACCCGGCGCTCGAAGCGCTGCGCGGCCTCGCGCAGCGCCAGCTCCGGGTCCACGTGCAGCAGCCGCGCCACGTTGACGACGGCGAAGAGCAGGTCGCCGACTTCGTGCGGGACGCGCGGGTCGCGGCGCGTGGGGTCGGCGCCGCCCTCCCCGCCGTCCCGCGCGGCCGCCTCGGCGAAGAGCTCGGCCAGCTCGCCGTGCTCCTCGGCGATCTTGGGGAAGGCCTCGGCGGCCGAGCTCCAGTCGAAGCCGACGCTGGCGGCGCGCTGCTGCAGCTTGCGGGCGTACAGCAGCGCGTGGAAGGTGGAGGGCACGTCGTGGAAGATGCCCTCCCGGCCCTCCTGCTCGACCTTGATGCGCTCCCAGCGGCCCTTGACGTCCGCCGCCGTCTCGGCGACGGCGTCGGCGAAGATGTGCGGGTGGCGGCGGATGAGCTTGACCTCGATGTCGTGCGACACGGAGCCGAGGTCGCCGGCGCCCCGCTCGCCGAGCATGAGGGCGAGCAGCACGACCTGCAGCAGCAGGTCGCCCAGCTCGCCGTGCTCCGCCGCGAGGTCGTCGCCGGCGATGGCGTCCGCCAGCTCGTACACCTCTTCGATGGTGTAGCTGATGATGTCCCGCGGCGTCTGCTCGCGGTCCCAGGGGCACTCCACGCGCAGCACGTCGACGATGCGCTTGAGGGACACGAGCTCCTGGCCGAGCAGCGCGTCGTCGAAGACCTGGCCCGCTGGGCACGGTGGTCACCGGACACGCCCGCGGCGGCCGCCCGGGCGCGCAGCTCGCGCGCGAGCTGCGGGGCGGGCGGCCCGGCCAGCGCGACGGTGACCGCGGCCGACGCGGCCCGGGCGACGATGTCCGCCAGGCCGTCGCCGTCGCCCGCGTCCACCTCGAGCAGGCGGCCCTCGCCGGGGTCGGCTGCCTGGCCGACCGACTGCAGAAGGTCCGCGTCGAGACCGGCGGGCACGAAGACGGCGCCGCCGCCGGCCAGCGCCCGCAGCGATGCTGCGGGCGCCAGCTCGGCGGCGGCGCCGATGTACACGAGCATGAGGCTCATGCGCGTCTCGCGCGGCGCCTGTGCGCCGCGCGACTCCTTACTTGCTCGACGGGCTGACGCTCGGCGCCGGCGTCGCGGCCGGGCTGGGCGACGCGGTGAGCGTCTTCGGGTCGAAGCCGGCGCCGTACTTGACCGCCGCGTCCTTGAGCGCCTGCTCGATGAAGGCCTGCCACACGGTCTGCTGCTGCGAAGCGAGCAGCGTCTGCTGGATCATGCTCTTGGCCTGCTCGAAGGTCTGCTTCGTCGGCGGCGTCTTCTTGGTGACCTCGATGACGTGCCAGCCGTACTGCGTCTTCACGGGCACCGAGATCTGGTTGACGCCGAGGGCGAAGGCCGCGTCCTAGAAGGGCTTGACCATGCGCCCTTGGGGAAGCTGCCCAGCTCGCCGCCGTTGTTCTTGGTGCCGGTGTCGGTGGAGTACTGCTTGGCGACCTTCTTCCAGTTGGCGTCGGTGTTGTTGGCCTCGAGCAGCGCGCGCACCTTCTCGGCCTCCGCCTTGGTCTTGACCAGCACGTGCCGCGCGTCGACCGTAGCGCCCTGCTGGAACTGGTCCTTGTGCTTGTTGAAGTAGTCCTGCAGGGCCTTGTCGCTGACCTTTATCTTGGCGACGACCTTCTGCTGGACCTTGGCCTGCAGCATGGAGGCGACGAGCTGCGACTTGAGCGCCTCCAGGGTGTAGCCCTGCTGCTTGAGGAGCGTGGCGAACTTCTTCTCGCCGCCCACCTGCTGCTTGACCTGCTTGACGCGGTCCTGCAGCTCCTTGTCGGTGACCTTGAGACCCATCGGCACCGAGACCGTCTTGCCGTCGACCTTCACGTCGACCGAGTCCTTGGCCGCGATCTGAGCGATGACCTCGTTCTGCACGAGGTAGCTCACGATGCTGGCCCTGATCTGGTTGTACTGTGCCGTGCCCTTCGCGGGCAGGGTGACGCCCTGCGACTTGTACTGGGCCTGGGCCTCGGACCAGACCTCGTCGAACTGCTGCTGCGTGACCACGCCGTCGCCGACCGCGGCGATGGCGCCCGCCGGTACGTCCTTGCCACACCCGGCGAGGACCAGCGCCGGCAGCAGCATGGCGAGCACGACGGCGGCCAGGATTGCTTTCTTCATTGATGCTCTCTCCCAAGCGTAGAGGACTCGTCGGCAGACACGCGGGCGTCGATTATAGCATCGAGGACAGTCTCGACCCACCCGAGCAGCGGCGGCGCCGCGCCCTCGCGGTGTGCGCTCAGCAGACGCTGCGCTGTTTGAAGTAGACGACACGCTCGTCGGCGGCGCGCACGCGCGCCGCCCAATCGTCGTCGAGCTCCAGACCCTCGAGCTGAAGGCGGCTGCCGCGGTACGCCACGGACGTGACGCCCAGCTCCGCAGCCTTCAGCTTGATCGCCTGGAGCGTGAGCAGGTGCTGCACCGGTTCGGGCGGGGGCCCGAAGCGGTCGGCGAGCTCGGCCGTCACGTCGCCGAGCTCGCGCAGGTTGAGGGCCCTCGCGATGCGCCGGTGGGCGTCGATCTTGCTGGCCTCGTAGGCGATGTACTCGGGCGGCACGTAGGCCGTGACCGGCAGGTCCACGCGCACCGGCGCCGCCACGGCGCCGCGCTCGCCCTGCAGCTCGCGCACCGCGTCCTCCAGCATCTGCGCGTACATCTCGAAGCCCACGGCGGCGACGTGCCCCGACTGCTCGTCGCCCAGCAGGTTGCCGGCGCCGCGGATCTCCAGGTCCGCCATGGCGATCTTGAAGCCGGCGCCCAGGTCGGTGTGGTCGCTGAGGGTCGTGAGGCGCGCCGCCGCCTCGCTCGTGAGCAGCTCCTCGCTGCGGGTACAGCAGGTAGGCGTAGGCGTGCGCGTCGCTGCGTCCGATGCGCCCCCGGATCTGGTAGAGCTGGGCCAGGCCGAGATTGTCGGCGCGCTCCACGACGAGGGTGTTGGCGCTGGGGATGTCGATGCCGCTCTCGATGATGGACGTGGTGACCAGCACGTCGGCCTCGCCGGCGAGGAAGGACAGCATCACCTTCTCGAGCTGGCGCTCGTGCATCTGGCCGTGTGCGACCAGCACGCGCGCCGCGGGGGCCAGCTCGCGCACCCGCTCCGCGGCCTGGTCGATGGTCTCGACGCGGTTGTGCAGGTAGAACGTCTGGCCCTCGCGGGCCAGCTCCTTCTCGATGGCGATGCGCACCAGCTCGTCGCGATACTCGCCGATGTAGGTGCGGATCTCGTGGCGGCCGCGCGGCGGCGTCTCGATCACGGAGATGTCGCGGATGCCGCTGAACGACATCTGCAGGGTGCGCGGGATGGGCGTGGCCGACAGGCTCACCACGTCGACCTGCAGCTTGAGGTTGCGCAGCAGCTCCTTCTGGCGCACGCCGAAGCGCTGCTCCTCGTCCACCACGACCAGCCCCAGGTCCTTGGGACGCACGTCGGTGGAGAGCAGCCGGTGCGTCCCCACCAGCACGTCCAGCTTGCCGGCGCTGAACTCGGCAAGGATGCGGCGCTGCTCGGCCGAGGTGCGGAAGCGCGAGACCATGCCGACCTTGACGGGAAGGTCGGCGAAGCGCTCGGCGAAAGTCATATGGTGCTGCTCCGCCAGGATGGTGGTCGGCACCAGCACCATGGTCTGCTTGCCGGCCTCGGCCGCCTTGAACGCGGCGCGCAGCGCCACCTCGGTCTTGCCGTAGCCCACGTCGCCGACCACGAGACGGTCCATGGGATGGGGCGCCTCCATGTCGTTCTTGACCTCGTCGATGACCTCGGCCTGGTCCTCGGTCTCCTCGTAGGGGAAGGCGTCCTCGAGCTGCCGCATGAGCTCGCCGTCCGGGGGAAAGCCGAAGCCGGGGACGGCCTGCCGCGAGGCGTAGAGCTGCAGCAGCTCCCCGGCCATCTCCACGACGGCCTTGCGGGCCCGCGTCTTGACCGTCTGCCAGTGGGTGCCGCCGAGCTTGTCAAGCGCCGGCGCCCCGGCGCCGGCGCCCACATAACGGCTGACCTTGCCGATCTGGTCGTGCGGCACGAACACGCGGTCCTCGCCGCGGAACTGCAGCAGCAGGTAATCGCGCGTGACGCCCGCGACGGTGCGCGTCTCGATGCCGGCGAACTTCGCGATGCCGTGGTCCTCGTGGACCACGTAGTCGCCGGGGCGCACGTCGAAGAACGTGGTGAGACGCGTGCCGGCGACGAAGCGCTGCTCGCGCGGGGCGGCGCGCAGCAGGGCGCGCTCGCTGACCACGGCGAGCTTGAGGTCCGCGGCGACGAAGCCCTCGCGCAACGGGGCGGCGAGGAAGTACAGGCCGGGACCGGCCTCGCCGCCGCGCGCGAGCTGCTCGGGCGTGACGACCTCCGCCGAGAGGTGGCGCAGGCGGTAGGTGGCGCGTTCTGCCTCGCCCTCGTGGCGGAACACGACGAACACGCGGTAGTCGTCGCGGACGAGGCGCGACAGGTCGCGCTCGGCGCCGGCCAGGTCGCGCGCCGCGAACTGCGGCCGCGAGGCGGCGAGCTGCACGGGCTGGTCGCGCTGCACGAGGTCCAGTCGCAGCGCGCCGGCGAGCAGGGCGCGGGCGTCGGCGAGCGGCACGTAGAGCCGCTCGCGCAGGCCCGCGCCCTCTACCGTCGTCTCGGCCTCGCCGGCGAAGTCGGCGAGAGCGCGGTAGGTCTCGTCCGGGTTGAACACCGCCGTGCGCCGCCCCTCGCCGCTGACGAGCTCGGCGGCCGTCGTGAAGCGCCCGGCGAGGGCGGCCAGGGCGCGCACCCCGGCGCGCTTGTACAGCTCGTCCGGAGCTTCCTCGCGGCCCTCGCGCTCCCAGGCGGCGATGGCCTGGTGCAGCCCGGTCTGGTACTCCGCCAACCCGGTGTCGGCCTCGAAGGCCGCCCAGACGGTCGCCTCGTCCAGCGTGCCCGTCGTGCGCTGCGAGTACACGGAGAAGGTGCGGACCGTGTCGATCTCGTCGCCCCAGAACTCCACGCGCAACGGGTCGCCCAGGGCCGGGTACACGTCGACGAGGCCGCCGCGCACGGCGAACTCGCCGCGCCCGCGGACCTGCTCGACGCGCTCGTAGCCCAGAGCCGCGAGCCCGGCGACGGCGTCGTCGAAGGCGAGGGCGGCGCCGGGCGTCAGCGCCAGTGGACGCGGCTGCAGCTCGAGCGGCAGGAAGCGCTCGAGCAGGGCCACGGCCTCCGCCACGACAACGCCGCCCGCGGCGAGCGCGGCCAGCGCCTGCTGGCGCTCGCCCACCACGTGAGGCGCCGGCGCCACGTCGGCGCCGTACAGCACGCCGCGCGCGGGCAGCACCGGTACCGGACGATCGAGGTAGAGGGCCAGGTCGGTGGCCAGCTTGGCCGCCGACTCGCCGTCCGGCGCCACGACGAGCCAGCCTTGCTCGCCGGCGTCATGGATCGCGCCGGCCAGCACGTACGGCGCAAAGAAGCTGGGGGCGTACGCGGCGGCGGCGCGGCGCAGCCGCGGCGCCGCCGCTTCGAACGCATCGCTGTGCAGCAGGTACTCGAGGAACATCAGCGGCCGATCTCTCGGGACTGGCGGGCCCAGGGCACGCCGAACGCCCCGTTCGCCGTGCGGCGACGGGGCCCGTCGCATTGTACCCAACGAGCCGCAGGTGATGCGCGCGGCGCAGGGTGCCCGGAGGCTCCGCGCGTCCGAAGTCCGGAGGCGCGGGCGGAGTCGCAGCCCCGCGCCCTCAGCGCACGCGCAGCGTGTTCCGGCCGGCCGTCGTCTGCGGGTTGCCGGCAAGATCGACGGCGCGCACCTGATACGTGTACGCGCCGCGGGCCAGCGTGCAGGCGAACGACTTCGTGTGGCGCACGCCCGTGGTGACGCCGGCGGCGCGGAGCGTACGGACCGCGGTGCCGTCGAGGCGCCGCACCTTGATCGTGACGTCCGCCCGCGGGCTGAGCGCGTCGCTCACCGAGTAGGAGAGCCTGGCGACGCCGCCGCGCCTGACGCTGGAGGCGAGCGGCGCCTCGCACGTGGGGCCCGCCGTGTCGATGCGCACCATGAGGCAGCGGTCCGCCTCGACGTTGCCGGCGTTGTCGATGGAGCGGTAGACGACGGCGTGGACGCCGTCGCCACCGTGCGTCGCCGCGTCGGCCGGCAGAATGAGGCCGGAGCCGTCCGTCCAGGCGCCGCCGTCCAGACTGTACGCGGTACTCGCGACGCCACTGGCGTCGTCGGCGGCGAGGAGGCTCAGCGTCACGGGCGTGCGCGTCCAGCCCGCCGGGGCGCCGCTGACCGTCGTGGACGGCGGCGCCCAGTCCGTCGAGGCGAACAGGCTCATCGGGTCGGCCGCCGCGCCTATGTCTCGCACGACCACCGGCTTGGCCTTGCCGTAGGCGTAGCCTGACGGTCTGGTGGCCGGCCCGAGCGTCTTGCCGGTCTTGTAGAAGTCGCCGGCGTCCGCCCAGCCGCCGGCCGCTGATCTCCTCCAGGCCGTCGGCCTCCATGAGCCGCAGCAGCTTGTGCGGCGTGTAGGAGTTGTTGTAGAGGTAGTCCTGATAGCGGGTGGACGGGTCCAGACGGGCGTCGACGTGCCAGATGACGAGCCCGTCGCCCGGCATGTCGATGTTGTTGGCCACGCGTGCCTTGTTCTCGACGATGAAGTACTCCTGAAAGGCGTCGCCGCTCCCCGACCCCGGGCATGACGACGAGCGCCGCGGGAGCGGTCGCGGACGCCGCCAGCGCGACGGGGCCCATAGGCGTCCGACATGACCTGCGGCGTGAGCCAGTCCAGCAGCCACTTGCTGAACACGTTGTGGTCGCCCCAGTTGTTGTCCATCATGTCCAGGCCGCCGACGCCGCCGTCGGGGCCGTATGCCGGGCTCGTAGTCATAGTAGTCCGGCAGGCCGAGGGCGTGGCCGGTCTCGTGGATGGTGACCAGCGGATCGTAGGAGCGGTCCGCCGGAGGCGTGCCCGAGTACTGGTGCTCCCACTGCCACGAGTAGGTGCCCAGCCGCTTGCCGCCGACGGTGTAGGCGCCGGAGAAGTACGTCTGGTAGCCCCACCAGAAGCCAGACCAGCCGGTGTGTGGGCCGGTCCAGATGACGATCAGGTAGTCGATGACGCCGTCGCCGTCGTTGTCGTACTTGGAGGCGTCCCAGCCGGGATGAGCGGCGGCGTAGGCGTCGAGGGCCTGCTCGATGAGCGCCTCCTGCGCGCCGTTCCAGGTGCCCACGGCGCTGCGAGGCGGGCCTGTGTCGTACCAGGGCAGCACGTCGCCCTGGATGTCCAGCTGCCCGTAGGAGGAGCGGGCGTAGTAGTCGTGCACGCTCTCGTAGGGGAAGGCGGCGGGGTCGCCGTCGCCGAACAGGCGGTCCTGCAGGTCGGCCTGCGAGCTGTACGGCGGGTAGTCGCTGAAGCTGATCGGGCAGGGCGAGCACGTTCACCGTGCCCTTGGTCGGCATGCCGCGCCAGGCGGGCGGCGGCGTCTGGAGCGGCGGCGGCGCGCCCAGCGCGGACCGCTGCAGCCGCTGCACCGCCGCCTTGAGCATGCCGGGCACGATACCCTCGGTGCCGAGCTCGCGGGCCCGCGCCAGGCGCCTGCGGCAGCGAGCCGTCCTGGCGGTACTTGGCGAGCTCGCCGGGGAGCGGCGGCTCGAGAGCCGCGGCAGAGCTCGCCGCGGACAGCGCCACGAGCGCGGCCGCAACGGCCACCACGATTCGGATCGACTTCAGGCCCGCCCCTTTCAGGATTCCTGTTTCTCTTATCGCCGCCGGACGGCCACAAGTCAAGCCGTACGCCCTGTCGCCCACCACCCGGTTTCCGTCTGCGCGGGTCGTCATCGTAAGATGACCGCAGCAGGAGGTTCACATGTCCACGCGCCAAGCGCGCCGGGGCCGGCGCGGCATCATCGTCCTCACGCTCGCCGTATTCACGCTGCTCGCCATCCCGTCCGCCGCCCAGGCATGGGCCAACGGCTACTCCGGCGCCGTCAACACCATCACGAAGCGCTGCCTGGACCGCGCCGTCAACGACCTGGCCGACCTCATCGCCAGCGCCAGGAAGGCCGCGGGCTGACGGCGTGCCGGGGCGGCGCGACAGGCGGCGAGCTGACGGCATGACCTGGGGCCGCCTCGCCCGTCTCGGGCTCGCGGCCCTGCTGGTCGTCGCGCTGGGCGCCGCCCTCCCCTGCCTGCGGCCGGCCGCGGCGGCGGCCGACGTCACTGGTCACATCGACTCGGTCCTGCACAAGAAGCGCCTCGACGGGCCGGGCACGGGCCTCTTCGTGTGGGACCTGCAGACCGGCACCGAGGTCTACGAGCTGCACGCTTCCACGCCCCTGCAGCCCGCCTCCAATCTCAAGCTCGTCACGTCGGCGGCGGCGCTGCTCGCGTGGGGCGAGGCACTACCGCATCCCCACGCAGCTGCTCGCCGACGGGCGGCTGTCGCCCGGCGGCACGCTCGCCGGCGACCTGTACCTGCGCGGCCTGGGCGACCCCAGCCTCTCCAGCCTCCGCTATCAGCGTCACGAGCTGCACCTGCGCACGGCGTCCATCGAAGGCTTCGTGCGACGCCTCAAAGCCACCGGGGTGCGCCGCGTGCACGGCGCGGTGGTGGCGGACGACTCATGGTTCGATCGCCGGCGCATCGTCGTCACGTGGAAGCCGGGCCTGCAGGAGGAGTGCGGGCGCCTGGCGGCGCTGTCCGCCGACGAAGGGCTGCGCGACGGCAACCGGCTGCGCAGCCCGGCCCTGTACGCGGCGCAACTGCTCACCACCGCGCTCCGCAAGGCGGGCATCAAGGTCGACGACAGGCCCAGGCTCGGCACGACGCCGGCCGACGCGCGGCTCCTGGCGCGCCAGTGGTCGGCCCCGCTCGACCGGCTGATCCGACACATGAACAAGGAGAGCGACAACTTCTTCGCGGAGGTCCTGCTCAAGGGTCTGGGTCGCGACCTCTACGACGAGGGCAGCACCGACGCCGGCCTGCAGGCCTCCCGCGACGTGCTCGCTCAGATCGGCGCCGACCCCGGCTCGTACCGGCTGGCGGACGGCTCCGGCCTCAGCTACGAGAACAGGCTCACGGCCGGCGACATCGCGGGGCTGCTCGTGGCGATGTACCGGCGCGACGACTGGGACGCGTACCACGACTCGCTCGCCCTCGCCGGCGTGGACGGCACGCTGGAGGACCGCATGCAGAAGACGGCGGCGGCGGGCAACGCGCACGCCAAGACCGGCTCCCTGGCGGTGGCGGCGGCGCTGTCCGGCTATGTCACCAGCGCCGACGGCCACCTGCTCGCGTTCTCCATCCTGAGCAACGCGGACGACCTCGACTACTGGCGCACCACCAAGGCTCACGACGCCATCGTCGCGGCGCTCGCCGCCAGCCGTCTCGGCGGCGAGGCCCGGTTGCGCTCCACCCCCTCGGCACGGCAGCATGTGATGAGCGCGACCGGCGCGGACTTCGTCACCGGTCGCGCCCTCGTGCCGAGTGTGGAGGTGCCTGCGTCGTGACCGTGTTCGCCCCGCGCCGCGTCCTGCTCGTGGCGCTCATCGCCCTGGTGGCGCTGGCCGCCGCGGCCGCGCCGGCCAGCGCCACGCTCAACACCCGCATCACGGGCATCCTGCGCAGCTACGGGCTGGCGGGCGGCTCCACGGGGGTGAGCGTCTGGCGGGCCGACGCCACGAGCGCGGCCTACGCCCGCAACACGCGCACCCTGCTCGCCCCCGCCTCCAACATGAAGCTCGTCACGGCCGCCACGGCCCTGTACCGCTGGGGCGCCGACCACCGCTTCAAGACCGAGCTCTACCTGTCGTCCGAGCCGGCGGCGACGCCGGTCGGCGTGGTCAAGGGGAACGTCTACCTCAAGGGCTACGGCGACCCCAGCCTCTCCACGCCGTCCTTCCAGCGCACCCGTCTGGGCATCGAGACGTCCACCATCAACTCCTTCGTCGGCGAGCTCAAGGCGCTCGGCGTCACGAAGATCTCCGGCCACGTCGTGGGCGACGCCTCCTGGTTCGACGCGCGCCAGACGGTGGGCAGCTGGACGCCCGGCGTCAAGGAGGACTGCGGTCCCCTCAGCGGCCTCACCGTCAACGAGGGTCTCAAGGACGACGATCGCGTCGCCGACCCGGCGCGCTACGCGGCGCGCGTGCTCACCGCGAAGCTGGAGACCGCCGGCATCGACGTCACCGGCAGCCCCCAGACCGGCCTCACACCTGACGGCTCCTACCTCGCGGTCACGCTGCTGTCGGCGCCGCTCTCGGACCTGCTCCGGCACATGGACAAGGACAGCGACAACTTCTTCGCGGAGATGATGATGAAGGGGCTGGGCCGCGACTTCCGCGCCGAGGGCTCCACGGCCGCGGGCCTGCGCGCGACGCGCGCGACGCTGGACGCGCTCGGCCTGTCACGCGCCGACTACCGTCTCTACGACGGCTCCGGCCTCAGCTACTCGGACCGCTTCAACGCGCGCATGGTCGCCAAGCTGCTGCGCGTCATGACCAGGCGCGCCGACTTCACGACGTTCTACAGCTCGCTCTCCGTGGCCGGCGTGGACGGCACCCTGCTCAAGCGCATGCGCGGCACGGCCGCCTACGCGAACTTCCGCGGCAAGACGGGCACGCTGAACATCTCGAGCTGCCTGTCCGGGTACGTCACGAGCACCAAGGGCCATCGCCTGGTCGTCTCGCTGCTCATGAACGGCGGCCCCGTCAACGTCTGGGCCGCCCACCGCGCCCAGGACGCCATCGCGGTGGCGCTGGCCAAGTCAGGGCTCTAGGCGGCGCGCGGCGCGGCCCGCCCGCGCCATTCACGCCGAGTTGACCTGGTTGGCGGCGGCCTCCAGGCCGTCCGCCAGCCACAGCTCCACGGCGTCGGCCGCTCTGCCCACCAGCTCCCGCACCTGGGTCTTGCTCTCGGCGAACGGGCTCAGCACGTAGTCGGCGACGATATCGGGGTCCGTGCTCGGCGGGCGGTCGACGCCGATGCGCAGGCGCACGAAGTCCGGGCCGAGCAGGCCGATGATGCTTCTGAGGCCGTTGTGACCGCCGGTGCCGCCGCCCTGCATCAGGCGCAGGCGGCCGAAGGGCAGGTCGATGTGATCGTGCGCCACCAGTGCGCGCTCGAGCGGCAGCTTGAGGGCGCGCAGCGCGGCGGCGACGCTGCGGCCGCTGTCGTTCATGAACGTGGTGGGCTGCAGCAGCAGCACGGAGCGGCCGCTGACTGTGCCTTCGGCGCAGCGGCCGTCAAACCCGCGCCTGGCCTTGGGGAATCCGTGGCGGCGAGCCAGCTCCTCCACGACCAGGTAGCCGACGTTGTGCGGGGTCCCCTCGTACGTCGGCCCGGGATTCCCCAGGCCGACGACGAGATGGTCCACGTTGCTGCTTGGGCGGAAGAGCGCCACGCTGCCTCCGGGTCAGGCGGCCCGCCGGGTGACCGGGGTCACTCCTCGGCGGCCTCCTCCTTCTCGACCTTGCCCACGACCTCGGGCTCGGCGGCGGCGACGCGCCTCCGCGGCCTCCTCGATCTCCTCGAGGGCGGCCTCGGCCTTGCGCGGCGACAGGACGCTGCACAGCACCTCGTCCGGAGCGTCCAGTACCTCGATGCCGTCCGGCACCTGCAGATCGGCCACCGTGGCGGTGTCGCCGAGGCTCAGGTCCGAGATGTCCACCACGAGGTGCTCGGGGATGTCGGTGACCATACCCTTCACCGTGACCTCGCGGACCGACTCGTCCAGCAGGCCGCCCATCTTGACGCCCTTGGACTCGCCCTCGAAGCGCACCGTGACCATGGACTCGATGGTCTCGTCCAGGCGGATCTCCTGCAGGTCCACGTGGATGACGTGGTTCTTGACCCGGTCGAGCTCGAGCTCCTTGACGATGGCCTTGTGGGCGCGCTTCTGGCCCTCGAACGTGACGTCCAGCACGGCGTGCATGCCGGCCCCCGTGTTGAGCGCGTCGCGCAGCTGGTGCGGCTCGACCGTGATGAGCGCGGCGTCCTTGCCGTGGCCGTAGAGCACGCCGGGGATGAGGCCATCGCGGCGCAGACGCTTGGCGGCGCGGGTCCCGGTGACGTCGCGATGCTTCACGACGATACTGACTTTGTCCATTGGTCGTCTCCTGCTAGAAGAGCTGATTGTCGCCGGCGAACAGCTCGCTCACCGACTCGTCCTCGAACACGTTCTTGATGGTCCTGGCCAGCGTGTCGGCCACCGACAGCACGCGGATCTTGGTGTCGCCGGGTCCCAGCGTGACGGGCACCGTGTCGGTGACCACGACTTCCTTGACGGGCGACTGGTGGATGCGCTCGAAGGCGGGGCCGCTGAAGATGCCGTGCGTCGCCGTCACGTACACCTCTCTGGCGCCGTTCTCATACAGTGTCTCCACGGCGCTCGTGATGGAGCCGCCCGTGTCGATCATGTCGTCCACGACGATGGCGATCTTGTCCTGCACGTCGCCGATGAAGTGCAGCGTCTCGGCGCGGTTGTGCTCGGGCCGCATCTTGGTGAGCACGGCGAGCCCCGCGCCGGGCAGACGGTTGATGAACCGCTTGGCCAGCTTGACGCCGCCGGCGTCGGCGGACACGGCGACCAGCGGGCAGCCGCCGAAATCCTTGTAGCGGAAGTAGTCGGCCAGCATGGGCACGGCCGTCATGTGGTCCACGGGGATCTCGAAGAAGCCCTGGATCTGGCCCTGGTGGAGGTCCATGGACAGCACGCGATCGGCGCCGGCCGCCTCGAGCAGCGTGGCCATGAGGCGCGCGGTGATGGGCTCGCGCGCGGCGCTCTTCTTGTCCTGGCGGGAGTAGGGGAAGTAGGGCATGACGGCGGTGACGCGGCGCGCCGAGGCCAGCTTGGCCGCCTGGATCATGATGAGCAGCTCCAGGACCTCGTCGTTGATGTGGTCCGCCGGCGACTGCACGATGAACAGGTCGGTGCCGCGCACGTTCTCCTCGTAGCGCGCGTAGATCTCGCCGTTGGCGAAGGTCTTGAGCAGCACGCCGCCCAGACTGAGGTCGAGCTTCTCGGCGATCTTCTCCGCCAGGGCGGGATTGCTGCGCCCGGAGAACAGCTTGAGGCGCTTCTGCGTGGCGATCACGCAGCAGGAAGAATCTGACACGTGCCCTTCCTTCGTGAGCTGCCGGCCGAAAGAGGATTCTATCAGGTGCCGCCGTCCTGCTCGCGGAGACGGCGCGCGGCCCGGCGCTCGGCGTACCCGTCGATGTTCTGCTGCCTGCCGCGGGCGATCGCCAGGGCGCCCGGCGGCACATCCTGGGTGATCACCGAGCCGGCCGCCGTGAAGGCGCCGTCGCCGATGGTGACCGGCGCCACGATGGTCGTGTCGCTGCCCGTGCGCACGCCGTCGCCGATGTGGGTCGCGTGCTTCTCGTAGCCGTCGTAGTTGGCCGTGATGTTGCCGGCGGCGATGTTGGTGCCCTTGCCGACGATGGCGTCGCCCACGTAGCTGAGGTGCGGCACCTTGCTGTCCTCGCCGATGCGGCTGTTCTTGATCTCGACGAAGGTGCCGGCCTTGGCGCCCTCGGCGAGCACCGTGTTGGGCCGGATGTAGGCGAAGGGACCCACACTGCAGCCGGAGCTGATGACGCACTCGTAGAGATGCGAGCTCACGACGCGGGCGCGGTCGCCGACGAAGGCGTCCCGCAGGAAGCTGCCGGGACCGATCTCGCTCGCCGCGCCCACGGTGGTGCGCCCCAGCAGATGGCTGTTGGCGCGGATGAGCGTGTCGCGGCCGACGTCCACGCCCCAGTCCACGAACGTCGTGTCCGGGTCCTCCACCGTGACGCCGGCCAGCATGAGGCGCTCCACCAGGCGCCGGCGCATGACGGCGTTCACCTCGGCGAGCTCGACGCGCGAGTTGACGGCCAGCATCACCTCGGGATCCGCGGCGACGTGGGCCTGCACCGGCACGCCGTCCGCCAGGGCGAGGTGCACGGCGTCCGTGAGATAGAGCTCACCCTGGGCGTTCGTCGGCTGCAGGCGCGGCACCACCGTGCGCAGCAGGGCGGCGTCGACCACGTAGAAGCCGGTGTTGACCTCCGTGATGAGCAGCTCGTCGGCGGAGGCGTCGCGAGCCTCGACGATGCGCCGGACCCCGCCGTCGGCGTCGCGCACGACGCGCCCGTAGTGGCCGGGATCGGAAAGGACCGCGGCGGCGACCGTGGCTCGCGAGCCGCTCGTCCGATGCGCCTCGACCAGAGCCCGCAGGAAGGGCCCGTCCACGAGCGGCGCGTCCCCGACCAGCACGACCACATCGCCGTGGAAGTCGTCGAGCGGCTCCAGGCCGGCGCGGACGGCGTCGCCCGTGCCGCGCCGCTCCTGCTGCACGGCGCGTTCGCAGCCGACCGGCAGGACGTCGCCCACCTCGTCCTGCTCCGGCCCGGTGACCACGACGACGCGCTCCGGCGACACGCTGAGCGCCGCGTCGATGACGTACGACAGCATCGGCCGCCCGCAGACCTCGTGCAGCACCTTGGGGACGTCGGACTTCATGCGCGTGCCCAGGCCGGCGGCGAGGATGACGACGGCGAGCGGCGGACGCGAGGACTCTGTCTGGCTCATGAGGCTCACCTTGCGGAGTGGATGACCGGGTCAGCTGCTGGCTGGGGCGGGAGGACTCGAACCTCCGGTCACGGGACCAAAACCCGTTGCCTTACCGCTTGGCCACGCCCCAGCGCGGTGTGGAGAGGAGGCGGCGAGCCGCCCGCCGAAGCGGCAGGATATTGTATCACTCCGCCTTGGGCCGGCGGCGCGCCGAGGGCGGCGCCGGGGGCGGAGCCGGCTGCAGGTCGGTGACGTACCAGGCGCGGGCGGGCGCCAGCCTGGCCCGCGCCCTGCCGGCCGCGGCCGCGGCGGCGAACAGGCCGAACACGGCGGAGCCGCTGCCGGTCATGGCGGCGGCCAGGGCCCCGAGCCCGCGAAGACGCTCGATGAGCGCGCCCACCTCCGGCCGTCGCGAGACGACGCTCACCTCCAGGTCGTTGTGCACCAGCGCCGCGATCTCGGCGACCGTCTTCGCCGTCTGGATACGGCCGGACAGGCCGCGGGCCACCGGCGCCCACTCCTTCAGTTCCACGGAGGCATCCTGATCGCGCCAGCCGTAGACGGTGCGGGTGCTGAGCGCCACGTCCGGCACGGCGACGACGAGGTGCAGCGCGGGCAGCGTGACGTCCTTGAGCACCTGCCCGCGTCCCATGGCCAGCTGCGGCGCCGTGTAGAGGAAGAACGGCACGTCCGAGCCCACGTCCATGGCCAGGTCGTAGCGGAGCTTGGGCGACAGGTCCAGGTCGTAGAGGCGCTCCAGCGCGACGAGAGTGGCGGCGGCATCGGAGCTGCCGCCGCCCAGCCCCGCGCCCTGGGGGATCGCTTTGGTGATCGTCACGCGCACGTCGAAGGTGCGGCCGAGTCGCTCCTCAAGCCCGCGCACGAGCTTGGCCGCGAGGTTCTGCTCGCCGGGCGCCACGTCACAGACGACGTCCAGCCCGGCCCCCGGCGTGCGCTCGACCCGCACGCGGTCGGCCAGCGTCACCGGCACCATCAGCGACGCGATCTCGTGGAAGCCGTCGGGCCGCAGCGGACCGACCAACAGCGCCAGGTTGAGCTTGGCCGGGGCCGCGACCTCCGTCATCGCGTGCGATCCGTTGTGGTCGATGCTCATGCCGTCTCCCCGGTGATCATGTCGACCGTGAGCCAGCCCAGGGCGCGGGCGAAGACGACCCAGTGCGCCGGCGTGAGCTCCTCCGGGCCGCGCCGTGGCAGGATGACCGGCCTGGCCGAGAGCCTCATGCACGGTCTCGCGCGTGAGCGTGAGGCCGGCGTGGCCGGCCCCGGCCAGCGAGGTGCCGAGCATCTTTCGGCGCTGGCCGAACGCGAGCCGCACGAGCCGGTCCATGGCGGCGTAGGCGAGCGGCGGCAGGAGCGGTGGTCCGTCCGCGGCATCCTTCGCGGTCCTGCGCACGAAGGTGACGAAGCTCGAGTCCACCCGGGGCCGCGGCCGGAAGGCGCTCGGCGGCACGGCCCGCGTCGACTCACGCCGGCAGGCCAGCTGCGTCAGCACCGAGACGGCCGCGTAGGCCTTCGTCTGCGGCGACGCGAAGAGCCGGTCGGCGAGCTCCCTCTGGACCATCACGCCCCAGCGCGAGACCGTGGGCAGCTCCGCGATAGTCGTCATGACCAGCGGGATGGCGATGTTGTAGGCGAGATTGGCGACCAGGGCCGTCGGCGGCGGGTCGAGCGCCACGAGGTCCGTCCTGAGGGCATCGCCGGCGTGCACCCGCAGGCCGGGGTGGCCGGCCGCCAGCTCCTCGAGGCTCGGCAGCCAACGTCCGTCGATCTCGAAGGCGTGGACCACGCGAGCGCGCTCCAGCAGCGGGCGCGTGAGCTGCCCACCGGCCGCCCCGACCTCGAGGACCACGTCGTCGGGGCCCACGGCCGCCTGCTCGACGATGGCGCGCAGGATGTTGCGGTCGACGAGGTGGTTCTGGCCGTAGCGCCTCAGGGCCGTCGGCCGCGGGGGACGACCACGGTCGCCCGCGGCCGCACCGCCCGGCCTGGATGTCCTGCCGGCGGCCACGCTACCCGCCCTCCGGCAGGCCGAAGGCACGGCGCGCGTTGGCCGTGGTCAGGGCCGCGGTGTGGCGCTCGTCCCAGCCGCGCACCCCGCCGAGCGCGGCGGCCGTGAGCGCGACCCAGGCCGGCGTGTTGGTCTTGCCGCGGTTGGGCACCGGGCTCAGGAACGGCGCGTCCGTCTCCACCATCAAGCGGTCTTCGCGGACGCGCGCGGCGGCGGCGCGCAGGTCTCCGGCGTTCTTGAACGTGAGATTGCCGGCGAAGCTCGCGTAGTAGCCGCGCGCGTTGCACTCGTCCACGTACTGCGGCAGCGAGAAGCAGTGCATGACCACGGTGAGGCCGTCCGCCTCGGCGGCGAGCTGCGCCATGGCCTCGTCCCCGGCCTCCCGCACGTGCACGACCAGCGGCAGTCCCGCGCGCCGCGCCAGCCCGATCTGGGCGCTGAAGGCGCGGCGCTGCGCGTCGCGCGGCGCCAGGTCGCGGTAGAAGTCGAGGCCGCACTCACCCACGGCTACGACGCGCGGGTCGGCGGCCAGGCGTTCGAGCTCGCCCAGCAGCTCGTCGTCCAGCGTGTCGGCCTCGTGCGGGTGCAGCCCGACGGTGGCGTACACGCCGGGCAGGCGGCCGGCGAAGGCGATGGCCTGCCGCGAGCTCGGCAGGTCGATGCCGATCGAGACGACCTGCTCCACGCCGGCCTCGCGGGCCCGCTCCACGGCCGCACCGGCATCGTCCAGCATCTCCAGGTGACAGTGGGAGTCGATGAGGCTCATGGCATCGTGGGGTCGACGATCGTGGGTCGCGGGCGACGGCCGGCGGGCACGGGAGCGCCTATGCGCCGGCCTCGATGCGCGGGAAGAGCGGCGGCGCCTTGACGACCTCGGCCGGGGCCAGCTCGTCCCAGCGGGCGCGCTCCAGCAGCAGGTCGTCGGCGCCGTTCGGCTGTCCGAGGCGCCGCAGGATCTCCGCGGCCGTGCCGGGGATGACGGGATGGAGCGCCAGCGCCACGAGGCGCAGGCCGGCCGCCAGTCCGTTGAGCACCGCGTCCAGACGGCCGGCCTGCGCCTCGTCCTTGGCCAGCTTCCACGGCGCCTCCTCCTCGACGAGCCGGTTGAGGCGCCGCACGTACTCCCAGATGCTCTCGAGGGCGGCCGTGATCTCGATGGCGTCGTAGTGCGCGCCTGCGGCGCGCACCATCGCCTCGCCCTCGGCCGCGACCCCGGCCAGCGCCGGCGCCTCGGCGCCGGCCGCCGGGATGCGCCCCTCGCGATACTTGCCGATCATGCTCACCGTGCGGCTCACCAGGTTGCCCAGCTCGTTGGCGAGCTCGTTGTTGTAGCGGCCCTCGAAGCCCTCCAGGCTGATGACGCCGTCCAGCCCGAACGTGACCTCGCGCATCAGGTAGTAGCGCAGCGCGTCGATGCCGTACTGGTCCATGACGGCGAACGGGTCCAGCACGTTGCCGCGCGTCTTGCTCATCTTCTCGCCGCCCATGAGCAGGTAGCCGTGGATGAGCTCCCCGCCGGGCACCTCGTAGCCGGCGCTCATCAGCAGGGCCGGCCAGATGACGGCGTGGAACTTGAGGATGTCCTTGGCCATCACGTGCAGCTGCGCCGGCCAGAACGTGGTCGTGAGGTCCTCGCCGGGACGGGCGTAGGTGAGCGCCGACAGGTAGTTGATGAGGGCGTCGACCCAGACGTAGATGATCTGGTCCTCGTCCCAGGGGACGGGCACGCCCCAGGTGATGCTGGAGCGGCTGATGGAGATGTCCTCCAGGCCCTGCTCGATGAAGGACAGCGCCTCGTTGTAGCGCGACCTCGGCTTCACGAAGCCGGGATTGGCGCGGAAGAACTCGCTGAGCCGGTCCTGATAGCGGCTCAGCAGGAAGTAGTAGTTCTCCTCCTCCAGCCAGACGGGCTCGGTGTGATGGATCGGACACGTGCCGTCGCGGGCGAGGTCGCGCTCGTAGTAGAAGCCTTCGCAGGCGGTGCAGTAGAGGCCGCCGTAGGTGCGCTTCTCGATGTCGCCGGCGGCCCGCATCCTCTCCACGAAGTCCTGCACGAAGGCTTCGTGCTCCGGGTCCGTGGTGCGGATGAAGAAGTCGTTCGTGGCGTTCACCTGCGCCGCCAGCTCGCGGAAGCGGGGGGCGAGCTCGTCCACGTGCTCACGCGGCGAGAGGCCGCGCTCGGCCGCCGCCTGGGCCACCTTGTTGCCGTGCTCGTCCGTGCCCGTGAGGAAGAAGACCTCGTCGCCCTTCTGGCGGTGGTACCGGGCGAGCGCGTCGGCGGCGATCGTCGTGTAGGCGTGGCCGAGGTGCGGCTCGCCGTTCACGTAGTAGATGGGGGTGGTGATGTAGTAGCGCACGACGCCTAGTCTACTGCTTTCCGGCGCGCCTTCTGCGCCTGCCCGTAGGTGCCGAGGCGCTCGCCCCAGCGACCAGTACTCCCCCTCCACGTAGGCGAGCGGCTCGAGCTTGCTGGTCTTCACGCGGCCTCGCGAGTCCAGGAGCTCCTCGTCGTAGTGCACGGCGACGATCTCGGCGATGAACAGGTCGTGCGCGCCGAGCGACAGCTGGTGGTGCACCTGGCACTCCAGATTGACGGGGCACTCCTGGATGAGCGGCGGCGCGACCTTGCTGGCCGGCGCAGGCGTGAAGCCGAGCTCCCTGAACTTGTCGTGCTCGGCCCCCGACCACACGCCGGCCAGGTCGACCTGCTCGAGCTGCGAGGCGCGCGGGATGTTCACGACGAACTCGCGCGCCCTCGTCGCCAAGCGGTGCGAATATCGCGTCGGCCGGATGGCCACGCTCAGCATCGGCGGGCTTGAGCACGCGGTACCGGCCCACGCGATGGTGAGCATGTTCGCCTTGCCCTCATCGTCGGCGACGGTGACCAGCACGACGGGTGCGGGCAGCAGCGCGGTCGACGGCTTTCGCTCGATCTTCATCCGGACCTCCTCGACGTCCCGGGCATCTTACCGTATGAGGAAAATCGCAAACCGCTGGCCACACCGGCACGACATTCGTAGAATGATGCCGGCGAAAGGAGCGGCATGCGCAAGCAGTCCCTGGACAAGACCGACATCGCGATCATCGGCCACCTGCAGCAGGACGGGCGACGGGCCTTCACCACGATCGCCAAGGACCTCGGCATCTCCGAGGCGAGCGTGCGGCAGCGGGTCTCGCGCCTGCTGCGCACCAACATCATCCAGATCGTCGCCGTGAGCAGCCCGCTGGACCTGGGGCTGATCTGGGGGCAGGTGCAGCTGCGCGTGGCGGGCGACCGCCTGGAGGCGGTCGCCGAGGAGCTGGCCGAGCTGCCCCAGGTCGACTTCGTGAGCATCTGCGCCGGCGACTACGACATCATCGTCGGCGTCGTGGCGCACGACCGCGAGGAGCTGCTGCGACATGCTCGTCAACCAGATCCGCACCATCCCCGGCATCGAGCAGGCCGACTTCCTGCTGCAGCTCCGCGTCCTCAAGGACAACTACGAGTGGTCGCCGGGCGACGGCGAGCCGTTCTGAGGAGGAGATAGCCATGGGCGATCAGACGCGCCCCAACGTCCACACCCCGCCCCCCGGTCCCCGCAGCGCCGCGCTGATGAAGCGCGGCGAAGACATCCTCCTCGGCGTGTCGCTCATCGGCGGCTGGCCTCCGAACCACTTCGTCTCGCGCTACCGCGACGGCTGGTTCCTCGAGGACGTCGACGGCAACCGCTACATCGACTGGCTCTCGGGCTGGGCCTCGGCACCCCTCGGGGGCAACCACCCCGAGCTCGTCGAGGCCGCCCACCTGGCCCTCAAGGAGTACGGCACCGAGTGCCTCTCGGCGATGAGCGTCTGGCACCACCACGAGCTCGCCGAGAAGCTGGTCGAGATCGCCCCGAAGCCGCTGACCAAGGTCGTCTACGACACCACGGGCAGCGAGGTGGTGGAGAACGCCGTGCGCATCATGCGCGAGGCCGCCGGGCCCGGCCGGCCCTTCGTCATCACCTTCCTGGGCAGCTTCCACGGCGGCAACTACGGCACCGGCGCCATGGGCCCGCACAACGCCCACTACAATCACGGCATCGAGCCGTTCATGAGCGGCTGGATCAACGTCCCCTTCCCCACCTGCTACCGCTGCCCGTACCACCTCGACTACCCCGCCTGCGACATCGCCTGTCTCGACTACATCGAGGAGATGATCCTCAAGTACAAGGCGACACCGGACAGCATCGCCGGCGTCAACGTCGAGCTGATCCAGGGCGAGAACGGCATCCAGATCCCGCCGCCGGAGTGGCCGAAGCGCCTGTACGACCTCTGCCAGAAGCACGGCTGGATCTTCTACAACGACGAGGTCCAGGAGGGCATGGGCCGCTGCGGCGAGTGGTTCCTCATCGACGCAGTATCCGGGCGTCGAGGCGGAGCTGCTCTCGCTGGGCAAGGGCACGTCCGGAGGGCTCATCCCCATCTGCTACACGCTGGGCTCGGACCGCATGAGCGGGCCGGCCGGCGAGCTCTACACCGGCGGCACGTTCGCCGGCTCGCCCGTCGGCTGCGCCGTGGGCATCAAGCTCATCGAGGTCATGAAGCGCGACAAGGTGCTGGACAACGTCAAGGAGCTCGAGCGGATCGCCAAGGCGAGGTTCGGTGCCATGAAGGAGAAGTACGAGATCGTCGGCGACGTGCGCGTGAAGGGCTGCTACCAGTGCGTCGAGTTCGTCGAGGACAAGGACTCCAAGACCCCCGCCCACGACCTCACGCGGGAGATCGTCTACGCCATGGAACGGCGTGGCGTCGTGCCGATCTACGAGCCGGCGTTCAACTGGTTCCGCCCGACGCCGGCTCTCAATCAGCCGCCCGAGCTCTTCGCCCTGGGCTGCGACATCGTCGAGGAGTGCGTCGCCGAGGTGAGCGCGGCGCACGCCAAGGGAGTGAAGTAGATGACCACCGAGGAGCTGCCCTTCAGCGGCATCGCGACCTTCCTCAAGGCGCCGCACCTCGTGGCGCCCACGCGCGCCGACGCGGATGTCGCCGTGGTGGGCGTCCCCTGGGACGAGGGCACCACGTATCGCTCCGGCGCGCGCATGGGGCCTCGCGCCCTGCGCGAGGCCTCGACGATGTGGGCCTTCCAGCAGGACCACGAGCCGCTGTACGACGGCGAAGCCGGGGTCGAGCTGCTCGGCGGCGTGCGCTGGGCCGACTGCGGCGACGTGGCGCTCGGCCCGATGTGGACACGTCGAGCGCTACCACGACGCCGTGGTGGCGCGGCTGCAGCCGCTCGTCGAGGCGGGCCTCTTCCCCGTCACGCTGGGCGGCGACCACTCCATCACCTACCCGGTGCTCGAAGCCCTGTGGCAGGCGCGAGGCGGCAGGCCCTTCCAGCTCGTGCAGTTCGACACCCACATGGACTACTGGGACTCCGAGGGAGCCCAGCGCTACTCGCACGCCAGCCCCATCATCCGCTCGCACGAGGCCGGGTGGCTGACCGGGCTCACGCAGTACGGCATCCGCAACCTGCACACGGCGGGCGACAACATCGAGCTGGCCCAGAGCCGCGGGGCCCACATCTTCTGGTGCGAGCAGGCCAGGGACGCGCGGCCGGCGGAGCTCGTGGAGCACCTCCAGCTGGACGCGGACACCTACATCACCTTCGACATCGACGTCCTCGACCCGGCCATCGCGCCGGGCACCGGCACGCCCGAGCCCGGCGGCTTCAGCTACTACGAGGCCAAGGCGCTGCTGCTGGCCGTGTGCGAGCGCACCAACGTGATCGGCATGGACCTCGTCGAGGTCGCGCCGCAGTACGACGGCCCGGCGCAGCTCACGGCGCTGCACGGCGCCCGGCTCATCCTGGACACCGTCGGCGCGGTGTTCCGACGGCGCGGGTGAACGGCGACTGGCGCCCCGAGCCGCCGCGGCCGGAGCAGGAGCGCGCCGCCGCACCGTTCGCCGGCGCCGGCCTGATGCTGGGCATCGCGCCGGCGCCCTGGCCGGCATGCAGGTCGGCCACGTGCTTCTGGGCGCCGTCATCGGCGCGGTGGCCGGGCTCATCGCCGGCGCCGCAGTCGACGAGCGGCGCCGCGTCTGAGACGCCGCGACGCATGGGAGCCGCGCCGTGGGCGTCAACCCGCCTGTGGATCGAACAGGGAGGGCCTACCGGCCCAGGGCCGCCGCCAGGGCGGCGATGTAGGCCGGCGTCGTGCCGCAGCAGCCGCCCACGATGCCGGCACCGCGCTTGGGGAAGCCGGCCACGACGCCGGCGAAATGCTCGGGCGTCTCCGCGTACACCGTGGTCCCGGCCTCGAGCCGCGGCTGCCCGGCGTTCGGCTGCGCGATGGTGGGGCCGGCGTTGAGCCCGGCGAGCTCGGGCACGAGGTCGGCCATGTCCACCGCCGTGACCTCGCAGTTGCAGCCGACGAGCGCGGCGCCCGCCTGGCGCAGCGTGGAGACGGCCGTGGCAGGATCGACGCCCATCATGGTGCGATAGCCGCGAGCCGCCGGCTTGAACGCCATGCTCGCGACCACCGGCCTGCCGTTCGCGGCCGCGACCGCGGCCTCGACGGCGAGCCGCGCCTCGGTGATGTCGAACATCGTCTCGATGTTGAACAGATCGACGCCGCCGGCGACGAGCGCCGCGGCCTGCTCGTCGAACGCGGCGCGGATGTCCGCCGGGTCGGCGTCGCCCATCGGCTTGACCAGGTGGCCGCAGGGACCGATGTCGCCGGCGACCAGGCGCCCGGGGAACTCGCGGTCGCGCAGCGCGACCGCCAGCCGGGCGGCCGCCACGTTCAGCTCCACGGCGCGATCCCCCAGGCCGTAGGCGGCGAGCTTCAGCCGGGAGCCGCCGAACGTGTTCGTGTTCACCACGTCCGAGCCCGCCGCGTAGTAGTCGCGGTGGATGGCCTCCACGTCGGCCGGCCGCGTGACGTTCCATTCCTCGGGGCACTGCCCCGCAGCGAAACCGCGGCGCATCAGCTCGCTGCCCAAGCCGCCGTCCAGCAGGACGGTGCCCCTGTTCGATGCGCATGAGCAGGTCCATGCGGCGAGTGTACCAGACCGGCGTCAGGCCTCGGCGGCCGTCTGGCGCGCCAGCGCCTCGGCGTCGCGGCGCGACAGGCCCAGGCACGCGTGCAGCGCCGCGGCGGTGTCGCGGCGCGACAGGCCGCGCCCCAGCAGCTCGCGAGCCGCGGCCTGGGCGTGGGGGCGGCCCGCGGCGACGTCGTCCAGCGGTTCGCCGAGGTCGACCACGACGACGATCTCGCCGCGCAGTGACGTGCGGGCGCCGTCCGGCCCGGCCGGCACGTAGCGCTCGCTGAGCTCGCGCAGCGGACCGCGCACCACCTCCTCGTGCAGCTTGGTGAGCTCCCTGCAGACGGCGGCGGGGGCCTCGGGCGCCGCCGCCGCCAGCACGGCGAGGCTCGCGGCGAGCCGCTGCGCCGTCTCGAAGGCCACGATCAGCCCGCCGCAGCGACGCCATGTGTGCAGGACCGTCTCCAGGTCGCGCGCCCGGCGCGGCAGGTAGCCGACGAACCGGAAGCCGTCCGCCTCGTAGCCGGCCGCCACCACGGCGGCGATCACCGCAGACGGCCCCGGCAGCACACGCACCGGCAGCCCTTCGGCCACGGCGCGCGCGACCAGACGCATGCCGGGATCGGAGATGCCGGGCGTGCCGGCGTCGGTCACGAGGGCCACGTCCTTGTCGTCGCGCAGCAGGCGCAGCACCTCTTCCGTCTTCTGCACCTCGTTGTGCTTGAACAGGCTCGTCAGCGGCGTGTGGATGTCGAAGTGGCTCAGAAGCCTGCGGGTGTGTCTCGTGTCCTCCGCCGCCACCAGGTCCGCGCCGCGCAGCGCCTCAAGCACGCGCGGCGTGACGTCGCCGAGGTTCCCGATCGGCGTCGCGCAGACCGAGAGCATGCAGATCACTCCTCCAGGAAGCGCTCGATGAACACGACATCGACGTCGCGGCCGGCGACGCGCGCCTGCCGGCGTGCGGCCCCGACCACAGTGAAGCCGAGGCCCAGATGAAAGGCGAGCGAGCCGGGGTTGTCGGAGCGGAGGTCGGTGAAGACCTTCTCGTACCCCAGCGAGCGCGCGGCGGCGAACGACGCCTGAGCCAGCAGGCGGCCGACGCCGCGCCGCCGCCAGGCCTTCCCCACCCAGGTGCCCATCGTCGCAACGTGATCACACTCGTGGCTCGCGAAGGAGCTCCACGGCTCCACCGTCTGGACACCGACGATCGCCCCGCCCGCTTCCGCCACGTGCAGGAACGCGCGCGCCGGCAGCGCTTCGATGAACGCGCGCTCGTCCGCGACGCTGAAGGGCGTGTCCAGCAGGCTGTGACGGCCCTCCTCGATGATCGCGTTGAGCACGGCGGCGACGCCCGCGGCGTCCCCGGGCCTCGCCGTGCGGATCCTCGCGGTCGGGCGAGCTCACGGCGACGGCCGCCGCAGGACCGCCATGATCTCCATCTCGTCCAGCTCGACCGGCCTGCGCCCCCAGTTGCCGGCCGTGCCGCCCCACAGCGCCTCGACCTCGAAACCCGCGAGCCGGCAGACCAGCGCCAGCTCCGACGGCACGTAGCCGCGCTCACGCACCGGCATGCTGTGCGGGCCGTCGTCCGCTTCCCATTCCATGTCGTAGGACTGCGTGAGCGTGACGGGGTCGAAGCGGCCCAGCTCCACCTGGTGCTCCGTGGCGTCACGGATGAGCCGCAAGCCGTTGATCGCGGTCAGCACGAAGGGAGCGCCCGGCCTGAGCGACCTGAACGCGTTGCGCAGGATGGAGAGGTCGTGCTCCAGGGGGTCGTCCCGGCCGACCAGGGTGAACGCGCCCTCGCAGAGACACACGGCCGCGTCGAAGACCCGGCCCAGGTCGAACGCCGTCGCGTCGGCCTCGATGAGCTCGACCTCCACGCCGGCCTCGGCGGCGGCCGCGGCCGCCTCGGCCAGCATGCCGGCGAGACAGGTCGAGCCCGGTCACCCTGAACCCGCGGCGCGCCAGCTGGACGGCGTGCCGGCCGGTGCCGCAGCCGATGTCCAGCACGGCGGCGCCGGCGGGCACGTCCAGCACCTCCTGCAGGAACTCGACCTCGGCCGCGGTCGCCTGAGTGAAGGGCTCGTCCATGTACTGCGGCGCGTAGCTGTCGAAGAACGCGCGCCAGCCGCTATCGGTCATGCCCCCACCTCCCGTCTAAGGTCATCACCCCATTGTTGCAGGATGCAGGTGCCGTGACGAGTCTCAGGGGAAAACTGAGGTCGTGTGGGAGGGGGCGGCATGAGTCGCGAGAACCTCATATGCAGTGAGTGTGGCGAGCGCTACGAGTCCGACTTGTTCACCGAGGACCCCAGCGAGACGTTCGTATGCCCCATGTGCGGCACGCTGATCCTCCGATCGAGCCGGCCATCATCGCCGCGGCGGCCAACCAGGCCGCCGCACAGGCGCACGTCTGACACTCGGCCTCGGACACCGGTCCGTGGCGCTCTTGGGCTGATCGCCCGCGGACGGACGTACACGCCTGATCTTCACGCCCGTCTCGCAGGATACACTTGCCCCATGACCGTCCAGCCGTCCATCCGCACGGCGACCGTCGACGACGCCCGGCAGCTGGCAGCGCTCTGCGACGAGCTCGGGTACCCGTCCACCGCCGCCGAGGTGCAGCGAGACTCGGTCTCCTCGGCGACCCGGAGCGGACGCTCCTCGTCGCCGATGACGCCGGTCGTCTCGCGGGCTTCATCGGGGTGCACGTGCAGCGCGTCGTCGAGGCCGACCCCTACGCGGAGGTCGGTGGTCTCGTCGTCGCCGCGGGCCACCGCGGCAGCGGCGTGGGCGCGGCGCTGCTGGCCGCGGCCGCCGACTGGGCGCGGGCCCGCGGCCTGACGCGCCTGTGGATCCGCGCCAATCTGGCCCGCCGGGGGGCCCACGACTTCTACCCGCACATCGGCTGCCGCGCGGTCAAGGACCAGCGCGTCTACGAGTACCCGCTGTGAAGCGCATCGTGTACGGGGACAATCTGGACGTCCTGCGGGCGCTGCCCGGCGCGTGCGCCCGCCTCGTCTATGTCGACCCGCCGTTCAACACGGGAGGCGCCCAGCGGCGCACCCGGCTGCGGACCGTGCGAGACGAGGACGGCGACCGGACCGGCTTCCAGGGCCGTCGCTACCGTAGCGAGGTGCTGGGCAGGGCGGCCTGGGACGACGCCTTCGACGACTACCTGGGCTTCCTGGCGCCGCGCCTCGACGAGGCGCGGCGCATCCTCGCCGCCGACGGTTCGCTGTTCTTCCACATCGACGCCCGCGAGGCCCACTACTGCAAGCTCCTGCTCGACGAGGTGTTCGGTCGCGACTCGTTCCTCAACGAGATCGTGTGGGCCTACGACTACGGCGGCCGGCCTCGCGACCGCTGGCCTGCCAAGCACGACACCATCTTCTGGTACGCCGTGGATCCGCGTCGCTACGTGTTCCGCTACGACGACATCGACCGCATCCCCTACATGGCGCCCGGCCTCGTGGGCGCGGAGAAGGCCGCGCGCGGCAAGACGCCGACCGACGTGTGGTGGAACACGATCGTGAGCCCTACGGGCAAGGAGAAGACGGGTTATCCGACGCAGAAGCCGCTGCGCATCCTGGAGCGCATCGTCACGGTGCACTCGGACCCGGGAGACCTGGTCGTCGACTTCTTCGCGGGCAGCGGCACCGCGGGAGAGGCCGCCGCGCGCCACGGCCGCGGCTATCTGCTCGTGGACTCCAACCCCGAGGCCGTCAGGGTCATGGCCAGGCGCCTGGCGTGGGACGAGCCCGAGCTCGTCGGCTGCGAGGGCGTGCTGGAGACGTGAGGGGGCGGCGCGCGCGGCGCGCCGCCCCCCTCACACGCGGCGAGGCCGGCTCCCGAAGAAGCCGGCCTCGCCCACGATCGCTGCCGCCGCTAGGTCAGTCGGCGGGTACGATGGCCTCGTTGGGGCACGAGTCGACGCACGTCGCGCAATCGTCGCACTTGTCGGCGTCGATGACGTAGATGTCGTCGCCCTCGGAGATAGCGTCGTTGGGACACTCGTCGACGCAGGCGCCGCACGCCAGACACTCTTCCGTGATCTTGTAGGCCATGTGCTACTCGTCACCTCCTGTAGGCGCGGCGCCGTAGCGCGCCGCGCGCGGGATTCATCTCTCATTTACCAATACGCCTGAAGCGAAGTCAAGAAAGAGGAGGAGCGGCGTCCGGAAAGAGCTCCATCAGGGCCAGAGCGGCGGCGCCGACGACACCGGCGTCGGGACCGAGAGCGGCCGGCACGATGCTGACCTCGTCCCTGGCCGGCCGCAGGGCGCGTCGGGCGAGCACCCGGCGGGCCGGGGCGAGCAGGAGCTCGCCCGCCGCCGCCGCACCGCCGCCGATCACGATGCGTTCCGGGTTGAAGGTGTTGACCAGCGTCACGAGGCCCGCGCCCAGGTACTCGCCGGCGCGTGGTCATCAGATCCACCGCGCCGGGATCGCCCGCTCGCGCCAGGCGGGTGAGCAGCCTGCTGTCGATCACCTCACCCGCGGCACAGAGCCTTGCCGAGCCCCGAGAGCGGCTTCTGCTGCGCCTCGGCGATGGCGGCCACGCCCATGGCCGTGCCCGACACGTAGGCCTCCAGGCAGCCGTGGTTGGGGCAGTTGGCCGGGCACGGAGGGCCGTTCACGTCGACGATGATGTGCCCCAGCTCGGCCGCGGAGCCGCTGAACCCCCGGTACGGGCGGCCGCGGCAGATGATGCCGCCGCCGACGCCCGTCCCGAGCGTGAGCATCAGCATCTCCCGCGTGCCCACCCCGGCGCCGAAGGCCCACTCCCCGATGGCCGCCGCGGTGGCGTCGTTGTCGACGGCGACGGGCAGCGCGAACCGCTCCTGCAGGATGTCGCGGATGGGCACGTCGACGAGCGGCAGGTTCACCGAATCGACGATCCGCCCCTGCGAGACGTTGACCGTGGAGGCCGTCCCGAGGCCGATGCCCTCCGCCCCGTCGCCCTCCGACTGGAGTCGTTCGATGACGGCGGCGATGCCCGCCAGGCACGCCTCCGGCGTGATGGAGTCGGTCGCCGCCGTGATCTGCGCCAGCACCTCGGGCGCCTGAACCGTCTCCGCGGCGTCCGGCTGCGGCAGGCGCGCGCGCACGAGTGCGCCTGCCACTTTCGTGCCGCCGACGTCGACGCCCATGACGGTATGTTCACGGTGCTTCACGCAGGCGAGCTTACCATGGTGGTACACTCCTGGAGGATTCCCCCGCCGCAAGGCGTAGCTAGGGCTTGTCTGCGCACGCGGCGCCCCCGCCCGTCCACCTCGCGCCTGGGTCGCGGCGTAAGCGACCGGGAGACCACATGCCCGACGACGACAACCAGGGCCGCAAGCCCTACAAGACCTACAAGGCCGGCCGCGCCCGGCGCAGCGCCGTCGACGAGGAGCTCGCCGGGGCGCGGCCGGCGCGACAGCGCCAGACGCGCCCCTCGAGCCCCTCACCCCAGACGCGGCCCGGCGGCGCCGACGGCGGACTCCACCCGTCGCGACGTCGCCGGGAGGCAACGGCCGCTACAGCCGCTACGAGAGCGCGGCCGCCCAGAACGGACGCGGCGCCAGGCAGGCGCCGGGGCCGCGCCCGCGGGCAGTGCCGCGCGCGGCAAGCGCCGGCGCTTCCGCTGGTGGCACGTGCCGGTCGCACTGCTGCTGCTTGCTCGTCATCGCCGCGGTCGTCGCCACGGTGCTGGCGTGGCCCGGCTACCAGACCCTCGATCGCGCCGTCACCAAGGCCAACAACCGGCTCGGCAACGGCGCCCGGGCCGAGCTCACGCCGGACGCCGGCTGGATCGTGCGCAAGCCCACCACCATCCTGCTGCTCGGCGTGGACAGCAAGGCCGGCGAGCCCGCCCGCTCGGACACGATCATGCTGATGCGCTTCGACCCCGGCAAGCGCACCATCAACCAGCTGTCCATCCCCCGTGACACGCGCGTGGACATCCCCGGTCGCGGCGCGGACAAGATCAACGAGGCCATGTTCTGGGGCCAGCTCAACGGCCACGGCCCGCAGCTGGCCATCAAGACGGTGAAGGAGTTCCTGGGGATCCCCATCAACCACATCATGATCGTGAACTTCAAGGGGTTCCCGCGGCTCGTCAACGCCGTCGGCGGCGTCGACCTCTACGTCCCGAAGACCATCTCCACGACGGCGGGCTCCAGCGGCCGGGTCGTGACGTTCGAGAAGGGCCGGCACCACTTCGACGGCAAGAACGCCATGCTGTACGTGCGCATCCGCAAGGCGGACAGCGACTTCATGCGGGCCAAGCGGCAGCAGCAGTTCCTGCAGGCGCTGCAGAAGAAGATCGCGCAGCCGTCGAACATCACGAAGATCCCCGAGATCGGCAAGCGCTTCATGAGCGGCGTCACCACCGACCTCACCACCAACCAGATCATCGAGCTTGCCTTCCTCAAGTGGCGCGCCAAGGGCGGCGCCAAGCAGGTGATGGTGGGCGAGCCGGCCTACATCGGCGGCGTCGCCTACGTGCTGCCGCCGTCGGAAGCGGAGCGGCAGAAGATGATCCACCGCTTCCTCGGCGAGTAGGCCTCAGTACTCCACGCCGGCCAGGATGAGCCCGCGGGCCGGCGCCGTCTGACCCATACGCGCGCGGCGGCCGCCCTCCAGGCCGGCCGAGAACGCATCGAGGCTCATGCGGCCCTGCGCCACATCCACCATCGACCCCACGGCGACGCGCACCATGTTGTGCAGGAAGCTGCCCGCCGTGATCTCGAACACGAGCTCCGGCTCGGGCGCCGGCAGCCAGGACGCGGCGCGCACCTCGCGCACACAGGAGTGATAGAGGTGCGCGGACGGCGTCAGCGCGGCGAAGTCACGCCGCCCCGGAAGCAGCGCCGCGGCGGCTCGCAGGCGCTCCGACGTCCACCTCGCCGCGCACGTTCCAGACGAAGGCCCGCTCCAGAACGGGCTTTGCGGGTGACGCCCACAGCCGATAGCGATAGGTGCGGGCGACGGCCTCCCGGGCGACGAAGCCCGGCGGGGCGGGCCGCACGGCGGTGACGCCGACGTCGGGCGGCAGCAGTGCGTTGAGTGAGTGCCGCAGCCGGTCGGCCTGCAGGTCGCCGTCCCAGGCGAACGAGGCGACCTGGGCTGCGGGCATGGACGCCGGCGTCGGTGCGGCCGGCGACGCTGAGCCGCACGGCTGCGCGGAGCGCCACGGCCAGGGCCTCCTCCACCACGCCCTCGACGGTGCGCTGGCCCGGCTGCTTCGCCCAGCCCCTGAAGGCCGTGCCCTCGTAGGCCAGGTCCAGCCGCCAGACCCGCTGCCCCTCGGCCTCACACCCGTCGCGCGCGTTCACGCCGGCATCCTACAGGACCAGGGCGACGAACGATGACGGCCGCCGTGGCGCTCAGGAAGACGGCATCGGCGGGGCGCGCCCGCAGCGGGTGCAGGCGCGTACGCGCCACGCCCGGCGTGTAGCAGCGCGCCTCCATCGCGAGGGCCAGGTCGTCGGCGCGCCGGAAGCTGAGCACGAACAGAGGTACCAGCACCGGCACGAGCGCCCTGGCGCGCGTCACCAGACCGCCGCTGCGGAAATCGGCGCCGCGCGCCTGCTGCGCCCGCATGATCGTGTCGACCTCCACGAGCAGCGTGGGGATGAAGCGCAGCGCGATCGTGACCATGAGCGCCAGCTCGTCCGTAGGCACGCGCAGGCGACGCAGCGGGCGACCCAGCCACGTCAGGCCGTCGGTGAGGGCGATAGGCGGCGTCGTGAGCGTGAGCACCGAGCCGATGAGCACCAGCACCACGAGACGCAGGCTGAGAAACGCGGCGAGCTCGATGCCCTGCCACGACAGGTTGATGAACCAGAAGCTGAAGAACGGCGTGCCCGGCGCGACGATCATCTGGGCGACGAAGGTGAGCCCCACAAGCCAGAGCATCGGGCGGAAAGCGCGCCAGAACCACGCCACGGGCACGCCGCTCATGGCGTAGGCGATCGCCGCGGCGGCACCCAGTACCGCGAGCGACAGGAAGGAGTCGCGCACGAACAGGGCGATGGCCATCGCCGTGACCGCCACGAACTTGGCGCGCGGGTCCAGCCGGTGCAGGGGCGACCGTCCGGGGTAGTACTGGGCGACGGCCGCCCTCACGCCAGCTCCTCCGCCGCCTCGGCGTACGTGCGCGGCGCCAGCCGCGGATCCCGGCCGAGGCGGCGCCACAGCTGCACCAGGAACGGCTCGCGCAGCCGGTTGCGCTCCATGAGGTCGCCGCCCTCCGCCTGAAAGTCCCAGGCGTCGTGGGCCAGCACCCCGCCGTCCGCGAGCAGCAGGCGCTCGTCGCACAGCGCCCAGGCGAGATCCACGTCGTGGGTGGCCAGCACCATCGAGACGCCGCTTCGCCTGAGACGGGCGAGGATCGCGGCGAGCTGCCGGCGCGTCGCGGGGTCAAGACTGACGAAGGGCTCGTCCAGCAGCAGCAGGCGCGGCCGCATGGCCAGCACGCCGGCCAGCGCCAGGCGCCGCTGCTCGCCCCCCGAGAGCGTGTACGGGTGCCGATCGCCGTACTCCTCTTCCGGCAGCCCGACGAGCTCCAGCGCCGCGCTCACGGCGGTGGCCACGTCGCCATCGCTCCACCCCAGCCGGCGCGGTCCGAAGGCCACGTCCTCACGCGCGCTCGAGGCGAACAGCTGCAGCTCGGGCGACTGGAAGACGATCCCCACCTGGCGCTGCAGCTGCGGCATACGCGGCGGCCGCCGCGCCGACGCCGTCCAGGACCACCTCGCCGGCCTCGGCGCTCAGCAGGCCGCGCACGACCTGGAGCAGCGTCGACTTGCCGGCGCCGGACGGTCCGAGCAGGGCGAGGGAGCCGCCCGGCGCGAGCTCGAAGCCGACGTCGCGCAGGGCGGGCATCGCCGTGTCCCCCTCGGCGTAGCTGAAGGACACGTGCCGGCACGCGACCGCCATGCCGGGCGCCGGCATACGCGGGTCGGGCGCCTCGCCGGCCGGCGGCGCCGCGCCCGCCGGCGGGTCGGAGGCGCTCATCGGGCTCCCTCCAGGAGCCTCACGAGGTCGTCCACCTCCAGGGGCACACGGGGCAGCGGACGCCCGGCCGCCGCCAGAGCGAGCGCCAGCTCGCCGGGCGCCGGCAGGCCCAGGCCGAGCCGGCGCACCGCGTCCACATCGGCGAACAGGCCGGCCGGCTCGCCGGCGTAGACCTCGGCGCCGCGCTCCAGCGCCACCACCCGGTCGGCGCCGACCACCTCATCCATCTCCTGGGTGATGAAGACGACGGTGAGGCCCTCCGCGCGCAGACCGGTGATCGCCGCCAGCACCTCGCCGCGGCCGGCCGGGTCGAGCATGGCCGTGGGCTCGTCGAGGACGAGGACGCGACGTGGCACGGCGAGCACGCCGGCCAGGGCGGTGCGCTGCTTCTGGCCGCCCGACAGCAGATGAGGCTCGCGCTTGCGCAGCGCGGTGAGCGCGAACCGCTCGAGCATCTCCTCCACGCGCGCCTGGATCTGCTCCGCCGGCCAGGCGAGGTTCTCGAGGCCGAAGGCGATGTCGTCCTCCACATCCTCGGCGACCAGCTGGTTCTCCGGGTTCTGGAAGAGGACGCCCACGTCGCGGCGCGCCGAGAGGCGGCCTTCGGGCCGCAGCAGGTCGTGACCGCAGGCGCGGGCGCGCCGTCCGGCGGCCGGCTTGTCCAGGCCTCCGAGCAGCCGCGCCAGCGTCGACTTGCCCGAGCCGTTGGCGCCGACGACGGCCACGAACTCGCCCTCGTGCACGACCAGGTCGAGGTCGGCCAGCGCGTCGGCGCGCGCGCCCCCGTAGCGGAAGTGCACGCCGGACAGCTCGATCAGCGGCTCAGCGGATGTGATCGCGGGCGAGGGCATACCGCGGGAAGCTTACCGCACCGGCCGCGACACCGCGCCGCGGCCGCGGCCAGGCCACCGGCGCCGTGCAGCGCAGGCGCGCTCGCTCGCGGAGCGTCGTACCCCTCCGTCCTCCGACCGGGCTCGGCCTCGCGGCCGCACTGGGCGGCGTCCCGCCGGCCGGCGCGGCCCTGCTCACCGGCTGCTCAACGGCGCGAGGGGCGGGTGGCCACAGGCCACCCGCCCCTCGCGCCGCGATCTTCCGAGCGGCCCGCCGTGCTAGACCAGCTCGATGTACACCTGCTCGGAGCCGTCGCCCTGGCGCGGGCCGAGCTTGACGATGCGTGTGTAGCCGCCGTTGCGCTCGCCGTAGCGCGGGGCCACGTCGTTGAACAGCTTGTACACGATCTTCTTGTTGCGCAGCATGGAGATCGCCTGACGGCGCGCGTGCAGATCGCCGCGCTTGCCGAGCGTGATGGCCTCCTCCACGACACCGCGCACTTCCTTGGCGCGGGCTTCGCCCGTCTTGATCTTCTCGTGCTCGAGAAGCTGGCAGGCGAGGCCGGAGAGCAGCGCCTTGCGCTGGTCCGGCGCCATGTTGAACTTGCGGCCTGACTTCTGATGGCGCATGTTACTCGTCACCCCGCAGAGCGAGCCCGCGCGTGCCGAGCTTCTCCTTGACCTCGTCGATGCTCTTCTTGCCGAAGTTCGGGATGTTGAGCAGTTCGGCCTCGCTCTTGGACACGAGGTCGCCGACGGTCTGGATGCCCTCACGCTTGAGGCAGTTGTACGAACGGACGCCGAGTTCAAGCTCCTCGATGAGCACGTCGTCCATGCCGCCGCCCGCCGGCGCCGCGGCGAGACCCTCGATGGGGTACTCGTCCGTGGAGCGCGTACGGTCCGGGTCGGTGAAGATCGACATGCGGTCCACGAGGATCTCGGCCGCCTGGCGCAGCGCCTCTTCGGGCATGAGCGCGCCGTTGGTCGTGATGTCGAGGATGAGCTTGTCGTAGTCGGTGCGCTGGCCCACACGCGCGCTCTCCACGTGATAGGAGACCCGCTTGATGGGGCTGAAGATGGAATCGATCGGGATGACGCCGATGACGGTCTCGGGCGTCTTGTTGCCCTCCGCCGGCACGTAGCCCGTGCCGCGGCGGATGGTGAGCATCATCTCGATCGCGCCGCCGTCCGACAGCGTCGCGATATGATGGTCCGGGTTGAGGATCTCGAGCTCGGCGGGAATGTCGATGTCGGCCGCCACGACCTTGCCCGGCTTGTCCTTGTAGAGCCTGACCTGCACCTCGTCCAGCTCACCGTGCAACCGGCACACGAGTTCCTTGAGGTTGAGGATGACGTCGGTGACGTCCTCCTTCACACCCTTGATGGTGGTGAACTCGTGCGCCACGCCCTCGATCTTCACCGAGCTGACGGCCGCGCCTTCGAGCGACGACAGCAACACGCGGCGGAGCGCGTTGCCGAAGGTGTGCCCAAAGCCGCGGTCGAGAGGCTCGACCTCGAAGCGCGCGCGATTGACGGCGAGCTGCTCACGCGTGATGTTAGGCATCTGAAACTGTAGCAACTGGCCTCCTGTAAGGTCTTCGCCGCGGGTCAGCTGCAGCGGTTACTTGGAGTAGAGCTCGACGATGAGCTGTTCCTGCACCGGCGCGTCGATCTCGTCGCGCTCGGGGGCACGCAGGACCTTGCCCGTGAGGTTGTCGTGGTCGGCCAGCAGCCATGGCACCACGGACGACGTGAGGTCCGTGGCGTCCCGCACCGTCTCGACGGCCTTGCTGTTGGAGCGCACCGAGATGACGTCGTCAGGACGGACCTGATACGAAGGGATGTCGACCTTCCTGCCGTTCACGAGGAAGTGAGCGTGGCGGACGAGCTGGCGTGCCTGGCGGCGCGAGGCGCCGAAGCCGAGGCGGTACACGACGTTGTCGAGTCTCATCTCGAGGAGGCGCAGCAGGTTCTCGCCTGTGATGCCCTGCTTGCGGCTGGCCACCTCGTAGTAGCGGTGGAACTGCTTCTCGAGCACCTGGTAGTAGCGGCGCGCCTTCTGCTTCTCGCGCAGCTGCAGGAGGTACTCGGACTGCTTCACGCGGCCGCGGCCGTGCTCACCCGGCGGGTAGCTGCGGCGCTCGACGGCGCACTTGTCGGTGAGGCAGCGCTCGCCCTTGAGGAAGAGCTTCTCGCCCTCGCGACGACACTGCTTGCACTGTGGGGACGTATCTCTCGCCACGTGGACCTTCCTAGACCCGGCGACGCTTACGCGGACGGCAGCCGTTGTGCGGCACCGGCGTCACGTCTTTGACACTGATGACCTCGAGGCCGGCGGCCTGAAGGGAACGTACGGCGGTCTCGCGGCCCGATCCCGGACCGCGCACGAAGACCTCCACTTTCTGCAGACCGTGCTCCATGCCTTTCTTGGCACAGGACTCGGCCGTGACCTGGGCGGCGAAGGGCGTGCTCTTGCGCGAACCCTTGAAGCCCACGGACCCGGCGCTCTCCCAAGCAAGGACGTTACCCTCTTTGTCGGTGAGCGTCACAAGCGTGTTGTTGAACGACGTCTTGATGTGAGCCTGTCCGACGGCGATGTTCTTGCGCACCTTGCGCCGCTGGCGCCCTTTGGCTCTCTGAGGCTTGGCCACTCTCTCTACTCCTCCGGCTGCTCTGCGGTCACTTCTTGCGCTTGCCGCCGACCGTCTTCTTGGGACCCTTACGCGAGCGCGCGTTGGTGCGCGTGCGCTGGCCGTTCACCGGCATCCCGCGGCGGTGGCGGATGCCTCTGTAACAGCCGATGTCCATGAGGCGCTTGATGTTCTGCGAGCGCTCGCGGCGCAGGTCGCCCTCGACCGTGGCGTCGCGGTCGATGGCCTCGCGCAGGCGCACGATCTCTTCCTCGGTGAGGTCTCGCACCTTGGTGTTCGGGTCGATGCCCACGACGGCGAGGACCTTGTTGGACGTGGACCGGCCGATGCCGTAGATGTACGTGAGACCGATCTCGACCCGCTTCTGCGGCGGGATGTTGACGCCGGCGATACGTGCCATCTGGACCTTACCCCTGCCTCTGACGATGCCGCGGATTGGAGCAGATCACCTGGACCGTGCCGTGACGGCGGATGACCTTGCACTTCTCGCACATCGGCTTGACTGATGCTCTTACCTTCATCGGTGATCCTCGCTCGAGCGCGCGGACGCCGTAGGGCGTTCCGCGCGCGACCTCCGGGCGACCGCTGCGGCCGCTACTTGAACCGATACGTGATCCTGCCTCTGCTGAGGTCGTAGGGCGACAGCTCGACCTTGACCCTGTCGCCGGGCAGGATGCGGATGTAGTTCATGCGCATCTTGCCCGAGATGTGAGCGAGGACCTCGTGGTTGTTGTCGAGGTGCACCCGGAACATCGTATTGGGCAGCGCTTCGACTACCTCGCCCTCGATCTCGATGGCTTCTTCTTTGTTCGCCATGCTCCCTACTCGTCGACAGACAGCGGCCTGACATACTACCACAGACTGCTTTGCCGACAAAGCAAGCCGTCTGTGCGGTGCGGCGGCCGAGCCGCGACCTCCCAGCGGCGGCGCCCGCTACGCGCCGCCTCGCTCCGAGCGGCGGCGCGTCAAGACGCGCGGCCCCTTCTTCCCCACCGCCACCGTATGCTCGAAATGGGCCGACAGCGAGCCGTCCTCGGTGTGGATGCTCCAGCCGTCGTCGGCGACGTAGACCTCGTGGCCGCCTGCGTTCACCATGGGCTCGATGGCGAACACCATGCCCACCTCCAGCCGCGGCCCGCGACCGGCGTCGCCGTAGTTGGGGATCTGCGGGTCCTCGTGCATCTCGCGGCCGACGCCGTGCCCGACCAGCGACCGCACCACGCTGAACCCGGCAGCTTCCACGACCTCCTGCACGGCGTGGGACACGTCGCCCAGGCGCTTGCCTTCCCGGCACTCCGCGAGACCCGCCTCCAGCGACGCCGCCGTCACGTCCAGAAGGCGCGTGATCTCCCCGTCCACGGCGCCCATGGCCAGCGTGACGGCCGCGTCGGCCACGTAGCCGTCCAGCGTCACACCCACGTCCAGGCTGAGGATGTCGCCGTCGGCGACGCGATACCCCCCCGGGATGCCGTGCACCACCATGTCGTTCGGTGACGCGCAGATCGAGCCGGGAAAACCGTGGTAGCCCAGGAACGTGGGCACGCCGCCGCGCCGCCGGATGAAGCTCTCCGCCAGCTCGTTGAGGTCGCCGGTCGTGACGCCCGGGCGCGCCGCGGCGATGAGCGCGTCCAGGCACTCCGACAGGATGACGCCCGCCGCGGCGATCTTCTCGACTTCGGCTGCCGACTTGCGGACGATCACGCGGCGTCAGTCACCTCGAGCAGCTGTTCGACTTGCGCGAAGACCTCGTCCGGCATCTTGCCGCCGCCGTACGCCGACCTGAGCACGCCGCGCTGCTCGTAGTAGCCGATGAGGGGCGCCGTCTGGTCGCGGTAGACCTCGAGACGGTTGCGCACGGTGACCTCGTTGTCGTCCGCGCGCTGGTAGAGCTCGCCGCCGCAGACGTCGCAGACGCCCGGCGTCTTGGGCGGGTCGAACACGATGTGGTAGCCCTTGCCGCAGTCGCGACACATGCGACGGCCCGCGAGCCGCTCCACGAGCTCGTCCTCCGGCACGTCGATGAGGATGACGTGCGTAACGGCCCGGCCGGCGTCGGCCAGCATGGCGTCCAGACGCTCGGCCTGGGGCAGGGTGCGCGGGAAGCCGTCGAGCAGGAAGCCCTGACGGGCGTCGGGCTCGGCCAGCCTGTCGCGCACGACGCCGATGACGACCTCGTCCGGCACAAGGCCGCCCGCCTCCATGTACTCCTTGGCAGCGAGGCCCATCGCCGTGCCCTGCGCGACCGCGGCACGAAGCATCTCGCCGGTGGAGATGTGCGGCAGCCCGAAACGGGCCACGATGCGCTCGGCCTGCGTGCCCTTGCCGGCGCCGGGGGCGCCGAGCAGGATGACGTTGCGCTGCTTGTCCGCCGTCACCGCGCCACTCTTACTTGAGGAAACCTTCGTAGTGGCGCATGAGCAGCTGCGCCTCCATCTGCCGCATCGTGTCGAGCGCGACGCCGACCACGATGAGCAGCGAGGTGCCGCCGAAGTAGAAGGGCACGTCGAAGAACTTGAACAACGCCCACGGCAGCACCGCGATGGCGGCCAGGAACAGCGCGCCCGGGAAGGTGAGCCGGGTGAGGATGCGGTCCAGGTACTCCGCCGTGGGCCTGCCCGGCCGCACGCCGGGCACGAACCCGCCGTACTTCTTGAGGTTGTCGGCCTGGTCGATGGGGTTGAACGTGACGGCCGTGTAGAAGTACGTGAACAGGATGATCAGCAGGGCCTCGCCCACGATGTACAGGAACGTGTTCGGCCCCAGCACGTCGTTGAACCAGCCGGCGATGCCCGTCGTGCCGAAGAACGACGTGAACGTCGGGATGATCATCATGAACGACGACGCGAAGATCACGGGGATGACGCCGGCCATGTTGACCTTGAGCGGGATGAAGGTGCTCGTGCCGCCCATCATGCGTCGCCCGACCACGCGCTTGGCGTACTGCACCGGGACACGCCGCTCGCCGGTGGTGATCCAGATGACCCCGACGATGACCGCCAGGCCGATGATGAGGAAGCCGATGATCGACGGCAGGCTCAGCGTGACCAGTTTGGCGGTGCCGGACGGGACACGCGACACGATGCTGATGAAGATGATGATGGACATGCCGTTGCCGATGCCGCGCGCGGTGATGAGCTCGCCCAGCCACATGACGGCGACGGCGCCCGCGACCAGCGTGACGACGACGAGCAGACTGCGCCACCACGTCATGTCCGGCAGCACGCCCTGGCTCCTGAACAGGAAGATGTAACCCACGGCCTCGACGAGCGACAGCGCCACCGTGAGCCAGCGGGTGTACTTGGTGATCTCCTTCTGGCCCTGCTCGCCCTCCTTGGCCAGCTCCTCCAGCTTGGGGATGACCACGGTGAGGAGCTGCATGATGATCGACGCCGTGATGTACGGCATGATGCCCAGGGCGAAGATGGCCAGGCGTCCCAGCGCGCCGCCCGAGAACAGGTTGAGGAAGCCGAGGGCGCCCTGCGCGCCGCTCTCGATGTACTTCTTGATGGCTTCGGCGTCGATGCCCGGAACCGGCACGTGCGAGCCGAAGCGATAGACCGCGACCATGGCCGCCGTGAAGAGGAGCTTCGTGCGAAGCTCCGGGATCTTCCAGGCGTTGGCCAGCGACTGCCAGAGCTTGTTGTTCACAGCTCAGTTCCCCCTGGGACTGCTAGAGCAGCTCGGCCTTGCCGCCGGCGGCCTCGATCTTGGCGATGGCGCTCTTTGAGAACATCGCGGCGCGCACGGTGAGCGCCACGCTGATGTCGCCGCCGCCCAGGATCTTGATGGGGGTGCGCGTGTTCTTCACGATGCGCTTCTCCACCAAGGCTTCGGGCGTGACCTCGTCGCCCGCGGCGAACGCCGCGGCCAGACGACCCACGTTGACCGGCACCGCGTAGGTGCGGAACGGGCCGATCGGCATGCTCTTCTTCATGTGCGGCCCGCGCAGCTTGCCGAGCCGCATGTACAGCGGCATCTGGCCGCCCTCGTAGCCCGGACGGACGCCGCCGCCGGAGCGCGCGTTGTAGCCCTTGTGGCCCTTGCCGGCCGTCTTGCCCTGGCCCGTGCCCTTGCCGCGGCCGAGGCGCTTGGTGTTCTTCGTGGAGCCCGGGTTGGGCCGCAGGTTGTGCAGACCTAGTTCAGCCATGTCACGACTTCTTCGTTGCCGGGCGCACCTCGACGAGGTACGCGACCTTGTTCACCATGCCGCGGATGACGGGGGTGTCCTCGTGCACCACGGTGTGACGGATGCGCTTGAGTCCGAGCGCGCGCAGCGTGCCTCGATGGCTCGGGAGCCGGCCGATCGCGCTCTTGATCTGCGTGATCTCCAGATACGTCGTCATGCTTCCTTGGCCTCCGCTGCCGGGGCTGCGCCGACCGTCTCGTCGGCGGCCGCTTCGCGCTGGTCGAGACCGAGGACCTTGCTCACCGAGATGCCGCGCAGACGCGCCTGACCTTCGGGCGTCTTGAGTGACTGCAGGCCCGCCACGGTGGCGCGCACCAGGTTGATGGGGTTGGTGGTCCCCAGCGACTTGGTGAGGATGTCGCGGACGCCGGCGAGCTCCAGCACGGCGCGCACGCCGCCGGCGGCGATGACGCCGGTACCGGGCGCGGCCGGCTTGAGCAGCACGCGGGCCGCGCCGTAGCGACCGATGACCTGATGCGTCGTCGTCGTGCCGTTGTAGCGCGGCACGGTGAACAGGTTCTTCTTCGCGTCCTCGATCGCCTTCTGGATCGCGAGCGGCACTTCGCGCGCCTTGCCGTAGCCGGCGCCGACGTGGCCGTTCTCGTCACCTACGACGACCAGGGCCGTGAACGAGAACCGCCGGCCGCCCTTGACGACCTTGGCGACGCGGTTGATGTCGACGACGCGCTCTTTGAGCTCGTTGCCCTCGTTGAATGATCCTCTAGCCACGGGGTCCTATTCTCCTTGTCAGAAAACCAGGCCACCCTCACGGGCGCCTTCGGCGAGAGCCTTGACGCGCCCGTGGTACAGGTAGCCGGAGCGGTCGAACACGACCTGCTCGATGCCCTTGTCCTTGGCGCGCTGAGCGAGCAGCTCACCGACCTTCTTGGCGACGCCGGACTTGTCCAGGCCGGCGCCGTCGACCTCTGCGGATCTTGCGGCCGCCAGCGTGCGGTGGTCCAGGTCGTCGACGACCTGCACGTAGATCGCCTTGTTCGAGCGGAACACCGAGATGCGCGGCCGCTCGGGCGTGCCGGTCATGCGGCCGCGGATCCGCTTCTTGCGCTTCGCTCGCGCTTCTCTGATGGTTGGGCTCATCTTCTGCGTGATCCTCTTCTCTCAGGCAGCGCGCTAGGCCCGCTTGCCGACCTTGCGCTGCACGTACTCACCGGCGTACCGGATGCCCTTGCCCTTGTACGGCTCGGGCGGGCGGATGGAGCGCACCTTGGCGGCGATCTCGCCCACGACCTGCTTGTCGATGCCGCGCACCAGCACCACCGTGGGCTGGGGCGTCTCGAACTCGACGTGCTCGGGCGGCTCGATGACCACAGGGTGGCTGTAGCCCACGAGCAGCTCGAGGTCCTTGCCCTTGACGCCGGCGCGATAGCCCACGCCGACGATCTCCAGGCGCTTCTCGAAGCCGGCGGTGACGCCCGTGACCATGTTGGCGATGAGCGTCCGCGTGAGCCCGTGCAGCGAGCGGTGCGGGCCGCTGTCGGTGGGCCGCTTGACCTCGATGACGCCGTCTCCGACCTCGACCAGCATCTCGCGGGGCACCTGCTGGGTGAGCTCTCCCTTGGGGCCCTTCACCGTCACGACGGCGTTGTCGTACTTGAACTCTACGCCGTCGGGCAGCGGGATTGGGGCTCTTCCGATCCTCGACATGTGCCGTCCTTACCAGATGAAGCAGATCACTTCGCCGCCGAGGCCCAGCTTCTGCGCCTCGGCGCTCGTCACGAGGCCTCGCGACGTGGAGATGATCGCCGTGCCGAGCCCTCCCAGGACCTTGGGCAGCGTCTCCTTCTTGGCGTAGATACGACGCCCGGGCTTGGAGACGCGCTTGATGCCGGAGATGACCCGCTCCCTGTTCTTGCCGTACTTGAGCTCGACGATGATGACGTCGCCCAGCTCGCCCTTCTTCTGCTGATACCCGACGATGTAGCCCTGCTCGGTCATGAGGCGCGCGATCTCCGCCTTCATCCTGGAGGCCGGGATCTCGACCGTGCTGTGCCGCGCAGAGCTCGCGTTGCGAACGCGCGTGAGCATGTCGGCGATGGGATCCGTCATTGACATGGTCCTCGCCTCCTTACCAGCTCGACTTGGTCAGGCCCGGGATGACGCCCTGGTGCGCGACCTCGCGCAGGCAGATGCGGCAGAGCCCGAACTTGCGGTAGTAGGCGCGGGGGCGGCCGCACCGCTGGCAGCGGTTGTACTCGCGCGACTTGTAGCGCTGCTTGCGCCCGGCCTTCACCACGAGGGATGTCTTAGCCATGCTTCAGCTGCTCCTAGTTTGCCCGGAACGGCATGCCCAGCTTGCTCAGCAGGGCGCGTCCCTCTTCGTCCGTCTTGGCGGTCGTGGTGATGACGATGTTGAGACCGCGGAACTGTTCGACCGAGTCGTAGTCGATCTCGGGGAAGATGGTCTGCTCGCGCACGCCCATGGCGAAGTTGCCGCGGCCGTCGAACTGGCCGGGGTCGATGCCGCGGAAGTCGCGGATGCGGGGCAGGGCGATGCTCACGAGACGGTCGATCATCTCGTACATGCGCTCGCCGCGCAGCGTCACGCGACAGCCGATGGACATGCCCTCGCGGAGCTTGAAACCGGCGATCGACCTGCGCGCCTTGGTGATCGCGGGCCGCTGACCGGCGATGAGCGCCAGCTCCTCGACGGCGTCGTCGAGCAGCTTGGCGTTGGTCTTGGCCTCGCCGACGCCCATGTTGAGCGTGACCTTGGCGACCCGCGGCACCTCCATGACGTTGCGGTAGCCGAACTCCTCCTTGAGCTCGGGCACGATCTCGCTGAAATACCTGTCCTTGAGCCTTGCCATCGTCACGCCTTGTCGATGTCTTTGCCGCAGTCGGGGCGGCGACACTTGCGGACCTTGCCGCCGTCCTCGAGCAGCCGGTAGCCCACACGGGTCGGCTGGCCGCAGGCCGGGCAGACGAGCATGACGTTGGAGACGTCTATTGGCGCCTCACGCTCGATCACGCCGCCCTGCGGGTTCTTCTTCGGGTTCGGCTTCGTGTGCTTCTTCATCATGTTGAGGCGCTCGAGGACCACGCGGTGGTCCCCTGTCTCGACGCGCAGCACCTTGCCGGTCTTGCCGGCCTCCTTGCCGCTCACGACCTTGACCTGGTCGCCCTTCTTGATCTTCATCTTGCTCATCGTTGCAGCGACTCCCTCGCCTACGCGGCCCTTACAGGACCTCAGGGGCGAGCGACACGATCTTCATGAAGTTCCTCTCGCGCAGCTCGCGGGCCACGGGACCGAAGATGCGGGTCCCGCGCGGGTTACCTTGATTGTCGATCAACACGGCCGCGTTCTCGTCGAAGGCGATGTACGTGCCGTCCTTGCGACCGAACTCCTTCTTCGTGCGCACCACCACGGCCCGGACCACATCGCCCTTCTTGACGCTGCCGCCGGGCGTGGCCTGTTTCACGGTGCCGACGATGATGTCGCCGACGGCCGCGTAGCGCCGCCTGGAGCCGCCGCGGATCCGGATGCAGAGGATCTCCCGCGCGCCCGTGTTGTCGGCTACCTTAAGTCTCGACTCAACCTGGATCATGTGCTTCCTCTGCCGGTCTGCTTACTTTGCCTTCTCGAGGATCTCGAGCAGGCGCCACCGCTTGGTGGCGCTCAGCGGACGCGATTCGACGACGCGAACCAGGTCGCCGATGCCGGCGGCGTTGTGCTCGTCATGCGCGTGCAGCTTGCTGGAACGGCGCACGACCTTGCCGTACCGCTCGTGTTTCTGGACCACATCGATGCGCACCACGATGGTCTTGTCCATGGCGTCGCTCACGACGACGCCGCGGCGCTCCTTGCGACCGGGCACGCGCTCCGGCGCCCCGCGTTCGACCTTGGCCTTGGCCTTGGCGGCCGAGACCTTCTTCGCCGGCTTGACGGCTTCGGTCTCGGCGGCCTTCTTGGCCGCAGGCTTGCGGGTCGTCGCGGTCTTCTTGGCGGCCGCCTTCTTGGCCGCAGGCTTGCGCGCCGCCGACTGCTTCGGGGCGGGCTTGCCGCTGTCGGTCTTCTTCGTCGTCGCCATCAGGCGTCACCACCGGCTGCCTGGCGTTCGCGCTCGCGTTCGGCCTGCATGGTGAGCAGGCGGGCGATCTCGCGGCGCGTCGCGTTCAACTTGTGCGGGTCGTCGAGCTGCCCTGTAGCGTGCTGAAAGCGCAGGTTGAACAGCTCCTTGCGTGTGTCCTTGAGGCGCGTGATGAGCTCGTCGTCGGAGAGCTCGCGCAGCTTGCTAGCCTTCAAAGAGACTCCCCTCCCTCGTCACGAACTTGCTCCTGATGGGCAGCTTGTGCGCCGCCAGGCGCATGGCCTCACGGGCGACCGGCTCGCTCACGCCGGCAAGCTCGAACATGACCTTGCCGGGCTTGACGACGGCGACCCAGGACTCGGGTGAACCCTTGCCGCCGCCCATGCGGGTCTCGGCGGCCTTCCGCGTGACGGGCTTGTGCGGGAACACGTTGATCCACACCTTTCCGCCACGCTTGATATAGCGGGTCATGGCGATACGGGCCGCCTCGATCTGGCGGTTGGTGATCCAACCGGGCTCCAGCGCCTTCAGGCCGAACTGCCCGAACTCGACGCTGGTGCCGCCCTTGGCGGCGCCGGCCATGCGGCCGCGCTGTTGCTTGCGATGCTTGACTCTCTTCGGCAGGAGCATTCGTCTACGTCCTCTCTACCGTTCAGCTGCCCTGATCGGGCGTAGGCTCTTGCGGCTTGGGCTTCTCTCTCGGGCGGCTTGGCCGGACGCGGCTGGCGCCCGATCGGGGCCTGCCGGCCGGCGGGCGCCTGGCGTCCGCCTTGCGGCCACCCTGGCCCCGACGACCGCCGGGACCGCCGCGGCCGGGGCCGCCGGGACCGCCGCGGCCGGGGCCGCGACCGGGGCCGCCGGGGCCGCCGCGGCCGGGGCCGCCGGGACCGCGCCCGCCGCCGCCTTCACGGCGCGGCGGACGACCGCCGCGGCGGTCGTCGCGGCGCTGCTCGTCGCGCTCCTGGCGCAGCTTGGCCTCGTCCTTGGGGTAGCCCTCGGGCAGGATCTCGCCCTTGTTGATCCACACCTTCACGCCGATGCGGCCGAACGTCGTGCGCGCTTCCTTGAAGCCGTAGTCGATGTCCGCGCGCAGCGTGTGCAGGGGCACGCGGCCCTCGCTGTAGTGCTCCGAGCGCGCCATCTCGGCGCCGCCCAGGCGGCCGCCGCAGCGCACGCGCATGCCGGCGGCGCCGGAGCGCATCGCGCTCGTCAGGGCCCGCTTCATGGCGCGCCGGAAGCTCACGCGGTTCTCGAGCTGTTCGGCGATGGACTGGGCCACCAGCACGGCGTCCAGCTCAGGTCGCTTCACCTCGATGATATTGACCTGCACGTTCTTGCGGGTCATACCGTGGATCTCCTTGCGCAGCGCGTCGACCTCCGACCCGCTCTTGCCGATCACGATGCCGGGGCGGGCGGTGTGGATGTCGATGGTCACGTTGTTCTGATCCTTGCGGATCATGATGCGCGAGAGCCCGGCGTGGGCGAGCTTGCGCAGGATATGCGTGCGGATGCGCTCGTCCTCGTCCAGGAACTGCTTGAATTCCTTCTCCGTATACCAGTGCGACTTCCAGTCGTGGATGATGCCGACCCTGAAGCCGCCCGGATGCACCTTCTGGCCCACTAGGAACGGACCTCCCTCTGCTCCACCGCGATGGTGATGTGGCTGCTGCGCTTGCGGATGCGATTGACCCGGCCCATGGCGCGGAACTGCCACCGTTTGAGCGTAGGGCCTTCGTCGACACGAGCTTCCATGACGTACAGATCGTCGGCCGAGAGCGCGTTGTTGTTCTCGGCGTTGGCGACCGCGGAATTCAGGACCTTGGCGACGACGCGGGCGGCGTTGCGGTTGGCGAAGAACAGCGTGCTGCGCGCGTCCGCCACGGACTTGCCGCGGATGAGGTCGACGACCTCCCGCGCCTTGCGCGGCGCGACACGCACGAACTTTGCCTGTGCCTTGACTGCCATTCCCACTTACCTTCTCGCCGAGCGGTCGCCCTTGATGTGACCGCGGAACGTACGGGTGAGAGCGAACTCGCCCAGCTTGTGGCCCACCATCGACTCGCTCACGAACACCGGCACGTGCTTGCGGCCGTCGTGGACGGCGATCGTGTGACCGACCATGTCGGGGAAGATCGTCGAGGCCCGGGACCAGGTCTTGATCATCTTCTTCTGGCCGGCGGCGTTCATTGTCTCGATGCGCTTCAAGAGGCGCTCCTCGACGAACGGACCCTTCTTTGCTGACCTGCTCAAAAGAGGCCTCCTGCCTTACCCGCGCTTGCCGCGTTTGCGGCCGCGGATGATGAACTTGTCGGAACCCTTGTGGTTGGCGCGCGTGCGGTAGCCGAGCGTCGGCACGCCCCACGGCGTGACCGGGTGACGGCCGGCCGTGGTCTTGCCCTCGCCGCCGCCGTGCGGATGGTCGACCGGGTTCATGGCGGTGCCGCGCACGGTGGGACGGACGCCGCGCCACCGCGTGCGCCCGGCCTTGCCGCCGTCGATGTTCTGGTGGTCGGCGTTGCCGATCTCACCGACGGTGGCGCGACAGGTGAGCGCGATGCGGCGCAGCTCGCCGGACGGGAGCCGCACGACACCGTAGCCGCGCTCCTTGGCCTGCAGCTGCGCACTGGCGCCGGCGCTGCGCACCAGCTGGCCGCCGCGGCCGGCGGCGAGCTCGATGTTGTGGATCGTCGTGCCCGACGGGATGTTCTCCAGGGGCAGCGCATTGCCGGCCTTGATGTCGGCGCCGGGGCCGGACTCGACCATGTCGCCGACCTTCAGGCCCTGCGGCGCGAGGATGTAGCGCTTCTCCCCGTCCAGGTAGTGGAGCAGGGCGATGCGCGCCGACCGGTTGGGGTCGTACTCGATGTGCGCGACCTTCGCCGGCACGCCGTCCTTGTCGCGCTTGAAGTCGATGACGCGGTAGCGGCGCTTGTGACCGCCGCCCTTGTGCCGGGTCGTGATGCGCCCGTAGTTGTTGCGTCCGCCGTTCTTCTTGAGCGGCGCTACGAGCGAGCGCTCCGGCTCGCTGCGCGTGATGTCCTCGAACGTGTCGACCGTCATGAAGCGGCGACCGGGCGAGGTCGGCTTGAATCGCTTGATGCCCATTACCTGCCCTCGAAGAATTCGATCTTGTCGCCGGGCGCGAGCTGCACGACGGCCTTCTTCCAGGCCGCGGTGCGCCCACGGCTCATGCCACGGCGCTTCGGCTTGGAGGGCACGTGCGCGGTGGAGACGTCCACGACCGTCACGTTGAAGAGCTGCTGGACCGCCTGGGCGATCATGGTCTTGTGCGCGTCCGGGTGCACCTCGAAGGTGTACCGGTTGTGGTCGATCTGCGCGTAGCTCTTCTCGGAGATGATCGGCCTGATGATGATCTTTTCGGCTTCTACCATGTGTTAGGCCTGGTTCAGGGCGTCGAACGCCTTCTCGGTCAGGACAAGCGAGCGGGCGCGCAGCACCTGCTCGGTAGACAGCGCGCCCACTTCAGCCGCCTCGGCGTAGAAGAGGTTACGCACCGACTTGATGACGGCCGGCTCGTCGCTGGTGACCACCAGGACCGGCGCCGCGATGTCCAGGTTCACGAGGAACTCGTTCACGCGGGCCGTGCTCGGCTCATCGATCTTCAGGCCGGCGGCGACGTACACGTTGCCGTTCTCGGCCCTGTTGCTGAGCGCCATGGCCAGGGCCTTGCGCACCACCTTGCGGTTGACCTTGATGTCGTACGTGCGCGGCTTGGGGCCGAACGCTATGCCGCCGCCCGTGCGGATCGGCGACTTGACGCTGCCGGCACGGGCGCGGCCGGTGCCCTTCTGGCGGAACAGCTTGGCGGTGGACCCGGAGACCTCGCCACGCGACTTGGTGGACGCGGAGCCGCGACGGCGGGCCGCCTGCTCGGCGCGCACCACGAGGTGCAGCGCGTTGACGTCGGCCGGCACGGCGAAGAGCGCCTTGTTCAGGTCGCGCGTCTCCACTTCCTTGCCGTCGGCGCCGACCACGGTGGCCACGCCGGCCTTGCCGTGACGCAGCTCTGCCGCCGGCTTGGGGGCGGGCTTCGCGGCCTTCTCGGGGGCCGGCTTGGCGGCCGCCTTGCGGGCCGGCTTCTCGGCGGCCTCGGCCTTCTCGGGCTTCGCGGCCTTGTCCGCAGCCTTGGCGGCCGGCTTGCGGGCCGTCTTCTTCGGCGCGGGCTCCTCGGCCTTGGCCGTTACCTCTTCGGCCGGCGCGGCAGCGGCCGCTTCGGCCTTCGCCGGCTTCTCGGCCTTGGCCGCGGGCTTCTTCGCCGCCGGCTTCCGGGCGGCCGGCTTCTTCGCGGCGGTCGCCTTCTTCGGCGCGGCCGCTTCGGCCTTCGTCGCCTCGTCCTTCGTAGGCTCGGCGGCCTCGACGTCCGGTGTGTTCTTGGTCTCGTCGGCGCTCACTGCTACCTACCCTTGATGACGACGACGGAGTTCTTGGCGCCCGGCACGGAGCCCTTGATGAGCAGCAGGTTGTTCTCCACGTCGCGCCGCACGATCTTGAGGCCGAGCTGCGTGACGCGCTGCGAGCCCATGTGGCCGCTCATGCGCATGCCTTTGAACACGCGGCTCGGGTACGCGCTGGCGCCGATGGAGCCGGGCTGGCGGACGTTGTGCGAGCCGTGGGTCTCGGGGCCGCGGCCGAAGTTGTGCCGCTTGATGGTGCCTTGGAAGCCCTTGCCCTTGCTGACGCCCGCGACCGTCACGTGCTGGCCGTCCTCGAACGCCTCGACGGTGACGGTGTCGCCGACCTTGAGCTCGCCGACGCCATCGAACTCCACGAGATGACGCATGCCGTGCTTGAGGCCGGCCTTCTTGAGGTGGCCGAGCTCGGGCTTGCTGATGTGCTTGTCCTTGCACTCCTCGAAGGCGAGCTGCACGGCCTCATAGCCGTCAGTCTCGATGGTGCGGACCTGGGTGACCGGGCAGGGTCCCGCCTGGACGACGGTGACGGCCACGACGTTGCCGTCGTCGTCGAAGAGCTGGGTCATGCCCACTTTCTTGCCGATGATGCCAGTCATGGCGCCACTCAAAGCTTGATCTCGATGTGGACGCCGGCCGGCAGGTCAAGGCGCATCAGCTGGTCGACCGTCTTGGGGGTCGGCTGATGGATGTCGATGAGCCGCTTGTGGGTGCGGATCTCGAAGTGCTCGCGCGAGTCCTTGTCCTTGAACGGGCTCTTGATGACGCAGTACACGTTCTTCTCTGTGGGGAGCGGCACGGGGCCAGAGATGGTCGCGCCACTGCGCTGCGCAGTCTCCACGATGGACTGCGCGCTGCGCTCGATCAGCTCGTGATCGTAAGACTTCAACCTTATGCGGATCTTTTGCTGAGCCACTCTAGCCTTCTCTGTCCTGTTCACGTAGCCGGGCGTGTCGCTCACGTGAGCGTGCCCCGACACGCCCGGCTGATGTCCTTGCGTCCTACTCGATGATCTGCGAGATGGCCCCGGCGCCCACGGTGCGGCCGCCTTCGCGGATGGCGAAGCGCAGACCCTCCTCCATGGCGATGGGGGTGATGAGCTTGCCTTCCATCTCGGTGTTGTCGCCCGGCATGACCATCTCCACGCCCTCGGGCAGGGTGATGATGCCGGTCACGTCGGTGGTACGGAAGTAGAACTGCGGCCGGTACCCGTTGAAGAACGGCGTGTGACGGCCACCCTCGTCCTTGGACAGCACGTAGACCTGCGCCTTGAAGTGCGTGTGGCCGGTGATGCTGCCCGGCTTGCAGCAGACCATGCCGCGCTCGACCTCTTCGCGCTTGGTGCCGCGCAGCAGGATGCCGATGTTGTCGCCGGCGCGGCCCTCGTCGAGCAGCTTGCGGAACATCTCGACGCCGGTCACGGTCGTCTTGAGCGGCTTGTCGCGCATGCCGACGATCTCGACTTCCTCGCCGACCTTGACGATGCCGCGCTCCACACGGCCGGTGGCGACGGTGCCGCGGCCGGTGATGGTGAAGACGTCCTCGACGGGCATCAGGAACGGCTTGTCGATGTCGCGCTCGGGCTCGGGAAGATACGTGTCGAGCGCGTCGGTGAGCTCGAGGATCGATGAGCACCACTCGCACTCGGGCTTGCCGCAGCCGCACTCGAGCGCCTTGAGGGCCGAGCCCTTGATCACGGGGATCTCGTCGCCCGGGAACTCGTACTCGGTGAGGAGCTCGCGGACTTCCATCTCGACCAGCTCGAGCAGCTCGGGGTCGTCGACGAGGTCGGTCTTGTTCATGTAGACGACGATGTACGGTACGTTCACCTGGTGGGCCAGGAGGATGTGCTCGCGGGTCTGCGGCATGGGGCCGTCGTCGGCGCCGACCACCAGGATGGCGGCGTCCATCTGGGCGGCGCCGGTGATCATGTTCTTGATGTAGTCGGCGTGGCCGGGGCAGTCGACATGGGCGTAGTGCCGCTTCTCGGTCTCGTACTCGACGTGAGCGGTCGCGATGGTGATGCCGCGCTCGCGCTCCTCCGGGGCCTTGTCGATCATGTCGAACGCGGTGAACTCGGTGCTGCCGACACCGCGGTTGTGCAGCACGAGTGTGATCGCAGCAGTCAGGGTCGTCTTGCCGTGGTCGACGTGCCCGATGGTGCCCACATTCATGTGTGGCTTGCTGCGGTCAAACTTCTGCTTGGCCATGTCTGCTACTCCTTTTCCCGAAACCCGGAGGCTGAGGTCACACGAAGATTGGCGCGGCGGCTCGCCGCACCAAAGGACGGCAGTATACACGAGATGAACGCCCGTGGGCAAACATCATGACGCCGCCGTCCACGCTCAGCCACCTCGCACTTTTGCGACTATCTCGTTGGCGATCTGCGCCGGCACTTCGGCGTAGTGCTTGAACTGCATGGTGTACGTGGCGCGACCCTGCGTCGTGGAGCGAAGGTCGGTCGCGTAGCCGAACATCGTGGACAGCGGCACCGTGGCGGTGATGACCTGCGCGTTGCCGCGCGGCTCCATGCCGTCGATGTGTCCGCGGCGCGCGTTGATGTCGCCCATCACATCGCCCATGAAATCGGCCGGCGTGACGACCTCCACGGCCATCATGGGCTCCAGCAGCACGGGCTTGGCCTTCTGCGCCGCGTTCTTGAAAGCCAGCGACCCGGCGATCTTGAAGGCCATGTCCGACGAGTCGACATCGTGGTAGCTGCCGTCGATGAGCGCCGCCTTGATGTCCACCATGGGATAGCCGGCGAGCACGCCCGTGCTCATGGCCTCCTGGATGCCCTCGTCGACCGAGGGGATGTAGTCGCGCGGGATGGTGCCGCCGACGATCCGGTTGTCGAACTCATAGCCGCCACCGGGCTCGTTGGGCTGCAGCTCGATGACCACGTGGCCATACTGGCCGCGGCCGCCGGTCTGGCGCACGAACCTGCCCTCAGCCTTGTCGACCTTGTTGCGTACCGTCTCGCGGTAGGCGACCTGCGGCTTGCCGACGTTGGCGTCCACGTTGAACTCGCGCACGAGGCGGTCGACGATGATCTCCAGGTGCAGCTCGCCCATACCGGCGATGATGGTCTGCCCCGTCTCCTCTTCCGTGCGGACGCGGAACGTGGGGTCCTCTTCGGCGAGGCGCTGGAGCGAGTTGGCAAGCTTCTCTTCGTCCGCCTTGGTCTTGGGCTCGATCGCGACCCAGATGACCGGCTCCGGGAACTCCATGGACTCGAGAACGATGGGCTTGGCCGGGTCGCACAGCGTGTCGCCTGTGCCGGTGACCTTGAGGCCGATGGCGGCGGCCAGCTCGCCGGCGTAGATCTCGTCGCGGTCCTCGCGGTGGTTGGCGTGCATCTGCAGGATGCGGCTGATGCGCTCCCGCTTCTCCCGGCTCGAGTTGTACACGTAGGAGCCGGCCTTGAGGGTGCCCGAGTAGACCCGGAAGTAGGTGAGCTTGCCCACGTAGGGGTCTACAGCGACCTTGAAGGCGAGGGCCGAGAACGGAGCGTCGTCCGCCGTGGGCCGCGCGACCTCGTCGCCCTTCGGGGTGATGCCCATCACGGGCGGCACGTCCGAAGGCGCCGGCAGGTAGTCGACGATGGCGTCCATGAGCGGCTGCACGCCCTTGTTCTTGAAGGCCGAGCCGCACAGCACGGGGGTGATGCTGATGTCGAGGGTCGCCTGGCGGATGACCTGGCGCAGGTGGTCCGGGGTGATCTCGCCGCCCTCGATGTAGGTCTCCAGCAGGTGGTCGTCGTGGTCGGCGACGGCCTCGACCAGCTTGAGACGCCACTCGGCCGCCTGGTCGCACGACTCGGCGGGGATGTCGGTGATCTCGAACTCCGTGCCCAGCTCGTCCTTGTAGACGATGGCGTGCATCTCGACGAGGTCGATGATGCCCCGGAACTCGGCCTCGCGGCCGATGGGGATCTGCAGGGCGACGGGATTGGCGCCAAGGCGATCGACCATCATCTCGAGGCCGCGGAAGAAGTCCGCGCCGATGCGGTCCATCTTGTTGACGAAGGCGATGCGCGGGATGCCGTACTTGTCCGCCTGGCGCCACACCGTCTCCGACTGCGGCTCCACGCCACCGACGGAACAGAACAGCGCGATGGCGCCGTCGAGGACGCGAAGGCTGCGCTCCACCTCCATGGTGAAGTCCACGTGCCCGGGCGTGTCTATGATGTTGATCTGCGTGTCACGCCACGTCACGGTGGTCGCCGCCGAGGTGATGGTGATGCCGCGCTCCTGCTCCTGCGCCATCCAGTCCATCACGGCCGCGCCCTCGTGGACCTCACCGATCTTGTGCGTCTTGCCCGTGTAGTACAGGACGCGTTCGGTGGTCGTCGTCTTGCCGGCATCGATGTGCGCCATGATGCCGATGTTGCGCGTGTTCTCGAGCGAGTACTGTCGCATAGTCCCTTGGTGCGTTCCTTCCATGCGAAAGCCCCTCACCGACGGCCGTCAGTGAGGGGCCTTCGGAGAATTACCAGCGGTAGTGGGCGAAGGCCTTGTTGGCCTGCGCCATGCGGAAGATGTCGTCCTTCTTCTTGAACGCGCCGCCCTGGCCGGCCAGGGCGTCGAGCATCTCGCCCGCAAGCCGCTCGGCCATGACCTTCTCGCGACGGTCGCGGGAGAAACTCACGAGCCAGCGGATGGCCAGCGTGCGGGCGCGGCGGCCGGGCACCTCGACGGGCACCTGGTAGGTGGCGCCGCCGACGCGCCGGCTGCGGACCTCGAGGTGCGGCGTGAGCGCCTGAACGGCGTCCTGCAGCACATCCACGGGATCGCGCCCGGTCTTCTCGCGCACGATCTCGAGCGCGCCGTACACGATCTGCTCGGCGGTCGACTTCTTGCCGTCCAGCAGGACCTTGTTGATGACCTGGGTGACGAGCTTGCTGTTATAGACCGGGTCGGGGAGCACCTCCCGCCTGGTGACGGTGCCTCTGCGCGGCATGAGTTACTTCGCCCCCTTGGCGCCGTAGCGCGACCGGGCCTTCTTGCGGTCCGCGACGCCGGAGGCGTCGAGGGTGCCGCGGATGACCTTGTACCGCACGCCCGGCAGATCCTTCACGCGGCCGCCGCGCACGAGCACCACGGAGTGCTCCTGCAGGTTGTGGCCGATGCCCGGGATGTAGGACGTGACTTCCATGCCGTTGACGAGCCTGACGCGAGCGACCTTGCGCAGGGCCGAGTTCGGCTTCTTGGGCGTCGTCGTGTAGACACGTGTGCACACGCCACGCTTCTGGGGCGAGCCCTTGAGGGCCGGGGTCTTGGCCCGCTTCACTTTGCTCTCCCGCCCCTTGCGGACGAGTTGGCTGATCGTCGTCATCTGACCTCTCTGGACCTGTGTGGACCGACCGCTTCAGACAGCAGTCGCATAGTCTAGCGAAAGGCGGCTGCGGCCGCAAGACGAAGCCGTCTGCGGCCGCAGCCTCCGATATTGCCGCCCTTACTGCTCGCCGATCTCCTCCTGGAACCAGGCGGCGGCGTCGCCGTCGCTGCTCATCAGGCGGTCGGCCTCGGCCAGCGCCTCGGCCCTGCCGGCCGGGTAGATCTCGGTACCGCGGTAACGCCGCAGCCCCGTGCCGGCGGGGATGAGCTTGCCGATGATGATGTTCTCCTTGAGGCCGGCAAGATTGTCCACCTTGCCCTCGATGGCCGCGTCGGTGAGCACCTTTGTGGTCTCCTGGAAGGAGGCCGCCGACAGGAAGCTCTCCGTGGCCAGCGAGGCCTTCGTGATGCCCAGGATGACCTGCTCGCCCTCGGCAGGCTGTCCGCCCTCGTCCACCACGCGCCGGTTCTCGGCGCCGAAGGGATGCCGGTCGACGAGCTGGCCGGGCAGGAACTGCGTGTCCCCGGCCGTGACCACGCGGATCTTGCGCATCATGCGGCGCACGATGAGCTCGATGTGCTTGTCGTTGATCTCCACGCCCTGCGAGCGGTACACCTCCTGCACCTCGTTGACGAGGTAGCGCTCGGTGGCCGTGTCGCCGGCGTGCTTGAGCAGGTCGGCGGGGTACAGCGAGCCCGGCGTGAGCTGCCTGCCCTCGTCGACCCAGTCGCCGTCCTCCACCATCATGTGGGTGCGGCGCGCGAAGGCGTACTCCTTGGCCGCGCCCTCCTCGGGCGTGACGGTGAGCTTGGAGCCGCGCTCCGTGTCCTCGATGCTCACGCGACCCGCCACCTCGGCGATGCGCGCCACGCCCTTCGGCTTGCGCGCCTCGAACAGCTCGACGACGCGGGGCAGACCGTGCGTGATGTCCGCGCCGGCGACACCGCCGGTGTGGAACGTGCGCATGGTGAGCTGCGTGCCGGGCTCGCCGATCGACTGCGCCGCGATGTGACCGACCGCGTCGCCGATCTCGGCGGGGGCGTTGTTGGCCAGCGCGTAGCCGTAGCACTTCTGGCAGACGCCGATCTCGGCGTCGCACTTGAGGACGCTGCGCACCGGGACCATCGGGTCCGTCTGCGAGCTGCGCGCCAGGACGTCAAGGATCTGGGCGCGCGTCTCAAGGCCGATGTGGGCGTCGCGTTCGAACACGACCTCGCCCGTGGCCTCATCCACGATCGGCGCGCCCAGATGGCGGCCGAGCAGGTTCTCGTTGGGCTCGTGCGTCCAGACGGCCATGCGCTCGGCCGCGGCCTTGCCGCGCTTCACGCTGACCTTGGCGTTGGGCAGCTCGGAGTACACCTCGCGGAGCAGGCCGAGCTGCGCCGGACCGATCTTGGTGCCCTTCTGCAGGACCACGCGGTCGCTGCGCGGCCGCGTGACATGCTCGGCGAGGACCGCGCCCTCCAGGGCCGGGTTCTCCTCGCGACGCCGCGACCACGGCGACATCGGCACCCACTCCTTGGTGCCGCAGTCCTCGTCGCTGATCGTGACGTCCTGGCACACGTCGACGAGCCGGCGGGTGAGGTACCCGGAGTCGGCGGTGCGCAGCGCGGTGTCGGCCAGGCCCTTGCGGGCGCCGTGCGTGGAGATGAAGAACTCCAGCACCGACAGGCCCTCGATGAAGCTCGACTTCACGGGCTGCTCGACGATCTCGCCCTTCGGGTTGGACATCTGCCCACGCCAGCCTGCGAGCTGGCGGATCTGCTTGATGTCGCCACGGGCCCCGGAGGTCGCCATCATGAAGATGGGGTTGAGGTCGTTGAAGTTGGCCTTCGTGGCCGCCGTGATCTGCACGTCGGCCTCGCGCCAGATCTCCTCCACCTTGTTGCGCCGTTCCTCCTCGGTGAGGAAGCCGTCGTTGTACTGCTCCTGCACGTCGTTGACCATCCCCTCGTGCGAGGTCAGGATCTCGGCCTTCTCCTTCTCGGGGATGACGATGTCGTTCTTGGACACGGTGACCGCGGCGCGCGTGGCGAAGTGGAAGCCGACCTCCTTGAACACGTCGAGGATGCGCGCGACCTTGTTGGCGCCGTAGCTGGCCACCAGCTTGTTGATGAACGCGGCCAGGCCCTTCTTGGTCATGGTGTAGTTGATGAAGACGTAGTCGCTCAGGTAGTCCGAGCCCAGCACTTCGCGCAGGCCCTCGGCGACGCGCATGTTGAACAGCGTGCGGCCGACCGTCGTGACGATGCGCTCACCGTTGGGCTGGCGCAGCACGATGGGGCGCCGCGTGAACTCGGCGATGCCCGCGGCGCGCTGCGTCGGCACCTGGCGCTGGTCCAGGATGCGCTGCTCCCAGGCCCGCTGCACCTCGTCGTAGTTGCTGTAGGCGTGCAGCGGCTCGTCGAAGTCCTCGGGCTTGGCCTCGCTCAGGTCGTCCTTGGCGTGGTAGGTGAGGTAGTACACGCCGATGACCATGTCCTGGCTGGGCACGGCGATGGGCTTGCCGTGCGCCGGCGACAGGATGTTGTTGGTGCTCAGCATGAGCACGCGGGCCTCGGCCTGCGCCTCCCAGCTCAGCGGCAGGTGCACCGCCATCTGGTCGCCGTCGAAGTCCGCGTTGAACGCGGCGCACACGAGCGGGTGGATCTGGATGGCCTTGCCTTCCACCAGCAGCGGCTCGAAGGCCTGGATGCCGAGACGGTGCAGCGTGGGCGCGCGGTTGAGCATCACGGGATGCTCGGTGATGACCTCCTCGAGGATGTCCCAGACCTCGGGCACCATCGACTCGACCATCTTCTTGGCGGCCTTGATGTTCTGCACCATCTTGCGCGCCACGAGACGACTCATGATGAACGGCTTGAAGAGCTCGAGAGCCATCATCTTGGGCAGCCCGCACTGGTGCATCTTCAGGTGCGGGCCGGCGACGATCACGGACCGACCCGAATAGTCCACACGCTTGCCGAGCAGGTTCTGACGGAAGCGGCCCTGCTTGCCCTTGAGCATGTCGCTCAGCGATTTGAGCGGCCGGTTGCCGGGGCCCGTGACCGCACGGCCGCGGCGGCCGTTGTCGAAGAGCGCGTCGACGGCCTCCTGCAGCATGCGCTTCTCGTTGTTGACGATGATGTCGGGGGCCTGCAGGTCCAGCAGCCTCTTGAGACGGTTGTTCCGGTTGATGACGCGCCGGTAGAGGTCGTTGAGGTCGCTGGTCGCGAAGCGCCCGCCGTCCAGCTGCACCATGGGCCGCAGCTCCGGCGGGATGACCGGGATGACGTCCAGCACCATCCACTCGGGACGGTTGCCGCTGCGCAGGAAGGCCGACACGACCTTGAGGCGCTTGACGGCGCGCGCCTGACGCTGACCCTTGGCGGTGTGGATCGTCTCGCGCAGCTCGGCCGCCTCGGCGTCCAGGTCCACGCGCTTGAGCAGCTCGCGCACCGCCTCCGCGCCGGTGCCGCCGGTGAAGTACACGCCGAAGCTCTCGGGCTCGTACCCGGGCTCGCGGCCGAACATGCGCTCCATCTGCTGGTAGAGCGTCTCGTCGCCGATGACGTCCCGCGGCGCGATCGTCTTGAACTGCTCCCACGCCTTGTCCAGCTGGTCCTTGGCGTGCTCCACGTTCTTGTAGCCGCGGTCGACGTAGTCGTCGCGCAGCTTGTCCGCCTTGGTGCGCTGCAGCTTGAGCTCGTCCGGGCCCAGCGCCTCGGCGTTGACGGTGATGCGGCGGTACGACTCGAAGATGTCGAAGTAGCTGAAGTACCCGAACTCGTCCTCGGGGTCGCTGTCGCGGTGGAAATCGTCCGCCGCGCGCTTGCCGTCGATGACCTCGATGACCTCGCCGTGCATGTCGCGGATGGCGGCGGCGCGCTTCTCCGCGTAGGCGTCGTAGCGCGCCTTGATCTCGTCGATCTTCTCCTGCAGCATCAGCAGGTCGTTGTCGCGACGCTCGGCGTCCACCGAGATCACGACGTAGCTGCCGCCGAAGTAGAGCACCTTCTCGAGCTCCTTGGGGGCGATGTCGAGCAGGTACCCCATGCGCGACGGCACGCCCTTGAAGAACCAGATGTGGCTCACCGGCGCCGCGAGCTTGATGTGGCCCATGCGCTCGCGGCGGACCTTCGCCCGCGTCACTTCCACGCCGCACCGCTCGCAGATGATGCCCTTGTAGCGGACGCGCTTGTACTTGCCGCAGTAGCACTCCCAGTCCTTGGTGGGGCCGAAGATGCGTTCGCAGAACAGACCGTCGCGCTCAGGCTTGAGCGTGCGGTAGTTGATCGTCTCGGGCTTGGTGACCTCGCCCTTGGACCACGCCTCGATCTGCTTGGGCGACGCGAGGCCGATCCGGATCGAGTCGAAGTTGTTGATGTCGATCAATTTCGCTCCCTCTGCCTTCGCGGGGTCAGTCTTCGTCGGCGTCGTCGGACTCAGCGTCCGGCGCGTCGAAGTCGAGGATGTCGCCGAGGCCGTCGAGGTCGGGCGCGTCGTCGGTTTCACCGACGACGAACACGTCTTCCTCCTCCTCGTCACGGTCGGTCCGCACGACGGCTCCGAGCAGGTCGACTTCGGCGGCCGGCTCGGGTTCGCTCACGACTTCGTCGAGCGCGCCGCTGCCGGCCCCGATGACGTCCTGCAGCGCGGAGCTGTCGACGCCCGCTGCCTCGAGCTCTCCGGTCTCGGCCTGCTGACGGCGCAGGCTGGCGGTGAGGTCGATGCCGAGTTCCTCGGCGGCGCGCAGCAGGTCGTCGTCCTCCTCGCGCACCTCGAGGACCGCGCCCTCCTCGCTCTGGACCGACATGTCGAGAGCCAGGCTCTGGATCTCCTTCATGAGGACCTTGAACGACTCGGGGATGTTGGGCTTGGCGATGTTCTCGCCCTTGACGATCGCCTCGTAGGCCTTGACGCGGCCCACGGTGTCGTCCGACTTGATGGTGAGCATCTCCTGCAGCACGTAGGCGGCGCCGTAGGCCTCCAGAGCCCAGACCTCCATCTCACCGAAGCGCTGGCCGCCGAACTGCGCCTTGCCGCCCAGCGGCTGCTGGGTGACGAGCGAGTACGGGCCGGTGCTGCGCGCGTGGATCTTGTCGTCCACCAGGTGCAGCAGTTTGAGGATGTACATGTAGCCGATGGTCACCTTGTTGTCGAAGCGCTCGCCGGTGCGGCCGTCGTACAGCCACACCTTGCCTGAGCAGCGGCGACCGGGCGGTTCCTTCTCGTTGATCTTGAACTCGACCGGGCTGTCCGGGTTCTCCACGGTGCTGCGGATGAGCAACTCGTCGATCTCCTCCAGCGTCGCCCCGTCGAACACCGGCGACGCCAGACGCACAGCCTGGTTGCTGCGCTCGCCGTCGGCGCGGAAGCCGAGATGGGCGGCCCAGCCGAGGTGCGTCTCCAGCACCTGGCCGATGTTCATGCGACTCGGCACGCCGAGCGGATTGAGGATGATGTCGACGGGCGTGCCGTCCTCGAGGTGCGGCATGTCCTCCTCGGGCACGATCTTGGAGATGACGCCCTTGTTGCCGTGGCGGCCGGCGAGCTTGTCGCCCTCCGCGATCTTGCGCTTCTTGGCGACGTACACCCGCACCAGCTCGTTGACGCTGGGCGGCAGCTCGTCGTTGTTCTCACGGCTGAAGATCTTGACGTCGATGACCTTGCCGCCCTCGCCGTGGGGCACCTTCAGGCTGGTGTCGCGCACCTCGCGCGCCTTCTCCTTGAAGATGGCGCGGATGAGCTTCTCCTCGGCGGTGAGCTCGGTCTCGCCCTTCGGGGTGACCTTGCCCACGAGCAGGTCACCGGAGTTGACCTCGGCGCCGATGCGCACGATGCCGCGCTCGTCCAGGTCCTTCAGCGACTCCTCGGAGCGGTTGGGGATGTCACGCGTGATCTCCTCGTCGCCCAGCTTGGTGGTGCGGGCGTCGACCTCGTACTCCTCGATGTGGATGGAAGACAACATGTCCTCCTTGACCACGCGCTCCGAGATGATGATGGCGTCCTCGAAGTTGAAGCCCTCCCAGCTCATGAACGCGACCAGGAGGTTCTTGCCGAGGGCCAGCTCGCCGTTGTCGGTGGAGGAGCCGTCCGCGAGGACGGCGCCGGTCGCGACCTTGTCGCCCTGGAACACGAGCGGCTTCTGGTGGATGAGCGTGCCCTGGTTGGAGCGCATGAACTTGGTCAGCTCGTAGACGTCCACCTCGCCCTTGCCGGCGTCCACCTCGATGCGGTCGGCATCGACGTAGGCCACCTTGCCGCCCCGCTCAGCCAGGATCACATCGCCGGTGTCCACGGCGGCGCGGAACTCCATGCCGGTGCCCACGTAGGGCGCCTCGGCGTGAAGCAGCGGCACCGCCTGGCGCTGCATGTTCGAGCCCATCAGGGCTCGGTTGGCGTCGTCGTGCTCCAGGAACGGGATGAGGGCTGTGGCCACCGACACGAGCTGGGTCGGGCTCACGTCCATATAGTCGATCTGCGCCGGCGGCACCTGCACGATGTCGCCGTCGCGGGTGCGGGCGAGGACGAGGTCCTGCTTGAACTCGCCCGTCTTGGGATCGAACGGCGCGTTGGCCTGGGCGATGGTGACGTAACGCACGTCGCCCGTCTTCTTGTCGACGAACTCCTGCTCCTCCTCGGAGGCGTCAAGGTAGACGATCTCGCCGCTGACCTTGCCCTTGACCACCTTGCGGTAGGGCGCGCGGATGAACCCGAACTCGTCGACGGTCGCCATGGAGGCCAGCGAGCCGATGAGGCCGATGTTCGGCCCTTCAGGGGTCTCGATGGGGCACATGCGGCCGTAGTGGGTGGCGTGCACGTCGCGGACCTCGATGGGCGCGCGCTCACGCGTGAGGCCGCCCGCGCCCAGGGCGCTCAGGCGACGCCGGTGCGTCAGGCCCGACAGCGAGTTGGTCTGGTCCATGAACTGCGACAGCTGCGAGGAGCCGAAGAACTCCTTGAGGGCGGCCACGACCGGACGGATGTTGACCAGCGTGGCCGGCACGATCGTGTCGGGGTCCTCGGTGGTGAGGCGTTCGCGGATGACGCGTTCCATACGGGCCAAGCCGATACGGAACGCGTCCTGCACGAGCTCGCCCACGGTGCGCAGGCGGCGGTTGCCGAAGTGCTCGTACTCGTCGATCTCGTGCGCGATCTCTTCGCGGCGGGTGGCCAGCAAGGCGTTGGCTTCGGCCGCGTAGTCCTTGGCGTCGTCCGGCACACCCAGCTTGCCGGGCAGCGAGATGAGCCGGCGGATGAGCTCGATGATGTCCTCGTTGACGAGCACCCGGACGTCGGCGTCCGGCCGGTCCTCCGGCTTGATGGCGCCGTGCAGGCGCACGTTGAGCTTGTGGCGGCCGACGCGCGACAGGTCGTACCGTTTGGGGTCGAAGAAGAGGCCGCGCAGCATGGCGGTGGCGCCGTCCAGCGTGGGCGGCTCGCCCGGGCGCTGCTTGCGGAAGAGCTCGACCAGCGCCTCCTCCTGCGAACCCGTGGTGTCGCGTTCGATGGTGTTCCTGATGTAGACCGAGTCGTCGAACAGCGCGATCAGCTCGTCGTTGGCCGCGTAGCCCATGGCGCGCAGCAGCACGGTGACGGGGAACTTGCGCTTGCGGTCGATACGGACGTTGACGGCGCCCTTCTTGTCGATCTCGAGCTCCAGCCACGAGCCGCGCTGAGGCATGAGGTTGGCGACCAGGACCTGCTTCTCGCGTTCGGCCTGCTTGGGCTCCATGATGTAGGCGCCCGGCGAGCGCACCAGCTGCGTGACGACCACGCGCTCGGTGCCGTGGATGATGAACGTGCCGCGGTCCGTCATCATGGGGAAGTCGCCCATGAACACGGACTGCTCGCGGATCTCACCGGTCTCCTCGTTGATGAAGGCGACCTTCATGGAGAGCGGCGCCGAGTAGGTCATGTCCTTGTTGCGGCACTCGGCGATCGGCTTGGAGGGCTCGCCGAACTGATGCTCGCCGAAGTGGACGAGCAGCTTCTCGGAGTAGTCCTTGATGGGGTTGATGTCTGCGATGGTCTCGCTGAGGCCATCGCTGAGGAACCACTCCCACGACTTGCGCTGGATGTCGATCAGGTTCGGGAGTGGAAGCGGCTGGTCGAGCTTGGCGAAAGACGTACGCACGCGTGGCGCCTGGGGCTCGTTCAAGCGAGTCTCCTCTTAACTAGCGTGGACGGAAAAAAGAAGCACACCAGGCCAGAGGGAATATGGCGTGGCCGCAGATAACGCACGGTCGATGAATGTACCACGCCCAATGATGCCATGCAAGACGCGGTCGCAAACCTCCTGCAAGGCATAGGGATATGGTGTTGCCCGGACTGACAACGCCCTGGCCCCGAGCGGCGCGTCGATCGCCGGCATCCAGGGTCGCCTGCGGGCGGCGCGCTCGTGAGACGACGACGGGGGCGGGGCGCCGCCGGCGCCCCGCCCCCGTCAGCAAAGCACTCGCCTGCTGAGCTCTACTTGACCTCGACGCTCGCGCCGGCCTCTTCGAGCTGCTTCTTGGCGTCCTCGGCCTCGTCCTTGGTGATGCCTTCCTTGATGGCGCTGGGCACGCCCTCCACCACGTCCTTGGCCTCCTTGAGGCCGAGGCCGGTGAGGGCCCGGACGACCTTGATGACCTGGATCTTCTGGTCGCCGAAGGCGGTGAGGACCACGTCGAACTGGGTCTTCTCCTCGGCCGGCGCGGCCTCGGCGGCGCCGGCGGCCGGCGCCGCGGCTACCGCCATGGGGGCGGCGGCGCTCACGCCGAACTCCTCCTCGAGGGCCTTCACGAGCTCGGACAGGTCGAGCACGCTCATGCCCTTGATGGCCGCGATGAGCTCGTCCTTCGAAAGGGTCTTGTCTGCCATTGTCAATTCACCTCGCCGTAGGGCTTGAAAGCCATGCTTGACAGTTGTTCGGTGAAGCCCGCTCAGGCCTCGCCGGCGGCGGCGCGCTGCTCGGCCACCTGATTGAGAGCGCGGACGAAGCCGCTGATCGTGCCTTGAAGCACCGTGACCAGGCCCGTGAGCGGCGCGGCGATGGTGCCGACCACCTGCGCCACGAGCACGTCGCGCGACGGCAGGCTCGCCAGGGCCTTGACGTCGGCGGCGTCGATGAGGCTGGCGTTGAGCAGCCCGCCACGCACCTCGAGCTGGGGATTGGCGCGGGCGAAGTCGGCCAGCGCCTTGGCCGCGGCTACCAGGTCCTCACCGCAGAAGGTGACGGCGGTGGGGCCGGTGAGCAGCTCCCTGGCGTTCTCGCGCCCGGATCGGTCGGCAGCGATGCCGCCGAGCGTGTTCTTGACCACCTTGAAGGTGGCGCCGCTCTCGCGCAGCTTGCCGCGCAACTCGGTGAGCTGCTCGACCGTGAGGCCGCGGTAGTCGCTGACGAAGAGGTTCTCCCTGTCGCTCAGCAGCTGCGCCACCTCGGCGATCACAGCATCTTTCTCTTTTCTCAGCATCTCGACCTCGCAGTCGCAAACAAAAACCCGCTCCCGAGGGCGGAAGCGGGCAGACATGGTCTGATCCTCGCATCGCCTCCGGCGGCGGACCCTCACGGATCCCTTGGGCTCCCGCAGGAGCACCGGCCTTCATCGGCCGCGGCGCCCGAGCGCCGCGAAGCGGCAGTATAGAACAGCTGGGGAGCGCCGGCAACTGCCGCGGCCGCCGGCGCCCTCCGACTCCAGTGTGCGGTGCACCTGGTCTTCGACATCCGAGCCGGTCCCCCAGCTCGTTGGCGCCCCGCACGTTAGCTCGCCGGCGGCGGCTAGTCCGTCCCCGCTGATGCCTCCGGCAGGGCGGGGCCGCTCAACAACGCTACGTCGGTTAGTCTTCCATAAGGTCGCGCGTGCGCGCCGGGTCCAGCTCGACGCTCGGGCTCATCGTGGCCGCGATGTTGACGCTCTTGATGTACTTGCCCTTCGCGGCGGCCGGCTTGGCGCGGACGATCTCGTCCAGCACCGCGCCGTAGTTGTCGATGAGCTGTTCCTCCGAGAAGGACTTCCGGCCGATGCTCAGATGCACGATGCCGGAGCGGTCGGTGCGGTACTCGACCTTGCCGCCCTTGGCGTCCGAGACGGCCTTGCCGACGTCGAACGTGACCGTGCCCGACTTGGGGTTGGGCATGAGGCCGCGCGGGCCGAGGATGCGGCCCAGCTTGCCGACCGTGCCCATCATGTCCGGCGTGGCGATGGCGATGTCGAAGTCGAACACGCCTTCCTGGATCTGCTTGGCGAGATCGTCGCTGCCGACGAGGTCGGCCCCGGCCTCCTGAGCTTCGCGGGCCTTGTCGCCCTCGGCGAACACGGCCACGCGCACCTCCTTGCCGGTGCCGTGCGGCAGCACCGTGGTGCCGCGCACGATCTGGTCGGCGTGGCGCACGTCCACGCCGAGGCGGAAGTGGACCTCGACGGTCTCGTCGAACTTGGCGCCGGGGAGTGACTTGAGCAGGCGCATGCCCTCGAGGGGCGTGTACAGGCGGCCCTCCTCGATGGCGCGCTTGGCGTCGGTGTAGGTGCGGCCTTTCTTGGCCATTCTCGTACCTCCTGTGGTGCAAGCGGCGCGGTCGGCGCCTCCCACGTCGGTGGCCGGGCTGGCGCCCGACCGTCATGTCACTGGTCGGCGACCTCGACGCCCATGCTGCGGGCGGTGCCCTCCACGATCTTCATGGCGGCGTCGATGTCGTTGGCGTTGAGGTCCGGCATCTTGGTCTCGGCGATGGCGCGCACCTGCTCGCGCGTGACCGTGCCGACCTTGTCGCGGTTGGGCTCGCCCGAGCCCTTGTCGATGCCCAGGGCCTCGCGCAGCAGCACGGCGGCGGGGGGCGTCTTCGTGATGAACGAGAACGAGCGGTCCTCGAACACCGTGATCTCGACGGGCACGATGGTGCTGCCCTGGGCCTGTGTCTGGGCGTTGAACGCCTTGCAGAACTCCATGATGTTCACGCCGTGCTGACCCAGCGCGGGGCCCACGGGCGGAGCCGGGCTCGCGGCGCCGGCCTGGATCTGCAGTTTGATCTTGGTTAGGACCTTCTTGGCCACTGCTTGCCTCGCTTACTGCCGTTAGGACGTCTTTTTGACCTGGTCGAACCCGAGCTCGACCGGCGTCTCGCGGCCGAAGATCGACACCATGACCTTGAGCCGGCTCTGGTCGAGGTTGACTTCCACGACCTCGCCGGAGAAGTCGCTGAGCGGGCCGGAGGTGACGCGCACGTCCTCGCCCACGCTGAACTCGGCCTTCTGCTTGGGCCGCTCCACGGACGTCGTGTGCATGATGCGGTCGACCTCGGCGCGCGACAGCGCCACGGGTTTGTTCTGGGCGCCGACGAAGCCGGTGACGCCCGGGGTGTTCTTCACCAGCGACCATGTGTCGTCGGTGAGTTCCATCTGCACCAGCACGTAGCCGGGGAACACACGGCGCTCGCTCGTCACCTTCTGGCCGTCCTTGGTCTCGACGACCTGCTCGGTGGGCACGACGATCTGCCGGATGCGCTCCTCCTGGTGCATGGACGAGCGCCTGTGCTCCAGGTTGGCCTTCACCTTGTTCTCGTGGCCCGAGTATGTGTTGACGACGTACCAGCTGTACAAGATAGGCCTTTTTCTTAGGTGATGACGCGCATGACCAGGTCGATGAACTCCTGGAAGGCGAAGTCCAAGATGCCCGTGTACGCGGAGGCGATGGCGACGGCGACGAGCACGACGAGCGTGGACTGCATGAGGTCCTTGCGCGTCGGCCACGTGACCTTGCCCATCTCGACGCGCACGTCGCGCAGGAACTTGGTGAAGCCGCGGCGCTCCTTGGGCGCGGCCTTGCGCGCCGCCTGCTGCCGCGCGCTCTGGCCCTTGCGCGCCGGCTTGGCGTCGGCGCGCTTGGCCGGCGCCTTGGCGCCCTTGCCGGCGCGCCCGTCCGCCTTGCCCTTGCCCGACTTGTCTTTGTTGCTGACAGCCTTAGCCACTCGATCGCTCCGATGAATCATTGGCAGGGCTGGAGGGACTCGAACCCCCGACCCCCGGTTTTGGAGACCGGTGCTCTACCAATTGAGCTACAGCCCTAAAAGGACACCAGGAGACGTGCCTTGGTCAGCGCGTCTCCTTGTGCACGGTGTGCGTACCGCACCAGCGACAGTACTTCTTGAGCTCGATGCGGTCCGGGTCGTTCTTCTTGTTCTTGTTCGTGTGGTAGTTGCGACGCTTGCATTCCTGACAAGCGAGCGTGACGAGTTGACGCACGTCCTCACCCTTTCAAAACGAAGCACGTAAGGATACCAAGAGCCCGCCGCGAGGGTCAACGCGGGGCCCGCGGCGGGCCCACAGGCGCGAGCGTCAAGCCGCGCCGGCCACGGCGGGGCAGTATAGCAGACGGGCGGAGCCCGGCAAACCGTCCCCGCCCGGGCCGGCGCCCCGCGCCCAGGCAAGCGTCAGCGGCGGCCTGGTCACCGTGTGCCATCCTTTTCCTCGTGGAACCGCCGCAGGTCGCGGCCGTCCACACGCGAGAGCCGATGGACGATGCCCCGTTCGCGGAGCACCGGCGGGAGCGCCTCCTCGAGCACCTCTTTGCGACCGAATCCGTCGAGGAAGGCCCAGGCCCGGTGCTCGCCCACCTGACATCCCCACCAGAACATGCTCTGATACTGGGGGCCGCGGCCGACGATCTCGTCCATGACCCAGGTGCATTCCTCGGCCGTGTGCGGCACCTCGATAAGGTATCGCGTCTTGGTACGCTTAGCCGCGGTGAACAGACCCATGACCCTGTGCTTCCTCGCCGGCGGTGAAGCGAAACGACGAGCGGCGCGGTGTGGGAGCGCCGCCCCGAGGGCACGACCGCAGGGCGGAGCGTCGAGAGGAGCGCGTCATAGACGACCACGAGCAGCAGGGCGGCCCGCCGCAGGAGGAGCCGCCCTCGCCGACACCGCCGGAGTCACCGGACGGGTCGCCGCCCGCCGCCGCACGGGACTCGTGGAGCGCGCCGGCGGCGCCGGCGCCCGGACCGGCCGAGGAGCGGGGCGTGCCGGGCAGCCACGCGGCGGGCTACGTACCGCCGCCGTCCGTGCCGGGCAACGAGGCGCCGGGCACGGAGTGGCCCCCGGCGCCCGAGCCGCCCCCGGCGCCCGAACCGCCTCCGGGCTGGAGCCAGGCTCCCGGACCGGGGCCCTGGCCGGTGAGCCCGCCGCCCTACCCGCCGGCGTCGCAGCCGTCCTCACTGCACGTGCCGACCGAGCAGCGAGGACCGTTGCGACTCGAGGCCCGGTGGGGATGGCCACAGAGCCTGGCGGGCCTGGCGGTCGCCTTCGCTCCCGAGGTACTGCTCTACCTCGTGGCAACAGGCGTGGGCGGCGGCACGACCACGACCACCACCGTCACCGTCGGTTCCGCGGTCGTGCTGCTGATCGGCTCGTTCGTGACGTACGGCTGGCAGACGTTCGCGGCCTGGCTGTTCTCGTTGCGACGCGCCGCCGGCGGCCTCAGAGCCTGGGGCTTTCGCAAGCCCACCGTCGCCTACTTCTGGACGATCCCCACGGCCATCATCGCCGTCTACGCCGTGACCTACTTCCACGATCTCGTCGTCCACCCCAAGCAACAGGAGATCGTCGACCAGTTCCCCCACACCGCGGGGGGGCTCGTCCTGTTCGTGGTGCTCGCGGTCGTCATGGCGCCGCTCTTCGAGGAGGTGTTCTTCCGCGGCTTCCTCTTCCGCGGGTTCGCGAACTCCTGGGGCTGGGGTTGGGGCGCCGCCGCCTCGGCCGCCATCTTCGGCCTCGCCCACCTGCAGCTGGACGTGTTCGTGCCGCTGTTCGCCCTTGGTTTCGGGCTTGCGTGGGTGTATCACCGCACGGGGTCGCTGTGGACCAGCATCTCCCTGCACGCCCTGTTCAACGGCATCTCGGTGCTGGCCTGGTACTTCCTCAAGTAACGGCCGGCGGCCGGAGGCAGCCCGGCCGCTGCGTCCCGACGTCCGACGAGCGCTACTTGAGCAGCGTCGGCTTGCGCAGCTCCCGGCAGCGGCAATCGTCGCCGGCCGGAAGGGCTGCGAGGGCATCCAGCAGTATGCTGCCGATGAGCGAGGCGTCCTCCGTGAACAGCCTGGCGAGCTCGTCGTGCTCCCAGTCCTTCACCACGCCCTCGCCGTAGTTGACGACCAGGTAGACGCCCGCATAGCAGGCGCCGATGTCGCGGGCCAGCCACACCTCGGGGCAGAAGCTCTGGCCGACTACGTCGCCGAGGCCCTGCAGATGGCGGATCTCGGCGGGCGACTCGAAGCGCGGGCCCTCCGTCACGACGTAGGTCCCGCGCGTGAACACCCGCCGCTCCGGCGCGAGCCGCCGAGCCGCGCCCACGAGCGCCTCCCGGCCCGTCGCGCACACCGGATCGCGCATGATGAGCAGATGATCGCCGACGACCACACCGTAGCGGTCGCGGTCCGTGGTCGTGTCGACGAAATCGTCCACGACCACCAGGTCGCCGGGGTCCAGCAAGTGGTCCAGGCTGCCGACGCCGGCGTCCGAGAGGATGCGCTTCACGCCGGCGCGATGTAGCACGCTGAAGACCTGCCGTGACGCGCGCCCCCGCGACACCCCCTTGCGCCAGCCGTGCAGCGTCACGTGAAGGGCGCGCAGCCCGCCGAGCTCGAACAGCGTGAACGGCGGGCTCTCCCCCCAGGCGGTCTCGAACACCAGGTCATGCTCGAGCACGCGCGCGTCGGGATGCAGCTCGCCCGGGAAGTCGGCGGCCAGCGACCCCGAACCACCGATGACGGCGCGGGTGGCGGCCGGTACGTCCGCGAGGGCCGCCACTCAGAGTCCCGCGATGTCCGGCGTGACGCGTAGGGCGACGAGCTGCAGGTGGTCGCCGGTATCGGACGTGTAGCGGCTGAGCGCCTGGTCCAGGGTCACGGGGAAGCCCCGCACCACGCCCAGCGCAGTGTCGCCGGCGCGCACCGCGTCGCCGATCTCGACCTGCGGCTTGCCGAGGTGGGTGATCATCACCACGAGCGACGGATCGTCGGCCACTTGCAGGTCGACCTCCACATCCTCGTAGCGCCCCAGGATGCTGTACTTCTTGACGGCGATCACCTTGCCGGTGACCGGGCTGGTGACCGGCGAGCCCGGCACGGCGCCGATGTCGAGTCCGGAGGTCGATGACGACACGTCGTCGCCGTCGGGGCCCATCAGGTAGTAACGCAGATCGCCGCCGCCGGCGAAGATGTCGCCCAGCTTCTCGCCGATGCTTCCTCCCGAGAGGCGTTCGCCCGAGGGCGAGAACGGGACGGTGTTGGGGTTGTCCACGGAGTGGTAGGCGACTGCGGTACTGGCCTCGAGCGGCACGGGCATGATCACGTCCACGCCCTCGAGGCGCGCGACCACGAGCTCCTCGGGGAAGACGGGCTCTCTCCGAAGGTGGGAAGCGCGGCCGCGGCGGGGATGCGCGCCGGGGTCTCCGCCGGAATGGCGTACGCGGCCCACACGGCGAGAACGATGAGGGTCACGAGAACGACCAGCGCGACCGCACGCCGGCGCCTGAGTTGTCCGCGGCGGAGGGCCCTCGCCCGCCGCCGCCTGGTGGTCAGGCTCTTGTGCATGTCGCAGGGAACCTACATCCCTTCCCGCGCCCCCGCAAGCCTGCGGGCTGTTGCCTGCCCTGACGATGGATGCCGGTGACGGCGCCTTAATTTCCCCGCCGCTCCTGCCGATATCACCTCTAACGGCGCGCAGCGGGCGCCGCTTGCCGTACTCATTGCTGGGCTCGGGGGTGAGCCATGAAGGCACGATTGATCGTCATCCTTTGCATGGTGGCTCTTGCGGGTGCGCTGCTGCTCCCCTCCGTCGCATCCGCGGGGA
>CAVPQD010000027.1:0-116887 GCA_963707335.1 uncultured Thermoleophilia bacterium | reverse complement strand
AGAGGATGCCGCAGCAGTCGAACATCCCGAGCGTGGTGGCGAGCACGGGGATGCCCTTCTCGCGGGCCAGCTGCAGGACCGGCGTCGCGTGGGGCGCTTGCCGCGCACGTAGACGATGGCGTGCACGTCGGCGACCACGGCGGTGCGCACCGACTGGATGTTGGTGAGGCCGGTGAGCATCAGGGCGTGGGGGCAGTGGAACGCGAGGATCTCGCTCATGCCGTCGGAGGCCACGACCACGTCGACGTCGATCGCGTTGTGGTCGCCGGCGCAGAGCGTCTCGCAGCCGAGGGCGGCGGCGATGTCGCAGAGCCTCATCGCCGCTGCCCTCACCGCTGGGCTCGGCGCCCGCGGCAGCCTCCCAGCCGCCGCTCCCGCTGAGCGTCTCGTGGATCGACCGGGCCGCCCTGCGGCCCGGCGCCCATGGCGCTGATCACCGTGGCCGCGCCGGTGACGACGTCGCCGCCGGCCCAGACGCGCTCGCGCGAGGTCCGGCCGGTCTCCTCGTCGGCGACGATGTTGCCCTTCTTGCCGCACGTCGAGCCCGGGCGTCGTCATCGGGATCAGCGGGTTGGGGCTGTTGCCGATGGCGCAGACGGACGCGTCCATCGCGCAGGCGGAACTCGGAGCCGGGGATCGCGACGGGGCGGCGCCGGCCGGAGGCGTCCGGCTCGCCGAGCTCCATGCGCAGGCACTCGATCTCGGTGAGCCAGCCGCGCTCGTCGCCGATGAGCCGCACGGGCAGGGTGAGGAAGTCGAAGATGACGCCCTCCTCCTCGGCGTTCTCGACCTCCTCGAGGCGGGCCGGCAGCTCGTCGCGGCTCCGGCGGTAGACGATGTGCACCTCGTCGGCGCCCAGCCGGCAGCGCCGTGCGCGCCGAGTCCATGGCCACGTTCCCGCCGCCGAAGACCGCCACCCGGGCGGCCCGCTTCAGCGGCGTGTCGTAGGCGGGGAAGCGGAAGCCCTTCATCAGGTTGCAGCGCGTCAGGTACTCGTTGGCCGAGTAGACGCCGTTCAGGTTCTCGCCGGGGATGTCCAGGAACCAGGGCAGCCCGGCGCCGGCGCCGACGAAGACGGCGTCGAACGTCGTCGAGGAGCCGGTCGATGGTCCGCGTCTTGCCGACGACGTAGTCGAGGCGCAGCTCGACGCCGAGGCTGCGCACGTAGTCGACCTCGCGCCGGACGATGGCCTTGGGCAGGCGGAACTCGGGGATGCCGTAGGTGAGCACGCCGCCGGCCTCGTGCAGGGCCTCGAAGATGGTCACCTCGTAGCCGAGCAGGGCCAGGTCGGCGGCCACCGTGATGCCGGCCGGCCCGGAGCCGACGACGGCGACGCGCCGGCCGTTGAGCGGGCGGGAGCGGCGGAGCCTCTCGACCGCGCCCTGCTCGCGCCTCCCAGTCGGCCACGAAGCGCTCCAGGCGGCCGATGGCCACCGGCTCGCCCTTCTTGCCCAGCACGCAGCCGCTTCTCGCACTGCTCCTCCTGCGGGCAGACGCGGCCGCAGACGGCCGGCAGGGCGTTGGTCTCCTTGATCGTGCGTGATGCCGGCCGCGAAGTCGCCGTCGGCGATGCGTCCGATGAAGGCGGGGATGTCGATGCCGACCGGGCAGCCGTCGACGCAGCCGGGCTTCTTGCAGGCGAGGCAGCGCGCGGCCTCCTCGCGGGCCAGCTCGGCGGTGTAGCCGAGGGCGACCTCGTCGAAGTTGCGCACGCGCTCGAACGGCTCCTGCTTCGGCATCGGCCGCCGCACGCTAGTCGACCTTGCTCACGCGCGCTCACCTCGCTCCTCAGAAGTGGGAGGCGCAGCCGCTGCGGTGCAGGGGCTCGACCTCCTCGGCGTTGTAGCGTCTCGCGCCGCGCGAGGAACTCCTCCCAGTCCACCTCGTGGCCGTCGAAATCGGGGCCGTCGACGCAGGCGAACTTCGTCTTGCCGCCGACGGTCAGCCGGCAGACGCCGCACATGCCGGTGCCGTCGATCATGATCGGGTTCATGCTGACGATCGTCTTGATGCCGAGCGGCTGGGTCTGCCGGCAGACCTCCATCATCTGGAAGGTGCAGCCGTTGGCGATGATGCGGTCGGGCTGCGATCGCCTCGCAGCGTCGAGGATCTCGGCCAGGCGCGTCACGTGCCCCTTGTAGCCGCGGCTGCCGTCGCGCGTGATCACGATGACGCGGTCGCGCGACCTCGCGCCAGCCGATCCTCCCAGTAGAGCAGGTAGGAGCTGCGCGCCTCGATGAGCGTGACGACCGGTTGCCGGCCGCCGCGAGGGCGCGCGGCGATCGGGCGGATGCTGCCGATCCCGTAGCAGCCGCCGACGCAGCAGCACCGTGCCGAACTTCGCGATCTCGGTCTCGTTGCCGAGCGGGCCGGCGTACGTGGGGATCGTGTCGCCGGCCCTCAGGCGGGCGAGCTTGGCCGTCGAGGCGCCGACCTGCACGAAGACCGACGTGACCGTGCCCGCCCTCGGCGTCCCAGTCGGCGAGCGTCAGCGGGATCCGCTCGCCGTCCTCGTCCGGGCGCACGATGACGAAGTTGCCCGGGCGGGCGGACTCGGCGACGTCGGGCGCCTCGACGGTGAGGACGTGCACGTTGGGGACGATCATGCGCCGCTCAACGACCGCCGGCATCGTCCCTCCCTCCAGCGGGGACGCGCACGCCGGCGGCGACCGGCGAGCGCCGCGAGCGGCGCGACCGGTCGCCGGCGCTGACGCGCACGCGCACGGGGCGCAGCGGCCCGTCCCACGCCGGCATGCGCGACAGGTAGCAGGCGCCCCGGGGGCACGCGGGGTCGGCGGCGGGCGGCGAGCACCAGGTCGTGGCCGTCCAGCAGGATCGTGACCGGCCCGTCCGCCTCGACGCCGAGACGCGCGAGGTCGTCGGGGTTCATGCGCAGCCCCTCCTCCAGGCGGAGCTCGCCGAGCCCCTCGACGACGTCGGCGAGGTCGATGCCGCGGTGGCGGAAGGCCGCCGGCTCGGGGATCGAGCATGAAGCGGCCCTTGCCCGCAGGCGTCTGGGCCGCCTCGGCGAGACCGGCGGCGCCGCCGCGGCCCAGCCTCCGTCCCCGTCGCCTGCCGTCACCGAGGGCGGCCTCAACGGCGTCATCCGCCGCGGCGAGCGGTCGCCCTCGGCGGGGAAGCCGGGCACACGGTCGCGGATGGCCGACCGCATGCCGGCGGCCGACGTGACGTCCAGCGCCGGGCCGCCGAGCCGTACGGCGAGCGCGGCGAAGATCCGCCAGTCCGGGCGAGCGTAGCCGTGCACCGGGTCGACAGCCGGGCGCTCCACGGCGCGCAGCTCCTGCACCCGGCCCTCGACGTTGGTGAGCGTGCCCTCCGCCTCGACGAAGGACGCGGCCGGCAGGAAGGCGTCGACCTGGAACGGCGGCAGGTAGAGGTCCTGGGCGATCAGGTAGTCGCAGTCGGGGCGCGTCGCGAACGGCGTCTCGCCGACCAGGTAGAGGACCTTGGGCCGGCGACCCTCACGCAACTGCTCGAGGGTGAGGCCGCTCGGCGCCGGGCGCGGACCCGGCAGCACGCCGGCGAGCGCCCCGAGCTCGAGCGCGCCGCGGATGTTGGCGCCGTGGGTCAGCGGCAGGACGGTGACCCCGTCGCGAGCCGCAGAGCGTTCGAGCGCCGCGGTCAGGCCGTCGGCGCCGAGGCTGTGGAAGACGCGGGGGCCGACGACGACGGCGAGCGTCGCGGCGCCGTCCAGGAGCCGTGCGGCGGCGGTGAACCGGCTCTCGATACCGTCAAGGTGACCCCCGCTCGCGGGATCACCGGCAAGCATGCCGAGGAGGTCCGTGAGCGCCGCCGCCTCCGCGCCGGGCTCGGCTGGGAGCCAGTCATCGGCCGCCCGCGCCAGCGTCGACTCGCGGGCGTCGACCACGACCAGCCGCGCCCCGCGCCGCACCGCGCGGCGTATCTGCACCCCGACGACCGAGAAGGAGAAGCGGGTCGCCAGTCCGGCGCAGATCACCGCGTCGGCCTCGCTCAGCGCCTGCAGCGAGATCGGCAGCGCGAAGAGCCGGGACCACTCACCCGGTCCGCCGGGCAGCGCGGCGCGGGCCGTCGAGTCGATGCCGTGCGAGCGCAGGCCTCGCGCACGAGGCGCTGGGCGGCGTACAGGCTCTCGTTGGTGAGGTCGGCCGAGACGAGCATGAGGAACTCGTCGCGGTGCGACGCCGGCGAGCTCGCTCGGCGACCTCGGCGAGCGCCTCGTCCCAGTCCACCTCACGCGAAGTACGCGCCGCGCCGCAGCATCGGCCTGCGGGCGCGATCGCGGATGGTGCGTCGGCCTCCGGCAGGCAGAAGCGTCCGCGCACGCAGAGCTGGCCGTCGTTGATCTCGGCGTCGTAGGCGCCCCGCGCCTGCGACAGCGACCCGGCCTTGTGGGCCAGCTCGAGCCGGCAGCCCAGGCGCAGAACGGGCAGGTCGACGTCTCGACGCCGTCCGGTCTGCCGTCCCACTTCGAGACCTTGTCGGCCAGCGCGCCGGTGGGACAGACCGAGACGCAGGCGCCGCAGAACTCGCAGCCGGCCTCGACGTGCGAACGTCCGAACGCCGGCCCGATCTGACGTCGGCGGCCCGCGGTACGTGAAGGCGAGCACCGACGCGCCCCGCACCTCGTGGCACATGCGCACGCAGCGCCCGCAGAGGATGCAGAGGTTGTAGTCGCGGTCGAAGAACGGGTCGTCGTGCTCGGCCTCGAGCCCGCGGTAGGTGACCGGGTAGCGCGATCTCGGTCACGCCGACCTGCTCGACGACGCGCTGCAGCTCGCAGTCGCCGTCGTTCGGACAGCTGCGGCAGCCGGTCGAGACGCCGGCCTTGCGGATCGTCCTCTGGCTGCGCCGGCACTCCTCCTCCTCGTCGCAGACCAGGCAGCTCGAGGGATGCTGCGAGCAGGATGAGCTGGAGGATCTCACGGCGCATCTCGCGCAGCGTCGTCGCTGTCGGTGGTCACCTTCATGCCCTCCTGCGCCAGCGTGCTGCAGGCAAGCGGGTAGCCGCGCATCCCCTCGATCTCCACCGCGCACAGCCGGCAGCCGCCGAAGGGCGAGAGCTCCTTGTGCGAGCAGAGGGAGGGGATCGTCGACGCCGGCGAGCTCCGCGGCGCGCAGCACGGTCGTGCCCGGCGGCGACCGAGACCTTGCGGTCGTCGATGGTCAGGCGCTGCAGACGCGCGCCTCGCACGGATGGGGGGCTCTACCTGGCATCCTGCCCCCGCGATTCGATGACGATGGCGTCGCCGGCGATGGCGTCGAAGCGGCAGACCTCGTAGCAGGAGCGGCACTTGATGCACTTGTCCGGGTCGAGGTTGTGCGGCTCGGAGCGCGGCCCGGTGATGGCGCCCGGTCGGGCAGACCTGCACGCAGCGCTGGCAGCCGGTGCACTTGCCCGGGATGATCGCGGTACACGACGAGGTCGCGGCAGACGACGGCGCGGCAGCGCTTGTCGACGATGTGCTCCAGGAACTCGTCGCGGAAGTACTTGAGCGACGAGAGCACCGGGTTGGGCGCCGTCTGCCCGAGCCCGCAGAGCGAGCTGCTCTTGACCAGCGCGGGCGAGTTGCTCCAGGCGGTCGAGGTCGGCCAGCTCCCCCTGGCCGGTGCAGATGCGGTCGAGGATCTCCACCAGGTGCCCGGTGCCCACGCGGCAGGGGACGCACTTGCCGCAGCGACTCCTCCTGCGTGAAGTCCAGGAAGTAGCGGGCGATGTCGACGATGCAGGTGTCGTCGTCGACGACGATCAGACCGCCGGAGCCCATGATCGACCCGGCCGCGCCAGGCTCTCGTAGTCGATGGGCGTGTCGAGCAGGCTCTCGGGCAGGCAGCCGCCCGAGGGTCCGCCCGTCTGCACCGCCTTGAAGCCGGCCTGCGCTGCATGCCGCCGCCGATGTCGAAGATCACGTGGCGCAGGGTGGCTCCCATGGGGACCTCGATCAGCCCGCGTTCGCCGACCTTGCCGACCAGGCGAGAAGGTCTTCGTCCCCTTCGAGGTGTCGGTGCCCTGGGCCGCGAAGGCGACGGCGCCGTGGTTCACGATCCACGGCACGTTCGCGAGGTCTCGACGTTGTTGATGATGGTGGGCTGGCCGAACAGGCCCTCGACCGCGGGGAAGGGCGGCCGCGTGCGCGGCATGCCGCGTCGGCCCTCGATGGAGGCGATCAGCGCGGTCTCCTCGCCGCAGACGAAGGCGCCGGCGCCCTCCTTGATGTGCACGTCGAAGGAGAACCCGGTGCCGAGGATGCCCTCGCCCAGCAGGCCGGCGGTCGAGCGCCTGCGCGACGGCGTGGCGCAGGCGCTCGACGGCGAGCGGGTACTCGGCGCGCATGTAGACGTACCCCTCGTGAGCGCCGATGGCGAAGGCCGCGATGAGCATGCCCTCGAGCACCGCGTGCGGGTCGCCCTCGATGAGCGAGCGGTTCATGAAGGCGCCCGGGTCGCCCTCGTCGGCGTTGCAGACGACGTACTTCACGTCATCAGGCGCCTCGCGGGTGAAGCGCCATTTCCTGGCGGTCTCGAAGCCGGCGCCGCCGCGGCCGCGCAGGCCGGAAGCGGCGATCGTCGCGATCACGTCGTCCGGGTCGTCCTCGCCGAGCACCCGCGCCAGCGCGGCGTAGCCGCCGTGCGCCAGGTAGTCGTCGATCGAGTACGGGTCGATCCTGCCGTTGAGCGCGAGCACCCGCCGGCTCTGCCCCCGGTAGAAGGGGATGTCCTTCTCGTGAGCGATGCGCTCCTTGGTCGCGGGGTCCTTGTACAGGCGCTTGGCGTGGACCGCGCCGTCGGCGCTGGCTGCGACGATGGCGGCGACGTCCTCCGCCTGGACGTGGGGATAGAAGACGCCGTCGGGTCGCAGCACGACGATAGGCCCCTGTTCGCAGAAACCGTGGCAGCCCGTCTCCACGAGACGCACTGCTCCGGCCAGGCCGCGCGCGGCGAGCTCCTGCCTGAACGCCGCCGCCACCTCAGTGCGGCCTGACGCATGGCAGGCGCTGCCACCGCAGATGCGGATCTCGGCCGCGTCGTCGTCGCTGACGGACGCCGCCGGGTCGCGCGCGGCCGCCAGCGCCGCAGCAACGGCGCCGGCGCCGAGCGTCGGGGTCGTCGGCGTCTCAACGGCCGCGGGCATCGAGGACCTCCTGCAGCCCGAGCACGCTCATCTGCGCGAGCACCGCGTCGTCGAGGGTCACGACCGGGGCGAGGGCGCAGCATCCCAGGCAGGCGACGCGCTCGACGTCGTACTCGCCGTCGGCGGTGGTCTCGCCCGGGACGACGCCCAGCCGCCGCTCCACGGTCTCCAGCATCTGCATGCCGCCCTTCACGTGGCAGGCTGTGCCGAGGCACACGCGCAGACGGTGGCGGCCGGGCGGCGTGAACCGGAACTGCGCGTAGAACGTGGCGACGCCGAAGACCTCGCTCTCGGAGAGCCTCAGCCGGCGGGCGATGTGGCGCACGGTCTCGGGCGAGAGATAGCCGAACTCGGTCTGCGCGCGGTGCAGCACCGGCACGAGGTCGGACTGGTCGCCCTGCACCCCCCGCAGGATGCCCGGCCAGGGATCGGCCGCCACGGACGTCTCACCTCATGCCGAGCTCGAACAGTCTGCAGGCGTACGACCAGGTGTCGTCCGCCGTGCAGAACAGCGCGATCTTCACCCGGGCGGCGAGCTCCATCACGTCGTCCGCCGGGCGCTTGCCGTGCGCGAAGACCACCATCCCGGCGTCGACGACGTTGGCCGCGGCGATGAGGTTCTTGTGCGTCTGCAGGGTGAGCAGGAGGCAGCCGCCCGGGGCGCCGGTGATGATGTCCGATGCCATGTCCGACACGTAGACCGCGGGGATGTCGCCGTCCTCCCAGGCGCCCAGCGCCTCGAGCCCGGTCTTCTCGACGATCTCGGAGATCTTCACGGCGTGTCCCCCCTCGTGAGGTCGCTCTGGCCCGGCGCCGTCACAGCTCGGTGAGGCCGGCGTCGGCGATGACGATGCCACGGCAGCAGTCGGCGTCGCTGCGCATGTTGCAGGGGACGACGACGATGCGCCTGCTGCCGGCACGCCGTCCCTGGTTGAAGTAGTCGCTGAGCGCCGCCACGCCCTCGTCGCTGACGCAGCGGCCTGAGGTGTGGCTCGAGTCGCCGCACAGCGCCACGTAGACGGAGGCGCTGGTCCCGAGCTCGAGGGCGAGACGGCCGACCTCGCAGTCGGGGTCCTCGCAGGTGGACATCATGAGGCCCGTCATGCCGTGGAGGTCCGCGGTATGGCCGCACGTGTCGCAGCGCAGGCCGAACATGACCGCCTGGTTGTCCGACAGGTACTCCCAGATGTGCGGGCCCTCGCGGTACTCGTCCATCGGCGGGGCCGGCTCGTCGCTGAAGAAGGAGCTGCGCGCGCCGCAGTGGTAGCAGCCCTCCACCACGAGGTAGCCGCTGCGGACGTCGACCATCGACCAGTGGTGAGCGCAGGTACTCATGACGGGTCTCCGCCGCCGAGAGCGTGCAGGGGGACAGGGGCGTGGCGTCGTCCAGTGGTCCACCTCGGCGCCGTGGAGCCCAAGATGAACGATCGCCGTGTCGTGCCCATGGCGTCTCGCCCCCCACATGCCACCACGGACCCGCCCACCATCGCGGGTCCTATCAGCACGATAGCACGTCGTTCATCGTGCGGGGTGCGATGTGCCGTTAAGCGGGTCGACGCGCCGCTACCAGCCGGGGCGGAACAGAGCAGTCCGGCGGTCGCAGTGTGCGGGCGCAACTCTGGTTGACAGAAGGGCACATGTCAACTACAGTTGCGGCATGTTGCCGACGGAGTACAAGGAGCCTGACGATCCCGGCGACGGCCTCGCCGCGGTCGTAGCGCTGCGCCGCCTGGCCGACCTGCTGGAGGCGGCGCAGGTGGAGCGCGCCCTGCGTCAAGGCTGGAGCTGGAGCGAGGTCGCCGAGGCGCTCGGGGTGACGCGGCAGGCCGTGCACAAGAAGTACGCGAAGCGGCTGACCGCCGCCGAAAGAGAGACGAGGAGGAGCGGTGACTGAACGTGCCCCGGACACTCGACGGTTCGTCAAAGACGTGACCTCGCGAGCCCGCGCCGAGGCCAATGTACTGGGCAGCCCGCGCGTGGAGGCGGAGCACCTGCTGCTGGCCCTGGCGTCCTCGCCGCAGTGGCCGGCCTACAGCCTGCTGGCCGAGGCGGGGCTCGCCCGCGAGGGAGTGCTGGACGCGCTCGACCTGGAGTTCGAGCGCAGCCTCGGCGCCGTCGGCGTCCTGCTGCAGGGCTTCCGGCTGCCTGACGCGCGCCTGCCGTTCACGGGCGAGCTTCGCCTCGCGCAGTCGGCCAAGCTCGCGTTCCGGCGCGGGCTCAAGGCGCGCGCCGCGCGCCGCGACCCGCGCTTCGACTCGCTGTATCTGTTGATCGGCGTCCTGCACGCCGAGGGCGGCACCGTGGTGCGCGCCCTGGACGCGGCCGGCGTGGACCGCGCCGAGCTCGCCCTGAGAGCCGTCGCGGCCCTTGACGACGCCGCGTAGCGGCAAGCCGCCTCGATACCCTCGAGCGTGGCGCTGGGCGTGTGCCGGAGCGAGCCGTGCCGCGCACCGCGACGAGTCTGGCTGGGGGTGTTTGGCCGCAAGCCCCGCGGGGCCACCTTGTCCAGCATGAGCACCAGCCGGCTGGAAGCCTTCAGCGATGGCGTGCTGGCCATCATCATCACCATCATGGTGCTGGAGCTGCGCGTGCCCGCGTCCGAGGGCGCGCACGCCGCCACGTTCGCCGACCTCCGGGCTGCCCATCTGCTGCCCGTGTTCCTCAGCTACGTGCTGAGCTTCGTCTACCTCGCCATCTACTGGAACAACCACCACCACATGCTGTTCGTCACCGAGCGGGTGTCCGGCGGCGTGCTGTGGGCGAACATGCACCTGCTGTTCTGGCTGTCGCTGGTGCCCTTCGTGACCAACTGGATGGGGGAGAACCCGCTCGACGCGGCGCCGGCCGCCCTGTACGGCGTCGTGCTGCTCCTGGCGGCCGTGGCCTACTACATCCTGCAGCGCGCCATCATCCACATGCAGGGACGGGACTCGCTGCTGGCGCGGGCCGTCGGCCGCGACCTGAAGGGCAAGGCGTCGCCGATCATCTATCTGATCGCCTTGCCGGCGGCGTTCGTGGAGCCGTGGATCGCCTATGGGCTGTACGTGGTCGTCGCGGCCATCTGGCTGGTGCCCGACCGGCGCATCGAGCGCGCTCTGGCGGAGGGGGAGAAGCGTGCCGCCTGACCGGGGAGGTGAGCGGCGACTCAACGGCACACCGGTGCCCCACTCTGCGGTACGGTGACAGTAGGGTACGATCCAGGACGACGCGGCGGGGAGGGGCGATGGCCACCTACGACTACAAGTGTAAGAACTGCGGCACCACGTTCGAGGTCACCTGCCACATGGACGAGCAGGAGGAGCGCGCGGTGTGCCCCAAGTGCAAGAGCCGTGACGTGGAGCAGGTGTTCACGGCGGCGTTCTCCTCGCCGCCGCCGGACAAGTACTGAGACGTGAGACGCGAGGGGGCGGCGGGCGCCATGGCGCCCGCCGCCCCCTCGCCGTCTTCTCCCAACAGACGCGGCGCCGCCTACCCAGCCGTCCGGGAATGACTACGCATGACCCGTGGATCGCGGATCCACCTCCCGACGCGGAAGGTACCGGAATGAAGATCTTCGTGGCCGGCGCCACAGGGACCATCGGGCGCCGGCTTGTGCCCTTGCTCGTCGAGGCCGGTCACGAGGTGATCGGCATGACTCGCAGGCCGGTGTGGGCCCTCCTCCCTCTGCAGGGCGCGGGCGCTGTGGCCGGCGACGTGTTCGACCGCCCACGCCTGTTCGAGTTGCTGGACGCGGTGCGGCCCGAGATCGTCATCAACGAGCTCAGCGACCTGGGCACGCGGCTCGGGCCGCGCGGCAGCGACGCCGAGTTCGCGGCCAGCAGGCGCATCCGCACTGAAGGGGCCCGCAACCTGGTGGACGCCGCGGTCGCTTCCGGGGCGCGGCGCGTCATCGCCCAGAGCGACGCGCACGTCTACGCGCCACACCCGGGCTGGGTGAAGACCGAGTCGGACGCGATGGACCTGGGCCTCGACACGCCCCCGGCACGACGCCACAACGTGGAGTCCGTTCGGGCGCTGGAGCGCATCGTGCTGGAGACACCGGGCATCGAGGGCGTCGCGCTGCGCTACGGCGCCTTCTACGGGCCCCGCACCCCGTTCGCGAGCGACGGCTCTGTCGCCGAGGCGTTCCACAGGCAGCGTCACCCCGTGGTGGGCGAGGGCGAGGGACGGACCTCGTTCGTGCACGTGGACGACGCCGCCCGGCGCCACGGTGCTGGCGCTCGACGCGCCGCCCGGTGTGTACAACATCTGCGACGACGACCCGGCCGCCCAGGCTGACTGGGCGCCGTTCTACGCGGACGTCATCGGCGCTCCGCCGCCGCGGCTTGTGTCCCCGCTGGTCATCATGCGCGATCGCGAGCACGTCGTCTTCCGCGCCACGAACCAGCGTGGGGCCTCGAACGAGAAGGCTCGGGAGGTGCTCGGCTGGGAGCTCCGCTACCCCGGCTGGCGGGAAGGCTTCCGTGCGGAGGCGTGGGAACGCGAATCGGTGGCCAGGGCGGCGTAGCGGTCGCGCAACGGCTCGCGCACGTTCTGTGACAGGCGGAACGGCCGGACAGGCCCTTGCCCGGGAAAACATCCTGCATGAACGGTGGACGAGGCAGCCCACCGACGGCACGGAAAGGAACGACGTGAAGATCTTCGTAGCCGGCGCCACAGGCACCATCGGCCGCCGGCTCATCCCCCTGCTCGTCGACGCCGGCCACGAGGTGACCGGCCTGAGCCGCAGCACGGAGCGGGCCGCAAGCCTGGAGCGGCAGGGTGCGCACGGCGTGGCGGGCGACGTCTACGACCGCGAGCACCTCGCCGCGCTGGTCGCCAGCGCGGAGCCCGAGGTCGTGATCGACGAGCTCAGCGACCTCGGCAAACGGCTCGGGCCGCGCGGCGCGGCCGAAGAGTTCGCCGCCAACGTCCGCATCCGCACCGAAGGCGCCCGTAACCTGGTGGACGCCGCAGTGGCGGCTGGGGCGCGGCGCATCGTCGCCCAGAGCTATGCGCACGTCTACGCCCCGCACCTGGGCTGGGTGAAGAGTGAGGACGACCCGCTCAACCTCGATCCGGACGTGCCCCCCGCGCGCCGCCAGAACGTGACCTCAGTGCTGGAGCTGGAGCGGATCGTCCTGGAGGCGCCAATGGTCGAGGGCGTGGCCCTGCGCTACGGCGCCTTCTACGGTCCCGGGACCTCGTTCGCGAGCGACGGCTCGATCGCCGCCGAGGTCCGCAAGCGGCACTACCCGATCATCGGCAACGGCCAGGGCCGGACGTCGTTCATCCACGTCGACGACGCCGCCCGCGCGACGGTGCTGGCGCTCGACGCGCCGCCGGGCGTGTACAACGTCTGCGACGACCGCCCGGCCATGCAGTCGGAGTGGGTGCCGTTCTACGCCAGCACGATCGGCGCGCCGCCACCGCGGCACGTGTTCGCCTTCATCGTCATGGCGATCGGCCGCGAGCACTTCGTGTATCGCGCCACGCAGCAGCGCGGCGCGTCCAACGCGAGGGCGAAGACCACGCTCGGCTGGCAGCTCCGCTACCCGAGCTGGCGGGAGGGCTTCCTGGCCGAGGCGCGGGCGGAGCAGCGGGCGGCCAGAGAGGCCGCGTAGCAGCAGACGCAGTCGTCAGCCGGGGGCGGCGGGGCGAGCAGCGCGCGCCCCGCCGCCCCCGCGTCGTGTGCCGATCCCCCGGTCTGCCGAAGCGGCGGCCGCATCGTGGGAAGAGCATTGTGCTGCCCGGCGGCCGCACTCTAGACTGTGTGGTGTGGAGGCGAAGCCGTTCCACATCTCCCCTGGGGTCGGCGGGATGTGGGGCGCTGGACCCTGTTCCTGCAGCTTTCGCGACGCGTGACCGCGACCGCAGGCGGCCGGCCGCGGGGAGGAGGGATGCGCATGGGGATCGCTCGCTGTTCGGGTTCGTCCATCTGCCATGGGGAGGGAACGTGAGACCTCGCGTCTGGTTCATGCTCGTTCTGGCGCTGGTCGCGCTGCTGGTCGTGCCGGCGGTCGCATCGGCGCTCACCTACGGTCAGGCCGTCGACAGGCTCGTCGACAACGGCTATCCGCAGACCATCGAGACCTGGCTCACGCAGCAGGGCACGTCGGACATCGGCTTCGCCTTCGGGGGCTCGTCCGCCGACACGGCGCGAGCGCAGTACCTCGCCGCAAAGCTCAAGGCGCTCGGCTTCAACGTCAGGCTTGAAGCCGTACCGCTCGACAGGATGGAGTTCAAGGGCGCAAGCGTTACCGTGGGGCAGACCACGTACGTCGCCTCGACGTTCGGCGGCGTGCGCGGCACGCCGCCCGGCGGCATCACCGGTCAGCTCGTCTACGTCGGCGGCGGCACCGCACCCGAGGTCATCGCCGCCGGCGATCTCACGGGCAAGATCGCCATCGTCGACGCGAAGCTGACCGCCTACTGGATGAACTGGCAGTGGACCGAGCCCGCGCTCGCCGGCGCGGCCGGCATCGTCTACACCGGCATCGCCGCCGACGAGGCCTACTACGCCGAGCCGACCGCGCTCGGTTCGTTCGACGCCGAGTACCGCTACGCGCTGGCTCCCGTCGTGTATATCTCGCAGAGCGACGGCACGGCGCTCAAGGCCGCGCTCGTGGGCGATCCGAGCCTCGAAGCCACCATGGTCAATGACTGCGAGATGACGCTGGCGCGCGACGGCGGCAAGGGCTACAACGTCGTCGCCACGCTGCCCGGCAGCGTGAGGGGCGCCGGCCGCATCGTCATCGGCGCCCATCACGACGCGTACTTCCACGCCGGCCTGGACGACACCGGCGGGATCACGTGCGGCATGTTGATGGCGAAGGCCATGAAGCTCAGCGGCTACCGCAACGCACGCGACATCACGTTCCTGTTCACGACAGGCGAGGAGTACGGGGCCACCGACGCCTACTACGACTGGCTCATCGGCGCCTGGCACGCCATCACCCAACGGCATCCGGGCTGGGCGGGCCGCACCGCCCTCATGCTCAACCTCGAGTCCATGGCGCAGAACGGCGCCATCATGGAGACGAGGGCCACGCCGGAGGTGAAGTACCTCATCGACGCCGCCGCGGCGGCGCGTCCCGCGCTCGTGCCGAACGGCTACAACATCAAGAACGTGAACTGCTGGAACGACCAGTGGACGTTCACGGCGGCCGGCGTGCCCAGCATGTACTTCCGGGCACGCACCGGCGAGTACGGCAGCAAGTGGTACCACACGAACTTCGACACCATCGATCTGATGGACTACGACTACCTCGCCGGCATCAACAAGCTGGTGTTCGGTATCGCGAAGCAGTTCGATAGGGGCCTGCTGCCGTACGACCTGACGGCTCGCGCCGCAGATCTGGACGGCAACGTCGACGGGGATGCGCTCAAGGCCGACGGCGCCAGCGCAGCCAAGGTCGACCGCCTGGAGGCCGCGATCGCTCGCTTCGCGGACCGTTCGGCTGCGCTCAAGGCGCGCAGCGCGCACATCCCCGCGTACCGGCGCGCCACGGCCAACGATCTGCTCATGCAGGTCGAGAAGCGCGTGAACAAGGCGTTCACGGCGCTCGACGTGTGGGACACCACCGCGTACCCGCACGCCCAGGTGCAGTGGGACCTCGAGCAGCTCAACGCGGCTCTGGCCGGGCTGGCTGCCGATCCTGTCGACGACGCCGCCGTTCTCGACAGCCTGAAGGGTGTGGGCATCACCGCCCCGTACGCTCTTGACTTCAGCTACGAGAACTACCTGATGCAGCTCGCCACCCACCGGCCCGGGTGGGAGGGCGGCCTGTTCTGGGGCGCCCAGGGCCACCTGTCGCCGTACCTGGACGTCGTGCCCGCCATGCAGAAGGTGGACGACGGCGCCTACGCGGCCGCGGCCGCCAGCCTCAGCGTGATGCGCACGTATGAGGTCAACCAGCTGAACGACCGCCTCGACGCCATGTCACGGACGCTCGATGGGGTCAACGCTGTCCTGCCGTCGATCCGGTAGTCCGGAACGAGCGTAGGCAGTGATGCGAAGGGGGCGGCGGGCACAGCCCGCCGCCCCCTTCCGCTTCTCGCGTCCTGCCCTTCGCCTGACCCTAGCCACTCGTGCGGCGGCTTCGTCGCCTTCACGCTGTGGCCGTCGCTCCACGCCGCGACGCCGTCGTTGACGTCCAGCTGGCGCGCGTTGCTGCATCCCGTCCGCGAGAGCAGGAGGGCATGAGGGTAGCGTGATGGTGGTATCTCTTATCGTGACGCTGGACTTTCGCGCATCGAAGCAAGGAGCGAGATGCCTCTCTACGACTTCAAGTGCAACGCCTGTGGCGAGCCTTTCGAGATCATGTCCTCGTCGGGCGAGCGTGAGGACAAGGCGGTGTGCCCCAACTGCGGGAGCCGCGACGTAGCCACCGTGTTCGGGTCGTTCGCGGTCGGTGGTCACAAGAGCCAGTTCAACCCGGGCACGTTCGCAAGACCCGGCAAGGGGATGATGCCCGTCCATCGCCCCTGAGGGAGCTGACCGGGCCGCCCGTGCGGCGGCCACAGTGAGCGGGAGCGGCGGGGGCGGCGCGTCGACGTAAGAGGTCGCGCCGCCCCCGCCGCTTCGCTGCGAGCGGGCCGCGCCTCGCGGCCCCGGGCGCGCGAACGAGGCGCTGCCTCCGTGCGGCGCGCGCGCGAACGGCGCCGCCTCAGGCGCGCACGAGCAGCGCGCCGGGCAGCAGCGTCACGGCCAGGGGTACGTCGCCTTGCGCGTCGCCGTCGATGTCCAGCGGGAAGACGCCGTGCCCCGAGGTCCGGGGACGGCGCGCGTCCCGCCCGCCGTCGCCTTCGGCCGGCGCATGCTCCGTGACCGGCGTCAGCTCGACCGAGCGGCAGATGAGGCTGTTCACGCCTTCCTCCAGCACGTGGGTGCCGCGGTATACGGTGAGGAAGCGGCGCAGGAGCTGCGCTTTGGTGCGCGTCTCGAAGCTCACGACCTGCAGCAGACCGTCGTCGGGGCGCGCCACGGGGCCGATGAGCATGCCGCCGCCGAACGTGTGCCCGTTGCAGACGGCGACGGCGTGGGCGTGCATGAGGCGTTCGTCGGAGCCGCCGTCGGCCAGGACGGAGCGGCAGCGCAGCGTCACCCGCGGGCATGTGAAGATGCCGCGAAGGGCGGCCTGGCCGTAGGCGAGGCGGCCGCTCATCCAGTGCGGCGCGGTCTCGTTGTAGATGTCCACGAGGCCGCCGATGCCGCCCGACAGCACGTTGATCCAGTGGCGCCGCTGCGCACTGCCGTCGCGCCCGGCGAAGCGGGCGAGGCCGACGTCGATGGGGCGTTCGCGGCCGGAGGCGAGTGCGGCGACGTAGGCCTCGAGGCGGTGGGGGATGCCGAGAGAGCGGCCGAAGTCGCCGCCCGTGCCGGTCGCGACGATGCCCAGGCGCGGCAGCGAGGCGGCGGGCGGTGGGCAGGCGCCATCGGGCCCGGCGTCGATCGCGACGGTGCTCGGGGCGGCCCCGGGTCCGCCCAACAGGCCGTTGACGACCTCGTTGAGCGTGCCGTCGCCGCCGAGGCTGACGACGAGGGGCCGCCGCTCGCCTGCGGCCGCGGCGGCCAGCTCCTGCGCGTGGCCCGCGTGCGTCGTCTCGGCCACGTCCACGTCGCCGAGGGCCGAGCGGAGCGGCGCCAGCAGATCGGCCAGCTCGTGCCCGGTGCGGCCACGGCGCGCGGCCGGGTTGGCGATCACGAGCGGACGAGCCGCGTCGCTTTCGCGTTGCATGTCCCGGGCGGTCGGCTGCATGGCGCGAACCGTAGCAGACGGCGGAGGCACGAGTAAGGCCCGCCGGCGCGGCACGCCAAGTTCGCGCAGGCCCGCGCGGAAAGACCTGCAAGGATTGCCCATCTGGTGAGCGCGTGGGGCTTCTGGTATGAATGGCCGAGCGAGTCAGGGGGCAGTCGTGGATACCATCATCCGGCCGGCGATCGAGCCGCTCACGCGCGCATTCACGACGACGTACCACAGCGTCGCGCAGCTGGACCGGCTCAAGCAGGCGACGCTGGACATCCTCGAGCGCGTGGGCGTCCAGTTCCGTTCCGAGGCGGCGCGCGCGCTGCTGCGCGAGCACGGGGCGCGGGTGGACGAGGCGACGCAGGTCGTCAGGTTCCAACCGGACCTCGTGCTCGCGGCCATGGCGCGCGCGCCGCGCACGTTCACGCTCGGCGCCCGCGACCCGTCGTGCGACATCGCCGTCGGCGACGGCAGGACCTACTGCACGACCGATGGCTGTGGCGTCGAGATCATCGATTTCTCGACGCGCCGGCGGCGCACCTCGACGAAGGCGGATCTCGCCGACGTGACGCGGCTGCAGGACTACCTGAGCAGCATCGCCTTCTGGTGGCCGACGCTGAGCGCCGGCGACTGCGGCGAGACGGCGCAGCTGCACGAGCTGGACGCCGGCTGGAACAACACCGTCAAGCACCTGCAGGGCATGGTCAACGGTGAGCGCGAAGCGCGCTACGCCCTGGAGATGGCGACGGCGGTGGCCGGCGGGCCCGAAGGGCTCCGCCGCCGGCCCCCGATGAGCGACCTCATCGGCACCATCTCGCCGCTCGTCTTCGACAGGGACGGCATCGAGGCGGCGCTGGTGTTCGCCGGAGCCGGGGTGCCCGTGTGCTTCGTCACCATGCCGACGCTCGGCACCACCGCGCCCGCCACCCGCGCCGGCGCCTTCGCGCTCGGCTGCGCCGAGCTCATCGCCGGCACCGTCCTGCTGCAGCTCGCTCACCCCGGCGCGCCGGTGCTCGGCTCGATCATCCAGAGCTTCGCCGACCCGCGCACCGGCGGCTTCGTGAGCTTCCCCCAGGACCTGCGGGCGCGCTCCCTGGCGACCGAGCTCGTCCATCACTGGGGTCTGCCGGCCGAGTCGGCCGCCTGCGGCACCGACTCGCCCGCGCCGGGCACCTGGCAGGCGGGCGTGGAGGAGGCCCTGGACCTCGCGCTCGCGGCCCAGGAGGGCAGCGACCTGCTGCCCTCCATCGGCCTCGTCAACGTGTACACGCTGTTCTACCCCGAGCACCTCATCCTCGGCGACGACATCTACCGGCGCGTGCGCTTCGCGCTCATGGACACCGCCTTCGACGACGAAGCGCTGGCGCTCGACGCGATCGCCGAGGTGGGGCCCGGCGGGCACTTCCTCGGCCACAGCCACACGCGCACGCACATGCGCGAAGCGATGGTCCCGGCCGTCACGCATCAGCTCAGGCCCGAGGGCGGCGGCTTCCGTGATCCCGTCGAGGTCGCGCGCGAGAAAGCGGAGTGGCTCTGGCGCGAGTACCGGCCGGAGCCTCTCGATGGGGACGTGGCGGCCGCGCTGACGAACGTCCTCGCGGCCGCCGACGCCGAGCTGCGGGGAGCCGGCTGACCTCGTTGCCCGCCGTGGCAACACCCAGTCTGCGCGCTCCCGTACCGATGTAGGATGGCGTGGCGATGGCCGACGACCCGACAGCACAGACGGCGACCGAGGAGCGCCTCGCAGCGCTCATGGCCGAGCTGGCCGGCATGGCCAGCGAGGCGAACCGCGCCGGCATGGCGCGGTACGGCATCAAGGTCGACGATGCCTTCGGCGTGTCGGTGTACGAGCTGCGGCGCCTGGCCGAGACCGCTGCGGCCGCGACCACGAGCTGGCGCTCGCGCTGTGGGAGACGGGCAACCACGAGGCGCGCCTCTGGCCAGCATGGTCGACGACCCGGCTCGCGTGACGCGCGGCGCAGATGGACGCCTGGGCCGCCGGCTTCGACTCGTGGGACGTGTGCGACCAGGTCACCTCGAACCTGTTCGACAAGACAGCCTTCGCCTGCGACGAGGTGCGGGAGTGGAGCGGCGCGCAGGACGAGTGGGTCAAGCGGGCCGCGTTCGCCACGCGGCCGCGCTGGCCGTGCAGGACAAGAAGGCGCCGGACGAGCTCTTCCTCGAGATCCTCGAGCTGGTGCGCCGCGAGGCCGGGGACGACCGCAACTTCGTGAAGAAGGCCGTCAACTGGGCCCTGCGCAACATCGGCAAGCGCAACCTGACGCTGCACGCGGCGGCGCTGGCGACGGCCGAGGCCATCCTGGCCGCGGCCGAGACCCTCGCCGCCGCCGACCGCAAGGACCCGGCCGCGCGCAGCATGCGCTGGGTCGCGCGCGACGCGCTGCGCGAGCTGCGCTCCGAGAAGGTGCTCGCGCGGCTCGAGGCGCGGACCTGACCGGCAGGCGGCGACGCCGGTCGGGCGATCCCGCTCATCCCTTGACATCGTAGTAGGATGGACGTCTCCCGCAGGCTTCGGTCTGCGCATACCTCCGTCGCGGGGGGCTGTCGTGACACCGGCGGACCGACACGTCACCTACGCATCGCTCGGGCGACGCCAACCGCGTCTCGTCCTCCGCACCGCATGGCTGCGGCGTCACACCGTGCTCTGTCGGCGTCGTGGCCTGGGCCGCCATCGGCGTCGTCTTCGTCGCTCGACGTGTCCGTGCACCCCGTCGTCATGGCCGGCTTCTACCTCCTCCCGCTGTCGCTGCTGGCCCTGGCCGGCCAGGTCGCGCGTGGCCGCGCTGGCGGGTTTCCTGTGCCTCGGCCTCTCCATCCTCGTTCTGGGCGGCACAGGACATCTGACGGCGGACAACGCCTTCAACCTGCTGTACGGCGTCATCGCCGGCGTCGGTCTCGTCGTGCTCGCCTACCTCATCAAGCGGCTCTCCACGATCAGCGAGTACGCGATGCTGCGCGCGCAGCTGTCGGAGGCCGGCGCGGACATCCTCGCCAGCGGCCGCGCGCGCGACGATCTCGACGAGCTGCTCGAGTACGCGCTCGAGCGCCTGGGCGAGCAGCTCGACGCCACCGGCGGCGTCCTCGCTGCTGCTCGAGGACGGCGATGTGGCGCGGCCGCGCCGGGTTCGGCCTCGGCGTGGACGCGCGCGAGCTGGTCGGCCGACGAGGCGGACCTGCCGCTGGCCGCGGAGGCGATGCGCGCCGAGGCGGCCGTGATCCGCGACTTCCCCGTCGGCCGACCCGGCGCCGCTCGGCGCCGCTCGCGCGCCCACCTGCGGCTCGAGCGCGTGCTCGTCGTGCCCATGCGCGCCCTCGAGCGCGAGATGGGCGTGCTCGTCTACAACCGGCCGCAGCATGGCGGGCGAGTACAGCGACGAGCAGATCAGCCTCGCCGAGGGCCTCGCCCGCTACCTCGGCGATCGCCGTGGACAACGTGCGCCTCATGGTCGAGCTCGGACACGCGGCGCCGCGACCTGGAGCTGGTGCGCGACTCGAGCCTCGACTTCGCGCAGAGCCTCGACATGGCGGAGGTGCTGCGAGGCGGTCGTCACGCGTCTGCGTCGACGGCGCTGCGCATGCACGTCTGCGACATCTACGAGGTCGATCAGGAGGCGGGACGACTGCGCATCCTCGTCAGCTACGACGACGGCGCCTTCGACGCGGGCGAGTGGGTCGGCCACGAGTTGGGGCTGGACTACTTCGCGTCGAGCGTCACTGGCCGTCACGAGCCGCCATCCGGTGTTCATCACCTCGCCGGACGACCCGCGGCTCAACGACGCTGGAGCGCGACGAGTACGTCGCGCGGCGCTACAAGACCCAGCTCAGCATCCCGCTGCGCATCCGCGACCGCGTGATCGCGCTGGTCGAGCTCTTCGACACGCAGGAGATGCGCGAGCTGCGGCGACGACGAGGTCGAGCTGGCGCGCACCATCTGCCGCTTCGCCGCGCTGGCCATCGACAAGGCGCGGCTCTTCGACCAGCAGCGCGCCACGGCCGAGCGCCGGGACCGGCTGGCGCGCCGCCTGCAGCGGCTGCAGTCGTTCGCCGTCGAGCTCAACCGGCGGCTCGACCGGGCCGAGCTGCAGGACGTGCTCGACGAGGTCGCGCGCGCCGCCGTCGACCTGCTGCACGCGCAGACCGGCGGCGGTCGTGAGCGGCGGCGGCGAGTACCTGGCCTGCAGGCCGCTGCAGGTCGCCGGCGCCGTCGACGCCACCGCCGGCGCGTCCATCGAGGCCGACCTGCTCGAGCGCTGCCGGACGGCCCTGGAGGTGCCGGGCGACGAGGACGACGCGCGGCGCCGGAGCGTCGTCGTCGCGCGTGCGACGGCCTGCTGCTGGCGCCGCTCGAGAGCGAGTCGCCCGCAGCTCAGCGGCACCCTCGTCGTCGCCGACAAGAAGGACGGCGTCTTCGACGAGGAGGACGAGCTGCTCGTGGCCACGCTCGCCGCGCAGCTCAACGTGAGCCTGCACAACGCCATCGCCTACCAGCGCGAGCACGCCATCGCCGAGACGTTCCAGCAGGCCCTGCTCATGGAGCCGCCGGCGATCCCCGGCATCGAGGTCGGCGTGCACTACCGCGCCGCCACCGAGGTCGCCCGCGTGGGCGGCGACTTCTACGACCTGGTGACGCTCGGTCCGGGCCGGCTCATGGTCATCGTCGGCGACGTGTGCGGCAAGAGCCTGAGCGCCGCCGCCGCAGTCGGCCGTGGTGCGCTACATGCTGCGCGCCTACGCCGCCGAGGGATCGCCGGGGGAGGCCCTCTCCCGGCTCAACTCGGCGGTGATCGACGCAGACGCCCAACCAGCCCTTCGTCACGCTGGTCGTCGCCTACGTCGACGTGGCCCGGCACATGTTCGAGTACGCCGTGGCCGGCCACCCGCGGCCGATCGTCCTGGCCGGCCACGGCGAGTTCCCCTGCCCGGCGAGGGCAACGTGCCGGTCGGCATCTTCCGCGGCGACGTGTACCCCACCAACCGGGCCGTCCTGCCGGACGACAGCTCGATCGTGCTCTACACGGACGGCATGACCGACGCGCGCACCGGCGGCGCCACGTTCGGCGAGCAGCGGCTGCGGGAGACGATCGCGAAGCACGTCCACCTGCCGGCGCAGGAGCTCGCCGACACGCTGCTCGGCGTCGTCTCGGACTACGCCGGCGGCGTGCTGCCGGACGACTGCGCCATCGTCACGATCAAGCTCCCGTAGGGCGGGCGGATCCTGAGCTGGACAGGCAGGCCGCGCGGCGCGCGGCTTCAGGCGCCCACGCCCAGCGCCCGCCGGCGCTGGAGGAAGCGGAAGACGCCTTGCTGGTCGACGAAGCCGAGCAGGCGTCCCGCCTCGACCACGGCCACGCGCGCCGCGCCCTGGGCGGCCATGAGCCGGACGGCGTCCCAGGCCGGTGTGTCGGGGCCCACGGTCGGGATCTCGTCCGCCTTCGTCATGGCGTCGCGGGCGCGTGCCGACTCCCACTCCGGGCGTGGGGTGCGCTGCAGGTCGGCGATACACAGGGCGCCGTCGTAGGCGTCGCCTTCGCGCTCGGCCTCCACCGGCAGGCAGCGCTCGCGCTGCTCCGCGAAGTAATCGCGCGCCGCCGCACCGAGGGTGACGAACGGCGGCAGCCAGGTCGCCGGGGCCGTCGCCAGCCGCCCGGCGGTGACGCCGGCGAGCCCGTGTTCGAGCTGGGCCTGCTGCACGCTGGCGCGCGACGCCTGGATGAGCATCCAGCCGACGAAGGCGAGCCAGATACCGCCGAAGCCGGCGCCGGCCAGCAGCTGGTACAGGCCGAGGGCGATGAACACATAGCCGAAGACGCGGCTCACGATCGCCGCCCGGCGCGTGGCCTTGACGAAGTCGTGCGAACGCCACCACAGCAGGGCGCGCAGCACGCGGCCGCCGTCGAGGGGGAAGCCCGGCAGCAGGTTGAAGACGACCAGCGAGATGTTGGCCACGCCCAGGTAGAAGAGCACGGCGACGAGGTGCTCGGGGCCGGCCAGGACCTGGGCGAGCGTGAACGTGACGACGCCGATGGCCAGGCTCACTGCCGGGCCGACGCCGGCGAGGACGACCTCACGCCCGGGGGAGGACGGGTCCTGCTCGATGCTCGCCACGCCGCCCAGGATGAACAGCGTGATGCTCCTCACCGGGATGCCCTGGCGGAGGGCGACCAGGGAATGGCCGAGCTCGTGGGCGAGCACGGAGGCGAACAGCAGCAGCGTCGCGACGACGGCGACGATCCAGTAGGCGACCGGGTGCCACACGTACACCGACGGGAAGAAGCCGGTGGCGAGCGTGAACGCGAAGAACGCCAGGATGACGAACCAGCTGGGGTGGATGGCGATCTCGATGCCGAAGATGCGGCCTATGCGGATGCCGCGCATGCTGACCTCCCGGGGACTGCAGTCAGATGATTCCCCGGGACGGCGGGGCGGAAGCCTGGCGGCGCTGCGCCTCGCCGGCGGGCTCAGCGCGCGTGGACGACGGTGGCCATGGCGTCGGCCACGGCGAGCACGCGGGCGGGGCGGCCGAGGCGCGCGTCCTCGGCGGCGAGGGCCGCGTCGACGGAGTCGAACGAGGCCACCCCGAGTGGCTCGAGGAAGGCGGGGTCGGCCGCGCCGACGACGGCGAGGCGGTAGCGCTCGAGCACGCGGGCGACGACGAAGGAGCGCTGGCCGCCGGGGCCGAGCGGCTCGCGCAGGCCGCGCGCGATGAGGTCGGCCGGCGACGGGCGCCGTCGCCAGGAGCGCGACGAAGTTGCGCTCGCCCGGGCCGTCGCCGGCGCCGTGCGGCAGGTCGGCGCAGAGGACGAAGAGGCCGCCGTCGGCGAGAGCCGGGCCGGGCGGCGAGGCCGACGTAGGTCGCCGCCCGCGTGGCCTGGTAGAAGTTGTCGCTCTTGGGCGCGTGGACGCCGGCGACGACGACGTCGAAGCGACCGTCCACCGGGCGCAGCCAGGCGGCGCTGTGCGCCCGGGCCAGCGACGCCTGGACGGCCGACGGGGTCGCCGGCGCGCACCGCCGTCGCGTCGCCCTCCTCGTTCATGACCACGTTCACGGCGCAGCGCAGCGTCGTGCGCGCCGCGATCTCGCGCAGCGTCGGCTGGAAGGGGTTGCCGTCGAGGCGCCCGAGCACGACGCCCGGCGCCGAGATGAAGGCCGGGCGGTGCGTCCAGGCGATGGTCTCCTGCCCGGCGCAGCCGATGGCCACGCCCTTGACGCCGCCGGAGAAGCCCGCGTAGAGGTGCGGCTCGACCACGCCGACGCTCACGACGAGGTCGGCGCCGGCGACGCGGCGCTCCACATGGGCGGGCGCGCCCAGCGCTGGTGACGCCGAGGTCGGCCATCGGCGACTCGATGCCCTGGGCGTCGTAGACGCGCACCCGCCGCGCCGCCTCCGCGCCGGCGAGGCGCCGCGCGCTCCTCGTCGCTCGTGGTGGCGTGCAGGCCGCAGCCGACGGCGACGGCGATGGCGGCGTCGGGCACGCCGGCCGCGGTCAGCTCGGCCAGGAGATGCCGCAGGACGGACGGCGTGGGACAGGGCCGCGACGCGTCCGGGATGGTGATGACGACGCGTCGCGCGCCGCGCGCCAGCTCACGCAGGCGCGGCGCCCCGATGGGTCCGCCGAGGCCGCAGGCCACGGTGTGTTCGAGGTCCTCGACGGCGAGCAGGCGAGCGGGCGGCTCGAAGGCGTCGGCGCGCGGCACCGGCAGCCGTCGTTCGCCGCAGAAGACCCAGGGGGCGCCCGGGGCTGTCCCGGACGGCCGGTCTGAGCCGGGACGGCTCACGCCTGCGGCGCCCCGGCCTGCGTACCGGCGCCGGAGGGCGCCGGCGCCTTCGGGCTCCGCCACCAGAGCCACAGCATGAGCAGAACGCCGGCAACGGGCACGAGCGAGGCGAGGAAGCCGGCGGCGAGCCAGTGGAGCAGGTCGCCGCCGCGCCGCCGCGCCGTCCAGTAGCCCAGCGCCAGGCAGATGACGAGCTGGGGGCCGAGGGCGAAGAACCACCAGACGGGCGTGGGCAGGTGCAGGTCCGCGAGCAGGAGGCGCATCGCGATCAGGCTGAGTCCCGCCGACATGACGACTCCGCTCAGCCCCGGGTGCGCGCGAGGAGCCGTTCGACGGTCGCGCGCACGTCGTCGACGGCCTCGGGGGGCGAGATGGGCCGCGCCTGTCCGGCGAAGCGCAGCAGGTGGTGGGTGAGCCAGCTCAGGTCCACGTAGGGCTGGCTCGCCAGGCACGAGCCGTCGGGGAGCGGCCGCACCGGCTGGCGCTCGGCGATCCAGCGACGCACCACGGGGCTGTACCACACGGTCGCCGACCGCGGCGCGTAGCTGGACGACGTCGGGATGCCCTCGCGCCGGTAGAGGTCGAGCTCGACGTCCGGCGCGCGGCTCGAAGGTCTCGTCGAGCAGCCGCGCCGCTCTTGGTGGTCGCCACGCGGAAGACGCGCGTGCCGTCCGGCCGTGCGGCACCAGCAGACGTAGTACCACTCGCCGCGGCTGTGCACGCAGCAGGTAGGGCTCGACGATGCGGCTCGGTCACGTGGTCGGTGCCCTCCGTCCAGTACTCGATGGCGAGCAGGCGCCGCTCGACGATGGCGCGCGTTGACGGCGTCGAGCACCGCGTCGGCCGGCGGCAGCAGGTCGCCGCGTGCCGAGGGTCGGGGCGGCGCCGTGCGCGCGGCCCGCAGCTTGGCGGCCGCGCGCGGACAGCGCCGCCCCGGCGTCGGTGGGCAGCTGGCCGCCCGACGAGCTCGATCGGCCAGCAGCAGCGTGTCCGCCTGCAGCGGCGAGAGGCGGGCGGGCCGCGCGAAGCGCGGGCCCGGCCAGGTCGCAGTAGACCTCGAGCCTGCTCGCGGCCCTCGAACTCGGCGTAGAGCAGCGCGCCGTCGGCGCCGAAGTTCACGAGGTTGAGCAGCCGCACGTCGGCGCGCAGCGTCTCGCGGTCGACGTCGAGGTCGGCGCGCACGTCGGCGACGTCGCAGCACGGCCTGCGTCGTCGCCGCAGCTGCGCAGCAGGTAGGTGGTGAGCGCCGTGAGACGGGTGAAGCGGTCGACCTCCACGTGCCAGTCCGGGCGTGCTTGCGCCGGCGCCTTGGCGGGCTTGGGTCGCGCCGGCGCCTGAGCGGCGCCGGCCGCTGCGGCGCCGGCGCGTCCAGGAGGTCGGCGAGGCGCCGCAGGTGCAGCGCGACCTCGTCGCGCAGGTCTGCGGCGCCAGCACCTCGGCCGCCTCGGCCAGGCCCAGCACCCAGGCGAGCAGCGGCCGCGCGTCGGCGTACGGCGTCTCGAAGACGATGGCGCCGTCGCTCCGCGCTCGACCGTGCCGCAGTGCGCCCAGTGCGCCTCGACCCACCACGCCATGGCCGCCGAGACGCGGACCTGCGCGCCGTCGCCCGCGGCCGCGCCAGCTGCCAGGGCGGGCGGTCGCGGTAGGCGCCGAGGTCGAAGTCCGGCCGGCGCAGAGAAGTCGTGCGGCGCGCGCGTGTGCGTGCGTGACGCGCGAGCGGATGCGCGACAGGCGGAAGGTGCGCATGCCCTCGCGCAGGTGGCACCAGCCGATGAGGTACCACTCGCCGGCGACGAGCTGCAGGCCGTAGGGGTCGACGATGCGCGCCATCGCCTCGTCGCGGCTGATGGCGTAGTACTCGAACTTGACGGTCTTGCGGTCGGCGACGGCCGCCTGCAGCTTGGGCAGGGCCGCGAGGGCCGCGTCCTCGTCCGCCTCGGGGACGACGGTGAGCGGCGGCGTCGCGGCCTCGCGCGACCAGCTCGGGCCGCCCCTGCGACAGGCTGAGCAGCGCCAGGCGCAGCGGCTGCGAGTAGGCGAAGCGGTCCTCGAGCACGGCGAGGCAGGCGGCCAGGGCCGTGAGCTCGTCGCCGTCGAGCTCGACCGGCGGCAGGTAGTAGGCGTCGGCGGGCAGGCTGTAGAGCTCGCCGCCGGTCTCGCTGGTCGGGTCTCGGCGGCGATCTCGATGCCGAGCGCCGCCAGCTCGGCGCGGTCCTCGTAGAAGCGCCGCTTGAAGGCCTCGTCGGTCATCAGCGGGTAGCCCTCGACCTTCTCGCGGATCTCGCTCGACGCTCGCCGGCTGGCCGCGGCGCGACAGCAGCAGCGCGACCAGCGAGAGGCGCCGCACCAGCTTGTCGGCGTCCTTGCTGAAGCCTTCCTCGCGGATCTTGGTCATGCGGCGGATCCCCCCGGGGGCTCGATCGCGGTGGCGACGGGCGGGCGACCCGCCCGGCTCGCGTGGGGCGAGTCTAGCACGGCGCGGAGGAGTGGCGACGCGACCGGGCGGGCGGCGGCGGGGGCTCGCGAGCGCCCGCCGCCGCCCTCGTGGAACGGCCCGTCCTGCCCCTACTTCGCGGCGGCCGCGATGATGGCGTCGAACTCCGCGCCGAGGTCGGCGGGGAACGGCACGGGCTCGGCCGCCAGGATCTCGCGCACCCTGCTCCTGCGCCTTCTCCGTCGTGCTCCTGCCGCCGGCGTTCTTCCAGGCCGTCGTAGTTGCCGGTCTCGCCGAGCTTGGCCTGCCACAGCTCGCGCACGTGCGCGCGGGTGTGGTTGTCGAACAGGTAGTTGCCGTTGAAGCCCATCTTCTTGATGAGGTCCACGGCCAGCGTCTCCTCGCTCACCTCGATGCCGGTGAGGATGCGCTTGACCATGCCGATGATCTCGTCGTCGACGACCATGTTCTCCAGGCAGAGGATGCGCGAGCCGTCGAGCAGGCCGGTGCCGAAGGTCACGTCGGCGCCGTTCGAGTAGGCCATGAACATGGCGAGGGTGTTCTCGTAGGCGCTCTGGATGCCCGGCTCCTTGGCCGTCGTGGCGCCGGCGCCGTACCAGGCCGGCACGCCGTAGAAGTCGGCCATGTGGCCCTGGCAGCGCGCGCAGCAGCATGGCCTCCGGCGAGTTGCTCGCGTAGGCGCCGGAGTTCATGTACATCGCCGTCGGGCCGCCGCCGTGGATGACCGGGGCGCCGGGGTGGGCGAGCTGCACGAGCGCGGCGCCGCTCACGAACTCGGCGTTGTTCACCACGGCGGAGCCGGCGATGGTGACGGGGCCCGTCGCGCCGAGGATCGGCATGGGGTAGAAGCTCACCGGGATGCCGGCCTCGGCGCAGCGTGAGCGCCAGGTCCATGCCGTAGCGCTCCTGGTGCAGCGGGCTCACGGTGCAGATGATGGCCGTGAACATCGGCCGGCGGCTTGAGCTCTTCCGTGCCGCCGGCCAGGGCCTCGGCCATCCGGATGAGGCTGCGCGCCTCCCAGTCCTCCTTGATGCTCACGACGATGTTGTGCTTCTCCGAGTTGCGCACGCAGGCGTCGAACTCGTGCAGCACGCGCGTCTCGGGCGGGCAGTCCTGGGCCGAGACGACGGCGCTCGTGGCGCTCACGTTGTCCAGCGCCTGCACGACCCTGGCGCAGTCCGCCAGGTCCTCCTTGCGCGATGAGCGCACGGTGCCGTCGGACTCGCGGCAGAACACGCCGCAGCCGTCGGAGCTGATGTAGACGTGCTCGCCGTCGAGCGGCAGGTCGTACTCGGGGTTGCGCGCGCCGAGCATGAACGTCGTGCGGGCACGGTGCTCATCGCCCGCTCGACGACGGCGGCCGGGATCTTCGCCACGGTCGTCTCGCGGTCCACCGTGGCGCCGTTGCGCCTCGAGGATGTCGAGGGCGGCCTGCGAGTGGAACTTGACGCCGACGTTCTCGATCACGTCGAGCGTGGCCTCGTGGATCTGCCGCACCTCGTCGTCGGAGAGCAGGTCGAGCTTGACGCGCTTGCCGACGTAGCACTTGTCTGCGTATGCCATTGGATAGCTCCTTTCAGAAGCGGCCGGACTCGACCGCGGCGATGATGTCGTCGAAGTCGCGCCCGAGGTCGTCGGGGAACGCGGGCGCGGGCGAGGCGAGGATGCCGTCGGCGACGGCCCGCGCCTTGTCCTCCAGACGCGGGCTGCCCGCGCTCTTCCAGCTCTCGTAGGTGCCGGTCTCGCCGAGGCGCGCCCGCCACAGCTCGCGCACGTGGGCGCGCGTGTGGCGGTCGAACAGGTAGTCGCCGTTGAAGCCCATCTTGCTTGATGAGGTCGACGGCCAGCGTCTCGCGGTCGACGGTGACGCCGCGCAGCAGGCGCGTGACCATGCCGAACACCTCGTCGGCGATCACCAGCTCCTCGAGGCTCATCTGCGAGACGCTGTCGAGCAGGCCGGCGCCGAAGCAGGAAGTCCGCGCCGGCCAGCATCTCCAGCACCAGGCCGAGCGTGTTCTCGTAGGCGCGCTGCGCGTCCGGGCTGCTTGGCCTTGGTGCCGCCCCAGCCGAGACCGGCCGGCATGCCGCAGAAGCGCGCCATCTGCGCCTGCACGGCGCGCAGCAGCAGGGCCTCCGGCACGTTGGCGAAGTACGAGCCGGTGCGCATGAAGAGGGCGGTCGGCCCCCCGGCGTGGACGATCTTCGCGCCCGGGAGAGGCCAGCTGGATGGCGGTGACCGCGGCGAGGATCTCGGTGTTGCTCGACCACCGCCGTGCCGGCCGGCGTGACCGGGCTGTCGCGCCGAGGATCGGCATCGGGTAGAGCATCATCGGGATGCCGGCCTCGGCCGAGCTCGAAGGCGAGCTCCATGCCGAAGCGCTCCTGGTGGAGCGGGCGACACGGTGCAGAGGATGACGGAGAACGTCGGGCGGGCCTTGAGCTCCGCCGCCCCGCCCGCCACGGCCTCGGCCATGCGGATCAGCGGCCGCGCCTCGGTCGCGTCCTTGATGCTCACGACGATGCTGTGCTTGCGCGAGGCGCGCATGCAGGCGTCGAACTCGTGCAGCACGCGGCTCTCCTCCGGCGTGTCCTGCGCGGACACGAGGGCCGAGGTGGCCGAGAGGTTGTCGCAGGCCGTCGACGACGCGGGCCGCGTCGTACACGTCCTGCTTGACGCTCGGCCGCACCGTGCCGTCGGCCTCGCGCACCATCGTGGCGCAGCCGTCCGAGGTGAGGTAGGCGTGCTCGCCGTCGATCGGCAGGTCGAACTCCGGCGCGCGGCCGCCGAGCGTGAACGTGCGCGGCAGCGTCGCCAGCGCCTCGTCCACGGCGCTCGCCGGGATGCGCGCCACCGTCGTCTCGCGGTCGACGGTGGCGCCGTGCGCCTCGAGCACGTCGAGGGCGCGCTGCGAGTGGAACATGACGCCGGTCTCGGCGAGCACGTCGAGCGCGGCCTCGTGGATGCGCTCCACCTCGGCCGCCGCGAGGATCTCGCAGCGGCCGGCGCGGCCCGACGTAGCGTCCGTCGGCGTGCGTGGTCATGGTCCCCTTCGGCGTCGTGCGGGGTCGCGAGCTGCCGAACGTCCTTCACGACGAAGGGTGAGGTGACGGCGCGCACCAGCGCGTCGTAGTCGACGGCGAACGACACCTCGTCGCCCGGGCGCAGCGGCTCGGGCGTGATGAGCACGCTGACGTCGCTGGTCGCGCCGGCGAGGTACGCGCCGGGGAGCAGCGGGCGCAGGCCGCCGGGCTCCATGTCCCGGCGGCCGAGGGCCAGCAGTGCGTACCAGGCGTCCTCCTCCGGCAGGTCGCACCTCGGGCACGTGGCCGAAGGCGTCGAGGCCGCCGAGGCCCCGGCGGCGCCGGCGGCTTGCGGTAGCACTCCAGCACGGCGGCGGTGAGCACCGGGTCGGTGCGCTCGAGCCGGTGATGCCGCGGCCGCTGACGAAGTCGTAGCCGTAGATCGGGCCGCCGCCCGAGCGCAGCTCGGTGCGAAAGCGCGGCCGGTAGCCGTCCAGGTGCTGGACGACGCAGGTGCCGCCGAGCGACAGCACGGGCTCGGCGGCGCAGGCGGCGGCGACGTCGGCCAGCACGTCCTCGGCCTGCCGGAACAGCTCCTGCGACGGCAGCTGGCCGGAGAGGCAGGCGAAGTTGACGGCGACGCCGGCCAGCTCGACGCCGGGCAGGCGGGCGAGCTCGGCCGCGACCGCGAGGCGCAGCGTCCGGCAGCACGCCTTCGCGGCGGTCGCCCAGGTCGACGGTGAGCAGGACCTCGACGGGCGCCCCGGGCGCGTGCTCGCCGAGCGCGCGGGCGGCGCCCGAGTCGCTCAGCAGCACGCGGTCGGCGACCTGCGCCGCCGTCTCGAGCTCGTCCGGCTGCGGCGGCGCGGATGAGCGTGAGCGGCGCCAGCGCGTGTGCGGCGAGCCGCACGAGCGAGGGCAGGCGGCTGTCGGCGAGGCCGGCGCAGCCGGCCTCGAGCATCGCCCGCCCGACGCCCGGCTCGCCGTCGACGCCTTGGTGACGCCGATCAGCGCGATGCCGTCGCCGACAAGGCGCGCGGCCAGCTGCCGCGTGTTGTCGGCGACGGTGCGGAGCGACATGCTGAGCCTGGGATACCCGGCCATCGTCATGGTCTGAAGCTCACCTCGTGACGTCGTTGGGACGGAGCGGCGGCCGCGGCGGCCCTGCGGCGGCCGCGGGGCCCCGTGTGCCGGGACCTGCCGCGAGATCGACGCGGCGCTGCAGTGCGCCGGGCGGCGACGCGGCGCGCCGAGGCGGGGGTACTAAAAGTCGTGGAACTTGCCGCCCGAGAAGGCGGTCTTACGAAGGTCGTCTGGCTTGACGTCGACCACGCGGTTCACGTGACTCCCGTAGGCCGGTGGGACGGAGCGCGCGCAGTATACTTCGGGCCGATCCGGCGAGACAAGCAGGAGACGGCCCTGAAGCGCAGTGCCCCGACGCGGACACGGGCCGGCGAACCGGATCGCACGCCGAGCGCGGGCGGCCGACCCGGCCGCGGGCCGGGTCGGCCGCCTGTGGCGGTCACGTCAGAGGAAGGAACCACTGGGCACGGGTGCGGGCGAACTTGTAGCGCGTGCTTGACGAGCCGAGTCTCCAGAAGACGTGGTAGTAGTCGGTGGTGTGGGCGTCGATGACCTTCTGGCCGGCGCTGTTGGTGCCGGCGAACACGGCCACGTGGTCCCAGACGCCGTCTCCGGACCAGTCGTAGTAGACGAAGTCGCCCCGGGCGACGTCGCTGACGGACGAGACCCAGTCCGTGCGCCGTGTGTTCCAGTAGCTCATCTGACGGCCGACGTTGATCCAGCTGAGGCTGTAGGCGTCGTCGGCCGTGGAGCCAGTGCCTTGCTTGTCGTACCACCAGCCGCTGTCCGCGCCGCCATAGGCCGGCGGCATGTTGCCGGCGCGGCCGCTCTGCGAGCAGAAGTTGGCGCAGTCGGCGCCGCTGAACCGCACGAACGTCTGGTTGTAGGACAACGCGTACTTGTCGGCATAGGCGCGCGCCGCGTCCCGGTCGTAGGGGACGATGTCCGAGTACCGCGCGCCCGCGGGGGCGGCTGTCGTGAGGGCGGGCGCGGCCGGCGCGGCGGCCGGCGAAGCGTTCTCGAGCCGCGCTGCCGCGGCGCGCACCGCCCTGACCGGCACGCCGACGGACTCGAGGTAGGCCGGCACCTGCACGTCGCTGTAGGCGTCGGCCGTGACCTTCCACGCGCCGTCTGTGAGGCGCAGCGACAGGGCGTGGTCCATGCCTGTGCCCTCCGTGCTGCTCTTGCCGGACGACGCGCGCCAGCTGAGCGTCGTGACGGCATGCGCGACCACGGTGGCGGCGTCGCCGGACGCGTTCACGGTCACGCTCGTGACGGCGACATGGGTGTCGACGCCGTCGATGGCGTGGCCCAGCTGGACGGCGCGGCGGGCCGCGCCGCGGGCCACGAAGTACTCTTCGGAGGCGAGGCGCGAGCCCGGGACGAGCCAAGGCGCCAGGACGGCCGCCGGATCTGACGCCGTCACGGCCGCGCCCCGCGCCTGGAGGTAGGCCGCGGCGGCCGCCGCCGGGTCGGGCGCGGCGGCCGCCGCGGGCGCCGCCGCCGCGCCGGCGATGACCGCCGCGAGCAGCAGCAGGCCGAAGAGCTGAGGCCATCGGTGATACTTCATGGGGACCCCTTTCTGGAGGGTTACGGGCTGGAGTGAACGGCTGTGATCAGCCAGCCCCCCGTGGTCCCGACCCTCCCCAGGGTGAAGAACAGTGTGGCGACGCCGTCCGGCAGCGGGCTCGGCGCCCGCGTGCGGACGCGGATGCGGGTGAGCATGATGAGCGTGCGCGCGTCCGGCGCCGCGTAGACGCGCGCCGAGATGAAGCGGAAGGCGGCGAAGGCGCGCAGCTCGCGCCGCGGCCAAGCATGCGGCGCCAGCTGCGAGCCGGCGCGGGCCAGCCGGCCCGAGTCGACGAAGCTGCAGAAGAGGTGCAGCACGCGCGCCGCCTCGAGGCGGCCGCCGTCGTCGACCGGCGGGGCGAGCGATGCGGCCGCCCGGTCGCCGGCGGCGAGGACGCCGGCTGGGGGAGGGCTGGCCGGACATCGCTGCCGTCGTGAGCCCGCGCGTGCCACGCCTGGAGGCCGACGATGCTCATCGCCAGGACGGCGAGGACGGCGAGGACGGCTGTGCGATGCGCGGACATGGCGCCATGCTGCGCCGCGGCGCGCGTCACCCTCAAGGGTGGCGGAGGCGGCTCCGCGGTGACGATGGAGCGGCCCGGCGCCGCGGCGTGACGAGCCGCCGCCGCGAGGCCCGCGCCGTCTGGCCTATCGGCGGGGCCTGCGCCGTGCGAGAATCCCTGCCGATGACTCCGCCCGACGACACCCCCGTGCCCGCACCGGAAGGCCCGCAGACCCTGTGGAGCGTCGTGCGGCGCGACATCCGGGTGGGCGCCAGGTCCGGCCTGCAGACCTTCTGGGAGCTGGCTCGGGTGATGGTCCCCGCCTACGGCGTCACGCTGCTGCTGCAGTACCTCGGCGTCATCGACCTCCTGGCCCGAGGCGCCCGGCCGATCATGACGCTGCTCGGGCTGCCCGGCGACGCCGCCGTCCCCCTTGTCATGGGCTACGTGCTCAACATCTACGCGGCGGTGGGATCGACGCAGGCGCTGGACCTCTCGGCTGCGCAGGTCACGGTGCTGGCCATCGCGATCCTCATCGGCCACAACCTGCTGGTCGAAGGCGCCGTCCTGCACAAGGCCGGCATGAACGGCGTGGCCTTCGGCGCCCTGCGTGTGGTGGCCGGCCTCGCCGCCGCCGCCGTGGCCAACGCGATCATGCAGGTCGTGTGACCGTGGCCGATCTCCTGCGCACCTTCATCACGGGTTCGTTCGACCTGCTGCTCAAGGTGTTCATCATCGTCATCCCCATCATGGTCGTGCTGGAGCTCTTCGAGGGTACGGGCCCGTTCCGCGCCGTCGTGCGCGGCTGGGCGCGCATCGTGCGACATGTGGGGTTAGACGAGCAGTCCGCCGCGCCTACGCTGATCGGCTTCCTGTTCGGGCTGGCGTACGGCGGCGGCGTCATCGTCCGCGACATCCGCCGCCACGGTCTCGGCCGCAGGCAGGTGTTCATCATGAGCGTCTTCCTCAGCATGGTGCACGCCATCGTGGAGGACTCGCTCGTCTTCATCGCCCTGGGGGCCAGCACGTTCTGGGTCGTCGGCTACCGGATCGTGTGGGCCGCGCTGGTGACCCTTCTGCTCACGGCGGTGGCGACGGCCGTGCTGCGCCGCGCGGGGCCGCGGATCGATTGACACGCACGGTGCCAATTCCGATTCTTGACTACAATAGTCGGGAATAAAGCTGCAGGGCGGTCGGCGTGAACATCTCCATGAAAAGCAGATACGCGGTGCGGGCCCTCACCGAGCTGGCGCGTCGCGAGCAGGCCGAGCCTGGACGGCCAGTCAGACTCGGCGACCTCGCCGACAGCCGCGACATGCCGCTCCAATTCCTGGAGCAGGTCTTCGCGGCGCTCCGTCGCGGCGGTGTGGTCCGTAGCCGGCGCGGCGCCGCGGGCGGCTATTCGCTGGCCAGACCCGCCGTCGACATCACCGTGCTGGACGTGGTCGCCGCCCTGGACGGCGTGCCGTCGCCGGCCGAGTGCACCCAGGGCCTCTGCGAGCAGGTCGAAGGCTGCGGCGCCTCCTCCGTGTGGATAGAAGCCCAGCAGGCACTGGAGAAGGTGCTGGGCGGCACGAGCATCGGCGACCTGCTGCGGCGCGAAGAGGCGCTCCGCGAGCGGGCGCCCATGTACCAGATCTAGCGCGATCGACACCGCCTGAGGAGGCGCATGAACAGGGCCACGAGCATCACCGAGCTCATCGGGCATACACCCTTGGTGCGCCTCAACCGCATCTCGGACGAGACGGGCGCCGAAGTCCTCGGCAAGCTCGAATCATTCAACCCCGGCGGCAGCGTCAAGGACCGCATCGGACTGGCCATGCTCGAGGCGGCCGAGCGTGAGGGGCGCATCGCCCCGGGGCGCACCACCATCATCGAACCCACCAGCGGCAACACCGGCATCGCCCTCGCCATGGTCGCGGCGGCGCGCGGCTACGACATGGTCATCACCATGCCGGACTCGTTCGGCACCGAGCGGCGCGCGCTGCTGCAGGCCTTCGGCGCGCGCCTCGTGCTCACCCCCGGCGACGAGGGTATGAGGGGCGCCGTGGACAAGGCCATCGAACTCGGCGCCCAAGGCGACGACACGTTCGTGCCCCAGCAGTTCGAGAACCTGGCCAACCCTGAGGCACATCGGCTCACCACCGCTGAGGAGATCTGGACCGACACTGAGGGCCGGGTGGACGCGTTCGTCGCGGGCGTGGGCACGGGCGGCACACTGACGGGGGTCGGCGGACTGCTGCGGGAGCGGCGGCCCGAGGCCTTGGTCGTCGCCGTGGAACCCTCGGACTCGGCCGTGCTGAGCGGCGGTCACGCCGGTCTGCACCGCATCCAGGGGATCGGCGCCGGCTTCGTGCCGGGCGTGCTGGACCGGTCCGTGTACGACGAGGTCGTGAGGGTGCGCGACGGCGACGCGATGGAGACAGCTCGCCGGCTAGCCCGCGAGGAAGGACTACTGGTGGGGATCTCAGCCGGCGCCAACGTCTGGGCTGCCGCCCAGATCGCCCGCCGGCAGGACTTCACCGGCAGCGGCAGGGTCATCGTCACCATCCTCTGCGACACCGGCGAGCGCTACCTCTCCACGTCGCTCTTCGCCGATCTCGCCGAGGTCGAGGCGTGACGCGGCGCGCGCCGCGCTGAGCCCCGGAGGCGGACGATGCGCATCAGCGGCAAGGAACGGCTGCGCTACGACTGCCAGCTTGTGCTCAAAGAGCTGGGCGAGCGCGGTCAGCAGAAGCTGCGCGAGGCGTCCGTGCTCGTCGTGGGCGCCGGGGGCCTCGGCGCTCCGGCGCTGTACTACCTGACGGCCGCGGGCGTCGGCCGCATCGGCATCGTCGACGACGACGTCGTGGAGCTGTCCAACCTGCAGCGCCAGGTCCTGTTCACGACGGCGGACATCGGTCGGGGCAAGGCGCGGGTCGCGGCCGAGCGCCTGTCGGCGCTCAACCCGGACGTCGCCGTCGAAGCTCACAGCCTGCGGCTCGTCGCGGACAACATCGCCGACCTGGTCGACGCGTACGACATCGTCGTCACGGCTGTGGACAACTTCCCGACCCGCTTCCTCATCAACGATGCCTGCGTCCTTGCCGGCAGGACGCTCTGCGACGGCGCCGTGCTGCGCCTGATCGGCCTGGCGATGACCGTGAAGGGCGGCGAGACGGCGTGCTATCGCTGCCTGTTCCCGGAGCCGCCGCCACCCGCCGGGGTCGTGAGCTGCTCGGAGGCGGGCGTGCTCGGACCCATCCCCGGTGTCATCGGCGCCATCCAGGCGCTGGAGGCCATCAAGGTCATCACCGGCGCCGGCCAGCCGCTGTACAACCGGCTGCTGCAGTTCGACGGTGCGGAGCTCAGCTTCCGCGAAGTGGAGGTGGACCGCGCGCCGGCGTGCCCCGTGTGTGGGGCCCAGCCCACCATCACAGAGCTGCGCGACGAGGAGACCGTGTGAGCGCTGCTCCGGCGAGCCAGGAGGTGGCGTGGACGACGGCGCTGCGCGAGCAGCTCGCCGGCATCACGTCCGCCTGCGTCGCCTTCTCCGGGGGCGTCGACTCGAGCCTGCTGCTGTGGGCCGCGGCGCAGCAGCTCGGCCCTGAGCGGGTCGTGGCCTTCACCGCGACCTCCGCGACCTATCTCGCCGAGGAGCTCGAGACGGCCCGCAGCCTCGCCGCGGAGCTCGGCGTCGTGCACATCGTCGCCGAGACGGACGAGTTCGACGACCCGTCGTTCGTCGGCAACGCGCGGGACCGCTGCTACCACTGCAAGCGCCATCTTGTGGAGCGCATGGCGGCCGTGGCCCGCGAGCGCGGCTGTGACGCGCTGCTGGACGGCGCCAACCTGGACGACCTGGGCGACCACCGCCCGGGAATGCTGGCCACCGCCGAGGCCGGTGTGCGGCACCCGCTGCTGGACGCCGGCCTGGGCAAGGCGGCCGTGCGCGCCCTGGCTCAGAGCGCCGGGCTCGCCACCTGGGACGCGCCGCAGCAGGCGTGCCTGGCGTCGCGCCTGCCGTACGGCGAGCCCATCACGCCGGACAAGCTGGCGGCCGTGGCCGCCGGGGAGAGGGCACTGCGCGAGCTGGGCTTCCGCCAGTGCCGCCTGCGGCACCATGGGCAGGTGGCTCGCGTCGAGGTCGAGGGCGACGAGATCGGCCGGGCGGCCGGGCCGGCGCGCGGCGAGATCGCGCGCCGCCTACATGCCGCCGGCTTCGCCTACGTCGCCCTCGACCTCGATGGTTTCCGATCGGGAAGCATGAACGAGGCGTGATAGCGTACCCCGGATGCCGTGGCCCGCGGGCCTCGGCCCCCGACGTGCAGGAAGAGAGGTGACGGTCGTGATCCGCAAGCTGCTGGGCGTGCTTTCCCTGGGTGTGGCGGGCTGTTACTTCCTGGGCGGCAAGACGCGCGGCTGTCGTCCCATCAACACGGCCATCGACGAGATCCGCAGCGACGTGAAGGCCGTCCGCGAGCGCGACCCCGCGGCGCACTCCAGCTTCGAGGTCGTGACGTCCTACGCCGGCCTGCACGCACTGTGGCTGCACCGCCTGGCGCACAAGCTGGAGCACGAGTCCGTGCCGCTGCTGCCGCGCTGGATCAGTCAGGCCAACCGCTTCTTCACGGGCGTCGAGATCCATCCGGCGGCGAAGATCGGCAAGGGGCTGTTCATCGATCACGGCTCCGGCGTGGTCATCGGCGAGACGGCGGAGATCGGCGACAACGTCACGATCTACCAGGGCGTCACGCTGGGCGGCACCGGCAAGGAGACGGGCAAGCGACACCCCACCGTAGGCGACAACGTCGTGTTCGGCGCCGGCGCCAAGGTGCTGGGCGGCATCAGCGTGGGCGACAACGCCAAGGTCGGGGCCGGCAGCGTCGTCGTCATGGATGTGCCCAAGAACTCGACCGTGGTCGGCAACCCGGGGCGGCCGGTGCTGCTCGAGGGCCAGCGCGTGGGCATCCCCGACATCGACTACCGCCACCTGCCCGACCCCGTTGCCGAGGCGATCAAGTGCCTCGTGGCGCGCATCGTGGAGATGGAGCAGGAGCTGGACGAGATCCACCCCGAGCGCAAGGGCAAGCGCCAGCAGGCCGTGCGCGAGACGCAGGAGATCCTGGCGGAGCTGCTCGCCTTCAACGAGGGCGCCGGCATCTGAGGCGCCGGCCGGCGCCCGGGCGCCGGCATCCGAGGGCCGGTCGGGGCGGAGCCATCGTGACCGGCCCGGCTCACCGGCGCCGGCGAGCGGGTATGCTACGATTGCAGCCTCTGCAACGACTCTCCCACGGAGCGTGATCCATCCATGAGCGAGGTCAGGCGTCTCGTGCTCGACGTGCTCAAACCGCACCAGCCCACCATGCTCACTCTCGCCGACAAGCTCGGCGACCTGGAGGGCATCCACGGCGTCGACATCACCCTCATCGAGATCGACAACAAGGTCGAGAACATCAAGATCACGCTCGAGGGCGACGACGTCGAGTTCCAGGCCGTGGCCGAGGTGGTGCAGGAGTCGGGTGGCAGCATCCACTCCATCGACAAGGTGTCCACCGGCAAGCGGCTCATCGACGAGGTCGAGACGCCGCAGGACGCCGGCGCTCCCTGGCTGCGCTGAGCGCCGCCCCCAGTGACAGCCCGGTGACCAAGCTGTGAGCCTCCCGGCACTGCCCAGCCTCGGCGCGCGCCTGCGCCGGCAGGTCGACACGCTGCGCCACTATCACGAGATCGCCGAGGTCGGCGAGATCGCCCGGCGATACTTCGCGATGAACGCCTTCGACGGCGTGCTCACCGCGCTCGGCGTGCTCGTGGGCGGCTACCTCGGCGGCGTCGACAGTCCGAGGGCCATCTTCGTCGTCGTGCTCACCACCGCCGTCGGTATGGGGGTGTCGGGGTTCTACGGCTCGTACCTTGTGGAGCGCGCGGAGCGTGACCGGGCGATGCGCGAGCTCGAGGAGTCGACGCTGTCCAGCTTGCAGGATACGTCCATCGCGTCGGCGTCTCGCTACGCGACCATCGTGATCGCCTTCGTGGACGGCGCCTCGCCGTTCGCGGCGGCGCTGATCGTCATGATCCCGTTCCTGTTCACCGGGATGCTGGGCATGCACGGCGCGTACTACGCCGCGGTCGTGGTCGCTCTCGTCGAGCTCTTCCTGCTCGGGGTCTTTCTCGGAGCCGTCTCGCGTGAACGCCTCTGGCTCTCCGGGCTGCGCCTCACGTTCGCCGGCGTCATCGCGCTGGTCATCAGCCTGCTGGTCGGCGGCGGGGTGGGCTGATGAAGGACACGTCCGACCACCCCTTGCTCGCCGGGCTCAACGAGCCGCAGCGCGAGGCCGTGACGCACTTCGAGGGCCCGCTGCTCATCCTCGCCGGCGCGGGCTCGGGCAAGACCCGCGTGCTCACGCACCGCGTCGCCTACCTCATCCAGGCGCACCGCGTGCAGCCGCACGAGGTGGTGGCCATCACCTTCACCAACAAGGCGGCCGGCGAGATGAAGGAGCGCATCGGCGGCCTCGTGGGACCCGTGGCGCGCACCATGTGGATCAGCACCTTCCACAGCATGTGCGCGCGCCTGTTGCGCCGCGAGGCCCAGCGCCTGGGCTACAAGAGCACCTTCACGATCCACGACGAGGACGACCGGCGGCGGCTCATCAAGCGCTGCCTGGAGGAGCTCAACCTCGACCCCAAGCGCTTCCCGCCCGAGGCGCTGGCGCGGCAGATCAGCGACGCCAAGAACCAGCTCGTGGGCCCCGAGCAGTTCCGCGAGCGCACCGGTGGCCATTTCGCCAAGGCGTCGGCCGACCTCTACGAACTCTACGAGAAGCGCCACGCCGAGATGAACGCCATGGACTTCGACGACCTGCTCATGAAGACGGTCCAGCTGCTGGAGCGCTTTCCGGACCGTCTCGAGCACTATCAGCACGCCTTCCGCTTCGTCCTCATCGACGAGTACCAGGACACGAACCACGCACAGTACCGCCTCGCCAATCTGCTGGCCGAGCAACACCGCAACCTCGCGGTCGTGGGTGACGACGACCAGAGCATCTACTCGTGGCGCGGCGCCGACATCCGCAACATCCTCGAGTTCGAGCGCGACTACCCCGACGCCAAGGTCATCCGCCTGGAGCAGAACTACCGCTCGACGCAGTCCATCCTGGATGTCGCCAACGCCGTGGTCACCCACAACCGCAAGCGCAAGGGCAAGAACCTGTGGACGCCACGAGGGCAGGGCGCGCTCGTCCAGGTCGTGGAGGTCAACGACGAGCGCGCCGAGGCGCAGTTCGTGGCCAGCGAGGTGCAACAGCTGCTGGAGGGGGAGGCCGGCGCCGACAGGGCCTTCCGGCCGGACGAGATCGCGGTGCTGTACCGCACCAACGCCCAGAGCCGCGTGCTGGAGGAGCAGTTCGGCCGCTACGCCATCGGCTACCAGGTCATCGGCGGCCCCAAGTTCTACGAGCGGGCGGAGATCCGCGACGTGCTGGCCTACCTCAGCGTGCTCGTGAACCCGGACGACGCGCAGCGCCTCCTGCGCGTCGTCAACGTGCCCAAGCGAGGCATCGGCGCCACCAGCCTGCAGCGCCTGCAGGCGCACGCGGCGACGATGGGGGAGAGCGTCTGGCAGGCCATGCAGGGAGCGGACACGATCACCGGACTCAGCCCCGGGGCGGTCCGCGGGCTGGAGGACTTCGTGCGCATGATCGAGGGGCTGCAGGCCGGCCTCGAGGGACGGCCTGCAGCCGAGGTGGTGCGCAGCGTGCTGGAGGAGAGCGGCTACGAGGCGGCCCTCAAGAGCCAGCGCACGTTGGAGGCCGAGGGCCGCCTGGAGAACGTCGAGGAGTTCGTCGGCGTCGCCGCGGAGTACGACAAGCGCACGGAAGAGCCCAGCCTGGACGGCTTCCTTCAGGAGGTCTCGCTGTACAGCGACATCGACGCGTACGCGGACACCGGCGAGCTCATCACCCTGATGACGATGCACAACGCCAAGGGCCTGGAGTTCCCCGTGGTGTTCATCGCCGGCATGGAGGAGGGCGTGTTCCCCCATCAGCGCTCGCTGGACGAGCAGAACGTGGAGGAGGAGCGGCGCCTCGCCTACGTCGGCATCACGCGCGCGATGGACAGGCTGTACCTGGTGCACGCACGCGCCCGCACGCTGTGGGGCGCGGCTCAGTACAACATGCCGTCGCGCTTTCTCGGCGAGATCCCCGAGGACCTGTACGAAAGACAGCTCGTCGGTGGCGCGGCGGCCGGGGCGTGGAACGGTGGCGGCGGCGGCTGGGACGAGGGCCGCGGCGGCCGCGACGGCCGGGAACGGGGCGGCTCCGGCTGGGGCGGCGGTTCAGGCCGCACGCGCGACGACCGGCAGTGGAGCGACATCGACGGCGCCAGTGGCCGCCGCATCACCGGGCTGGAGAAGAAGGACCTGGACGAGCAGGTCGTGGAGCAGTACTTCGCGGCAGGCGAACGGGTGCTGCACGCCACTCTGGGCGAAGGGACGGTGCTGGCCGTGGAGGGCGGCGGCATCGTGCTGGTGCGCTTCGAGAACGACGGCTCCGAACGCCGCCTCATGGCCAGCGTGGCGCCGCTCCGCAAGCTGCGCGGCTAGCGACACGTCGCGGCGGGCAGCCAGGCTCCGCCGCGATCCCGCCGCCGCCCGGTCATCGCGGTCCGTCAGGAGCTCGCCCCGGTCGCGACGATCGACGGCCGGCGCGGCCGCCGGTGCGCCGCGTCCGCGGCGTCCCGGCGGCAGGCCGCTCCAGCCGCCGTGCGGCCTGCCGCGCCGCGGATGCGGCGGCGTCCGTGTGCTCCCCATCGTGACCCCCTCCTTGCAGTACGACACCCGTAACAGGAAGCTCACCACAGCTTCGCCCGGCTGTACAGGATGACAATCGGCGGTCGCCTCTGGGGCCTGCCGGGACGTGCCGGCGGGCAGGGAGACGGCGCGGCGTGCCGTAGAGTGTCGGCAGACAGTCCACCCACCCCGCAGGAGGGTCAGCTCATGGCCGTGGAGGTCATCCGAGAAGGCGTGGTCGCCGTCGTCACCGTCGACCGCCCCGAAGCGCTCAACGCGCTCAACACCGAGACCAACGACCTGCTGCTCGCCGCCGTGCGCGAGCTCTCCGTCGACGAGAGCGTGCGCGCCGTGGTGCTCACCGGCGGCGGCGACAAGTCGTTCGTGGCCGGCGCGGACATCGCCGAGATGAAGGACCTCACGGCCGAGCAGGCGCGGCGCTTCGGCGCGCTCGGTCAGGCCGTGATGACCGGCATCGAGGATGCGCCGCAGCCCTGGATCGCCGCCGTCAACGGCTTCGCCCTCGGCGGCGGCTGCGAGCTGGCGCTGGCCTGCGACATCCGCCTGGCGGCGGACAACGCCAAGTTCGGCCAGCCCGAGATCAACCTGGGCATCACGCCGGGCTTCGGCGGCACCCAGCGCCTGCCGCGCAACGTCGGCGACGGCTGGGCGAAGTACCTCGTCCTGTCCGGCCGCCACATCCGCGCCGAGGAGGCGCTGCGCATCGGGCTCGTCCAGGCCGTGTACCCCAAGGACGAGCTCATGACCCAGGCGAGGAAGCTGGCCGAGGAGCTGGCCGGCAAGAGCCCGCTGGCCATGCGCTACTGCAAGGCCGCGGTGCACGCCGCCGCGGACACGGACATCGTCACGGGCCAGAGCGTCGAACGTGACCTCTTCGCCCTGGCCTTCGCCAGCGAGGACCAGACGGAGGGCATGAGCGCCTTCCTGGAGAAGCGCAGCCCTGAGTTCAGCGGGCGCTGATGAGAGGGCTGAGCCGGGCGGGCGGTCTGCTCGGGCGCCCGGCTCAGCCGCCCATCGCGGAGAGCAGGGCGGTCTGACGCGGTGAGCTGGCGGCGGCGTCCGTAAGCCGCGCCAAGGCCTCCTCGCCATCGATGATGAGTCGACTCTCCACTCGCCTCCCGATCGCCCGTGCATCAGCTTACCGCCGCCGCCGCGGCTCGGCTACGACAATGGTCGTGGGTTCAAGAGCCGTCCGCCCCATGCCGACAATGGGTCCTGACAGGGGGAGGAGCGACGTGACGGACATGAAGGACATGATGAGCGCGCGGCCCGGCGGGAAACCGCGTGACCTGCGCGCCGACCCCTACCTGAAGTCGATGTTGCTGGGCCTCATCGAGGACAGCTACCTGCACAGCGGCACCTTCACGCAGTTCGCCTCCGAAGTGCTGCAGGTCATCGCCTACGCGGTGACCGTGCCCGTAGCCTTCACCGAGGGCTTCCTCAAAGCCTACCTCTCCATCGAGCGCGTCGTGGAGGAGGACGACGGGCGCATCAAGATCATCCCCAAACAGGGCGCAAGCATCGAGGACATGATCCGCGACGTGGACGAGATCACCGCGCAGGTGGACCCGGGCGCCGTGTTCAACCCCGTGGTCCGCAGCAAGCTCGACGCGGTGCACGAGACGTCCAGCAAGGCGATGAAGTGGGACCTGAACGCGCTGTCGGGCATGGACGACGACCAGCTCATGGACGTGCTGCGCCAGATGCAGGCCGAGTCCGAGCGCATCTCCGACGAGGAGCAGGCGGCGCGTGACGAGGCCACGGACTACGTGCGCGCCAAGATCGCCACCATCCGCCGAAACGTGCGCCACTTCCAGGCGCAGCAGCAGACGCAGACGGACCAGGCCGGCGAGCGCGACACGGTCTGACGCCCCCCTCGGGCGGCGTACCGGGCCGCCCGTCCGCGATCCTCACCGCCGCCCGCCCGGCCTCGCCGGGCACGGCACCGTGGACCTACGGTACACTGTGGGCGGTCGTGGCACACTTCTCCGACAGACTGGCAGACGGCCATCCGCGCGCGGAGCAGCGTGGTCTGCGTCGGGCTCGACCCGGCGCTGGACCGCATGCCCGCCGAGCTGTGGGCGAAGTACGCGGCGCAGGCGCCCGATCTGGGCGACGACGAGGCCGTGGCCGCCTGCTTCCAGGAGTTCTGCACCGGCATCATCGACGCCGTCGCCGGACGAGGCCGCCTGCGTCAAGCCGCAGGCGGCGTTCTTCGAGCAGTACGGCGCTCCCGGGTGGCGGGCGCTCGAAGCGGTCATCCACTGCGCCCGCCGCTATGAGCTGCCGGTCATCCTGGATGTGAAGCGCGGCGACATCGCCTCCACCGGCGCGGCCTACGCCCGCGCCGCCTTCGGCGGGGCCCCGGGCTTCGGCGGCCCGGTCGCCGGCGCCGGCGCGGACGCCGTGACCGCCAGCCCGTACCTCGGCGACGACTCGCTCGAGCCGCTCGTGGAGCACTGCGCGAGCGGCAAGGGCGTCTTCGTCCTCACGCGCACCAGCAACCCCGGAGCGGCGCTGCTCCAGGAGCGCGAGTCGGGCGGCAAGCCTCTCTACCTGCACGTCGCGGACCTCGTCGCGCGCCTCGGCGCGGACCACATCGGCGAAGCCGGGTACAGCGACGTGGGCGCGGTCGCCGGGGCGACCGCGCCCACGTCGCTCAAGCTCGTCCGCGACGCGCTGCCGCAGGCGTTCCTGCTGGTGCCGGGCTTCGGCGCGCAGGGCGCCGGGCCGGACGCCCTCAGGGGCATCGCGGCGGGCGACGCCGCCGGCTTCGTCGTGAACGCCTCGCGGTCCATCATCTTCGCCTGGCAGACGGCCGGCGCCGACTACCGGTCGGCCGCCGCCGCGGCGGCGGCCGACATGCGACAACTGCTAAGCTTCGCGCTGTGACGGACGACCCCACATCCCGCCCGCCGCGGCGACCCACAGAGCCGGGAGGCGGCGCGCGCCGGCCCGCCGGCCCGCCGGACGACCCGACTCGCCCGGCCGGCCCGGCGACCGGGCCCGCCGGCGCTCCGCCTGAGGACGATCCCATGGCGGCGCTCGAGCGCCTGCAGTCGCTGGGCTCCCAGCCCGGCGGCGGCGCGCCGCCGCCGGGCCAGAGCGGCCGCTCCGCGACCTCCGGCCGTGACCGCCGCCCCCGGCCGCGTCCCGCCGCCGCCGCGGCCGCCAACCTGACGCCCGCGCGCGTCGCGGCTCCCGCCGTGTTCCTGGTGGCGGTCATCGTACTCATCAGCCTGCTCTTCCAGTCCGACTTGCTCGGCGGCAGGGACCAGGCGAACGTCACGAAGCCCAAACCGGCGGTCACGAAGACCAAGAAGGCTTCGCCGAAGCCGACCACCGCCGGCAGCACGACCAAGGTCTACGTCGTGAAGACCGGCGACACGCCCTCGGGCATCGCCGAGAAGTACGGCATCTCCATGTCCGAGCTGGAGGAGCTCAACCCGGACAAGGACTTCACCACACTGGTCGTGGGGGAGAAGGTCAAAGTCCCCAAGCAGTGACTGCGGCGCCGGGTCCGCCCGGCCGCGGGCCGCGCCCGCGCCGCGCGGCGCCTCCCCACAAGCCCCCACTCGCCGCTCCGGGGCCGCTCCACTGGCGGCCATGACCCGGTAGCCAGGCCTGACAACGCCATTCCTCTGCGCCCGCCGGGCGCAGCTTCCCATGAAGTGGGGAAGATGTGGTGAAATCTGTTGCAATGTGGGGAGTAGTGGGGTAAAGTGGCGCCCATGCAGCGGCCGGTACTGGTGGGGGAGTACGACTTCACACTTGATGCGAAGAACCGCATCGCCGTCCCCGCTCGTCTTCGCTCGGTCTTCGCCGACGGCATCTACGTCACCCGCGGGCACGAGCGCTGCCTCGCCGGCTACGCCCCGGGTGACTTCGAGCGCTATCTCGAGGAGCAGACGCTGGAGGCGTCGTCGCTGAGCAGCAAGCGCCGTGCGCTGCAGCGCTTCGCCGCCGCCAGCGCCGTGTTCCAGGAGCTCGACCGGCAGGGGCGCGTCACGCTTCCCGGCCGTCATCTCGAGTTCGCCGGCATCACGCGCGAAGCCACGATCATCGGAGTCCAGGACCACATCGAGATCTGGGACCGCGTCGCCTGGGCCGAGTACCTGTCTCACCTGGAGGAGGAGGCCGATGCTACCGCAGACGAGCTTGCAACTGGCTGAGTACGAGATGGCGCTCGCTCACACCCCGGTCCTCCTCGATGAGCTCATCGAGCTGCTGCGTCCCGCGTCCGGCGAGACCGCCGTGGACTGCACCTTCGGCGCGGGCGGCCACGCCGCCGCGGTCGCCGGCCAGCTCGGCCCCAAGGGCCTGCTCGTCGCCGTCGACCGCGATCCCAGCGTGGCCGAGTACTTCCGTGAGGTGTCGCGCGCGGCGCCGTGCGCCGCGGAGCTGTACCACGGCAATTTCGCCGAGGTCCTGGCCGCGCGGCCGGACGCCTCGGCCGACATCGTCTACATGGACCTGGGCGTGTCGTCGATGCAGCTGGACCGCCGCGAGCGAGGCTTCAGCTATGCCTACGACGCGCCGCTGGACATGCGCATGGACCCGGAGCTCGAGGTCACGGCGGCGGACCTGGTGAACACGCTGCCGGAGGACGAGCTCACGAGCATCCTGCGCCGCTACGGCGAGGAGCGCTACGCGCGCAACATCGCCCGCGGCATCGCGCGCGCCCGGCAGCAGAGCCGCTGGCGACGACCGGCGAGCTCGTCGAGGTGATCAAGCGCAACATCCCGACGCCGGCGCGCTTCGGCGCGGGCAACCCGGCGCGCCGCACCTTCCAGGCGCTGCGCATCGTCGTGAACGACGAGCTCGAGTCGCTGGCCCGCGGCCTCGACGAGGCGTACCGCGTGCTGCGCCCGGGAGGGCGCCTCGCGGCGATCAGCTTCCACTCGCTCGAGGACCGCATGGTCAAGGAGTTCTTCAAGGGGCACGCCGCCGGCTGCATCTGCCCGCCCGGCCTGCCGCAGTGCGTGTGCGGCCACGAGCCGACGATGCGCGTCCTCACCCGCCGGCCCGTCACGCCGCGGGCCGCCGAGGTAGACCTGAACCCCCGCAGCAAGTCCGCCAAGCTCCGCGTGGCGGTCAAGCTCTAGGAGGGTCGATGGCCACGGCGGCAGAGGCGCGGCGGGCGACGCTCAAGCCGCGCCCCTACGACGAGCGCGACGCGCTGCCGGCGCCGCGCAGGGCGCCGCAGGCGCGGCGCCGGGCGGCGTCCCGCCCCGGCGTCAATCGCGTGGTCGTGGTCTTCATCGTCGTCCTCACGGTGCTCGCCGTGGGCCGCGTGGCCCTGAGCTTCGCCGTGGTGCAGAAGACCCTGCAGACGGACGCCGTCGCCCGGCAGGCGCGTCAGGTGAGCGCCGACAACGCGCGTCTTGCCGAGGACCTGGCGCAACTCTCCTCGGCCGTGCACATCCGTTGGGTGGCCGAGCACGAACTCGGCCTGGTCGACGCGGACCACTGGCGGACCCTGAAGGCGCCGCGCGCGAGCGCCGGCGCGAAGGGCGGCGCGGAGCGCTGATGGCGGCCCGCACCGCAGGACGGCGTCGCGCGGCCGGCCGGCGCGGCGGCGGCCTGCGTCACCTCTCGCGCGCCGTGTCCCGCGGGGGCGGCGTCGGCGGCGGCCGCGGCGTGGACGGCCGCATCCGCCTCCTGCGCTTCGTCGTCGTCGTCTTCCTGGTGCTCGTCGGCGGCCGTGCCGTCGCCCTGGCGTCGTCGTCCGACAACCTCACGCGCATCGCCCTGCAACAGCAGACCCGCGAGGTCGCGCTGCCCGCGCATCGCGGCGCCATCCTGGACCGCAACGGCCAGGAGCTCGCGGTCGGCAAGCCGCAGCAGACGGTGTACGCGACGCCGTACCTGCTGGATCACCCCAAGAACGCCGCGTGGGCGCTGTGCGACGCGCTGCAGATCAATCGCAAGAAGGCGCGTCGCGCGGTGATCGCGGCCCTGGACTCCAAGAGCGGGTTCGCCTACGTGGCCCGCAAGGTCGACCCGCTGCTCGCCAAGGCCGCGCTGGCCCTCGACCTGCCCGGCGTCGGCGCGTACGCCGAGGAGGCGCGGATGTATCCCATGAAGGGGTCCGCCGCGCAGGTCATCGGCGTCGCCGACGTGGACAACAAGGGCATCGCCGGCCTCGAGCTGCAGTACGACAAGGAGCTGAGCGGCCAGGCCGGCAGCGAGATCGTCGTGCGCGACCCTGCCGGCCACACCCTGCGCACCGTGCGCCAGACGCAGCCCGTCTCCGGCGCCGACGTGCGTCTCACCCTCGACGAGGAGATCCAGTACACGGCGGAGGACGTGCTCACGAGGACGGTGCGCAGCTCCGGCGCCAAGGCCGCCGTCTGCATCGTCATGGACCCGCGCAGCGGCGAGGTCCTGGCCATGGCCAACGTCCCGCGCGTGAGGGACAACGTGTTCGGCCGGGACCCGGCCGCCGATCGCAATCGCGCCGTCACCGACGTCTACGAGCCTGGGTCGATCTTCAAGCTCGTGACGATCTCCGGCGCGCTGGCCGACGGTCTGGTGCGGCCCACGACCAAGTTCACCCTGCCGCCCACGCTCCGGGTGGCCGACCGCACCATCCACGAGGCGGAGACGCGCGGCACCGTCACCTTCACCGTGAAGCAGATCCTCCAGCACTCCAGCAACATCGGCGCCGTGAAGATCGGCATACGGATGGAGAAGGAGGGTCTGCTCAAGTGGATGGACCGGTACGGCTTCGGCAGCAGGACCGGCATCGACTTCCCCGGCGAGAGCGCGGGCATCGTTCCGCCCGGCGACGCGTGGTCCGGCTCCTCCATCGCCAACATCCCCCTGGGGCAGGGCATCGCCGTGACGCCGCTCCAGATGGCCGCGGCCTTCGCCACGGTGGCCAACAACGGCGTGGCCGTGAAGCCGCAGCTCGTGGCGCAGGTGGGCACCAGGGTCGCAGGGGCGGCGCCGGAGCACGACGTGATCCCGGCGAGCATGGCGCGCCAGGTGCGCAAGATGCTGCTCGCCGCCGTGGAGGAGGGCACCGGGACGAACGCGCAGATACCGGGCTACGAGGTCGCCGGCAAGACCGGCACGGCGGAGAAGCCGCTGCCGGACGGCAGCGGCTACTCGAAGAGCGTCTACGTCGCGTCCTTCGTCGGCATGGTGCCGGCGGAGCATCCGCGGCTCGTGGTCATGGTCGCCGTGGACGAGCCGCACAGCCCGTCGTACTTCGGCGGTGACATCGCCGCCCCGGCCGTGCAGAAGATCATGCGGTTCACGCTGCAGCACCTGGAGATCGCGCCGTGAGCCGGCGACGCAGACGGCGCTGCCGGGCGCTCCTTCGCAGGTCGGTGAGGCGGGGTGGAGGCCGCGCATGGGTCTGATAGAATCGGCGGCGATGGAGCTAGCTGAGCTGGTCAGCAGGGTCGCCGGCGCCACGGTACGCGGCGACCCGGGCGCCGACATCCGGGGCCTCGCCTACCACACGCGTGACGTCGCCGACGGCACGCTTTTCTTTTGCGTCCCCGGTCTCAAGTCCGACGGCCACGCCTTCGCGGCGGCGGCGGTCGACGCCGGCGCCGCCGCGCTGGTGTGCGAGCGCGACACCGGCCAGCCGGTGCCGCAGGTCGTCGTACCCTCGGTGCGCGAGGCCCTGGCGCTGATGGCGGCGCGCTGGTACGGCGACCCGTCGCGCGAGCTGCGCGTCATCGGCGTCACGGGCACCAACGGCAAGACCACGACGGCGCATCTCGCGGCCGGTATCGAGGCCGCCGCCGGCCGCCGCGCGGGCCTGCTCGGCACCGTCGTCAACCGCATCGGCGGGGTGGAGCACGCCGTGCAGCTCACGACCGCCGAGTCACTCGACCTGCAGCGCATGTTCCGGGAGATGGTCGACGCCGGCGACGAGGCGTGCGCCCTGGAGGTCTGCTCGCACGCCCTGGCGCAGGACCGCAGCGCCGGCATCGACTTCGACGCCGTGGTGTTCACCAATCTCACGCGCGACCACCTCGACTTCCACAAGGACCTCGACGACTACTTCGCCGCCAAGCGGCGCCTCTTCCTGCCGGACGGCCGGCGCAACGGCCACGCCGTGGCGGTCGTGAACATCGGCGACGAGTTCGGCGGCGCCTGGCGGACGAGTGCCGCCCGCAGTACGGCGACGACCTCTGGACGTTCGCGGTCGCGGACGGGCCGGCCGCCGCAGGCGCGCCGGCCGGCCGGGCCGACGCCACGGCCACCGATCTCGAGCTCCGCGCCGACGGCTCGGCGTTCACGCTGACGTGCCACGCCTCGGCGTCGAGCAGCGCATCACCCTGCGGCTCGCGGCGCGCTTCAACGTCGAGAACGCGCTCGCCGCGGCCACCGCGGCGCTGGCCCTCGGTGTGCCGCTCGCCGCGGTGCGCGACGGCCTCGCCGTCACCGAGGGCGTGCCCGGCCGCTTCGAGGCCGTGCGCGCCGGGCAGCCGTTCAGCGTCGTCATCGACTACTCGCACACGCCGGACTCGCTGGAGAACGCGCTCCTCGCGGCGCGCGCCGTCACCGACGGCCGTGTGCTGGTGGTGTTCGGCTGCGGCGGCGACCGCGACCGCGGCAAGCGGCCGCTCATGGGCGAGATCGGGGCGCGGCTCGCGGACGACGCCGTCGTCACGTCCGACAACCCGCGCACCGAGGACCCGCTGGCCATCATCGACGAGATCGTCGCCGGTGTGCCGGCCGAGCTGCGCGGCCGCGTGGTCGTCGAGCCCGACCGCCGCGCCGCCATCGAGCTGGCGCTGCGCGAGGCGCGGCCCGGTGACGTGGTCGTCATCGCCGGCAAGGGTCACGAGCAGGGCCAGATGATCGGCGACCGCGTGATCCCCTTCGACGACCGCGCGGTCGCCGAAGAGGTGCTCGCCGGCCTGCGCGGGGAGGACTGAGGCGTGATGCCGCTGACCCTCGACCGAGGTCGCGGCCGCCTGCGGCGGCCGCCTCGAGGGTGGCGACCCGCAGACCGCCGTCACGCGCGTCTGCACCGACACACGCGCGCTGCGCCGCGGCGACCTGTTCGTCGGCCTGCGCGGCGAGAGCTTCGACGGCGACGCGTACGCCGCGCAGGCGCTCGAGTCCGGCGCCGCCGCGGTCGTCGTGCGCGCCGAGACCGCGGCGGGGCTGCCGGCGGCCGCGGCGCGCATCGTCGTCGACGACGGGCGCGCCGCTCTGGGCAGCCTGGCGAGCGCCGTCCGGCGGCGGGCGAGCGCCAGGGTCGTCGGCATCACCGGCAGCGCCGGCAAGACCTCCACCAAGGACATCCTCGCGGCGCTGCTGCGCCCGGTGGCCCGCATCGTGGCGACCACGCGCCAACCTCAACAACGAGATCGGCGTGCCGCTCACGCTGCTGGAGCTGGATGAGACCACCGAGGTCGTCGTCGTCGAGATGGCGATGCGCGGGCTCGGCCAGATCCGCGAGCTGGCGCGCATCGCGCTGCCGGACGTCGGCGTCATCACCAACATCGCCCCCGTGCACCTCGAGCTGGTCGGGCACCGTCGAGGACGTGGCCGCCGCCAAGGCCGAGCTCATCGAGGAGCTGCAGGGCGGCACGGCCGTCGTCCCGGCCGACGAGCCCCTGCTGGACCGGCACGTGCACCGCTACCGCGGCCGCGTCGTCACCTTCGGGGACGAGACGGCCGACGTCGCGCTGATCGACGAGGAGCGCCGCGGCGAGAGCACGCACGTGCTCGTCGACGCCTTCGGCCACCGCGGCACCCTCGACTTCAGCTTCACCGGCGGCCACTACCTGCACGACGCCCTGGCCGCCCTCGCCGCGTTCGTCGAGCTCGGCTATCGCCTGGACCAGGCCAAGGCCGGCGCCGCGCAGGTCGCCTTCAGCGACCTGCGCGGCGCCGTCTCCGACCTGCCGGGCGGCGGCCTGCTGCTCAACGACGCCTACAACGCCAACCCGGTGGCCATGAAGGCCGCCGTCGACCACCTCGTGACCATCGCCGGCGACCGGCCGAGGGTCGCCATCCTCGGCGACATGTACGAGCTGGGCCCGGGCGCGGAGGCCTACCACCGCGCCGTCGGCGAGCACTGCGCCGCCGCTGGCGTGCGCCTCGTGGCCGTCGGCGACCTCGCCGCGCGACTACCTCACCGGCGCGCCGGGCGAACGCTGGTTCGCCACCGTCGACGAGTGCCTCGCGGCGCTGCCGGAGCTCGTCCCGCCGGGCAGCGCCGTCCTGGTCAAGGCCTCGCGCCTGCTGCGCCTGGAGCGCGTCGCCGAGGCGCTGCAGGGCCTGCACGAGAGGACGTCGATGCTTAGGGCCATGGGCGCCAGCGTGGTCGCCATGGTCCTGATGCTCGTCATCGGTCCGGCGTTCATCCGCTGGCTGCGCGTCAACGAGTTCGGCCAGAACATCCGCGAGGAGGGGCCGGAGGGTCACAAGACCAAGGAAGGCACGCCCACCATGGGCGGCATGCTCATCTGGTTCGCCGTCCTCATCCCCTACCTGATCTTCAGCCGCTTCTCGGTGGCGTCGCTCACCGTCCTCATCGCCGCGCTCGGCAACGCCGTCATCGGCTTCGCCGACGACTGGATCAAGATCGTGCGCAAGCGCTCGCTCGGGCTCTCGGCGCGCTACAAGCTGCTGCTGCAGCTCGTCCTGTCGCTGTTCATCGGCTTCATCGCCCTGCACTTCGTCGGGCTCGACACGGCCGTGGACGTGCCGTTCACCTCGTACCAGCTCGAGCTTGGCGCGATCGGCTTCTACGCCCTCATCTTCCTGACGCTCGCCGGCTTCTCCAACGCCGTGAACCTCACCGACGGCCTGGACGGCCTCGCGGCCGGCGCCTCCGCCATCGTCCTCGTGGCGCTGGCCGGCATCGCCTTCATCATCGGCCGCAACACCAGCGACCCCGGCATCACCGACCTCATGGTCGTCGCCGGCTGCGTCGGCGGCGCCTGCCTGGGCTTCCTCTGGTACAACACGTTCCCGGCCGACGTCTTCATGGGCGACACCGGGTCGCTCGGCCTCGGCGGCGCCATCGCCGGCATGGCGGTGATCACGCGCACCGAGCTCGTGCTGCTCATCATCGGCGGCCTGTTCGTGGTCGAGGCCGCCTCGGTGATGGCCCAGGTGATCTCGTTCAAGCTCTTCCAGCGGCGCGTGCTGCTGATGGCGCCGCTGCACCACCACTTCGAGCTCAAGGCCTGGTCCGAGACCAAGATCATCGTGCGCTTCTGGATCGTCGCGGCCATCTTCGCCGGCGCCGGGTTCGCCGTGTACTACGCCACCTTCAGAGGCGAGGCGCGTGGAGCTCGCCGACGTCCGCTGCCTGGTCGTGCTCGGCCTGCGCCGCAGCGGCCGGCCGGCGGCGCTGCTGGCCCGCCGCCGGCTGCCGGCGGCGCGCGTCGTCGCCCTCGACGAGGGAGCCGCGCCCGACGGAGGCCGTCGCGGAGCTCAGGGCCGCCGGCGTCGAGGTGCTGCTCGGCGCCGGCGGCGCGTGCTGCCGGACGACGCCGGCCTGCTCGTCAAGAGCCCCGGCGTGCCCGACGAGAGCGCCGTCGTGCAGGAGGCGCTCGCGACGCGGCGTCCCGATCTGGAGCGAGGTCGAGTTCGCCGCGCGCTTCCTGCCCAACCCGCTGGTCGGCATCACCGGCACCAACGGCAAGACGACGACCACGGAGCTGACCGGGCGCCATCTTCCGCGACGCCGGTCTGCCCGTGGCCGTGGGCGGCAACATCGGCTACGCGCTTGCCGCCATGCCCGGCGAGGTCGCCGACGACGCCGTCGTCGTGGCCGAGCTCTCCAGCTTCCAGCTCGAGCACATCGAGCGCTTCCGGCCCGACGTGGTCGCGGTGCTGCTCAACCTGACGGAGGACCACCTCGACCGGCACGGCACCTACCGCGGCTACGTCGACGCCAAGCTGCGGGTCTTCGAGAACCAGCGGCCGGACGACGCTGGCGCTGCTGAACGCCGACGACCCCGGCACTGCTGGCGGAGGTCGACGGCCGGGCGCCTCGGCGGGCGCGGCCGGCGGGGCTGGTTCTCGGCCGGCCCGGCGCGACGCACGGCGCCGGCGGCGCGCCGCTCGTCGCCGGCGTCGACGCCGGCGGCATGCTGTGGCTCCGGCTCGGCGGCGAGCGCGTCGATCTCTGCCCCGCGGCGAGCTGGCCCTGAAGGGCGACCACAACCTGCAGAACTCGCTGGCGGCGGCGGCGGCGGCCTGCGCCTGCGGCGCTCCCGCCGCCGCCGCCGCCGAGACGCTGCGCACGCTTCGGCGGCGTGCCGCACCGCCTGCAGGTGGCCGGCGTCGTCGGCGGCGTCACCTACGTGAACGACTCGAAGGCGACCAACGTCGACGCCACGCTCAAGGCGCTCACCGCCTACAGCGGCGGCGTGCACCTCATCCTCGGCGGCTACGACAAGGGCGCCGACTACGACGAGCTGGCGGCGGCCAGCGAGGGGCGCGTCCAGCAGGCCCTGCTGATCGGCGCGACGGCGCCGCAGCTGGAGGCGGCGTTCGCCGCCCGCGCGGCCGCGGCCGGGCCGCGCGCCACGCCCTTCGTGGTCTGCGGCGACCTGGAGACGGCCGTGATGGTGGCGGCCCGCGGCGCGGCGCCGGGCGACGTGGTGCTGCTCAGCCCGGCCTGCGCGAGCTGGGACCAGTACAGGGACTACGTAGAGCGGGGCGAACACTTCCTCAGGCTGGTGAACGAGCTGGGGAACAGGAGCTGCCACGCCCTGATGACGACACGCCGCGGCGTCCGCAACGCCGATCTGGACCATAGCGACTGGGTCGATGACACGGCGCCGCGCGAGCGGCGCGGCGGAGACCGGCGGGCTGCGGAGCGCCGCGGCGGTGAGCGCCGCGAGCAGGCGCGCCGGCGTTCGACCGGCCAGGCGCCGGCGCCTGAGCGGCGCGCCGCCGAGCGCCGCGGCGCCGCCGAGCGGCGCAGCGGCGGGCGCCGCGATCCGGACGTGCGCCGCCGCGCCGCCCCGGCGCTCGCCCCCGGCGTCGGCGAGCGCCGCGGGCTCGTCTTCATCACCGTCCTGCTGCTGCTGTACGGCCTTGTCATGGCGTACAGCGCGTCGGCCGCCGAGGCCTTCTTCCAGCACGGGTCGAGCTTCTACCTGATCCAACGCCAGGTCGTCTACGCCGTACTCGGGCTCGGCGTCATGTGGGTCCTCTCGCGCGTCGACTACGCCTGGTACCGCAAGCTCGCCGTGCCGTTCAGCGTCCTCGCCTTTGCGGGCTGGCCGCCGTGCTCGTGCCGGGCGTCGGGACGAGCATCAACGGCGCCCGCCGCTGGATCTTCATCGGCGGCCAGTCCGTGCAGCCCAGCGAGTTCGCCAAGCTCGCCGCGGTCATGCTCATCGCGGCGCTCATCGCCTCGCGCCCGCGGGAGGTCGACGACGCCGCGCGGCTTCGCCCGCCTCGTGGCGATCGGCATCGTGCCGGCAGCCGCCCTCATCATGCTGGAGCCGGACCTCGGGACGACCCTGGTGCTGGTCGGCGCCGTGTGCGCCGTGCTCGTCGCCGGCGGCGCCCGCCTTCGCGACCTCCTCGGCCTGGTCCTCGCCGGCGGCCTGGTGGTGCTCGCGCTGATCATCGTCGAGCCCTATCGTCTGGAGCGACTGACGACGTTCCTCGATCCGTGGAAGGACCCGCAGGGTTCGGGGTTCCAGGCGACGCAGTCGCTCATCTCCATCGCCTCGGGGCGCATCTTCGGCGTGGGCCTCGGCAACTCGGTGCAGAAGTTCGGCTATCTGCCGGAGCAGAGCACGCGACATGATCACCGGCATCATCGGCGAGGAGCTCGGCCTCATCGGCCTCGTGCGTGCTGCTGGTGCTGTACGCCGCCCTCGCCTGGGCGTGTTTCCGCATCGCCCTCGACTGCAAGGAGCTGTTCGGCAAGCTGCTGGCCACGGGCATCACCGCGATCATCGTCGGGCAGGCCTGCATCAACATCGGCGCGGCGCTGGGCGTGCTGCCGCTCACCGGTGTGCCGCTGCCGCTCGTGTCGCTGGGCGGCACCAGCCTGCTGGTGGTGCTCGCCGGCGTGGGCGTCCTGCTGAACATCGCCACCAACCGGAGGAGTTTCATTGTCGTCAGCGCTGAACGGCAAGACCGCGCTGCTCGCGGCCGGGGGGACCGGCGGGCACCTGCAGCCGGCGCTCGCCGTCGCGGCTGAGGCCGTGGCCCGGGGCGCCCGCGTCGTCGTCGTCACCACCCCGTCTCAGGTCGAGCGCGTCGCCGAGCACTACCGGACGTACGCGCTCGAGCTCAAGGGCTTCGAACGCCGGCTCGCGAGCCGCGCGGCACCTGACGACGCTGAGGCTGCTGGCGAGCCGCCGCGCCGCGCGCCTGGCGGATCCTCGGCGAGGTGCGCCCCGACGTCGCCGTCGGCGGCGGCGGCTTCGCCAGCGGTCCCGTCGTGGCCCTGGCGGCGGCGCGCGGCGTACCGGCCCTGGCGCTGGAGGCCGACGCCCACCTCGGCGTCGCCAACCGGCTGCTGCGGCCGTTCGTCCGTCGTGTCTGCCTCAGCTTCCCGATCGCCGGACTGCGGCCGCCCAAGTTCGTCGTGACGGGGCGGCCGCTCTCGCGCGGGGCAGCTGGAGGCCACGCCCGAGGAGGGTCGCGAGGCCTTCGGCCTGCGCGCCGATCTGCCCGTGCTGCTGGCCTTCGGCGGCAGCCAGGGGGCGCAGAGCATCAACCGCGCCTGTGCCGACGCGTTCGGCGGCAGGGACCTGGCCTTCCAGCTGGTGCACGTCTGCGGCCCGCGCAACCACGACGCCGTGCGCGAGGAGCTGGAGGCCCGCGGCGAGCGGTTTGAGCGCTACCGCCTGGTGGCCTACACTGACCGCCTGGCCCAGGCCATGGCGGCCGCCGACCTCGTCGTCGCGCGGTCGGGCGGTTCCGTGGCCGAGCTGGCGGCGCTGGGCAAGCCCGCCATCCTCGTGCCGTACCCGCATGCCACCGCCGATCACCAGCGCAAGAACGCGCGCTGGATGGTGGACGGCGGCGCGGCGCTGCTCGTGGACGACGCCGGGCTCACCGGCGAGGTGCTGGGCGGGCTTGTGGACGAGCTGCTCGGCGACCCGCGGCGGCTGGCGGCCATGGCGGCGGCGAGCGCCGCGCTCGGCCGCCGGGACGCCACGCGACGAGTGGTGGACCAGATGGAGACGATCGTGAGGAAGCGAGGAGCACGATGACCGACGACGCCGCGCAGACCTTCCCGCAGCCGGTGCACTTCATCGGCATAGGCGGCGCCGGCATGAGCGGCATCGCCGTGGTGCTGGCGAGCCTCGGTGTGGCCGTCACCGGGTCCGACCTGAAGACGTCCCGCTACACGCGGCACCTCGAGGAGGCCGGCGTCGCCGTGCACATCGGCCATCAGGCCGACAACCTGGGCGACGCGGCGCTGGTCGTCATCTCCTCCGCCATCCCCGAGCGCAATCCGGAGCTCGCCGCGGCGCGCGCCGCCGGCCTGCCCGTGCTGCGCCGCGCCGAGATGCTGGCGCGCGTCATGGCCATGCGCCGCGGCATCGCCGTGGCCGGCACGCACGGCAAGACGACGACCTCCTCGATGATCTCGCACGTCCTGCACCAGTGCGGTCTCGACCCGACGTTCCTCGTCGGCGGCGAACTCAACGACATCGGCTCGAACGCCGGTGTCGGAGCCGGCGAGTGGCTCGTGGCGGAGGCGGACGAGAGCGACGGCAGCCTGCTGTACCTGCGGCCCGAGGTCGCCGTCGTCTCCAACGTCGAGCTCGACCACCACGCCAACTATGGCTGCCTGGACGACGTGCGCGAGGTCTTCCGGCGCTTCGTGGCGCTGCTGCCGCAGCACGGCCTGCTCGTGCTCGTGGCGGGGAGCGGGGGCGAGGAGCTCGCCGCCTACACTCCCGCGCGGGTCCTCACCGTCGGTATCGGCGAGGGTGACCTCCAGGGCGCGGTGGAGGAGGTCAGCGACCGCGGCAGCCGCTTCACCGTGTCGGAGAGCGGCCGCGAGGTCGCCCGGATCCGGCTGCGCGTGCCCGGCGAGCACAACGTCCTGAACGCGCTCACGGCGCTCGCCGTGCTGCGCCACGCGGGCGTGGAGCCGGCGGACGCGGCGCCGCACCTGGCGACGTTCAGCGGCGCCGCCCGACGCTTCCAGGAGATCGGCCGGCACGACGGCATCCTCGTGGTGGACGACTATGCGCACCATCCCACCGAGATCGAGGCGACGCTGCGCGCCGCCCGTCAGGGCGACCACGGCCGCGTCATCGCCGTGTTCCAGCCGCACCTGTTCTCGCGCACGCGCTATCTGCAGCGGGAGTTCGGCCATGCCCTGACCCTGGCCGACGAGGCGATCGTCACGGACATCTTCCCGGCCCGCGAGGAGCCGGAGCCCGGGCGTCACCGGCAAGCTCGTCGTCGACGCCTACCTTGCCGAGCGGCCGGGCGGCCCCGTCGCCTACCTGCCGCGCCTGAGCGACGTGGTCCGGCATCTGGAGACACGCGTGCGGCCCGGCGACCTGGTGCTCACCATGGGCGCCGGCGACGTGTTCAGGGCCGGCGAGCAGCTGCTCGCCACCCTCGGCGGGCAAGGGGAAGCCTGACGCGCCGCCGAATACCTAGGTAGCCCCTGTTCACGACAAGGTCCCGGCGCCCATGGCCAAGAAGGGCGGAGCGAGCCGCCGACGATTCCCCGTGCTGCCGACGGTGCTGCTCACGGCGGCCATCCTCGGGCTGCCCACCATCGTGTACGCCTGGGGCCGCACCTCGCCCTCGTTCACCATCGAGCACGTGCGGGTGAGCGGCACCGACCTCGTGTCGCGCCAGAAGGTGGCGCGGCTCCTGCGCTCGGACTACCTCGGCGAGAACCTCTTCACGGTCACCGCCGACGACGTGCGCGCCTCCCTGCGTTCGCTGGCGTACGTGGAGGGCGCGCGCGTCGACCGCGACTTCCCCGACACACTGAGGGTGAGGGTCATCGAGCACCGGCCGGCCCTGTACGTGCTCGGCGCCAACGGCTGGTTCGTGGTGGCCGACGACGGCTACGTGATCTGCCCCGCCGGAGCAGCCGTCGGCGGTACTGCGGCCGGCTCCGGCGGCTCCCCGGGTGACGCCGCCGCGAGCGGGGCCGGGAGCTCCGCGGCCGCCTCGCCCAAGGCCACCACGGCGGCCGCCGCGGCGGCGAGTCCCTCGGCGGCCGCTGACGCTGCCGCGGACGCCGCTGCCGCGGACGTGACGCGCGTCGAGAAGCCGCCGGCCGCGCTGAAGGGGGGCCCGCCCCACGCGACCCTGCGCCTGCCGGGGCTTGCGCTCGACACCAGGCTGCGCCAGGGCGCGACGCTGGCGCAGCCCGCCGTCGGCGCGGCGCTCCACATCGTTGAGGCGCTGCCCGCCACGCTGCGGCGCGACGTCGAGGTCGTGCAGGTGACGCCGCGGGGCGACGTGGCCCTGCACGTCGACGGCGGCCTGGTGGTGCGATGGGGCGACCGGCAGCGCGCCCTGGCCAAGACGCTGGCGCTCAAGGCGGTGCTCGGCGCCTACCGCCGCGCCGGCAGACAGCCGACCTTCCTCGACGTCTCCGTGCCGGACCGCGTGCTGGCCAGGCCGATCCTCAAGTGACGGTGGAGACCGCGGCTCCAGCAGACGTCGAGACGGCCCGCCGGGGGCGGTCGACGGCCCAGTGTTTGACACCCCAGAGGGGCGTCAGTATGTTAAGGCCACGGCCGGGAAATGCTGGGTCCGAGCTCCCGGCCGGTCGGCAAGAATCGCTGCAAATCAGGCCTGTTCTTCGGTCTGAGTCCTACGGTCGCCGCCAACCCTCGAGCCGAGCTTGAAGGTTCTCGGAAGACCACGACGGCAAGGCTCGACCAGCACAGGAGGGTGGCCAGGATGATGGACGCTTCAGCGAACTACCTCGCTGTTATCAAGGTGGTCGGCGTCGGCGGCGGCGGCACGAACGCGGTCAATCGCATGGTGGACGCAGGTCTGCGCGGCGTGGAGTTCATCGCCGTCAACACGGACGCGCAGGCGCTGCAGATGTGCGACGCGGACGTGAAGATCCACATCGGCAGCAAGATCACCCGCGGCCTGGGCGCGGGAGCGAACCCCACGATCGGCTATCAGGCGGCTCAGGAGAGCAAGGACGAGCTCCGGGACGCGCTCAAGGGCGCCGACATGGTGTTCGTCACGGCGGGCAAGGGCGGCGGCACCGGCACGGGCGCGGCGCCGGTCATCGCCGAGCTTGCCAAGGAGCTCGGCGCGCTCACGGTCGGCGTCGTGACGCGGCCGTTCGCCTTCGAGGGCAAGCGTCGCGCGCGGCAGGCGGAGGACGGCATCCAGAGCCTGCGCGAGAAGGTCGACACGCTCATCATCATCCCCAACGACCGCCTGCTGCAGGTGGTCGAGCGGCGCACCTCGGTCATCGAGGCGTTCAAGGTGGCCGACGACGTGCTGCGCCAGGGCGTGCAGGGCATCACGGACCTCATCACGGTGCCCGGCCTCATCAACCTGGACTTCGCCGACGTGCGCACCATCATGAAGGACGCCGGCTCGGCCCTCATGGGCATCGGTGTCTCGGGCGGCGAGAACCGCGCCGTCGAGGCGGCGCGCGCCGCCATCAGCTCGCCGCTGCTCGAGGCCAGCGTGGAGGGCGCCCGCGGCATCCTGCTCAACATCACCGGCGGCAGCGACCTCGGCCTGTTCGAGATCAACGAGGCCGCGGAGATCATCTCCAGCGCCGCCGACAGCGACTGCAACATCATCTTCGGCGCCGTCATCGACCCGTCCCTCGGCGACGAGGTGCGCGTGACCGTCATCGCCACCGGCTTCGACGGGCCGATCGAGGGCGTGAAGCCGGCGCCGAGCGAGGCAGCGCAGGAACGCGAGCCGCGCGGCACGCCGCTGTTCGCGGAGGAGAACAAGCCGTCCTTCGAGGTCGACGAGGACGTCCTGGACATCCCGAGTTTCCTGCGCGACCACTGAGGCGACAAGACAAGTGTGACGCAGGGCGCCCGAAGTTGCGGCGCCTCCGCAAGTCAGCTACGCTCTACCGCCTGATGGCCCGCACCGGGCCTCGGGCGCTATCGAATTGAGAAAACACAGAAACCTCATCATCCTGCTCGTGATGGCCGCCCTGGTGGCCGTCTCGCTGTACTACATCATCCCGCCGAGCGTGAAGACGCGCCTGGGCCTGGACCTGCAGGGCGGCCTCGAGATCGTGTATCAGGCGAAGACGGCGGACGGCAAGGCGCCCACGTCCGAGCAGATGGACCAGACCATCGGTATCCTCGACCGCCGCGTGAACGGCCTGGGCGTCACCGAGTCGCAGATCCAGAAGCAGGGCAGCGACCAGGTCTCCGTGTCACTGCCGGGCATCAGCGACGCCCAGCAGGCGCTCAACATCATCGGCAAGACCGCCCAGCTGCAGTTCTTCAAGGACGATGCCCGCTCGCGCCCCGTGAGCCCCGTGGACAGCAAGGACGCGGCGCTGAAGGAGCTGAAGCAGCTGGGCGCGAGCAAGGCCGAGATCGAGCAGCTCCGCACCGAGGGCAACACCGACAAGTACGCCCTCGTCGAGATCCCACCAGGTACGCGGGGCAACCAGACCACGCAATGGGCGGTGTTCCGCCTGCCGCCGGCCATGACCGGCGACGCCATCTCCAAGGGGACCGCGGGTTTCAACAGCCAGACCGGCGAGCCGCAGGTGAACATCGACTTCACCGGCAAGGGCAGCGACAAGTTCCAGGAGATCACGCGAGAGCTCTACCGGGTCGGCGCGCTCAAACGCACGCCGCAGACGTTCGCCATCGTGCTCGACAACGTGATGGAGTCCGACCCGATGATCGACTACACGGACGCCGGCCTGGCGGACGGCATCAGCGGCAGCGCCGTGATCAGCGGCGGCAACATGACCGTGCAGGAGTCGAAGGACCTGGCCTTCGTGCTGAACACCGGCGCCTTGCCCGTCAAGCTGGTGCCTTCGTATCAGCAGCAGGTCTCGGCCACGCTCGGCAAGGACTCGCTGAACCAGGCGCTGTACGCGGGCATGATCGGCCTCGGCTTGGTGCTCATCTACATGCTGCTCTACTACCGCTTCCTCGGCCTCGTCGCCGACCTGGCCCTCATCGTCTACGGCATCCTCCTCTGGGGGCTGTTCAACGTCATCCCCGTGACGCTCACCCTGCCAGGTATCGCCGGCATGATCCTCACCATCGGCGTCGCCGCCGACGCCAACGTAGTGATCTTCGAGCGCATCAAGGAAGAGGTGCGCCACGGCAAGACCGTGCGCAGCGCCGTCAACTCGGGCTATGCGCGCGGTTTCCGCACGATCCTGGACGCCAACATCCTGACCATGCTCACGGCGGCCGTGCTGTTCGTGTTCGCCACGGCCCAGCCCAAGGGCTTCGCCCTCACCCTCATCCTGGGCGTGCTCGTCAGCATGCTCACCGCCGTGCTCTTCACGCGGGCCATGCTGGGCGTGCTGGCCGGCTTCAAGTTCTTCAGCAAGCCGGCCTTCATGGGCGTGCACGCCAGCGACATCGAGGCGCCGGCCGAGCCGGCGACCGCCGCGGCCCGGCGCCGGCGCGCCCAGGCCGCGGGCGGCGACGGCGGGCCCGTGCCCGCCGAGGCGGCCGGCCCCGCGACGCAGAGGTCGCCCGCCGCCGGCCGCCGCACCTCCACGTCACGCAAGAAGAAGAAGCGGAGATAGTCACGTGAACGCCTTCCGCCGCATCTACAGCTTCGACTACATGGGCCACAAGAAGTGGTGGTTCACGATCTCCGCCGTCATCATCGCGGCCGGCCTCATCAGCATGTTCGTGAAGGGCGGCGGCAACCCGGCGGACGGCTTCAATTACGGGCTCGAATTCAAGGAAGGCACGCGCATCAGCGTGATCTTCACGCAGCCGGCGACGGTCGCCGGGGTGCGCGGCGCACTCGCCGACGCGGGCTACGGTAACGCGCAGATCCAAGAGTCCGCGAACCTCGCCAACACCGGCAAGAGAGGCTTCCAGATCCAGACCTCGACCTTGTCGACGGCGCAGCAAGGCGCGCTGCAGAGCGCCCTCGACAAGCAGTTCACGATCGCTCCGGGCGGCTGGACGCTGGAGCTCGTGGGCGCCACCTTCGGGTCGCAGGTGAAGACGGCGTCGCTGAAGGCCGTGGTCATCGCCCTGCTCCTCATCCTGGCCTACGTGTCGTTCCGCTTCCAGTGGAAGTTCGCGGTGGGGGCCATCGCCGCCGAGATCCACGACCTGCTCATCGTGCTCGGCGTGTACTCCATCACGGGGCGCGAGGTCACGACGGCCACGATCGCCGCCGTGCTCACCATCCTCGGCTACTCGCTCTACGACACGGTCATCATCTACGACCGTATCCGCGAGAATCAGCCCAAGTTGAACCGCATGCCCTACGGCGACATGGTCAACCGCTCCATCTGGGAGACGCTCACGCGCTCCATGAACACCTCGTTGATCACACTGCTGCCCGTGGTCTGCCTGCTCCTCTTCGGCGGCGCCACCCTCAAGGACTTCGCCTTCGCCCTGCTGGTCGGCATCCTGTCCGGCGCCTACTCGTCGATCTTCGTCGCCAGCCCCGTCCTGACGATGCTCAAGGAGCGCGAGCCCCAGTACCGCAAGCTTGCGGCGCGCGCCGACGAAGCCTGACAGCGCGCCCGGCGCTCCAGCCCGCGAACCCTCGACCCTCCGGGCAGGGGTCTCGACCCCCGCTCGAGCCTTCCTCAGGCTGCCGAAGAACCTCAAGCGACAACCTGCCAATCCTGCCGCCGAACGGCTTTACATCCCTAGCGGACGGCGGTAGCGTCGTGGTCGTGTCTCCGGCCGGGAGACACGTCGATCCAGGTCACGGGCCCAAGATCGGGCCGCCTATCGAGGGGGAGGTAGCGCTGTGGCACGCTCAGCCGCTCGTCCACTCGAACACGTTTCGGGCCGGGCGGTCCTCAGACTGGACATGCCACGGCCGGCGAAGCCGGGCCCCCCGATCCTGCAGCTCGGGGGCGAGTTCGACATCGATTCCGTACCCGAGATCGACCGCTTCCTGCGCCGCCATCTGGGCCCGCTCTATCACCGCCAGCATCTCATCATGGACCTGGCCGACACGACCTTCATCGACTCCAGCTTCATCGGCTTCGTCATACGGCTGGTGCGCGACCAGCGCGCGACGCACCGCGAGCTCGTGCTGGCCCGGCCCATAGGTGAGGTACGGCGGGCCCTGGCCGTGATCGGACTGCCCAACGTCGTGCCCGTGTTCGAGACGGTGGAGGAAGCGGTACGCGCGTTGACGAGCGGAGTGCTGCCGGTCATCCCGCCGGCGTTCGAGGCCGTGCCGCGCTAAGACTCCGGCGGCGCGCCGGCCCACCCGTCGTCGGCCCAGCCGGGCGCACCGCCGTCAGCTGGCGCGGCGCGCGTCCGACACGTCGCCCATGCGTCGCGACGCCATGACCCGGGCCTGGAAGGCCTTCATGCGGCAGGCGTCGCTGCAGTACTTCTTGGCGGGGTTCGTGGTGGTGAACTCGCGGCTGCAGGGCTCGAAGGCGCAGCGCCGGGTGATCTCCTCGCGCTGGCTCGCCTTGCGGGACGCGTGGTGGTAGTCGTTCTGCCAGGACCCGCCGTGAAGGGCGCAGGTGGTGCTCGGGTTGTACGCTGAGAGCCTGGTGCCGCACCCGTCGACGGCGCAGACGCGGCCCGTTCCGTATGTCTTCGTCTTCAGCATGTCATCGGCCACCGTGTGGAGACTGCGGCCTCGAAGCGCCTTCGTGCTGCGTAGCTCCATGATCCTCGCCCCCGGCGACCGCCTCCCATGACCCAGGCGGCCACCCTCCCGTTTCGGCCGATGTCAGGTGCCGGCCGCCTCGATGGCCTCGTCCCGCGAAGCGTAGATGCCGAAGATGCGGTCGAGGCCGGTGATCTCGAAGATACGGATGATGTTCTCGTCGGTGCAGACGATGTCGAGGCTGCCGTTTCGCGGCCGTACGCGCTTGGCGCCGCTCACGAGCACGCCCAAGGCGGTGGAGTCGATGAAGGTGACCCCGGTGAGATCCACGACCACTCTGCGGGCGCCGTCCTCGATGCCGTTGACGAGGACCTCTTTGAACTGCGGCGCAGAGTAGATGTCGATCTCACCTTCGAGGACCACGACGCCGACCGTCTCGCTCGGCTTCTCATAGCCGACGAGAAACTGCGGTCGTTCCTCCATGCACTCCTCCTCCCGTGCTGAGCGCGTGCTGACGGGAGACTCCCCGCCCTGTGTGTCCCGATACTTTCCGGTCGCCATGCCCGCTAAACCCCGAGCGGGCTCGCGGCCGCGGCGGGGTTCAGCGCGGCGCGGTGGGCAGGAGCTGCTCCTGCTCGCCCCGGCCGCGGATGGCATAGGCGGCGATCATGCGATCGGTGACCCACTCGACCGGCGCCTGGTCGTCCGTCCACGGGTCGCGGGAGGGCGCCGCGAGACGCAGGTCGCGGGCGAACAACCGGGTGTCCGGGCGCAGGTCGGCGGGCGCCGCCAGCAGGCGGGCGGTCATGACTGCCCGCGGCAGCGGCGCCGTCAGGCCCACGACGAACTGGTTGAAGCGCAGCGCCTGCCAGGTGACGACCTGCGGGAACGATGTCGCCAGCGTGCCGGCGACACCTTGTGCCAGGCGATGGTCGCCGGGCACCGTGGAGACGTTGAGGGCGATGAGCCCGCCCGGCCGCAGGCGCCGGCGGGCGAGCTCGAAGAACTCGCGGGTGGCCAGGTAGAACGGCACGTACGGCTGGCGGTAGGCATCGACGAGGATCAGGTCGTAGCGCTCGCGTGTGGCCCGCAGGAAGGGCCGGGCGTCGGCCGTGACGACCGTCAGCCGCGGGTTGTCCTCGAGGCCGAAGTAGCGGCGCCCGACGGCGCTCACGGCGGGGTCGATCTCCACCCCGTCGATGCGGGCGGCGGGGTAGTACACGCCGAAGGCGCGCGCCGTCGTGCCGCCGGCGTTGCCGAGGATGGCGACGTCGCGGGCCGGGCGGCCGAGCAGCGGTGGGGCGGTGAGGAACATGTCCCATTCGCCGCCCGTGAGCACCGTGTCCGCGCGCCACACCGAGTGGATGGCGAGGCCCTCGTTCAGGTACAGCCGGCGCTCGGGCCCGCTCTGCACGACCTGGATGAACTGGTAGCGCGATTCGCTCTCGTGGATGAGGCCCGGCTGCGCCTTGACGACGCCGGGCGGGATGACGAGCAGGCCGAGCAGGACGACTCCGGCGACGACCCAGCGGCGGCCCAGCAGGGGCGCGGCGGCCAGCGCCAGCACGGCCGCCGCGGCGAGCATGGTGCGCTGCGTGCCGATGAGCGGGATGGTGATGAGCGCCGGCACGAACGTGCCGATGAGGCTGCCGGCCGTGGAGAGGGCGAAGACGCGGCCGGCCACCCGGCCGGCGTCCGCGACGCCGGTCGTCGCAAGGCGTATGGCGAACGGCGTCACCATGCCCAGCAGGATCACCGGGGGCGCGAACAGCACGAGTGACGCCGCGAACGATCCCACGACGGCCCCGGTCGACAGCGTGTCGATGGCCCGCACCGAGAGGTCCAGGAAGGGTCGCGCCACGAAGGGGATGGCCGCCACCAGCACGGCCGCGGCGAGGACGAGGCGGGCGAGCAGGCGCGGCGACGGGCGCCGGTCGGCGAGCTTGCCGCCCAGCCAGTACCCGATCGACAGCGAGGCGAGGATCAAGCCGATGATGTTGGCCCACACGACCGTCGAGGAGCCGTAGTACGGGGCCAGCAGGCGCGAGGCGGAGATCTCGGTGGCCATGGACCCGATGCCCGCCAGGAAGACCAGGGGCAGCAGGAAGCGGGGCGGGGACGTCGGCAACGGCGAGGGCGGTGTCGACGGGGCGGGAGCCGGCGGGGCGAGGACGTCGGTGGAGGTGACCGGGCTCGGACCGGTGACCTCCTGGCTGCCGGCCGCGCCTGCGGGGCGATCGCTGGACCCCGCCCCTACCCCTTCACGCTCGAGATGCACATGTTCTCCGCATGGTCGCAACCGCGAGTATACGTCTCCGACCGTGCGTGGGAGGACTTGGCGAGGGACTTCAAACGTGCCATCATGCTCGGCCGGACCGGCTTGCGTTCCGAGGCGGAGTCCGAGATCGCCGAGCCAGAGGACGTCGCAGGGGTCACCTGCGCCTCGCGAGAAGGATGGTGCCCAGGGCAATGGCGAGTATGAACCACGTTCCTGGGTTCGAGGCGTAGTGATGGTGGCCGTGAAAGCCGTACAGGACCCACGACAGGGCGACAACCAGTGCCACAACGATGCCAGCCCAGCGCGGGGTGACCCTCGCACTGGCGGTGGGCTGGGTCGTGCCGGACACGAGGGATGCCGGCCGTGAGTCCATGGCAGTCGTTGCGGACGGAGGCGGAGATCGTGCTCAGTTGCACGACCCAGTCGCGCATGCCTCCATACGCCCAGTCGAGCTGGCCCTCGGCATCGTAGGCGAGCACGTCCTGGGGCGTGATCTCGCCAGAGCCCTCAAGGGTGAAGCGACCCGCAGCGTAGGTGATGGTCTTGCCGGGCCAGCCGGGCGCCAGCCTGACGGTGGCGATGAGCGCCGGGGCGTCTGGGGCTGCGGCGGCCGGCGTCGCCGCGACCGCAGCCCCACAAGCGGGACAGAGCGTCGCTGTCTCGCTCATGGACATGCCGCAACTGCGGCAGTAGACCATGACTTTCTCCTCTCGGCCTCGATGAAGCTGGTCTGCGTCCCCGACTGCAGCCCAGCCACGTCATTGTATCGAACGCCGGGGATGGAGACTTGAGTGGAGGTGGGAACGAGGACTTCTCGAGGACTCTGGCGGATCTGCGGGGCTTGCGAGCGGACCACGCCAGAGGCGGAACGTGGGGATCAGCAGGTGAATAGTGTGGTGGAGGTAACCGGGCTCGAACCGGTGACCTTTTGGCTGCCAGCCAAACGCTCTCCCAACTGAGCTATACCCCCACCGAAGGGGTGCCGACGGTGCCGGCAGGCACGAAAGTATAGCACAGCCGGCATGCCCGGCAACCGCTGGGCGTCGTCCCCGCGGCGCGTCCAGCGGTTGCCCGCGGAGCCATTCGACGCTGCCGCGGGACGGGCCGGCGGAGCGCCCTGCGGCGCTGTCCCCGAGGCCGGCGGCGGGGCCCCGCCGGCCCGCCTGGAGGCGGGCGGGCGACGGTAGCGGTACAATCCGGGTACGACAGTGCTTTTCCCCGGCCGGGCCGGGTGAGCTCGCTCTGACTACACCTCACGACATCGCCGCGCGTCTGCGCTCCTGGCGACCTGCCCGCCCCCCGTCGGGTCCCGTCCTCCTTCGCCTCGGCCTGGTGGCCGTGCTGGTCGTCGCGGTCATCGCCGGGCTGTCCGCGGCCACCTATCATGTGCCCCGCGGCACGGTGACCTTCAGCGTGCGGCCGGCCTGGCCGGGCGGCAGGCTCGTGATGCCGCTCGGCCCCGCCGGCGAGTTCGCCCTGCGCACGCACCGCACGCCGCTCGACATCATCATGGTGTATCAGCTGCCCGACGTAGACTGGGCTCGCTCGGACCCGGTGACCTCGAGGGGACCTTGCCGAGCCTGCAGGCGAGCGCCAGGGACGCGTTCGGCCGGTACCTGCTGAGCCGCGTCCCGTGGCTGCTGCTCGCCGGCGCGGCCGCCGGTGGTCTGGTGGCCGGGACGGGGCGAGGGCGCCGCAGGCTGATCCTGGGGGCGGCGGGCGGCGCGGCCGCCGTGGTCGTGCTGGCCGGCGGCCTCACGCTGGTCACGCTCGCGACCGTCGACCGGTCGCCGGCGGTCGAGTACCGGGGGCTCGCGCGCAACGTCCCGCGCGTGCTGCCCCTGGTGCGCGCCCTGGGCTCCGGCGGCGGCCAGAGCGACGGTCTGAGCCGGCTGGCCGACTTCGTCGACGGCCTTGAGTCCGTCGCCACGCAGCTCACGCGCCGAGCCCCAGGTCCTGGAGCGCGAGCGTCGTGATCCGCCTGCTGCTCGTGAGCGATGTGCACGACAACGTCTTCGGCATGCGCGCCGCGGCGCGGCTCGCGGCGGGCGGCGGCGACCCGGTGGACGCCGTGCTCGTCGGCGGCGACGTGACCGACCTGGGCACGAGCGACGAGGCGGGGCTGGTTCCTGCGCGGCTTCGATGCCGGCGACACACCGGTGCTGTTCGTGGGCGGGAACCACGAAGACCGGCCCGCCCTTGCGACGTTCGCGCGCGCCGGCTACGAGGTCCTGGACGCCGGCGAGTCCGGCGCCGCAGGCGTGAGCGTCCTCGGTGGGAGCGACCCGATGGCGTCGCGACCCGCGCGTGGCCTCCGACCCGGCGGCGCTGGCCGCGGACGCCGAGCGCCTCCTGGACGCGCTGGCGCTCCCTCGTGGCCGCCGCCGCGGCGTGCTGCTGGTGCACGACCTCGCGCAGGCGACAGGCGTCCTGGCCGCCGCGAAGGAGGCCGGCGACGACCTCGTCGTGGCCTACGGCAACGACCACGTGGCCGGCGTCCGCCGCGACGGCTCCGTGACCCTCGTCGACGCGGGCACCGGCGGGGCCTCGGGGTACGAGGACATCGGGAGCCGCGGCGCCGACGCCGACGTACACGTTCCAGCTTATCGACTTCTCCAGGGAGGCCGCGCCCCGGCCTCTGGCCGTGACGACGGTCCGCGTCACGCCAGGACGGCCGCACGACGGTGGAGTACACGCCCCTCGCGCTGAGCGCAGCCAGGCTCATGTACAATCAACGGCTGGACGCTCGCCCGCCTGCGGCGGCGAGCGCGCCTCGAGACTCGGCCGCCAGAGAGGACCGCATGGATCGACGCTACGACCCGCACGCCATCGAGGAGAAGTGGCAGCGCATCTGGAAGGAGCGCGACGCCTACCGCACGCCCGACGACGTCGCGACAAGCCCAAGTTCTACTGCCTCGACTTCTTCCCGTACCCGTCCGGCGACGGGCTGAGCGTCGGTCACTGCCGCAACTACGTCCCCACCGACGCCGTCGCGCGCTTCAAGCGCATGCAGGGCTTCAACGTGCTGCACCCCATGGGCTGGGACGCCTTCGGCCTGCCGGCCGAGAACTACGCCATCAAGATGGGCGTGCACCCGCGGGTCACGACCGAGCGCAACATCGCCAACTACCACCGGCAGATGGACATGATCGGCCTGTCCTACGACTGGTCGCGCGAGATCACCAGCTGCGACCCCGACTACTACCGCTGGACGCAGTGGTTCTTCCTGCTGCTGCACGAGCGCGGCCTGGCCTACCGGGCGACCGGGCAGCAGTGGTGGTGCCCCGTCGACAAGACCATCCTCGCCAACGAGCAGGTCGAGCAGGGCCGCTGCTGGCGCTGCGGCAGCGAGGTGACCAAGGTCGACCTGGAGCAGTGGTACTTCCGCATCACCGACTACGCGCAGCGCCTGCTGGACGACCTCGGCACCATCGACTGGCCCGAGCAGATCAAGCTCATGCAGGCCAACTGGATCGGCCGCAGCGAGGGCGCCGAGGTCGACTTCGGGCTGCCGGGTCGCGACGAGCCCGCTCACGGTCTTCACGACCCGGCCCGACACGCTGTTCGGCGCCACCTACATGGTGCTGGCGCCGGAGCACCCGCTGGTCGACGAGCTCACCGCCGCCGAGCAGCGTGAGGCGGTGCGCGCCTACCAGGACCAGGCCCGGCGCGAGAGCGAGATCGAGCGCCTCTGCACGGAGAAGGAGAAGACGGGCGTCTTCACCGGCGCCTACGCCGTCAACCCGGTGAACGACGAGCGGGTCCCGATCTGGATCAGCGACTACGTGCTGATGGGCTACGGCACCGGCGCCATCATGGCCGTGCCGGCGCACGACGAGCGCGACTTCCAGTTCGCCACGGAGTTCGGCCTGCCCATCATCGAGGTCATCGCGCCGCCCGAGCGGGGCGCAGGGCACGCTGGCCGAGCCCTACACCGGCGACGGCGTCATGGTGAACTCCGGGCGCTTCGACGGGCTGGCCGCGCCGGGCGAGGCGTTCGACGCCATCGTCGCCTGGCTCGGCGAGCGCGGCAGCGCGCGCGCACGAAGGTCAACTTCAAGCTGCGCGACTGGCTCATCAGCCGCCAGCGCTACTGGGGCGTGCCCATCCCCATGGTCTACTGCGACAAGTGCGGCATCGTGCCCGTGCCGAAGGACCAGCTGCCGGTGCTGCTGCCCGACCTCGACGACTACCAGCCCACGGACGACGGCAAGTCGCCGCTGGCGCGGGACGAGGAGTGGGTGCACACCACCTGCCCGAGCTGCGGCGGGCCCGGCGCGCCGCGAGACCGACACCATGGACACGTTCGCCTGCTCGTCGCTGGTATCACTTCCGCTTCGCCTCGCCGCACGACGGGACGGCGCCCTTCGACCGCGACGCCGTCGCCTACTGGCTGCCGGTCGACCTCTACGTCGGCGGCGCCGAGCACGCCGTGATGCACCTGCTCTACGCCCGCTTCTTCTGCAAGGTCGCTGCAGGACGCCGGCCACGTGGAGCTTCGGCGAGCCCTACGCGAGGCTGCGCAACCAGGGCATGATCCAGGCCGAGGACGGCCAGAAGATGAGCAAGAGCCAAGGGCAACGTGGTCACGCCGGACAGCGTCGTGGAGCGCTACGGCGCCGACGGCCTGCGCGTGTACGAGCTGTTCATCGCGCCCTTCGAGCAGTCGGTGGCCTGGAGCGACCGCGGCGTGCAGGGCTGCTTCCGCTTCCTCAGCCGGTTCTGGAACCTGGTGCAGGAGCTCGCTGGAGGCGGGGGCGTCGGACGGCCCCGGCGGCGCCGCCGACGCCGGAAGGGCCGGCAGGTGCTGCGCACGCTGCACAAGACCATCCGCAAGGTCACGGGCGACATCGAGACGTTCCGCTTCAACACCGCCGTGTCGGCGATGATGGAGCTGCAGAACGAGCTGCTGGACGTGTGGGCCAACGACGCGCGCCGCGCTGGCGCTGGCGCAGTGGCGCGAGGCGGTCACGACGATGACGCTGCTGCTGTCGCCCATGGCCCCGCACCTTGCGGAGGAGGTCTGGCAGCTGCTGGGCCGCGAGGGCTCCGTGCTGGACGCGGCCTGGCCCGCCTGGGACGAGTCGCTGGCGGCCGACGAGGTGGTCACCGTCGTGGTGCAGGTGAACGGCAAGCTGCGCGACCGCCTGCAGGTGCCGGTCGGCGCCGCGAAGGACGGCGTCCTGGCGGATGCCAGGGCGGCCGACAACACGGCGCGCTTCCTGCAGGGCAAGCAGGTCGTCAAGGAGATCTACGTGCCCGGCAAGCTCGTCAACTTCGTGGTCCGCTAGGCTCAGCCGCGGCCAACGATCGCGGCGTCAGCCGAGGGCGGCCTCGATCTTCGAGATGGCCGCAGCCTCGTTGGGGCCGATCCCCTTGGCGGCCTCGGCGGTCGCCTTGGCGACACCCACGATGAACGCCTTGAAGGCCTCCAGGTCCTCCGGCGCCTTGTCCGCGACGATCTTCGCCGCCTCGCTCACGCGCGCGGTCGCCGTCCCGGCCACGTCGGCAGGATTGCCCTTGAGCGCGCGATCCCGGTCCATCCTGATGTCCGCCGCGATCTCGCGGACGAGCACGTTCTCGTTGTCGGTCTTGACTCCGGCGAGGAACCTGGCCCCGGCGCTGGCTTCCTTGAACGTGTCCCAGAACCCGGGGTCGGCCAGTGTGAGGTAGGCCATCGTGTCCGTGACCGCCCATTGCAGGGTCTGCCACTCGGTCGTCGTGAACGCCGTCCTGGTCGCCATGTCCGCCTCCAGTCAGATCGTGTGCGACGCCGTGCTCGGTGTGGGCGACATTACCCCATCCTTGACGCCGGTCAGGCTCCGTGCCGTTGTCACAGCTCCTTGCGCCGGAACACGGCGATGGCGGCCACCGCCAAGAGCGCGCACAGCACCGCCGTGGTGACCAGCGGCCAGGCCAGGGCCACGTCCCGCCCTGCGATGATGGCGTCGTTGGCCGCCATGAGTCCGGCCGGCGAGTGGTCTCGGACCAGCGGGAAGCCGGTGAGCACGAAGAGCGCCACGTAGACGCCGATGCCGACGCCCGCGGCCGGCGCCTGGCGGTCCATCGCCGCCGACAGCAAGATCATGAGTGTGGTGAACATGGCGGCCAGCGCGAGCCACAGCGCCACGGACACGATGAAGTCGGCGATCAGGCTCGCGTCGAACAAGAGGATCGTCGTGAGCACGCACAGGGCGCTGCCGAGGGCCGTGGCCGCCACCAGCAGCGCCAGGCCCGACACGACCTTCGCCGAGATGAAGCCGGCGCGCGTCAACGGCTTGGTGAGCATCAGCACGGCGGTGCCGGCGCGCCGCTCCGAGGCCACCGTGGCGGCGCCCGTGATGATGATGGCGAGGAGCGCCACCTGGGCCAGGTTGCCGAGGTACTGCAGGTAGGCGTCGCTGGCGGTGGGCGTGGGGAAACGGAAGACCACGCCGGGGTTGCGCTCCGCCGTGGCGCGCAGCAGCGCCGGCGTGACGGCGGCGAGGATCGGCGAGGTGACGCCGAGGAAGACGAGGATGCCGGGCACGACCCACAGGCGCCACGTCTTGCGTGTCTCGCGGGCCTCCTTGCCGAGGAAGGCGCGGAAGCCGTTCACCGGTCCGCGCCTTCCACGAGGTCGACGAAGACCTCCTCCAGCGTGACCTCGGCGACCTCCAGGCGGCGCAGGGCGAGGCCCTGCGCCGCGACCGCCGCCGGCACGGCGCGGAAGGCGGCCTGCGGGTCGACGACGTCGAGATCGAGGTCGCGGCCCTCGCGGGTGGCGCTCCTGAGCCACGGGGCGCCGCCGATGGCCCGCAGCAGGCGCTCGGCGTCGTCCACCTCGACCAGCACGTGGTGGCCGCCGCCGTGGCGCGCCTTGAGGTCGTCCATGCCGGCCTGCTCGACGACGCGGCCCCGGGCGAGGATGGCGACGCTGTCGCAGACGCGCTCCACATCGGCCAGGATGTGCGTGGAGAAGAACACGGTGGTGCGGCCGGCGAGGCCGCCGATCATCTCGAGGAGCTCGCGGCGGCCGATCGGGTCCAGGGCGCTCGTAGGCTCGTCGAGCAGGAGCAGGCGCGGGGCGTTGACGAGGGCCTGGGCGACGCCCAGGCGCTGTTTCATCCCGCGCGAATAGCCCGCGATGCGCGCGTCCACGCCGGCGAGACCGGCGAGGTCGAGCAGGGCGGCGACGCGTTCGCCCAGCACCGGGTCGCTCAATCCGAACAGCCTGCCCGAGAGCTCGAGGAACTCGCGCGCCGTCATCCACCCGTAGAAGCCCGGGACGTCGGGCAGGTAGCCGATGAGGCCGTGCACCGTGTCGGCGTCACGGACGACGTCGTGTCCCAGGACGCGCGCGCTCCCCGCGGTCGGGCGGGCGAGACCGGCGAGCACCCGCAGCGTCGTCGTCTTGCCGGCGCCGTTGGGCCCGAGAAAGCCGAAGACCGACCCCTCAGGCACCGACAGGTCGACGCCGTCGAGCGCCCGGGCCTCGCCGTAGTGCTTGGTGAGGCCGACGATGTCGACCGCGGGCGGCTTGCCGGCCGCGGGATTCACTGAGTGGGCGAGGGCGTGTCGGGCGGCCCGGGCGCCTCGGGCGCCGGCGGCGGCTCGACGGTCGCGACCGCCGCGTCGGGCAGCGACGGCGGCGGTGGCGTGGCCTGCGGGGCGGGCGGGCCGTACAAGAGGTCCGCGGCGGCCGCGGCGCGGTCGCCTGGGGGGGAGTCCGCGGGCTGCGGCTCGGCCGCCGGCGCCGGGACGCGGCCCACCGCCAGGTAGACGATCGGTCCGATCAGGTTGAGCAGGCAGATGACGAGGATCCAGAGCCACTTGCGGCCCCCCAGCACCGCGGGGCGTCTGACCACGTCGACGATGCAGACGACGTCGAGCGCGATGACGGCGAGGCTGACGACGATGACGGCGGCCAGCGCGCCGCCCGACAAGGTGACCTGATCTGCTCCCATGAGCGCTCCTTCCGCCGTCGCGCCTGTCGCCGGCAAGCGTACCGCACGTCGGGAGAGCCAGTCGACACACCGTCCCCGGCCCGATCGCCTGCGTCCGACTGTCATCCGCTGCGATAGCCCCTGAGGGGCGATGCGCCTCGCCGTCGCCCCGGCTACGGTGGTGACTGCTCGCTGCCCGGCTCCACCGCCGGGCGACACCGCGACCTCACGGGGGTGACCCATGCAGCTGTCCCGCCGGCAGATCTACGCCTATGTGGCCCTGGCGGCCGTGGTCATCGCGGTCGGCGTCCGCTACGTCGTCGTGCCGAAGTCGGCTGGTTCGCCGGGTGGCGACGAGCTGGTGCTGGCGCCGGTCTCCTCACCCTCGCCGGGCTCCGCGTCGCCCTCCACCGTTCCCGATGTCCTGGTCTACGTGTGCGGGGCCGTGCGGTCGCCGGGCGTCGTGCGGCTGCCCGGAGGCGCCCGCGTCGCCGACGCGCTCGAGCTGGCCGGCGGCGCCACCGCCAAGGCGGAGCTCGCCGCCGTCAACCTCGCCGCCAGGGTGACCGACGGGCAACAGATCGTGGTGCCCGAGCAAGGAGCGGCGGCCGCGCCGGCGGCTACGGGCGCCGCCTCCGCCGCCTCATCCGCGGTCGCCGGTACTGTCACCGGCGCCGCCGTCGCGGGCGGGCTCGTGAACATCAACACGGCGTCGCTCGCCGAGCTCGACGCGCTGCAGGGCGTCGGGCCGTCCACGGCGCAGAAGATCATCGACTATCGCACCGAGAACGGCGGTTTCAAGACCATCGACGAGATCAAGGACGTGCCCGGCATCGGCGACGCCAAGTTCGCCGCCATGAAAGACTTCATCACGGTGTGATCGTGCCGCGCACCGTCGCGCCGCCTCATCTGTTGCTCGGCGCGTACTGTGCCGGCCTGTGCGCGGTGCTCGCCGTCCGGCCCGGCCTGCTGTGGCTCGTGCTGGCCGCGGCGGGCGCCGTGGCCGGCGTGGCCGCGGCCTCCCGGCTGCGGGCGACGAGCGGGCGCCCGGGCCTGACCGCCCTGCTGCTGCCCGCGGCTGTGGCGACGCTGTTCCTCGTCGCCGGGCTGGCCGTCGGCGAGCAACGGCTGCTCGCGCTGCAGCGATCGGCGCTGCAGCCGCTCATCGGTGAGAGCGTCGGCTTGCAGGCCGTCCTCACCGATCTGCCCTCGATCGACGACGACACGGTCACGCTGGCCGTCCTGGTCACCGCCGTGGACGGCCGGCGGATGCGTGAGCAGGCGCACCTGCGTCTCGGGCTGGAGGAGGGGCAGTCCTTCGCCCTCGACTCCGAGGGGCCGCTGGTCGAGGGGGCGCGCCTCTCCGTGAGCCCGGTGATGGTCGAGGAGCTGCCGCGGGCCGAGCCCGGCGAATTCGACTACGGCCGCTACCTGCGGCGGCGCGGCGAGCACGTCACGCTGAGCGCCGACTTCGCCGACCTGCACATCACCGGCAGGCGTGGCGGCCTGCAAGGTCTGGTCGACCGGCTGCGACAGGCCTCGCGCGCGCACCTGCGCGCGGGCGTCCACCCGCCCATCAGCGAGGTGCTGCAGGGCATGGTGCTGGGCGACGACGAAGGAGTCGACCAGCAGTCCATCGACGACTTCCGCCAGAGCGGCCTGCTGCACATCATGGCCGTGTCCGGCGAGAACGTCGTGCTGCTGTGCGGCATGTGGTCGTTCGCCTTCGCCCTGCTCGGCATCCCCCGGCTCGTGCGCACCACGCTGCTGCTGCCGGTCGTGGCCACCTATGTCCTGCTCACCGGCGCCTCGCCGTCCATCGTGCGCGCCGGGGTGGCCGGCATCGTCGGCCTCCTGGCGGTGCTCGCCTCGCGGCCCAGCGACGGCTGGCTGCTGTGGCTGGCGCCGGGCTGCTGGCTGCTCACCGTCAACCCCAACAATCTGTTCGACGTGAGCTTCCAGCTCTCGTTCGGGGCGGTGGTGGGTCTGCTGGTGCTGGCGCGCCCGCTCACGCGGGCCCTCGCCTTCCTGCCCGGGCCGCTGTCCGAGCAGGTCGGCGTCACCACCGCGGCCAGCATCTCCACGGCGCCGGTCTCGATGCTCACCTTCGGCTCGGCGTCGATCGTGTCGGTGCCGGCGAACGTCGCCGGCGGTTTCGTGCTGGGCCCTATCATGTTCGTCGGCATGCTGTCGCTGCTGCTGGGTTTCGTGAGCACGTGGCTGTCGGCGCCGCTCAACGTGGTCGCCGGGCTGTTCATCGGCTTCCTCCTGGACGTCGCGCGTCTCTTCGGACGCCTGCCCTGGGCGGTGTACGAGTGGCAGGGCCTGGACCTGCGCCTGCTGCTCGCCGCGGCGCTGGGTGCCGAGGCCGCGGCGCTGCTCGTGCTCGCCCGCCGCAGCGGCCTCAGCCTGCCCGCCTACCTGCGCCTGCCGCGGCTGCGGGCGCCGCTCGCTGCCGTCACGGCGGCCGTCGTCGCGGCGACGTTGCTGTTGGCGCCCGCCGGGCCGGCGGCGCCCCGGCAGCCAACGCTCACGCTCCTGGACGTGGGCGAGGGGGCCGCCGCGCTCTTCCAGGCGCCCGGCGGCCCCACCGTGCTCATCGACGCCGGTCCCGAGCCGCTGGCCCGCACGCTCCGCCAGCACGCCGTGCGGCGCATCGACCTGCTGATCATGTCGCACGGCCATGCCGATCACGCGGCCGGACTGCAGGACGTGCTGGGCCGCGTGCCCATCACCACGGCGCTGCTGCCACGGCCGCCGCAGGGGTCGGAGTCGATGGCTCGGCTGGTCGCCGACCTGCGCGCCGCGGGCGTGCCGATGCGCTGGTGCGACGCGCCCGTCGAGTTTCACGAGCAAGGTTGGAGCCTGCGCGTGCTGCCGACGTCCGGGATGAGCGGCGAGGGCGGCAACCAGGGCGAGAACGACGCCGCGCTCGTCGTGCTCGCCGGGCTGGCCGGGCAGGACGTGCTGGTGCCCGGCGACGCCGAGGGCGACGTCCTGGCTCACCTGGACCTGCCGGCGTGCGCCGTGGTCGAGCTCCCTCACCACGGCAGTCGCGGCGGCATCGACGCGGCGCTCATGCAGCGTCTGGCGCCGCGGCTGGCCGTCATCTCGGTGGGGCCCAACCGGTACGGGCACCCCACGCCCGAGATGCTGGCGCTGGTACAGGCGCAGGGCGTGCCCTGCCTGCGCACGGACCAGCGCGGCGACGTCGTGCTGACCGCGTCGGCGTCCCGCCTGACTGTCGCCGTGGAGCAGCACGGCCGGTGACGCGGGCCGCGTCACGCGGCCCTTGCCGCGAGACCGCTCGCGCCGAGACCGGACCGAGCCGCGACCGCCCCGTGCTATCCTTCGCTGGCGATGAGTGAGCCCTCGCCCCTCCGACCCGCCTATCTTCTCTGCGGCACCGACCGGCCCAAGGTGCGGCGGGCGGCGTCGCGGTTGCGGCGCCGTGTCGAGGAGGAGTCGGGCAGCGATCTCAACATCGCGCTGTTCGACGCCGAGACCGACACCCCGGAACGGGTGCTGGAGGCGGCCTCGACGCCCGGCTTCGCGCTGGGGACGCGGCTGCTGCTCGTGTTCAACGGTCACAAGTGGAAGGTCAAGCAGCGCCAGGCGGTCGTCGGTTACCTGCAGGACCCCATGCCGGACACTTGCCTGGCGATCGAGGGCGAGACCTTCGCCAAGGACGACGCCCTGGCGAAGGCGGTAGCCAAAGCCGGCGAGGTGCTTCGCTACGACCTGCCCAAGAAGTACGAGCTCGCCAAGTGGGTCGCGGAGCGCGCCCGCGCGCACGGCCTGCGCATGGGGCCGGCGCCGGCCAGGCGCCTGCTGAGCGTCTCAGGCGACGCCCCCGAGCGGCTGGAGCGCGAGATCGAGAAACTGGCCGCCTACTGCCGCGGCGACGAAGCCAGCGTGGAGGACGTCGATGCCGTGTGCACACCGGCGGTGGAGGCGCGCATCTTCGACCTCATGGACGCCGTGGGCGCTCGCGACCGGCGCGCGGCGTTCGTGCTTCTGGAGAGCGTGTACGCCGCCGGGGAGGACGCCAACGCGGTCCTCTACAGCCTCAAACGTCACGTGGGCCTGCTGGACCGCGCGACGCAGCTGGGCGACGTGGACCAGGGCACGGCGGCCAAGCAGCTGCGCGTGCACCCGTTCACGGCGCGCAAGCTGCTGGAGCAGCGCGAGAGCTACGACCGCCGCCGCCTCAACCGGGCCTACAGGGCGCTGGCCGAGGCCGAGGTCGGCATGCGAGGGCGGGCGCCGGCGACCCTGGAGAGCAGCGGCGGAGTGAACCACAGCGACCGGCTCTGCGTGGAGCTGGCCCTGGGCCGCATGCTGGGCTGACGTCCCGCGGAGGACGGAGACGACGACGCGGGCGGGGTGCCTCTGGGGCACCCCGCCCGCGTCGTCGTTCTACGCGCGGACGCAGCTCAGGATGAGAGGCGCGCCATGACGCTGGCGACGCGGCTCTTCTTGTGAGCGGCGTTGTTCTTGTGGATGACGCCCTTGGCGGCCGCCTTGTCGATGCGCGAGGTGAGGAAGACTGCCGTCTTCGTCGCCTCGTCACGCTCGTTCTCGGCGACCTGGGTCTCGAGGCGCTTGAACAGCGTGTGGAGCGTCGACTTGGTGTGCCGGTTGCGCAGCCGCTGCTTGGTGGCGAGGCGGATGCGCTTCTTCTGCTGCTTGATGTTGGCCACGGGATCCCTTCGAATCGTGACGGTGCGTGCGATCACAGTGGGGCTGCGCGCTCGGACGCGGGATGCTACCACAGGCGAGCCTGAGCGGCAAGCTGCCGGGCTCGCTGAGCGGCGGCGGGCCTGAGCCCGCCGCCGCTCAGCGAGGGCCTGTAAGGGGGCGGCCCCGCAGGCACCTGCTACACTGTGGCGCCGGCCGGCCCCGAGGTACATCGCGGCCGGCCGTCGAACGAATGGAGCGATGAGCGAACGCACCCGCAGACTGGCCTGGGCGGCGGTGATCGTGGCCTCGGCCACGGCCGTGTCGCGCCTGGTCGGCCTGGGCCGCGAGGTCATCACCGCCGGCGTGTACGGCGCCGGGGCCGACTACAACACGTTCGTCTCGGTGTCGGTGGTGCCCAACCTCATCCGCCAGCTGTTCGCCGACGCCGCCATCAGCGCCGCGTTCGTGCCGGTGCTGACGGCGCTCCTCGCCGCCGGCGATCATGAGCGGGCGCGGCGCCTCACGGCCACGCTGCTCGGCTTCATGCTGGCCGTCGTGGGACTGGTGTGCGTCGTGCTCATCGCCGCGGCCACGCCGGTGGTACAGGCGATCTACCCGGAGCTGACGGGCACGAGCGAGACGGCGCGGCTGGCGGCGCAGTTCCTGCAGATCCTCGTGCCGACCGTGCTCGTGCTGGCCCTGGCCGGCGTGCTCACGGGCGTGCTGTACTCGCATGAGCGCTTCACCATGCCCGCCGTGGTCAGCATCGTCTGGAACCTCGTGATCATCGCCTTCATGGCGGTCTGGCACGAGGATTGGGGGGTCTACGCGCTGGCCTGGGGCACGCTCGCCGGCACGGTGGTGGAGCTCATCCTGCTGGCGCTTGCCATGCACGCCGCCGGCGAGCCGATCCGGGTCGGGTTCCACTTCCGCGACCCGCTGCTCAAACGCGTGCTGCTGCTCATGGTGCCCGTCACGATCACCCTCGGCATCCTGAACTTCAACGCGCTCATCGACACCTTCTTCGCGCAGTTCGTGAGCGACCGCGCCGCCGCCTACATCGGCTACGCCTTCCGTCTGTATCAGCTGCCCCAGGGCATCTTCGCTGTGACCATCGGCACCGTGCTGTTCCCGTCGCTGTCGCGCTTCGCCGCGCGGGCGGACACGGACGGCTTCCGCGACACGCTGTCCACCGGCGTGCGCCAGATGGTCTTCGTGTCGCTGCCGTTCCTGGCCTGGTTCGTGGTGCTTGCGGCGCCGATCGTGCGGCTCATCTACGAGCGCGGCGCCTTCACGGCGACGGACACGAGCCGCGTGGCGCCCGCCCTGGCCGCCTTCGCCCTGGGTCTGACGTTCGCCAATGTCAACATCATGTTCAACCGCGGTTTCCAGAGCATGCAGAAGCCGTGGTTCCCGCTCTACGTCGGGCTCGTGAACCTGGCCCTGAACGCGCTGCTGGACTGGGTGCTGCTGGGGCCACTGGGCGTGACCGGCATCACGCTGTCCACCTCGCTGGTGTCGATCTTCAACACCGTCGTCCTGGTGTGGCTCATCCGGCGCCAGGTGGGGCGCATCGACGGGCGCCGCATCGGCACGGCGGGCCTCAAGGCCCTGGCCTGCGCCGGCCTGCTCATGGCGGTGAGTTACGGTGTCTGGAGCGTCCTCGAGGACTTCGCCGCCGGTGGTCTGGTGCGGCTCCTGGTGGCCGTGCTGATCGCGGTCGGGGCGGGCGGGGCGGCGTATCTCGGCCTCGCCAAGGCGCTGCGTCTTGAGGAGCTCGCCCTCGCCTGGCGGCTGCTGCGGCGGCGCGGGGCGGCGCCGCCCGACGAGCCGGCCGGCGCCTGACGGCGCCGCCGCCCCGTGCCGCGCACCCGCCTGCGCCGACTCGGGTATCATTCGCTGACGTGACGCAGCTGGACCACATCCGCAACTTCTCCATCATCGCGCACATCGACCACGGCAAGTCGACGCTGGCCGACCGCATCCTCGAAAGCACCGGCACCGTCGCGGCGCGCGACATGAAGGAGCAGCTTCTCGACAAGATGGAGCTGGAGCGCGAGCGCGGCATCACGATCAAGAGCCAGGCCGTCCGCATCGCCTACAAGGCGCGGGACGGCCAGACCTACCAGCTCAACCTCATCGACACTCCCGGCCACGTGGACTTCACCTACGAGGTGTCGCGCAGCCTCGCCGCCTGCGAGGGCGCCGTGCTGCTGGTGGACGCCACGCAGGGCGTCGAGGCCCAGACCGTGGCCAACGCCTACCTGGCTCTCGAGAACGACCTCGAGATCATCCCCGTGCTCAACAAGATCGACCTGCCGGCGGCCGACGTCGCCGAGGCCGAGCTGGAGCTCCACGAGCTGACTGGGGCGACGCACGACGAGATCCTCACGGTGTCGGCCAAGACCGGGGAAGGGGTGGAGGACGTGCTGGAGGCGGTCGTGGCGCGCACCCCGCCGCCGGAGGGCGACGTCGGCGGCGCCCCGCGCGCCCTCATCTTCGACTCCGAGTACGACCAGTACCGCGGCGTGGTGGCCTACGTGCGCATCGTCGACGGGAGCTTCGCGCGCCGTCAGCTCATCAGGATGATGGGCACGGCGCAGGAGGCCGAGATCGAGGAGCTCGGCTACTTCGGCCCGGACATGAAGCCCACCGAGCGGCTCGAGACGGGTGAGGTGGGCTACATCATCACCGGCGTCAAGGACGTCGCCCAGGTGCGCGTCGGCGACACCATCACGGACAAGCGCCGGGCGGCCGGCGCAGCCCTGCCCGGCTACAAGGTCGTGCACCCGATGGTCTTCACCGGGCTGTTCCCCACGGAGGGCGACAAATTCGAGGAGCTGCGCGACGCGCTGGAGAAGCTCAAGCTCAACGACGCGGCGCTGCAGTACGATCCGGAGAGCTCGGTCGCCCTGGGGTTCGGGTTCCGCTGCGGCTTCCTCGGGCTGCTGCACATGGACATCGTGCACGAGCGTCTGGAACGCGAGTACGGCCTCGAGCTCATCACGACCATGCCCAACGTGGAGTACCACGCGCATCTCACGAACGGGAGCCTGGTCGTCGTGCGCAATCCCGCCCAGATGCCCGAGGCGACGTACATCGACCACGTCGAGGAGCCCTTCGTGGCCGCCAGTATCCTCGTGCCCACGGAGTTCGTCGGGACCATCATGGAGCTGTGTCAGGGCCGCCGCGCGGACTTCGTCGACATGAAGTACCTCTCGCCCGAGCGCGTCGAGATGCACTACCGCCTGCCGCTCGGCGAGATCGTGCTCGACTTCTTCGACCAGCTCAAGACGCGCACGCGCGGCTACGCCTCGCTGGACTACGAGTTCTCCGGCTACCGGCAGAGCGACCTCGTGAAGCTGGACATCCTGCTCGCCGGCGAGCCGGTGGACGCGCTCTCGCTCATCACGCCGCGCGAGCGCGCCCACCTGCGCGGCAAGGCGCTGGTGCAGAAGCTGCGCCAGAAGATCCCGCGCCAGCTCTTCGAGGTCCCGGTGCAGGCGGCCATCGGCAACAAGGTCGTCGCCCGCGAGACGGTCAAGGCGGTGCGCAAGGACGTGACCGCCAAGTGCTACGGCGGCGACATCAGCCGCAAGCGCAAGCTGCTGGAGAAGCAGAAGGAAGGCAAGAAGCGGATGAAGCAGCTCGGCGTGGTCGAGGTGCCGCAGGAGGCCTTCCTGGCCGTGCTCGAGATCGAGCCGGGGGACAAGGAGCGCTGAGATGGCGCCGGCGCCCGCGGTCACCAGGGCACGGCTCGTCACTCCCGACGTGCGGTACCGGTCGTCCTTCCTGCTCGCCCTCGCGGAGTATCACGCCGAGGGCCGGCACGGGGAGCTCGACCAAGCGCTGCTCGCCGACCCGGCCGAGTTCGGTCGCTACGTGGAGGCGCTGCGCGCCGACGTGACCGACCCCGGCTCCGCCGCCCGTTACGTCGCGGCGCTCCGCCGCGCCGAGCCTGAGTCCTGGCCTGACGGGTACGTCCCGCAGACCACGCTGTGGTGGGTCGCGGGCGACGACTACCTCGGCCGCATCGCCATCCGTCACCGGCTGACTCCACACCTGCTGCACGAGGGCGGCAACATCGGCTACGACGTGCGGCCCTCGGCGCGGCGGCGCGGGCATGCCACGGCGATGCTCGCCGCCGCGCTGCCGCTCGCGGCCGCGCTGGGGATCGATCCGGCACACCTCGACTGCGACGCGGACAACCTGGCCTCGCGTCGCGTCATCGAGAGGAACGGCGGCCGGCTCGAGCACGAACATGACGGGTCGCTCTACTACCTCGTGCCGACCAGGACCGGCCCATGACGCGCCGGGATGACGGCCCGGCGGCCTTCGCCGGCCCTGTACGGCATGTCTACGTGCACGTGCCCTTCTGTCGCGAGCGCTGCGACTACTGCGAGTTCGCCTCGCAGGCGATCGGAGGCCCCGCGCCGGGGCCGGCGGGCGCGAGCCGCGAGCTGCTGCTGGAGCGCTACGTGGCGGCCCTGGCCGCAGAGTGGGAGCGCGAGCGGGCGGCGCACGACGTGCGCCGCCTCACGACGCTCTACCTCGGCGGCGGTACGCCGAGCCTGCTGGGGCCGGACCGGCTCGAGCGACTGCTCGAGCGCTTCCGGCCGTACCTCACGCCACACGCTGAGGTGTCGGTGGAGACGAACCCGGAGGACGTGGACGAGGCGTACGCCGCCTGGGCAGCGTCCGCCGGGGTACGTGTCTCGCTTGGCGCGCAGAGCTTCGCACCGGAGCTGCGCGACGTGCTCGGGCGGCGCGCGGCGGCGGACCCGGGCGCCGCCTTCCGGGCGCTTCGCGCCGCCGGCGTCCGGAACATCGGGTTCGATCTCATGCATGGCATCCCCGGTCAGAGCCCGGCGCTGCTCGGCGAGGACATCGCCACGGTCGTTGCGATGCGCCCGGAGCATGTGTCCTGGTATGAGCTCGACGTCATCGAGGGCACGGCGCTGGCGGCACGGCTCGGCGCCGGGGCCACGCACGACATCGGGGCCCGTCTGGACGCGGACGCGATGCCGGCCGATCCCGGCGACGAGGTGCGCGCCGAGGGCTACCGCCGCATCGTGCGCGGACTGTCGCGGGCCGGCTACGACTGGTATGAGGTGAGCAACTTCGCCCTGCCGGGCAGGCGGGCGCGCCACAACGTGGCGTACTGGCGCGCCCGCCCCTACCTGGGTCTGGGGCCCGGCGCGGTCGGCACGGTCGCGGTCCCGGGCGCGGTCGGCGCCGCGGCGGCCGGGCACCCCGGCGCGGCCGGTAGCGCGGCCGCGCGCCGCTGGCGGGACGCACCGGACACCGAAGCCTGGCTCGCGGCGCTCGAGGCGGGCGAGCGCCCGCCGCGCGAGGTCGAAGACCTGGACGCGGCCACGCTCGCCTGGGAACGCCTCCTGCTGGCGGCACGCTGTGGCCTGCGTCTGCCCGTCGCCGGAGCTCGGCGCGGCGTACGACGCGAAGGCCGCTGCCGCCCTCGCCGGCGCTGGATTGGTTTCCCTGCACAGTGGTACAATCCGCGTGACGCGAAAGGGGCGGTACGTGGCCAACGAGGTCTGCGTGCGCCTGTTTCGCGCAACGCATTTAAGGGGTTGAACGTGGAGCTGACACCACGACAGGAGCGCGTCCTGCGGGCGGTCATCGAGGAGTACATCGCCTCGGGCGCGCCCGTCGGGTCCAAACACCTCAGCGAGCGCTTCACGCTGGGCGCCGCGCCCTCCACGATCCGCACCGACCTGGCGGATCTGGAGGAGCTCGGCATGCTCGCCCACCCCCACACCTCCGCGGGCCGCGTGCCCACGGACGGAGGCTACAGACACTACGTGGACGCCATCGTCGTGGAGAGGCGGGAATCGCCCCCGCCGGTCGCCATCGAACGCGACAGGGCGCGCAGCGAGATCGACGACGCGCTGCGCGAGACGGCGGAGGCGCTCTCGCGCGTCACCGAGCTGCTGGCGGTGGTCTCCGCGCCGGCCGTGACCACGTCCGCCATCCGCCATATCGAGGTCCTCGCCCTGCAGCCCCGCCTCGTGATGGTCGTCATCATCACCACCTCGGGCCAGGTCACAAAACGCATCTTCCACTTCGCCGACCCCGTGGACGAGGGCCTGGCGGAGTTCGCGCGCGTCTACCTGAACGAGCGCCTGGTGGGCGGCCAGCTCGGCACCCACCGGGTGGCCGCGGCCTTGGAGAGCCTGGAGCTGCGCGGCAAGGAGCGGGCCTTTCTCGAGGCCCTCAAGCCGGCGTTCCAGGGCCTCGGCCACGGCGCCGTCGAGGGGCTGCACGTGGGCGGCACCTCCCGTCTGCTCGAGAACCTCACGCGCGAGGGCGCCGGCCACCTCAACGAACTGCTCGAGATGCTGGAGCAGCGGTTCAATCTGCTGGAGCTGCTCTCCGAGGCGCTGCGCGAGGACGGCCTGTTCCTGCGCATCGGCCACGAGATCAAGGACCCGTCGCTGCAGGCCTGTTCGCTCGTGGCGGCCAACTACGGCGTGGCCAACCGCAACCTGGGCACGGTCAGCGTGCTCGGCCCCACGCGCATGGACTACCAGCGCGTGATCGCCACGGTCAGGGCCGCCGCCGACGACCTCAGCGGCTACCTCGAAGAGATCTGGTGAGAGAAGGGACGTCCTCTACCCCATGAAGCGTGACTACTACGACGTCCTGGGCGTGCGCCGGGACGCGGACCAGGGCGAGATCAAGAAGGCCTTCCGCAGGCTCGCCCGCGAGCATCATCCGGACGTGAACCCGGACAACGCGGAGGCCGAGGCGGCGTTCAAGGAGGCGGCCGAGGCCTACGAGGTGCTCAGCGACGCCGACAGCCGCGCCGCCTACGACCGCTACGGCTTCGACGGCCTGCGCGGGCGGCCGATGACGGATTTCGACCATGTCGGCTTCGGCGACCTGTTCAACATCTTCTTCGGCGGCTCGCCGTTCGACTCGGTGCTGCGCGACGCGGGCGGCATGTGGGGCGCCGCGGCGGGCGGTGGCCCGCAGCCCCGCGGCGCCGACGTGGACGTGCGCGCCGAGCTCACCTTCGCCGAGTCGGTCTTCGGCGTGTCGCGCGAAGTCGAGGTCACCGCGGACGTGACCTGCGACACCTGCGGAGGCAGCGGCGCGCGGCCGGGGACGGGCCGCGAGACATGCCCCCAGTGTCACGGCAGCGGCCGCATGCGCGAGGTGTCCAGCATGGGCGGCTTCGGCCAGTTCATCCGCACCAGCACCTGCAGCGTGTGCCGCGGTCAGGGCAGCATCGTGAAGGAGCCCTGCGAGACGTGCCGCGGCACAGGCCGGCTGCGGGCGACCCGCAGCGTCAAGGTGGACGTGCCGGCCGGGATCGCCGACGGGCAGACGCTCGTCGTGCGCGGCCAGGGCGGCGCGGGCGCGCAGGGCGGCCGGCCGGGCGACCTGCGCGTGCTCGTCGCGGTGGAGCCTCACGACGAGTTCATGCGCGACGGCGACGACCTCATCTATCGCCTGGACATCACCATGATAGAGGCGGCGCTGGGCACGACCGCGTACGTGCCGGCCCTGGACGGCGACATCGAGCTCACCCTGCCGGCCGGCACGCAGCCGGGCGAGGCCAAGGTGTACCGCAACCGCGGGGTGCCGGTGCTGCAGGGGTACGGACGCGGCGACCTCAAGATCGTCGTCAACGTGCTGGTGCCGCGCCATCTCAGTGGCGAGCAGCGCGAGCTGCTGGAGCAGTTCGCCGAGCTCGCCGGCGACAAGAACTACGAGCCCGACCAGAGCTTCCTGGACAAGGTCCGGGCCGTGTTCCGCCAGTGACGGCGCCGCCGTATACGCGCTACACGCTGCGGCTTGCAGCGACGGGGACGCGCGCGGCCGGTGACGCGGGTGCGGGCGGCGGCCCGCCGTCCGGCGGCGAGCACGGGCCCGGCGGCCTGGTCCGGGTCGACGACTGGTCCGGCGCGCCGGCCCCGTCCGACCCCGACCCGGCCGCCCTCGACTACCGCCACCCGGAGGCCGTCGCGCTGCTGCGCGGCTTGCGCGTCGGCTGGCAGGAGCAGGAGGGCGGCGACACGCTGGTGTTCTGGCTGCCGGACGGCGCCGGGCGAAAGCACGACGCGGCGCAGGCGCTCGCGCGGCTCGCCGTCCTCGGCCGCCTGGACGCGGCCGACGAGCCACCCGGCTGGGAGGACGCCTGGAAGGCGTTCCACCAGCCGCAGACCATCGGCGACCTCTACGTGCGGCCGCCCTGGTCGCCGCCGCGCGCCGGCCTCGCCGACGTCGTCGTCGAGGCCGGCATGGCCTTCGGCACCGGCGGCCACGCCACCACGCGCCAGTGCCTCGAGGAGCTGCAGCTCACCCCGCCCGGCTCGCTCCTGGACGCCGGCTGCGGCAGCGGCGTGCTGTCGCTGGCGGCGCTGCGTCTGGGCTTCGCGCCGGTGTGGGGCGTCGACATCGACCCCGTAGCCATCGAGGCCGCCGTCGACAACGCGGCACGCAACGGCCTGGCGCCGGTCTTCATGACGGGCGACGCGACCGATGCGGACCTGCCGCTCCCGGCGGCGGAGACCGTCGTCGCCAACATCGCCCTGGCGCCGATCCTCCGCCTCGCGCGGCGGTTCGTGGGCGAACCCGGCGGCGGCGTGCCAGCGCTCCGGCCGCGCCGTATGCTCCTGGCCGGACTGCTGGTCGGGCAGCGGGACGCAGACACTGGCCGCCTTCCCGGGCTACCGGCTGACTTCGGCCCGGGACGACGGCGAGTGGCTGCTGCTGCGTCTGGAGGCGGCGTGACCCGCGTCGCCTCGGCATTCGTGGGCTGCAAGGTGAGCCAGGCCGACGCCGACCAGGCGCTGGCCGAGCTGCGGGCCCGCGGCGCCGACGTGACGGCGCGCCGCGAGGACGCCGACGTGGTCGTCGTGCACACCTGCTGTGTCACCGGTGAGGCCGAGAAGAAGTCGCGCCAGCTCGTGCGGCGTCTGGCGCGCGACGGGCGGCGCGTGGTGGTCGCCGGCTGCGCCGCGACGCTGCATCCCGGGCAGTTCGACGCGGCGGGTGTCGACGTGCTCGGCGACCGCGGCTGGGGCGAGGTGCTCGGCCTGGGCCCTCTGGAGGGCGACGCGCAGCGCGGCGCCGCCGCCGCGCCAGCGGCGCCCGCCCGGGGCGCCCGCGGCGGCGGCAGGACCCGTCTCGTCCTCAAGGTCCAGGACGGCTGCGCCGGCGACTGCAGCTACTGCGCCGTGCGCCTGGTGCGCGGGCTGCCGCGCAGCACACCGCTCGCCGCGGCGCTCGCCGCGGCGAGCGACGGCATCGACGGCGGCTGCGGCGAGGTGGTCCTGAGCGGCATCGATCTGGGCGCCTGGCAGGACGGCGACCTGCGCCTGGCCGACCTCGTGAACGACCTGGTCGAGATGCCCGGCATGGCGCGGCTGCGGCTGTCCTCGCTGGAGCCGCGCCACCTCGGCGACGGCCTGGCGGCGGCGCTCGCTCATCCGCTCGTGGCGCGCCACCTGCACGTGCCGCTGCAGTCGGCGGACGACGGCGTACTGGCGGCCATGCGTCGGCCGTACACGTTCGGAGACTACGAGCGCCGCCTCGCCGGCGTCCGCGAGCGCCTCGGCGACCTGATGGTCTCGACGGACGTGATCGTCGGCTTCCCGGGCGAGAGCGCGGCGGCCTTCGGACGCACGCTCGCGACGCTGGAGAGCGGCCTGTTCGGCCGCGTCCACGTGTTCGCGTACTCGGCGCGGCCGGGCACGGCGGCGGCGGCGCTGCCGCCCCTCCCGGCCACCGTGCTCAAGGAGCGCATGCGCGCGGCTCTGGCGGCCGCCGAGGCGGCCGCGGCGGCCGCGCGCCGCGCCGCCCTCGGCCGCCCCGCCGAGGTGCTCGTCGAGGACCGGCGGGACGGTCTGCTCAGGGGGTACAGTTCGGAGTACATCCGCTATCACCTGGACGGGGAGGCGGAGCCCGGTACGATGGTGCGGGGCGTCGCGCGCGAGGACTACAAGGACGGAGTGAGGGGGACGATCGCATGAATAGCCGCCGTAGGCGATCTATCGAGCGGGGCGCCGCAGAGGCACCGCTCCGCGACTGCATCTTCTGCGGGATCGCCGCCGGTGAGATCCCGGCGCAAGCGGTGGCGCAGGACGAGGAGTTCTTCGCCTTCAACGATCTGCGCCCGCTGGCCCCCGTGCATGTGCTCGTCGTCCCGCGCCGCCATCTCACCTCGCTGGACGACATCGAGCAGCTCGGCGCGGACGGCGCGGGACGCCTGCTCGCGTTCATCGCCGCCACCGCCCGCGCGGCCGGCGTCGCAGCCTCCGGCTACCGCGTCGTCACCAACGCCGGCCCGGACGCGGGCCAGGAGGTCATGCACCTGCACTGGCACATCATCGGCGGGGCGCCGCTGGGAGGAATGGCATGAGAGAGCTGGGCACCATCGAGCAGCGCATCAAGGACGACGCGACGCAGGCCCTGAGGGACGGGGACAAGCGGCGCCGCGAAGCCCTGTCGTCGTTCGTCGCGGCGCTCAAGAAGGAGCGCATCGACAGCCGCTCGCAGCCCACCGAGGCGGACGAGCTCGTGGTGCTCAAGCGCGAGCGCAAGCGGCGCGCGGAGGCCATCGAGCTGTACGAGCAGGCGGGTCGCACCGATCTGGCCGACCAGGAGCGCTTCGAGGAGGAGCTGCTGGCCTCGTACATGCCTGAGGAGCTCGGCGAAGCCGAGCTGCGCCGGCTCGTCGACGAGGCCGTCGCCGCGACGGGCGCGGCGTCGCCCAAGCAGATGGGCCTGGTCATGAAGGAGCTCATGCCCAAGGTGGCGGGCCGCGCCGACGGCAAGCTGCTCAGCGGCCTGGTCCGCGAACGGCTCGGAGCCTAGCGAGGACGCCGGCATGCGCACCGTCATCGACCTGGACAGCAACAGCACGGCACTCGCTCTGGCGGGCGAGCACGACGCCCACCTCAAGATCCTGGAGCAGCGCCTTGACTGCAGCCTCACCCTGCGCGGCAACGTCCTCACGCTGGACGGCGCGGTCGAGGCCGTGGACAAGGCGCGCAGCGCCGTGGACGAGCTGATCGCCGTCATCCGCACCGGGCGACCCGTCAACGCCCCCATCGTCGAGTCACTCATGGACATCGCCGTGAACTCCTCCGGCAGTCCGTCGGAGGTCTACGGCGACGTCGTCTGGACGCATCGCGGGCGCCAGATCGGGCCGCGCACCTTGAACCAGAAGCGCTACGTGGACACGATCCGCGGCAACACCATCACCCTCGGCATCGGCCCGGCCGGCACGGGCAAGACCTACCTCGCCACGGCCATGGCCGTGAGCGCCTTCTTCAGCAAGCAGGTGGGCCGCATCATCCTCACGCGGCCCGCGGTGGAGGCGGGGGAGAGCCTCGGGTTCCTGCCCGGCACCGTGTCCGAGAAGGTCGATCCGTACTTCCGGCCGTTGTTCGACGCGCTGTACGACATGATGGACGGCGAGAAGCTCGCGGCGCTCATCGAGAAGGGCGAGATCGAGGTGGCGCCGCTGGCCTTCATGCGCGGCCGCACGCTCAACGACTCGTTCATCATCCTGGACGAGGCGCAGAACACCTCGCCCGAGCAGATGAAGATGTTCCTCACGCGCCTTGGCTTCGGCTCCAAGATGGTGGTCACCGGCGACGTGACGCAGATCGACCTGCCGCACAGCCGCACGAGCGGGCTCGTCACGGTGCGACAGGTCCTGGACGAGGTGCCGGACATCGGCATGGTGCAGTTCGACGGGCACGACGTGGTGCGCCACAAGCTGGTGCAACGCATCGTCAACGCCTACCGGGAGCACGACGAGCGGGCGGAGGCCGAGCGGGCGCAGCGGCGCCCGGCCTCTCCCGGCGACCCGGCCGAGCAGGCCTGACGCGGCGCGCGGGGAAGGCCACACCGTGAACCTCATCGACGTGTACAACGGCACCCGGGTGCCGGTGGACGAGGAAGCGGTCGGCCGCCTGGTGGGCGCCGTCCTGGACGCCGAAGGCGTGGCCGGCGCCGAGGTCGCGGTCGAGTTCGTGGGGGAGCGTCGCATCCGGACGCTCAACGCCGAGCACCGCGACCGCGATCAGGTGACCGACGTGCTCTCGTTCCCCCTGGAGGAGGCCGGCGAGCCCATCGTGCTCGCCGTGGACGGCGATGAGCCGCCGCCGCGCCTCCTGGGCGATGTCGTGGTCTGCGCGCGCCAGGCGCTGCGCCAGGCGCGCGCAGACGGTCTGCCGCCGGCCTTCGAGCTGTCACTGCTCGTGGTGCACGGGCTGCTGCACCTGCTCGGTCACGACCACGAGGTCGACGCCGGGCAGATGGCCCTGCGCCAGGCCGAGCTGCTGGACATGGTCGACTGGGGGTCCGTCCTTGCCTGAGCGCCGCAACCTGCTGAACAGCTTCAACTGGGCCTTCGAGGGCATCGTCCATGCTCTGCGCCGCGAGCGCAACATGCAGATCCACTTCGTCATCGCCGCCCTGGTGCTGGTGGGCGCGCTGTTCTTCTCGCTGTCGCGGCTGGAGGTCGTGGCCCTGCTCGTGGCCATCTCCTTCGTGCTCATCACGGAGATGCTCAACACCGCCATCGAGAACGTGATCGACCTCATCACGACCGAGGACGACCCGCGAGCCAAGGTGGCCAAGGACGTCTCCGCCGGCGCCGTCCTGGTGGCCGCCGTCAACGCTATCGCCGTCGCCTACCTGGTCTTCTACGACAAGCTCACGGCCCTCCCGTACTCCGTGCTCGCCAAGGTGCGCGCCTCACCCATCGACGTGACGGTGGTGGCCCTCGTCATCGTGATCATCGTCGCCATCGGCCTGAAGGCGCTCACGCGCCGCGGCACCGCGTTTCACGGCGGCCTGCCGTCGGTGCACGCCGCCATCGCCTTCGCAGGCTGGGTGGCGGTCACGTTCGTGGCGGCCAACACCGCGTACGCGCTGCCCATCTCCGCGATCGTGCTGCTGCTCGCCGTGCTGGTCGCGCAGAGCCGTGTGCAGTCCGGCATCCACAGTCTCGTCGAGGTGAGCGCCGGCGCCGCCCTCGGGGTCGCCGTCACCCTCGTGCTCTTCCGCGTCTGGTACCCGCTGTGAGCGCGCCGCCCGGAGTCGCGGAGCGGCTGCTGTTCCAGGAGGCGCGGTCGCTGGCGCGGCAGGCCTACGCGCCGTACTCGGGCTACGGGGTCGGCGCCGTGGTCGTCGGCCCGTCGGGCCGCAGCCACCACGGCGTCAACGTGGAGAACGCCGCCTCCCCGGCCGGCCTGTGCGCCGAGCGCGCCGCCCTGGCCGCCATGATCGCCTTCGGCGAGCAGGAGCTGAGGTTCGTCGCCGTGGCCGCGGCCGACGGCTCGGACTGCCTGCCGTGCGGTCTGTGCCTGCAGGCGCTCGCCGAGTTCGGCGACCCCGCGGTGATCGCCGTCGCCGGCGGCGCGCTCACGGTGCGCCGGCTCAGTGAGCTGCTCACGACGCCCTTCCGTCTGAGGCCGGCGGGCCGCGACGACGATGAGGCCGGCGACGGCCACGAGGGCCGCGACGACGGCGGCGGCGCGGCCGGGTCGGGGGCCGGAGCGTGAGCCACGACTTCCGCTCCGGGTTCGTCGCCGTGCTGGGCCGGCCAAACGTGGGCAAGTCCACCCTGGTGAACAAGCTCGTGGGCCGCAAGGTGAGCATCGTCTCCGATCACCCGCAGACCACCCGCCGCCGTATCACCGGCGTCGTGAACCTCGACGGCGTGCAGGTGGTGCTGCTGGACCTGCCCGGCTTCCAGAAGCCGTTCGACTCCCTGACGCGCAGGATGCAGGCGTCGGTGGACGATGCCCTCAGCGAGGTGGACGCCGCCCTGGTGCTGCTCAATGCGGTGGAGAGCTTCGGCGCCGGCGACCGCTTCATCGCGGACGCGGTCGCCGGCGCCGACGTGCCCGCCGTGTTCACGCTGAACAAGGCGGACCTGCTGGACGGCCTCACGCTGGACGCGCGCCTCGACGAGGCGCGCGGGCTCACGGGGGGCCTGGACGTGCTGCCCGTGTCGGCGCTGCGCGGCGACGGGCTCAGCCAGGTCCTGGACCAGCTGGCCGCCGCCATGCCGCCGGGCCCCATGTACTTCCCCGAGGGCCAGCAGAGTGACCAGCCGCTCGAGCTGCTCGTGGCAGAGCTCGTGCGCGAGCAGGCGCTGCGCCGAACGCGCGACGAGGTGCCGCACGCCATCGCCTGCGAGGTGGGCAGCATCGTGGAGCGCGTGGACCGGCCGCTGGTCGAGATCGAGGCCAACCTGATCGTCGAGACCGAATCGCAGAAGGCCATCGTCGTCGGCAAGGCCGGACACGTCGTGAAGGCCATCGGCAGCGGCGCGCGCCAGGAAGTCGAGGCCATCCTCGGCGTGCAGGTGTTCCTGGACCTGCGCGTGAAGGTGCGCAAGCGCTGGCGCCGCGACGAGCGTTACGTCGAGCGTCTGCTCTGAGGGCGCCAACTACCCTTTTGCTATACTCGCGGAAGGCTCCGCCCCGTTCGCGTCGACCCACCGGAGGCCACGGCGTGCACGCCGAGGAACTCGCCAAGACCATCGATCACACGCTGCTGCGCGCGGACACGACGCGCTCGGACGTGGAGCGCCTGTGCCGCGAGGCGGCGAGGTACCACTTCGCGGCGGTCTGCGTCTTCCCGCACTTCGTGCCTCTGGCCGACGGGCTGCTGCGCACGGCGGACGTGAAGGTGTGCACCGTGGTCTCCTTCCCGTACGGGGCCGACGGGCGGCGGGCCAAGGTGGTCGCCGCCGAGGAAGCCGTCGCCCAGGGGGCCGAGGAGATCGATGTCGTCATCAACGTGCAGGGGCTGCTCTCCGGTGACTTCGGCGCGGTGCGCGCGGAGTTGGCCAGCGTCGTCCGTGCCGTGCGCATGAAATCCGTCAACAGCGGCCGCGGGCAGGGCATCGTCAAGGCCATCATCGAGACCTGCTACCTCACCAACAAGATGAAGAAGCTCGCCTGCAGGATCTGCGAGCAGGCGGGCGTCGACTTCGTGAAGACGTCCACCGGCACCGGGCCCAGGGGCGCCACGGTGCAGGACGTCGAGCTGCTCCGGGACGCGCTGGACGAACGTGTCGGTGTGAAGGCCTCCGGCGGTATCCGCACGTTCCACGACGTGGAGGCGATGATCAACGCCGGCGCGGGCCGCATCGGCACCAGCGCCGGCGTGGAGATCATGCGCGAGTTCCTGGACAAGTCCGGCTGACGACCCGCGGAGGGTCCCATCGACGCCCAGACCTTTCTCAACGCCATCCGGTACGACGCCGCGGGCCTGGTGCCATGTGTGGTGCAGGATGAGGCCAGTGGCGAGGTGCTCATGGTGGCCTACGCCGACGCCGACGCGATGGCCGCCACACTGCGCACCGGCGAGGCCCACTTCTGGAGCCGCAGCCGCCGCGAGCTCTGGCATAAGGGCGCCACGAGCGGCAATGTGCAGCGCGTGATGAGCGCCCGCCTCGACTGCGACCACGATGCCGTGCTGCTCGCGGTGCGGCCGGCCGGGCCGGCCTGCCACACGGGAGACGTGAGCTGCTTCCGCGACGAGGCGAACGGCGGCGCCCGTTATGGCGATACTACGGCGGCGCCGTGACGTCCGCGGCCGCGAGGGGTAGACACAACCCAGCCATGGCCGAGCCTTCCTCCACTGATCCCGCGTCGGGCACGCGCGCCCTCGAGCGGGGGCGCTTCCTGCGGGAGCATCGCCCGCGCCTGTCTCTGCGCCTGAGGGACGTCCGCACGTGGCCCGGCCAGCTCCGGCGGCGGCTCGGACCTTTCGAGCTCCTGCTCCTGGCCGTTCTGGCCCTGGCCCTGGCCTTCCGCCTTCACGGCATCACGTGGGGGCTCCCCTACAACTTCCTCGATCCCGACGAGGGCACCATCGTCCCCAAGGCGTTCCACGTCGCCAGGGGTCATCTCAACCCCCACTGGTTCTACTATCCGTCGCTGTACTTCTACCTGCTGGCCGCCCTGTACTGGCTGGCGACGCCGATCTGGGCGATCGCGCACCAGGCCAACTTCCTGAGTTCCGCATCGTTCGTCGTGGACCAGGGTCACTACTTCCTGCTCGGGCGGCTGCTGTCGGTGGCGTTCGGTACGGCGTCCGTGTATCTGGTCTACCGCCTCGGCCGCGTCGCCTACAGCCGCCCGGTCGGGCTGCTGGCCGCGCTCTTCCTCGCCGTCGAGCCGCTGCACGTCAAGTACTCGCACGTCGCCGTCACGGACGTGCCGGCCACGGCCATCTCGCTGCTCGCCCTCGTGCTGCTCGTGACGGCGGCCAAGGGAGGCGGCCGCCGTTGGCTGGTCGCCGGTGCGGCCGCCGCCGGGCTGGCCACCGCCACCAAGTACAACCTGGGGGCACTGGTCCTGCCCGGTGTCATCGCGGCCGTGTATGCGAGCCGCGACGAGGTCGCGGCTCGCATCGAGGCAGGCGGCCGCCGCCTGCGGGAGTGGGCGCGGCTCATGGTGCGCCGGGTGGCCGCGCCCATGCTCGCCGCCTTCCTGCTGGCGTCGCCGTTCGTCGTGCTGGACCTGCCGAAGTTCATCCACGACTTCACCGTCCAGAGCCGTATCATGCACACCGGCTGGCTGGGGTTCGAGAACTCCGGCAACGGCTTCTGGTACAACTTCTACGTCAATCTGGCCGGCGCGCTCGGACTCATGCTGCTCGTGCTGGCGCTGGCCGGCCTGGCGTTCGCGCTGTGGCGCCGCCTGCGGCTGGACGTCATGATCGCGCCGTATCTCATCGTGTACTTCGTCTACATCGGGACGTGGAAGGAGCTGGCCGACCGCTACCTGCTGCCGCTGGTGCCGCTGCTCCTGCTGCTCGCGGCGCGCCTATGCGTCTCGTCCTTCCGCGTGCGCCCGGCGCTGCGCACCGTGCTGGCGCCCGGCCTTGCGGCACTCGTCGTGGCCGCCATGGTCCTGCCGCTCACCGATTCCATCGCGTTCAACCGGCAGCTCACACGACCCGATGTCCGCATCCGCGCCAAGACGTGGGTGGAGAGCCACATCCCGGCCGGCAGCAAGATCGCCAGCGACACGTACGGGCCGCCGCTGGTCAAACGCATCGATGTGCTCTACTACACGGCGGCCGGCATGGACCCGGTGGCGTACAGGCTCATGCGACTCAAGCTGCCCGTGCCCGGCAAGCTGGACGCGCGGCACAGCTTCATCTGGCTCCGCCACCACCACGTCAAGTACGTGATCGTCACCTCTGCCGTGTACGACCGCATCTTCGCCGCGGCCCAGCACTACCCCAGACAGGTGAGGTTCTACGAGCGGCTTGAACGGGTCGCGACGCTGGTCCGCCAATTCCGCCCCCGTGCCGGTGAGGGCGGCCCGGTGATCAGGGTCTACAAGCTGCCGTCGACGAGGCACCGCCACCGCTAGCTCCCGCGCCGCCGCTCCCTCGCCGCGCGCGCTCGCGCGGCCCCCTCGCCGCGCCGCTCAGTCCCCGTCCAGTGCGGGCGTCGTCAGTCCCCCTGGGTCTCCGGCTCGGGGCACGCCTCCACCGCGCCGTACCCCTCCTCCGTGACGTCGGGGATCGCGCCGCGCCCGGGCCGCACCACGAGGTAGGCGATGAAGCCGGGCGGGATCGGCAGCCAGAAATTGATGAGGCGGTACACGAGGACCACGGCCACGGCGGTCGCCGAGGGCACGCCGAAGCTCACGTAGAGAGCGATGAGGATGCCCTCCACTGCGCCCAGCCCGCCCGGCGTGGGGGCGAGGGTGCCGACGGAGTAGGCCACGATGTAGCCGACCGCCAGCGAGCTGAGGCTGATCGGATAGTCGAAGGCCAGGAACGTGACCCACAGGCACAGCATGTCGAAGAACCAGAAGGCGCAGGCGCACGCCGCGGTGGTGCGGAAGGCGCCGCGGTGGGTGGTCATGCGGCGCATGCCGGCGAAGAGGTTGTCCAGCCAGCCGTCGACGTGCCGCTCCTGCACCACCTCGCGGCGCATGACCCGGTTCGCGAGACGGGCGAGCTGGCCGACCCGGCGGCGCATCTTGGTGCGGTGGTTGTACAGGTAGATGCCGTAGCCGGTGAGCCACAACAGGAGACCGATGAGCACCAGGGCCGCCGCATAGGCGACGACCGACTCGCCGCGCTCGACCACCAGATACACGAGGGCGAGCGCGAACACGATCCACAGCACGGCGTAGTTGAAGAACTGCTGCGCCGCGATGGCCACGAAGATGAGGCCGTGGGGCGCGCCGCGCTTGCGCAGGGCGTTGTAGGTGACGACCCAGCCACCCACGCCGCCGGCCGAGAGCACGTGACTCACGGCCAGGCTGCTGAGGGTGATGGACAGCACCTCGACGAGGCGCAGGCGGATGTCCAGCACCTTGAGGATGTAGCGCGTGAGGTTGGCGTAGCCCAGCAGCGCCAGGATCTCGAGCGCCACGGCGAGGCCGAGGAGGACGTAGCTCGCCCGGGTGAGCAGTTCCACGGTCTGCTGCGTGTCCACCACCCGGGGCAGCAGCAGATAGAGTGCCGCGACGATGACGGCGAAGACGATGATATGGCGCAGTGCCTTCTTGATGGGCGGTCCCCCTGACCCGCGATGCCCGCCGGCCTCAGACAGTACCACAGGCGCGGGCCGCGCCTGGGGAGGAGGCGCGCCGCCCCGTCAGCGGCGGCGGCCGCCGCCGCTCTGCCGCGCCGCGCCGTCCCGCCCGTCGCCGAGCACCCGGCGTTCGATCTCCATGCGGCGCGTCCAGGCGTAAGCCACGCCGGCGGGCACGCAGGTGAACGGGACGGCGAACAGGACGGTCCAGGCCCAGCGGCGAGCCCTGACGATCACCCAGAGACCGTACACGTAGGTCATGGCCCAGCCGATGAGCAGCGCCACGCCCCAGACGACGTTGACGGCGTCGGGGACGAAGGTCACGGACAGAGCGACGGAGAAGGCGCGCAGCAGGAAGAGGGCAAGGGTGACGGACGAGAGCAGGAACAGGTTCGCGAGGCGCCTGAGCTCCTGTCTGAGCTCCGGGCCCACAACGACGCCCGGGGCGTCCGGGTCGTAGGTGCGGCGGTCGGACGAGCGGGCCATGCTCCTCTTTCCGAGGGTGAGGCCCCGCGGCAGCTGCGCGCGGGGCTGACGGCGGGGATTGTCTTGGAAGGCGGCGCGCATGACAACCCGGGGCGCCGGCCGCGGCGGCCGGCGTGCCACCTCGCGTGGCGGCCCGAAGGGCGGCGGTGGGGGAGCGGCGCGGGCGTCGGCTGCCCGGGGCCGCCGCCTGGCCGGAGATACGGTGAGGTTCGCGCGCGAGGCAGGCTTGTTCGTCCTGCAGGCCGAGCCTCGCACGCTCGACGGAGGCGTCGTGACAGGCGCCCGCAGGCCGGGCGGGTTGCAGCGACCGCTGCCGTCTGACATACTCCGGCGCCGAACGAACAACAAGTGGCGTCACCGCACGCCCGCATCCGTTCGCCCCCTCTTCACCCCCCTTATCCGCCATGGCGCGCGTGTGCAGGAGCACTGCGGCCCGGACGCCGGACGCTCCGCCGGCACAGGCCAAGCCGCTGCCGGCCGGGGAAACCCCGTCGAAAGGACGCTGTGACCCGATGCAGGACCTGGACCGCGATACTCGCGCTCCTCATCGTCGCCACCGCCCTTCCGCTGGTGGCCACGCCGCAGGATGCGGCGGCCTCCACACTGCGCGCACGACTCACGAACGCCAGGCATAGTCTGGCCACCGCGCGCAACCGTCTCACCACCGCCCGCGCCGCGCTCGCCGCGGCCATCGCCGCGGCCGAGACGGCCACCACCCCCACGACCGCGACCCCTACGCCTGACCCCACGCTGGACGCCACAACGCCGCAGCCTGCTGCGACCGACGCTGCGCCGGACGTCATGCCCACGGACACGGGCACCCCGGAGCCGGCGGCGACCGTGGCCACGACGGCCGTGGCGGTCCCCACCGTCGAGGAGCTCCAGACCCGCGTCGCGCACTGGCGGCAGGTGGTGCGCCAGGCACGACACAGGGTGGAGCGGCTGGCGCGCGCCTACCGCCTGCAGCAGCAGCTCGCTGCCTGGGAGCGCACGGGCCAGTGGCGGCCGATCATCCGCGTCGCCGCGGCGAAGTACCACGTGAGCGCCGACACGATGTACCGCTTGATGATGCGCGAGTCGTGCGGCCGCCGCTACGCCGGCAGCACGTTCAAGGGGCTGTTCCAGTACCACCCCGGCACCTGGACGGCGAGTTGGAACCCCTGGCGCCATGACAGCATCTACGACGGCAGCTCGCAGATCTTCGCGACCGCCTACGCGGTCCACAGGGGATGGGGCCCGCGCATGTGGCCCAACACCTACTGAGCCGACCCGACTGCGGGAAGGCGGAGAGCGGCCGGCGGGGCGTCCAGCCCCGCCGGCCGCTCCCCTTTCATCCCTGGCTCACGGCATGATCGGCGTGACGGCCGTCACGCGCTCATCCTCGACTGAAGATCGGGGATCACGTCGTCTCGCCGGGCTTGTGGTGCTCGGTCTCTGTGGAGACCCAGAGACGCGCCGCAGCATCGTCCTGGGCGACGAGTTGGGTCAGTATCCGCATGTTGAGGACTGTCTGCTGGCCATCACGCACGACGACCATCTGACGTGACCTGCGTAGCTCGTAGCCAGAGATGACGCCGTCGCGCACCATGCCGTCGAGCAGCTCGTCGACTTTGTCACTCATCGCCGTCCCCCTTCAGAATGCGCTCGACTGGATCCGGCCATCACGGCCGGACTCCTTCGGTCCGCTCATGGCGGCAGTATCCCATAGCTTTCCCTGGCGGCGCTCACGGGACATGTCAGGAACTGAGGCGCGGGAAGTGGCGACGGTCCATCTCCACACTGACGCGAAGATGCACAAGCGCGCCGAGATGAGGCAGAATAGGCGCGTCACCGCCGCCTCGCGAAAGCTGAACAGGATTGGCGACTCGTTGGCGACAACGTCAAGCCGCTTAGCGAGGCAGCAGGGCAAAGTCCCTGCAAATAGCATCGTGCCGAAGTGGCGGAACTGGTAGACGCGCTCGACTCAAAATCGGGTGCCCCGGAAGGGCGTGCGGGTTCGATTCCCGCCTTCGGCACCACCTTCGCCCCCGACGTCCGGCTGCGTGCGCGCGGCCGTTGAGGTAGCATTGGGGTCCCACGTGGCACGGTGGACCGACGACCCCGTCCGCGGCTCTGCCGCGGGGTGCGCACTGAGAGGAGCGCGACGAATGCCGGTGCGGCTCTTGGGGCTCAACTGCAGCCCGCGCAACAACAGCAACAGCAGCATCCTCATCGAGAAGTCCTTCGAGGGTGTCGCTGCCGCGTATCCCGGCGAGGCGGAATTCGAGACCATCCACCTGCGCGACCTCCACGTCGAGCCGTGCAAGGCGTGCAACGTCTGCGGCAAGACCAAGGCGGGGGAGTTCATCCCCTGCGTGCGGGCGGACGAGGACGACGTGCAGTCGGTGCTCGACGCCATGATCGCCGCGGACGGCATCGTCGTGGCCACACCCGTGTATTTCGGGCTGCCCAGCGACCTGTTCTCCAAGTTCATCATGCGCACGCGGCCGCTGCGCCACCAGGACTTCAAGCTCGCCAACAGGCCGGTCGGCGTGATGGCCACGGCCGGCCGGCGGTCGGGCGGCGCCGAGACGACCATCATCGCCACGTGGCTGCCGTTCATCCGCAACGGCTGCCTCGTGGTCGGCAACGGCGACGCCACCTGCCAGTTCGGCGCCTACGGCTGGGCGGGCCCGCGCGGGGACATCCTCAGCGACGAGTGGGGCATGGAGCAGGGCTTCCAGACCGCCGAGCGCGTCTTCACCATCGCCAAGCTCATCAAGGCGGGCGCCGAGGCCACCGGCTTCGAGAGCCCCATGAGATTCTCGTACACGGCCGGGACGCGGTCCTCGTAAGGACCGCCGCGTCCCCTTCGAGGAGTGAACGGACTGCCATGAACGACGCCGAGACCATCCTGGAATTCATCCGCGACGAGGCCGACCTGGACGAGGACGAGGTCGACGTGGACACGTCGCTCTTCCGCGACCAGCTCCTCGACTCCATGAACCTCACGGCGCTGATCGCCTTCCTCGAGGAGACCTTCAGCATCAGGGTGAAGCCCATGGACATCGTGTACGAGAACCTGGACACGGTGAACCACATGCTCGCCTACGTCGCGTCCAAGCAGGCGGCGAATGCCTGAGACCGCCCCCGACGAAGCCGTCGAGGCGCCGGACGCGGCGTCTGGCGCGACGCCGGACGGGGACGAGCCGGCCGAGCCCACCAGCTGGTTCTTCTACGGGCTCGGCCTGAGCCTGCAGACGTTCCTCTGGTTCCTGCTGTTCCTGGCCATCGTGATCGCGATCGCGGTGGGCAACAAGCTCACCGAGTTCCGCTACGTCGGCTTCTGACGCTTCCCTGGCCGGATGACGCCTGAACTCATGACCGACGCCGTGGCGCGCCTGCGCCGCTGGGCGGCCGAGCGGCCGCACGCGCTGCTGCTCACCACGCGCGGTCGCTCGTACACGTACGGCGACGCGCTGACACGCGCGGAGCGGGTCGCGGCCGCCCTGGCGGCCGCCGGTGCGGAGCGCGGCGATCGCGTCGCCCTGCATCTGGAGGAGTACGACGCCTTCTTCATCGCGATGCTCGGGGTGTGGCTCGCCGGGGGCGTCGTGGTGCCGCTCAACACCAGCCTGCCCGCCGCCGACGTCGCCTGGCTCGTCGCCAAGGCGCAGCCGCGCTTCCTGCTCGTGCCGGGCGAGGACGGCCGCGACGCGGCCGGCCCGCGGCGGCTCCTGGTGACGACGGATGAGGCGGGCCTGGTGGCGGGCCTGCGCCGCGCCGGGGACGAGGGCTGGGCGGCCGCCGATGGGGCGAGCGCGCCGGACGACCGCGCCGTGCGCGAGGACGAGCTCGCGATGATCATGTTCACCTCCGGCACCACCGGCCTGCCCAAGGGCGTGTGCCAGACCTTGCGCGGCGTGTCCAGCAACGCGGGGCACGTGGCGCGCGTGCTGGACCTGCGCGCCGACGACCGCATCTTCGTCAACACGCCGCCCTACTTCACGAGCGGCATCTGCCACTTCCTGACCCTGATGGCCAACGGCGGCGGCACCGCCGGCCAGCTGGGCTTCTACTTCGGCACCGGCCTGCTCGACGAGATGGAGGCGCTGGGCTGCAGCGGCTTCGGCGGCGCGCCGGCCCATCTGGTGCGCGTGGTCGAGCCGCTGGAGGAGCCGCGCGAGCACGCGCTTCCGCTTCTGGGTCAGCTCCGGGGACCATCTGCCGCTGCCCGTCATCGCCAGGCTGCGTCGCGTGCTGCCCGGGGTGCGGCTGTTCAACATGTACGGCCTCACCGAGGTGAGCGGCCGGCTCTGCATCCTGCCGCCGGCGGAGCTCGACGCGCGCGTCGGCTCCGTGGGGCGCCCCATCGGCGACATGCGCGTCGCGGCGCGGCGGCCGGACGGCGCAGCGGCCGCGGCCGGCGAGACCGGCGAGCTGTTCGTGACCGGCTCCCTGCTCATGCAGGGCTATCTGGACGAGCCCGAGATCACGGCGTCGACGCTCACCGCCCACGGCCTGCGGACCGGCGACTTCGGCCGCACGGACGCCGACGGCTACGTGTGGATCGAGGGCCGCAAGGACGACATCATCAAGCGCGGCGGCGAGAAGGTCTCGATCATCCACGTGCAGCAGGCGCTGCAGGGCCTCGGCCGCTTCGCCGACGTGGCCGTGCTGGCCGCGCCCGACGACATCCTCGGGCACGTGCCCGTGGCCTTCGTCGTGCCCGTGGAGGACGGCTTCAAGGCCAGCAGGGTGCTGCGCGAGCTGCGCGGCGTGCTGCCGTCCTCGTCGCTGCCCAGCCGCATCGTGGCCGTGCCGGCCATCCCGCGGACCGGGTCCGGCAAGGCGATCCGCGCCGAGCTGCAGGCCATCCTGACGGAGGAGCTGGGGTGAATAGCCGCCGCAGGAGGGCTATCGAGGGGGGCGACGAAGGAGCACCGCTCCATAGCCGCCGCAGGAGGGCTATCGAGGGGGGCGCCGAAGGAGCACCGCTCCGCGGCAGCTTCGGGCGCGGCTTCCGCAACCGCAACCCGCTGGTGCTGCTCGTCGCCATCGCGCTGCTGGTGCCGGCGCTGCTCGGCCTGGAGCGCTTCTTCGTGAGCGGCGCCTGGTCGAGCGTGCCGCTCAAGTACTGGATGCGCAAGGCCAGCGACGACTACACCTACGTCTCGTGGACGGTCGGGGAGACGCGGCGCAGGCCGCCGAGACTGCCCGCCATCTACCTCCTGGGCGGCTCCACGGCGCGTGAGGCGATCACCAGCGGGGCGTCCCTGTCCCGGCAGGTCCGCGAGGCCGGCGGCCCCGCCACCGTCGCCTGGGACCTCGGCTCGATCAACCAGAACTTCGCCCAGAGCCTCGCGGTCGACCGACAACGTGCCCGCCAGGGACGCCTGGGTGCTCGTGGGCGTCAACCTCGGCCGCTTCACCCCGGACCGCGGCTCGAGCTTCACGCAGAGCGAGGGCCGCGAGTTCCTGCTGAAGAGCCGCTTCCTGCAGCAGTACGTGGCGAAGACACTACGGCAAGTACAAGTACACCACGACGATCCTGCCGGGCGTCTTCGCCTACCTCACGAGCTACGTCCAGCAGCACGACGAGGAGCTGCTCAGCGGCGAGATCCCGAGCCGCGCCTACGGGCAGCATCGCTACAACCAGAAGAGCATCCACACCGTGACGCAGAAGGAGCGCATGGTGAAGATCTGGAACAAGCGGCGCTACCCGGCTCTTCGAGCGCAACCTGCGCTTCAACCTGGCCATGCTCGAGCAGCTGCTCATCCGCGCCGAGCAGCGAGGCGTGCACGTCGTGCTCGTCGAGCTGCCGAGCAACCGGGCGCTCATCGGCGACCGCTTCGACTACGCCGTGCAGCAGTACCGCGGGCCGGTCGCCGCCCTCGCCGACAAGTACGATGTGCCGTACCTCGACTTCAACGCCGGCCTGAAGCTCCGAAACGAGGACTTCCACGACCTCTCGCACCTGAACGAGTCGGGTCGCGTGGTGTGGCAGGGGGCGCTGGCGAAGGAGCTCGCCCGCATCATGCCGGCCGACGGCGGTGAGAGCAGCCAGTGAGCATCTACTTCACCTGGCTGCTCATCCCGGTCGTGGTCGTCGCGCTGCCGGTCTTCTGGCTGGCGCTGCGCAACGACCTGTACCGTCTGATCTTCATCCTGGCCGTGTCCGTGGCGGCGCTCGCCGTGCTGAACCCGGCGTTCGCCGCCATCGCCCTCGGCCTGGTGGTCGTCGCTCACCAGCTCGTGGAGCTGCGCCGCGACGAGAAGCTCAGCGGCGGCCGGGTGGTGCTCATCATCGTCGTCATCGCGCTGGTGACGCTCGGGGTGGGGAAGTACGGTCAGCGCGGCGTCATCGCCATCTGGGGTCAGGACGACTGGGTCGTCAGTCACCTCATCATGCCGCTCGGCATCAGCTACTTCGTCTTCCGCCTGCTGCAGTACGTCTTCGACTGCATGCGCGGCGTCATCAAGGACAACTCGCTGCTGCGTCTCGCCGCCTTCGTGATGTTCATCCCCACGTTCCCGGCCGGGCCGCTGGAGACCTACCAGGGCTTCTACACGAAGTGCACCACCGCGTTCGACCGCCAGCTCTTCTACTTCGGCCTGCGCCGCATCGCCCTTGGCTACTTCAAGAAGGTGTTCGTCGTCGACTTCGTGTTCGCCATCTTCTTCGGCGACATCGTCACCACGATCGCGAAGCCCGGCTTCGACTGGCACGACATGAACCCGCTGTGGCCGCTGGCCTACTGCATCATCATCTTCGTGCGCGCCTACTTCGACCTGTCGGCGTACACGGATCTCGCCATCGGCTTCAGCGCGCTCTTCGGCTTCCGCATCATGGAGAACTTCCACTATCCCTTCCTGCAGAAGAACCTGGGCAACTTCTGGCGCAGCTGGCACATCTCGCTGTCGAGCTGGTGCCGCAACAACGTGTACTTCCCGGTCTTCGGCCTCACGCGCAAGGCGTGGCTCGGCCTGTACGCCAGCATGCTCACCATGGGGCTGTGGCACTACGTCGACCTGCAGTGGGCCGCCTGGGGGCTCTACCACGGCACCGGTCTCGTCGTGACCTCGCGTTGGGAGCGCTGGAAGAAGGCGCGGCGCAAGCGGCGCAAGAAGGCGGGGCTGCCGACGGCCGCGCCATACGAGCGGTACGTGGCCTGGCTCGGCTACCCGGCGACCTTCCTGTATGTCGCCCTCGGCTACGCGTTCGTCTCCGCGCATACCTTCCGTCACGCGTTGAAGATCATCTACCTGGTGTTCCGGCTGCCGCTCGCCTGGATCACCGGGCATCCCGTGTGAGCCCGGAAGCGACCGGGTAGCTGGTGCCCGTGGACGACGTCCCGACAGAGAACCCATCGCGCCGGCGATCGTTCCGCCGCGGCCTGCGCCAGCGGAACCCGCTGGTGCTGGCCGGCGCCGCGGCGGTCTGCCTGCTCGTCGTGCTGGGCGTGCAGCAGTTCTTCTTCGGCGGCGGCATCACCGGCGTCTCCGAAGGCCGCCTGCTGCGCATCGCGCACGACGACTACGTGCACGTCGCCTACAAGGTCAATCAGCTCAAGAAGCACCCGCCGAAGGATCAGGCCATCTACATCTTCGGCGGCTCGGGCGCCATGGAGACCGTCGTGGGCGAGCGCTCCTTCGCGCAGCGAGATCGAGCGGGACGCCGGCGAGCCGGTCACCGTGGTGAGCCTCGCCAACCACGCCCAGTCGCTGGCCCAGAACCTGGTGATCGTGGACAACCTGCCGCGGGCGCGGACCGTGCTGCTCATCGGCCTCGCGCCGATGAGGTTCAACGGTCCGCCGTCGGCCGATGTGGGGTTGCTCACGGCGCGGCCTCTGCTGCTGCGGAGCTCCCGCCTGGCCCGAGCTGGCGCCCGAGCTCTACGGCGAGCAGGCGCCGTTCATCGGCGGTCTGCCGGGAGCCTTCGACTACATCTCGGCGTACCTGCAGGAGCGCATCAAGTCCGGGCCGTTCCCGGGCGTGCCGCTCCGCTACGACCGGCACTACTACGGGCCCGACGCCGCGGCGGCGTCGCCGCTCGCCAAGCGCCTGACGCTGCGCTCGGTCTGGCGCTACAACCGCACCCACTACGCCGCCAATCACGAGTACAACCTGGCGGTGCTGCGCGAGCTCCTGCGGCTGGCGCAGGAGAAGGGCTACCAGCCCGTGCTCTACGACCAGCCGCTCAACACCATCGTCGCCGGCGACTGGGCGGGCGTCCTGCCGAAGTACCGCGCGGAGGTACAGCGCATCGCGGCGGACTACGGCGTGCCCTACCTGCACATCGAGCGCACGCTGGCGCTGCGCGACGACGACTTCGCCGACCTGTACCACCTGATGCCGCCGGCGCGCGCCCGCTGGCAGACGCAGATGGCGCGCGAGGTGGCGGCGCTGCTGCGGTCGGGGGCGGGGCCGATGGCGTCCCCGTCGCCCTCGTCCTCGCCCTGACGGCCGCGCGCCGTGTTCGCCGCCGTCGCTCGGCTCGCAGGAGCGCGGCGGCGGCGGTAGAAGCTGAAGACCGGCGGCCGGCGGCCGCCGGTCTCCCGGCAGAAGGAGTGGCTGATGGCGGGCGAGCAGAGCGGACCGGTCCGCGGCGGACAGGGCATCACGCGCCGCCAGTTCCTCATCGGCGGCGGCGCCGTGGCCGCGCTGGCCGTCGCCGGCGGCGTTGCGGCGAGCCGCTCCTGGACGGTCCGCGACTACTGGTGGCGTCTGACGGGGGCGTACGGCGAGCCGGGCGCGCTGCCGCCCAGGGGCGACGTGCTGTACGAGTACGGCAGGTTCACGTCGACCCTGCTGAAGGAGCCGGTCGAGTACGGCATCGCCACGCCGGGCGCGCTGGCGAGGATGAGTGTGCCCATGGGCTGGCGAGCGCCCGTCTGCTTCTGCCTGCCGGGCCGGGGCCGCTCCCCGAGAGAGGTCCTGCAGGGGCCCCTGCGGCTCGGCGACTTCGTGGCCCAGGCCGTGGCCGACGACCAGGTGCGGCCGTATGTGCTGGTCGCGGTGCGCGCCGGCGACCTGTACTGGCATCGGCGCGCCGATGGGCAGGACCCCATGACGATGCTCCTGGACGAATTCCTGCCGTACTGCGGCGCCGAGCATGGGCTCGGCGGCCACGGCGCCGGCCGCGCCGTCATGGGCTGGTCCATGGGCGGCTACGGCGCCGTCCATGCCGCGGAGCTGCGTCCGGCGGCGTTCTCGGCCCTCTGTGCCGTGAGCCCCGCGCTGTGGCGCTCCTTCGAAGACGGCGTGGGAGACGCGTTCGACAGTGCGTCCGACTATGCCGCCAACGACGTGTACGCCGGCGCGGGGGCCCTGCGGGGCCTGCCGGTGCGCGTCGACTGCGGCGAGCAGGACCCGTTCGCCGAAGCGACCAGGGCCTTCATCGCCGCGCTGCCCGAGCCGCCCGCGGGGGGCTTCGGACCGGGCGGCCACAACGACGGCTACTGGCGCCGGGTCGCGCCCGCCGAGGTGCGCTTCATCGGGCGGGAGCTCGCGCCACGTTAGGTCCTTCGTGCGACGGAGATACTAGGAGCCAGTCAGGGAGTCGAGCCGGCCGGCTTGGGGCGGCCGGAGGGAGGGGGCCTCATGTCGCGTGGCAGGAAGCTGGTCCTGTGGGTGGTCGCGATCCTCGTGATCGGTTTCGTCGTGATCCAGCTCATCCCCTACGGACGCGATCACAGCAACCCGCCGGTCGTCAACGAGCCCGCCTGGGACAGCGCCAGGACGAAGCAGCTGACGCGGCAGGCCTGCTTCGACTGCCACAGCAACGAGACGGTGTGGCCGTGGTACGCGAACATCGCCCCGGCCTCCTGGCTGGTCTACCGGGACGTGCAGGACGGGCGCAGGCGCGTGAACTTCTCGGAGTGGCCCGCGAACCTGTCACCGCAGGCCGGCGCCATCATCGGCGACGCTTCCGCCGAGCAGGTGACCTCCGGCGAGATGCCGCCCATCCAGTACCGCCTGGCGCACTCGGACGCGCGCCTGAGCGACGCCGAGAAGCAGGCGCTCGCCGCGGGTCTCAGGCGCACGTTGGGTCGGTAGCCGCGCGCGGAGCCACGCGCCGTCAGGCGCGCGGCACGAGGCGCTCGCGGTCCCAATCCTGGGCGAGGCGGCGCGTGATCGCGGCGGCGAGCAGTGCGCCCGCCTCGGCGTCGTCGGGCTGCATCACTTCGAAGGCCGAGTGCATGTTGCGCACCGGCAGGCTGAAGGACAGCGTCGCCGTCTCGCCGGCCGCCATGAGCTCCTCGGCGTCCGTCGAGGTGTTGCCGGGCAGGGCCTTCAGCTGCACGGGGATGCCCTCGGCGGCGGCGACCTCGCGGGCGAGCGCGGTGAGGGCGAGGTTGCCGCCGGCGCCCTTGTGGATCACGGGGCCGGCGCCGAGCTTGACCTCGCCGCCGAGCCGCTTCGCGTCCAGGCCGGGGTCGTCGCTCGCGAAGTCCACGTCGATGACGATCATCACGTCCGGCTTGAGGCGCTTGGCCATGGCCTTGGCGCCCATGAACGTGGTCTCCTCGTGCACCGTGGTGAGCGCCGTGAGCCGCGCCGCGGCGGGCGCGGCCGCGTAGTGCTCCGCGGCGCGGACCGTCGCGTACACGCCGGCCCTGTTGTCGAAGGCCGGCGACGCGTAGCGCTCGTTCATGAGTGGCAGGAACTTGGCCTCGAAGGTGATAGCGTCGCCGATCGCGACCTTGCTCAGGGCCTCCTCGCGGCTGGCGGCGCCGATGTCGAGCCACTGCTCGTGCAGCTCCGGCGCTTTCCCGCGCTCGTCCTTGTCCATGTAGTGCGACGGCTTGCGGCCGACGACGCCGGGGACGGGCCCGGAGGCGGTGTGGATGACGAGGTTGCGGCCCGGCAGCAGCACGCGGTCGAGGCCGCCGATCTTGTCGAAGGACAGATAGCCCTTCTCGTCCACGTAGGTGACGATGAGGCCGATCTGGTCGTTGTGGGCCGTGACGACGACGTGCGGGCTGCCGTCGGGCACGACGTCCGCCCACACGTTGCCGAGGGGATCGCCCTGCGGGGTCGAGAACGCGGACAGGCGCCGGCGTACGACCTCCTGAGCCGGCGCCTCGAAGCCAGTGGGCGCCGGTGCGGCGCACAGGTCGCGCAGGAGATCGAGGTCGGTCGGCATGGTCCCTCCGGTGCATCGTGACTGCTCTGCTGGGCGGCGCGAGGCCGTGGCGTCATCCTACCGGGATTGCGGCTCGCCTACACCCGGCCCAGTCTGACGGGGCCGCCGGGATGCCGCCGCCCGGCGAGCGTGGCGGGCGACGCCGTAGTAAGGTGTCGGCATCGCAGCGTCCGACGGCACACCCGGGCGCCCGCCGCGGCGCCGCTCGCCCCAGCGCCGCCGCCAGCTCAGGCGGCGGCGCCTGGTCGCGGCGCTCATCCTGCTGGCGCTGGTCCTGCTCATCGGCTGGCGCATGGTCGCCTGCGGGTGCGGCGGCGGGGGCGCGGACGCCGCCGCCGCCGAGCCGGTGCCACAGCCGACCGTGCCGAGTCTGACCGGCGACGGCGTCAAGGTCGGCACCTTCCTCGGCGACTATGGGCGCCGCTCCTACGGGCTCGGCCCGGCGCCCAAGCGGCTGGCCGTGTTGTGGAAGGTCGACCTTGGCCGCGGCTGGACGTCCGGCAAGCACGAGGACGACCCGCCGGGGCACTGGGCCGGCAGCGGCTGGACGGGGCAGCCGAGCGTCGTGGTCGACGGCGGCAGGACGTACATCATCGCCAGCGGCTACGACTACAACCTGCGCCGCATCGACGCGGCCACCGGCGATGTCGTGTGGACGTACAAGTTCGACGACATCATCAAGAGCAGTCCGACCGTGTACGCCAATCCGCACCCGACGAGCAAGGACGACAGGTACATCGTCCTGGCCGGCTCCCGCCGCGGGTACCCGTACAAGCTCGACGACCCGCGGGTCGCGCCGTATCGGGCGCTCAGCTTCGGCACCGGCACGGAGCTGTGGCGGTTGCCGGTGCCGCAGACCGCCTGCTACAGCCGTGACGTCGACGGCAGCGGCTTCTACTACGGCGGCGTCGTCTACATCGGGGTCGAGAGCGGCTGGTACTACGCGCTCGACCCCTCCCGCACGCAGCCGTGGCACGGGCATCAACGGCCGGTGATCCTCGCCCAGCGCCTGCTGTTCGGCGACGAGCGCGCCCGCATCCACGGCGGCAACCTGGTGCTCGAGGCGTCCGGCGCAGCGGTGGGCGACCGCATCTACATCGCCTCCGGCGCCGGCCACGTCTACGGCCTGCGGAGGTCGGACCTGAGCGTGCAGTGGGACTACTTCACGGGCTCGGACATCGACGGCACCGCCGTGCCGACGCACGACGGGAAGCTGCTCGTGGCCGTCGAGAAGCAGTACATCCCGGGCCGCGGCGGCGTCCTGTGCCTGGACCCCTCGCGGCCCGCGGCGCAGTCCGTCGAGTGGTTCTTCCCCACGGACGACCGCAAGGTGGGGGAGTGGCGCGGCGGCCTCATCGGCTCGGTCGCCGTCAACGACGCCTACAACGCGGACGGCGCCAAGCCCGCGCTGGCCGCCTTCAACGCCACCGACGGCTACCTGCACGTGGTGGCCCGCGACGTCATGGCGCCCGGCACGGTGAAGGGGCCGCGTCTGCAGCCGGGCCTGAAGAGCCCGCTCGAGATCGGCCGGTTCTGGAACGCCGGCAGCGTCTCGACCCCGCTGCTGCTGGGCGACACGCTGGTGAGCGCCGGCTACGACCAGCGCGTCCACCTGTACCGTGTGCGCTTCACGCGCGCGCAGCAGGGCGACGAGGGCGCGCTGCCCAGCGCCAACGGCGACGGGACGTTCTGGACGGTGAGCATCACGGAACAGGACCAGTTCTTCGCCGGCGCAGGCTTCGAGTCGACGCCGACGCTCTGGGACGGGCGCGTGTACATCGGCTGCCGCGACGGCTGGTTCTACTGCCTGGGCGACGCGGGCTGACCGAGAGAAGACACCTGTAAATATGCCAGTTCTTTCCGTGCCATATTGTAGGACTGCCTGGGCTGACGCTGCTCGCCGGCATCGCGGCTGCCGCTCTCCTTATCGAGCGGCAGCCGCACCCTCGTCTCACTGAGCCGCGCCGCTGTCCTTCAAACGGCCCGGCGCCGCTGTTACTTTCCCGCCCGCGCCGCCACCGCTTTGGCGAACTCGACGACCTCACTGACATTCTGAACGGGCGTGATCCTGAAGTCCTGCGTGATGGCGATCGAGTTCAAGTAGCGTGCGATCGCGCTCAGGCTGTCGGCTTCGAGAACGGCAAACGCCACGTGGTCGGGTGCGCCCCAGACCAGCGTGTGCGCCTCGACGTTCAGCTCCTTGCCAAGCGCTTGAAGCTTGTCCATAGAGGCGATGAACCCCGGCCCCTTCTCACTGTGATAGGCGGGGCAGTTGTCCGCGGTGTGCGTCATGGTGACATGGAACAGCATGGCTGTGGTCTCCTTGAGAAGATTTAGGTAATACGAGTGTGCCCAAAGCACCTCACCTGTGAGTACCTCGAACCGAGCGAACTGACACTGTCCTTGGCTGGCCAAGAAGCCGATACTCCCGGCACAGCCTGGGCTGTCGGCCCTCTCTCAGAAGCCCTCTGGTGCGGAGTCGTGTCGGAACGCGCTCGTTTCGCCGGCTACCTCGCCCTCATTGGCGAAGCCTTGCGTGAGCTGGACCGCGCCGATCAGGCTGCCGCCATCGTAGACCGTGAGGGCATGTCATTCACGACCGAGAAGACGAAGACGTCCGCCTGCACCCGCTCGTCAAGGTGGAGCGTGAGCAGCGCGGCCTGCTCGCCGGATATGGTCCGGCATGTGCCACCTGGACTGGGACTGCCACGTGGACGGGCGCATCTACAGGCCCAAGACTGGAACGCGACGATGAAGAGCAGCGGCCCGCGCTGTCTCTGCGTCGTCACGCCAGCTTAGCTTGGGCCGCCTTCTAGGGGAGACAGAGGGGTTCTTGTTCGTACGGCGTGACGTTTGACAAGAAGAGGCCACCAGATGTGGGGACATCTGGTGGCCTCGGAGCCAGCAGCGGGCAGAGCCTACTGGCTGGGAGGGGGTCTTGACGTCTGTATCTCCCCTTATACCACGGTGTTGTCCGTTTGGTATACACCCGCGTGGCAGATCGGGAGGATTAGCAGGCAACGCCCCGGTCAATTTGCAGCGGTGACAAACGCTTGTCGCCACGACGTATCGGGCGCACAAGTTGCGTCATACGAGACTCCTGAGAGAGACAGGACGTCGTTCGGGAGGCTGCGATCCGCCGGAGGCACGTGACGCCACCATCATCCGGCGCGGAGCCACTGGTGAGACCGGCCCGCGGGCCGGTCGTCCTGCTTTTTGAGGACCGGACGGTTGCCCGAGGGTCTGGGGCCACGGGCAGGAGGGGCCTATGCCACAAGCGACAAGGAGGCGCTCATCGCCCGCAGCGCGGCGAGCGCCTCACCCGCACGTCTCGAAAGGATCAGCGCGATGAAGAAACTCCTTCTCGTATGCGTGCTCGCCGCAATCGTGCTCGGCCTGCTGGCGGCTCCTGCGTTGGCCGGGCGAAAGGTCAAGACGGCACGTCCGCCCGCGGCTGTGCCGGTGGTGTTCGCGCAGTTGAGCGACGAGGTCACCGGCTACGGCTTGTGGGTCGTGAACACTGGCGCCACGGACAACCCGTGGTACGACCTGACCTTCTACGTGACCGACGACCTGTCGCCCATCCGGCGAACGCTGACGTCGTTGCGACCACCGGATGGCTCGGCGCAATCTACGGCCAAGTGAAGAACCTCACGAAGTACCTGCACACCAGCATCGACATCACCGGCCCAGACTTCCACCAGCACTTCACCAACGCGCAGGTGGCGCCCTACTGGACGGGCCCCCACCAATGGGACCTGTCGTGGTCACAGTTCTTCGGTGATCCCGAAACCGGGGAGCTCGGGACGCCACCCATGCCCTTTAACCCGAAGATCGGCGCCGGGGTGTACCTCAACCACCTGTCCTGCCCCTAGACCGTTTCCGAACGTGAGCTGGTACCACTTGAAATTCAGACAGCTTCAGGTACGGCCCTTCACCGACTTGATTCCCATCGATGACACGTCGCCCCGTCCCGTGAACGCCGAGCCCGGCCCGGACTCGCCTGCCAATTGGGAAAACGAATTCGACTTCTACGTGGGTCCGTGAACTGAAGCCGTTCTGATCCAGCAACACGCGGGTCTGGCCGGCGCTCGCGGAAAGAGCAGCGGCCCGGACACCCGGCGCCCGGGTCCGGGCCGCTCGCCTCACACGAGGCCCGCCACCCGCGAGGGCTGCGGGCCTCGCCGGCGAGCCCCGTCACGCGCGGGGCACGGTCGACCCACCGGCCGCAGAGGGACCCTACAGCGCGTCTCAGAGGCGGCTCCGGGTGACGATGCGGGGGCCGGTGACAATGCGCGGGGGCAGAGCGAGAGGTGGCCGGGCCAGAGGGCGGAGTTGTCAGACAGCGCACATGGCTCGACCGAGGCGGAGTCTTCGCTGCCCCGCCAAACTGCGCCGCGCTCCCGTCGGGTGTGCCACTGTGCCGGGTCGTGTCACGTGGTCGCGCTTGAGCGTTAGCGAAGGGCGAAGTGTTGCAGACCATGACCCACCATTCGAGCGTGTTCGATGTGCCTGCCGCCTCGTCGACGCGGGCTGTCCTAGTAGCGCACCATCAGCTTCTTCACAGCGGCGGTAAGGCCGTCCACCGTGAGCTCGTGCATGGGGAAGACCTCGCGGACCTTGCGGATGGTGGTCGTCCCATACGTGTGGTCCCAATCGACCTCGGGGATCGTGTTGAGCCACACCGAGTGGTCGAAGTGGCGCCGCAGGCGGCGTAGCCACTCGATGCCGGGCTCCTCGTTGCCGTAGCCCCACCAGATGATGCCGTGGCGGCTCAGCAGCTCGCTGGGCGCCATGGCGGCGTCGCCGACGAGGAGGAGCTTGTAGTCGCCGGGCAGCTCCTGCAGGACGCGGCTGGTGGAGACGGCGTTGCTCAGGCTGCAGCTCGTGTCCAGGTAGAGCCAGTCGTATACGCAGTTGTGGAAGTAGTAGGTGCGTAGGTCCTTGAAGTGGGAGCTGCGGTTCACGGCGCTGAAGAGCTGGCTGCAGAGGCGGATGTAGGGGTGCATGGAGCCGCCCACGTCCATCAGCAGGACGACCTTGACGGCGTTCTTGCGGCTCTTGCGCCACACGAGGCTGAGGCGGCCGGCGTTGTCGGCCGTCTCCTCGACGGTCTCATCCAGGTCGAGCTCGTCCGCAACGCCTGCGTTGCGCGAGGAGAGCCGACGAAGGCGCCGCAGGGCGAGCTCGAACTGCCGCACGCCGACCTCCTGATCGGTGCGGTAGCCGCGGTAGCGGCGCTCGCCTGCGACCTTGACGGCAGAACGGTTGCGGCTCTCGCCTCCTACGCGGATGCCGCCGGGGTGGAAGCCGCCGTGGCCGAAGGCCGACGTGCCGCCGGTACCCACCCAATAGTCGCCGCCGTGGTGGGCCTCACGCTGTTCCGTGAGGCGCTCCTTGAACATGCGCTCGAGCGCCTCGAGGTCCAGGTCCTCGAGCGCCGCGGCCAGGAGGCGCCGCTCCTCGTCCGTGAGCCCCGGCATCTCGAGCGGGTGCGCGAGCCACTCCCAGACCTCGTCCTCGATCTGCGGCGGCGTCTCGATGCCCTTGAACATCGCCGCGAAGGCCTGGTCGTACTGGTCGAAGTAGGCCTCCGACTTCACGAGGATGCTGCGCGCCACGGTGTAGAACTGGTCGAGGCCGGCGGGCGCGAGCCCCAGGGCGAGGGCTCGCATGAGCGCCAGCCACTCCGTGACCGTCACGGGGACGCCGTAGAAGCGCAGCAGGAAGAAGAAGTCGGTGAACATCGCGTGAGCTCCCGCTACTTGCGCGGCAGGGAGCGCAGCACGAGCACCACGACGAGCAGGATGATGACGATGATGATGAGGAACTCGATGGGGCCGATGTTCATGGTGCTCCTCGTCCTCGGGTAGCCGGAGGCTATCGGCGGCCGCGGCCGCCGGCCAGCGCCCGCTGCGTCACGTCCACGTCGTGGTCCTTCTTGAGGAGCACGCCCATGAAGGGCAGGCGCGCGGCGATCTCCTTCGGGTCCACGCCGCCGCGCGCCAGCGCCTGCACCCAGTCGATGAGCTCGCTGGTGCTGGGCTTCTTCTGCAGTCCGGGCACGTCGCGCAGCCAGTAGAAGGCCTGGATGGCGAGGTCCAGCAGGCGACCGTCCAGCCGCGGTACGTGGACGCGCACGATGCGCTCCATCATCTCCTCGTCGGGGAACTCGATGTAGTGGAACACGCAGCGCCGCAGGAACGCGTCCGGCAGCTCTTTCTCGGCATTGGACGTGATGAGCACGATGGGCCTGTGCAGGGCTTCGATCGTCTCGCGCGTCTCGGGGATGTGGAACTCCATCTGGTCGAGCTCCCACAGCAGGTCGTTGGGGAACTCGAGGTCCGCCTTGTCGATCTCGTCGATGAGCAGCACCACGCGCTCGGGGGAGCGGAAGGCCTCGCCCAGCTTGCCCAGCTTGATGTACTGGGCGATGTCGCTGACGTCGCGGTCGCCGAACTGGCCGTCGTAGAGGCGCTGGACGGTGTCGTACACGTACAGGCCGTCCTGTGCCTTGGTCGTCGACTTGATGTTCCAGACGATGAGCCGCAGGTCCAGGCCGCAGGCGATGCTCTGCGCCAGCATCGTCTTGCCCGTGCCGGGCTCGCCCTTGATGAGCAGGGGGCGGCTGAGCTGTACGGCGACGTTGACGGTCTGCATGAGGGCGGGCGCGGCGATGTAATCGCTGGTGCCCGTGTAGGTGAACGACTGGCTCATGGCGTGCGCTTTCGGTCGCTGGCTGGGCTTGCGGGCGCCGGAAGGGTACCCGGGGGAGTCTATCAGAGCGGGTCGGAACGGCGGGAGGGACGGACGCGGCGGCGACGATGGGTGCCGCGCCTCGATTGTCATGCTCAGCCTTCGGGTAGGAGAACGAAGGGAGCATCACACGAGGAGGGGATCGCCATGAGGCCGCCGACTGCCGATCTGTCCGTCGAGAGCACACTCCGTCACTGTGAACTTCTGGAACCGTTGAGCGACGCGCAGATACACGCCCTGGCTGCGCTCGCCAGCGTCCGTCACCTGCGCAAGGGGGAGGCGCTCTTCAA
>CAVPQD010000026.1:0-83097 GCA_963707335.1 uncultured Thermoleophilia bacterium | reverse complement strand
TGCTGCGGCCACTGTACCCCGCCCCGCGGCCCCGGCCACCTATTCCTCGTTACTCCCCGAGCACCTTGATGATGAGCCGCTTGCTGCGGCGGCCGTCGAACTCGCAGTAGAAGACGGCCTGCCACGGCCCCAGGTCCAGGCGGCCGTCGGTGACGGGGACGATCACCTGGTGGTGGACCAGCAGGTTCTTGAGGTGTGCGTCGCCGTTGTCTTCGCCGCCGCGGTGGTGACGGTAGTCGCCGCCGTCCGGCAGCAGCTGCCGGGCGACATCGCCGTCCGGCGGCTGCCAGCTCGGCGGCGCCAGCTTGTCCAGCCACTCCAGGGCATCGGCCTGGATGCCGGGCTCGTCGTCGTTGACCCACACGCCGGCGGTGATGTGCATGGCGGACACGAGCGCCATGCCTTCGCTGATGCCCGACTCGTCGACGGCGGCCTGCACGTCCTCCGTGATGCGCACGAAGGCGCGACGCTGGTCGATGCGGAACGTCTTGTACACGGTGTGGGACTTCACGTGCCCTCCTTGTAGACTGCCGAGAGGATACCAGGGAGGATGAGATGGCCGACCACACCGTGTTCGTATACTTGGGCACGTATGACGGCGAGGACGCCGCGCACGAGGACCTCGCGGCGATCCAGGAGCAGCATTCCCGCGGCTTCATCGGTACCTACGATGCCGCCGTGATCGCCAAGGACGAGCAGGGCAAGGTGAGCGTCCGCAAGCACGAGAAGCCCACGCAGCACGGCGTCGCCGCCGGCGTCGCCGCCGGCGGCGTGATCGGCCTGCTGTTCCCGCCCGCACTCATCGGCTCGGTCCTGGTCGGCGGGGCCGCCGGCGGCCTCATCGGGCACTTCCGGCGCGGCATGTCCCGACACGACGTCACGGAGCTCGGTGACTTTCTGACCGACGGACAGGCCGCGCTCGTGGTCGTCGGCCACGACGAGTACTCAGAGCGCATCCCGCTCAGCATGGAGCGCGCCAGGAAGCGCACGGACAAGGCCGTCAAGGTCGACAAGGCGGAGTTCGAGGGGGCGTTGCGCGAGGCCACGCACGAGCTCGGGTCCACGGACTGACGGTCCGGCGCTGACCAGGATCACGTTCATCGGCGCCGGCAGCGTCGAGTTCACACGGAACCTCCTGGGCGACATCCTCACGTTCCCCGAGCTGGCCGACGCCGAGATCGTGCTGCACGACATCAGCGCCAAGCGGCTGGCGACCGCCGAGGCGATGGCGCGCTGGACCAGCGAGGCTGTGGGCGGCCGGGCACGCGTCGAGGCGCAGCTGGACCGGCGCGCGGCGCTGGCCGGCGCCGACTTCGTCATCAACACGATCGAGGTCGGTGGCATCGCGGCGACGCGCCTGGATTTCGACATCCCCCGCAAGTACGGGCTGCGCCAGACGATCGCCGACACGTCTGGCGTGGGCGCCGTGTTCCGCGCGCTGCGCACCATCCCTGTGATGCATGGGGTCGCGGCGGACATGGCGGAGCTGTGTCCCGGCGCCCTGATGCTCAACTACACCAACCCGATGGCGATGAACTGCTGGGCGTGGTACGAGGCGTGGCCCGGCGTCCCCATCGTCGGTCTGTGCCACTCCATCCAGAACACCAGCCGCCAGGTGGCCGAGTACGTGGGCGTGCCGCCGGACGAGGTCACCTTCCTCGGCGCCGGTGTGAACCACATGAGCTGGGTGCTGCGCCTGGAGCACGAGGGCCGCAGCCTCTACCCGGCGCTGGACGCGGCGATAGCGGCCGACCCGGAGGGCCTCGGCCGCCACGTCCGCGTCCAGATCTATGAGCGTTTCGGCTACTTCCCGACCGAGTCAAGCGAGCACTTCGCCGAGTACGTGCCGTGGTTCATGCGCGACGACGCCGAGATCGAGCGCTTGCGCATCCCAGTGGATGAGTACATCCGTCGCAGTGAGGAGAACCTGGGCCTCTACGAGGAGGAGGTCCGCATGCTGGCGGCCGGCGAGCCGTTCGAGATCGAGCGCAGCCAGGAGTACGCCTCGCTCATCATCGACTCGATGGTCACTGGCCAACAGCGGACCATCTACGGCAACGTGCGCAACACGGGCCTCATCACCAACCTGCCCCAGGATGCCTGCGTCGAGGTTCCCTGCCTGGTGGACCGGGCCGGCGTGCAGCCTACGTTCGTGGGCGACCTGCCGGCCCAGTGCGCCGCACTCGACCGCACGTTCCTCAACGCGGTGGAGCTCACGGTGCGAGCGGCGCTCGACGGCGACCCGGCACACATCCTCCAGGCCGTGATGCTGGATCCGAACGCCGCCGCGACGCTCTCCCTGAGCCAGATGAAGGCGATGGTCGACGAGCTCCGCGCCGCCCACCACGACGCGTTGACGGAGGCTCTCCGGTGATCAGCGGGGCCTGCAGGACGGGTTCACAGCGGTGAGCAATACCGTCAGCGGCGGCGATCGTCCCGTGGACCTGCTGATCGTGGGCGACGCGAACCCAGACGTCATCTTGCATGACGCCCCGCTGGCGCTTGCCTACGGGCAGGCCGAGCAGCTGGCCGGCGGCGGCGTCCTCACCGTAGGCGGCTCCGCCGCCATCGCCGCCTGCGCCGCTGCTCGCCTGGGGCTGCGTGTCGCGTTCGCAAGCCTGCTCGGGGACGACGGAGCAGGAAGGTTCATGCTGGACGAGCTGACGCGCCGTGGTGTCGATGTGAGCGGCGTGCGTGTGAACGCGCAGGTAGCCACAGGGCTGACCGTCATCGTGAATCGGGGCGGCGACCGGGCCATCCTCACATCCACTGGCTCCATCGCGGACCTCGACGCCGCCAACGTGGACACCGCCCTCATGCAGTCCGCCCGCCACGTACACGTCAGCTCGTTCTTCCTGCAACGCTCCCTTGAGCCGGGCCTGCCTGGGCTCTTCGCTGCCGCGCACGCGGCCGGCGCCTCCACGTCCCTCGACCTCAATTGGGACCCGAGCGGGACGTGGGACAGCGGGCTTCACGACGTGCTGCCCGCCGTGGACGTGCTCTTCGCCAATGCTGCGGAGGCGGCGGCGGTGAGCGGATCGGACGACGTGCTGGTCGCAGCCACGGTCCTGCAGGCGCTTGGTCCTCTACCGGTGATAAAGCGGGGGGCTTCAGGCGCTCTCGCGCATGACGGTTGCCGCCTCGTGCGAGTCGGCGCACCGTCCGTCCAGGTCGTCGACACGGTCGGCGCGGGCGATACGTTCGACGCCGGCTTCCTGTGCGGCCGCCTCCTCGGCTGGGACGTCGGCCGCGCGGTGGCGCTGGGCGTCGCCTGCGGCACGCTGTCCACTCGCGGCCCTGGAGGCGTCGCCGCGCAGCCCTCACGCGCCGAAGCCATAGCCGCCGTCGAGGGGCTCGAGCCGCCGGCGATCTCCGAGTGCGGCCGGTGAGCGCCTCGGGAACAGCCATTGGCCGACTCGTCGAGCTTGTCGCCGCCAACCGGGCTGGGCGACGCGCGGGCCTCGTTTCCGCCTGCACCGCCGCTCGGCCGGCGCTCGACGCAGCCGCCTCGCTCGCCGCCGAGCACGGCGGTCTACTGTGCGTGGAATCCACGTCCAGCCAGGTGAACCAGGACGGCGCCAGCGCGTCCGCCAGGGCGTGCAGGGCGCCGAGCAAGCCGACATCAGCGCGGCCGCGGGAAGTACAGCGCCACACGTCCGCCTCGGCGATCAGACAGAGCATGCGCGGGTGCCAGGATCACCCTGGCCCGACACGCTGCCGATGTCGATTGAGTACGTGGACTCCTCCTGCTTCTTCGTGAGCGATACTCAGGTGTTTCGATCAGAAACACTCACCCCGTGCTAGTATGACACCATGCGGCAGGAAGAACGCATGAGCCTGATCCTGGATGAGCTCGCCACCAGCGGCACGATCGGCGTGGCCGAGCTGGCCGCCAAGCTCAACGTCTCCACCGCGTCGATCAGACGTGACCTGCAGTTGCTCGAAGAGCAGCGGCTGCTGTCGCGCACCCACGGAGGCGCCGTCTCGAACAGCACAGTCTATGAGCTGCCCCTGCGCTACCGCGGCGGCCAGCACCGCGACGAGAAGCGACGCATCGCCGCCGTGGCGGCAACCCGCGTAAGCGACGGGGTGCACACGGTCGGCCTTACCGGCGGCACGACGACCACGGAGGTCGCCCGGCGCCTCGTCGACCGCCAAGGCCTGACGATCGTCACCAATGCTCTCAACATCGCGGCAGAGCTTGCGCTGCGACCGAACCTGAGACTCATCGTCACAGGCGGCACCGCGCGCAGCGAGTCGTACGAGTTGGTCGGGCGGCTCGCCGAGGCGACGCTGGAAGGCATGAACCTCGACCTCGCCGTGGTCGGCGTCGACGGCATCGACGTCGATGGAGGCCTTATGACGCACCACGACGTTGAGGCGCACACGAACCGTATCCTCATCAGCCGCGCCCGCCGCGTCATTGTTGTGGCTGACGCGTCGAAGATCGGACGCGTCGCGTTCGCGCGCATCTGCACGCTGGATCAGGTGCACGAACTCATCACGGACACCTCCGCGCCGGCCGACGAGCTCGAGCGCCTGACACAGGCCGGCATCGTCGTCACGACCGTCTGACGCCGGCCCCCCCGACGGCAATCCTGACCATCCTCCTCAGATTCCCGGCTCCGGCGGTGGGTAGGGTGCTCGCCGCACACTGCACTAGGGGCAAGAGACGCGAGAGAGGAAGCCGGACATGGCCATCGTCCATCGCGAGCTTGAGATCGCAGCAGCACCCTCCATCACTCGCACGACCTGGGATCATTTCCTGGTCTGGGTACGCTCGGCGCAGCACCGGCTCGCCTGCGACGAGCTCGCCTGCACGGACGCCGTGGGCACGGGAGCGGTGCGGTTCGAGGGCGGAGATCACGGCGGGACCAAGGTCGTCGTCGAGGTCGAATCAGACGGCGGGCCGCCCGCCGACGTAGTGAGCCAGCAGGTCATCCACGACCTGCTGGTGTTCAAAGACTACGTGGAGCGGGGGCGGGGCGACGGCAGATCGTCGGCGCGCGAAGGCCGCACGCGGCTCCACGACGACGAGCGCCGCAACGAGCCGGCGCACCTTCGGCTGAGCGTGGAGAACCAGCACGCCCCGGCCGGCGGCTCGTACACAGACCACTATCCGACGTGAGTCCCGGACTGGGAGAGCCGCCGCGACAGGACGCGGAGAGGGGCGGGGCGGCGCGGCGCCCCGCCCCTCTCCGCGCCGCCTCCTTCAACATCAGGAACGGCCTTGCCCTCGACGGGGCCGATTCGTGGCCGTTCCGCGCCAAGGCGTGCGCGCAAGCCATCGCCGGCCTGGACGCGGACCTCGTCTGCCTGCAGGAGGTCTACGGCTTCCAGCTTCGCCGGCTGCTGCGCCGGCTGCCCGGCTACGCCGCCGCCGGCGCCCCGCGCGACGACGGCCGGCGTCGCGGCGAGCGCTGCTGCGTCCTCTATCGGCCGCGGCGACTGCGGCTGCGTCGTGCCGAGACACGCTGGTACTCGGACACGCCGGACGTGCCCGGCTCGTGCGGCTGGGGCGCGGCCATGCCCCGGATCGCCACGATCTGCCGCTTTCGCGATTGGGGCGCCGGGAGCGAGTTCGGCGCGGTCAGCACCCATTGGGACGGCGCCTCGGCCGAGTCACGGCGGCGCAGCGCCGCGGCGCTCCTCTCCTGGCTCGACCCGGCGCTGCCGTGGATCGTCGCCGGCGATCTCAACGCGACGGCCGGCACGCCGGCCGTCACGCGGCTGCTCGCCGGCGGCCTGCGCGACACGCTGGCGGAGCTCGGCGAGCGCGGGCCGCAGGCCGCCACGCACCACGCCTGGGACGGCTCCACGAGCGGCACGCGCATCGACTTCGTGCTGGTCACGGACGAGTGGCGCGTCGAGGCGGCCGCCATCCGGCACGACCGTCCCGGCGGCCGCCTGCCGTCCGATCACTGGCCGGTCGTCGCCGACCTGCGCCTGGACTGACGAGATCCGCGGCCGGACCGGCCGTCGCCGTCGGGCCGCTGAGCCACGCTCGGTGTCACGTGCGGGCGCCGCCCCGGGCCCCGCGGCGCCGTCATCGCGAGAACGTCCCGGGCGACCAGGTCTGGCGGCGCGCCGCCCAATCGGCATCGTCGCGCCACACGAAGCGGTCGTTCTGCAGGTCCTGCAGGGCGAGCATCAGCTCCTCTCGGGTGTTCATGACGAACGGCCCGTACCGCGCGATCGGCTCGCCCAGCGGCTTGCCGCTGACCAGCAGGAAGCGCACGCCGGGCCGGCCGGCCTCCACGCGCAGCTCGTCGCCGTCGCCGAGCACGGCAAACCGCGTCGCGGCGATGAGCTCGCCGTCCAGATCGCCGCGATAGCCGAGATCGCAGCCCAGGCCGAACTGGCCCTCGCCCTCGAAGACGTAGACGAAGCCCGCGTGTCCGGCCGGCACCGGCTGCCGGAAGGCGACGCCCGCCGGCAGCGAGACATCCAGGTACTCCGGATCGGCGTAGATCTCGCTGACGGCGCCGCTCACGCCGTCCACCTCGCCGGCGACGACGCGGACGACGGCCCCGTCGTCACGCCGGACCTCGGGCACCTGAGCCGCGCTCAGATCCTGGTAACGCGGCTTCGTCATCTTGAGCGATGCCGGCAAGTTCACCCACAGCTGGAAGCCGCCCATCAGGCCCTCTCGCGGCCGCGGCATCTCCTCGTGCATGATGCCGCCGCCGGCCGTCATCCACTGGATGTCGCCGGGACCGATGGCGCCGGCGTTGCCGATGCTGTCGCGGTGGTCCACCTCGCCGGCCAGCATGTAGGTGACCGTCTCGATGCCGCGGTGCGGGTGCCACGGGAAGCCGGCCAGGTAGTCGTCGGGGTCGTCTGACTGGAAGTGGTCGAAGAGCAGGAAGGGATCGAGGTAGTCCAGGGCGGCGGCTGCGATGCTGCGCCGCAGCCGTACGCCGGCGCCCTCGATGACCGGCGCCGGCTCTATGATCCGCTCGACGTTGCGCGCCTGTTCGCCCATGGCTGGCTCCTTGCCGTCGGGGAGGTGTGCATCAGCCTTCCCGCCGGCCGCGGATGTGAAGCCGTGCCAGGCGTGGCTGATACGATCGCCTCACGGTCACGACCCCCGGAGGGACCCCACGCCCGGCGGCAGCCCGCTTCAGCGCCTCCGTTATGAGCTGCGCGGCCTGCCGCGCCAGTTCTGGCTGCTCACCGCCGGCACCTTCATCTACCTCGTCGGCGTCGAGATGTGCTACCCGTTCGAGACGATCTATCTGGACCGCGAGCTCGGCCTGTCGATGACGGCCGTCGGCCTCATCCTCGGCATCACCCTGTTCGCCACATTGCCGATGCAGGTCGTGGGCGGCGCCCTCTGCGACCGCTGGGGGCGCCGCCCGGTGCTCGTCGTCGCCATCTGCGGCAGCATGACCCTATTCATCGGCCTCGGGCTGACGCGCGACGCTGTGGGTCGTCGTCGCGCTCATCGCCTTCGAGGCGGCCTTCGGCTGGGCGCAGTTCATCACCGCCAGCAACTCGATGATCACCGACCTCTCGCCCGTTCGGAGCGGCGCGCGGACGCCTTCAGCATCACCGTGTCTCGCTCAACTCCGGCATCACCGTGGGCCCGCTCCTCGCTGCGCCGCTCATCAGCCTCGACCCGAGCTTCCGCACCACCTTCGTCGCCGCCGGTCTCGTGTGCGCCGTCGTCCTGCTCATGGTGGTCGCGCTCTTCAAGGAGACGCGGCCGGCGGTCACGCAGACCCCGTCCATCGCCGCCGCCTTCCAGGGCTACGCGATCGTGCTACGCGACCGGCGCATGCTGACCTTCTGCCTCGTCGCGCTGCTGCCCCTGTTCGCCTTCGGCCAGATCTGGGTGACGCTGCCGATCATGCTGGGCGATCTTCACGACGTCTCGCCGCAGCTGTGGAGCATCGCCCTCGTGGTGTACGGCGCCTCCACGGCGATCATGCAGTACCCGGTCGTGCGGGTCCTGCGCGGCGCGGACCAGCTGCTGCTCATGGCGCTGTCGAGCCTGTGCGTCGGACTGGGTCTGGGGGTCGCGGCGTTCGTGCCCTGGCCGGCAACGCTCGGCTGCGTGCTGCTCGTCAGCTTCGGGGTGGTGCTGCTCATCCCGATCTCCTCGACGGTCGTGTCGAACCTGGCGCCGCCGGAGTTGCGTGGCCGCTACATGGGAGCCTGGACGCTCGTGTACATGGGCGGCTACGCGCTGGGGCCGCTGCTGGGCGGCTGGCTCCTTGACTCCCTGGGGGGGCGCGGCGCCTTCGCGGTGGACGCCGTGGCGGGTGCGCTGGGCGCGGTCCTGTTCCTCGCGCTCAGCCGCGGAGGCGCGCTCGCGCCGGCCGCGGGACTCGAGCGGCAGGGCGCGCTGCTCGAGCCTACGGACGTGCCCGCCAGCGAGCTGCCGCCCAGGCAGGTCATGTAGCGGCGGCTATGACGCTCCACCGCGCCGCGCCGTCCAGGCCAGGATGGCGAGGGCCGCGGCGACGAACCCGCAGGAGATGAGGACGGCGCGGCGCAAGGCAGCTGTCTCGATCCCGCTTCCCATGGCCTCCACATCATAGGCCGCACGCAGAGGCGCGCGGCCCGTACGGCGTGTCGTTGCCTGACGGGGACTTGCGCCGGCCTCACCGTCTTTCTAAAATACATATGTTTCGCAAAAGCAATTCGCCGGTCCCCGCCGGCGCCGGAGGCTCCGCTTTGCCCGACTCCCCTACACACGATCAGCTGGTCGACGCCTGCCACGCAGTGGCCCACGAGGTCTTCGCCGCGGTCAATCGGGCCGCGGGGCCGGAACTGCTGTCTCTGGACCTGACGATGGGCCAGTTCAAGGCCATGGTCACGGTCACCATGTTCGGGCCACAGCCGGTGGGTGAGCTGGGCCGTCGTCTGGGCCTCAGCGAGCCGGCGGCCAGCCTGCTCGTGGACAAGCTGGAAGAGCTGGGACTGGTCAGCCGCGAGCGCGACCCGCAGGACCGGCGGCGCTCGCTGGTCACGGCCACGGCGGCCGCTCAGCAGCTGGCCGGCCGCCTGCGCCAGGGCCGCGAAGACCAGGTCCTCAGCTGGCTCGGGGCGCTCTCGCGCGCGGAGCTGGAGGGCCTGCTGCGCGGCCTGCAAGGCCTGCGGCGCGCCTCGTCGGCGGCGGCGACGGCGGGATCCGCCGGACGGGAGGCGCGTCATGGCTGAGCCTCTTCTCGCGCCGACTGCGGCGCAGCCCTGGGGTGAGACTCTGAGCCGCCGCCGCGTCGCGCTGGTCCTCGTCAGCGTCATGCTCGGCATGCTGCTCTCGGCCCTCGACCAGACGGTCGTCGGCACGGCCATGCCGCGCATCATCGCGGACCTCAACGGGCTGCAGCACTACGCCTGGGTAGCCACCGGCTACCTGCTCGCGTCGACGGCGTCCATGCCCATCTGGGGCAAGCTCTCGGACGCCTACGGCCGCAAGAGGTTCTTCATCGTCGGCATGGTGCTGTTCGTGCTCGGCTCGGCCCTGTGCGGCCAGGCCCAGACGATGAACGAGCTCATCGCCTTCCGCGCTTTCCAGGGCCTGGGCGCCGGCGCCATGCTGCCGATCACGCAGGCCATCATCGGCGACCTCTTCCCGCCGGCGCAGCGCGCCAAGTGGGCCGGCGTCATCATGAGCGTCTTCGCCGTGGCGACCATCATCGGTCCGCTCCTCGGCGGCTGGATCACCGACAACTACAGCTGGCGCTGGGTCTTCTACGTCAACCTGCCGGTCGGCGTCATCGCCCTGGCCTTCGCCGCGTGGGCGCTGCCCGGTCATGAGACCCACCGCTCGCATCGCATCGACTACAGCGGCGCGGCGCTGCTCGTCGGCGGCCGCCACGCCCCTGCTGCTGGGCTTCAGCTGGGCCGGCACCGAGTACGCCTGGGGCTCCTGGCAGATCATCGGCCTGTTCGTCGTCTCCGCACTGATGACGATGCGCGTTCGTCGCCCGCGAGCTGCGGGCCGCGGAGCCCGTCATCAATCCGCGGCTGTTCGAGAACAGCATCTTCAGCGTCTCCGCCGTGGCCAGCGCCCTGCAGTCGGCGGCGATGTTCGGCGCCATCATGTACCTGCCGCTGTTCGTGCAGGGGGTGCAGGGCAAGTCGGCGACGAACAGCGGCATCATCCTGATGCCGATGATGCTCGCCGCCCTCGCCACCAGCATCGGCGCCGGCCAGCTGCTGTCCCGCACCGGCCGCTACAAGGCCGTCGTCATCGCCGGCTTCGTCACCGTCGCGCTGGGCGCGTTCCTGTTCTCACGCATGACCGTCACCACGAGCAGCACCTCACTGGCCTTCTACATGATCGTCATGGGCCTGGGCCTGGGGGTCGCTATGAGCTCGTTCACCGTGATCGTCCAGAACCAGTACCCCACGCAGCGCCTCGGCGAGGTCACGGCGGGCCTGCAGTTCTTCCGCTCCATCGGCGGCACCGTCGGCATGGCCGTCTTCGGCACGATCCTCACCAACCGCTTCGCCGCCGCCATGCTCCACAATCTGCCGGCGCCCCTGCAGCAGTTCAACAAGGGCAGGGGCGCCGCATTGCTGGACAATCCACAGGTGCTGCTGTCGGACGCAGCCCGTACGAAGATCCAGGCCGCGTTCGGGCAGTTCGGGCCGCAGGGCAAGTCGCTGTTCACGGCCTTCATGGCGGCCGTACGCCAGAGCCTGTCCTCGGCCATCGTCGACCTGTTCCTGCTGGCGACGATCGTCGGCGTCATCGGCCTGATCGTCGTGCTGTTCCTGCGCGAGGACCCGCTGCGCCGCACGCACATGACGCTGGAAGAAGCCGAGCTGCTGGCCGCGGAGGCCGAGGCGGGCGCCACCGGTGGCCAGACGCCGCAGGGCTCGGGCGCCGAGGGCGGGCAGGAGCCGTTCATCAAAGGTCGGCCGGAGCCGGACGCGGAGGGCTGAGTCGAGATGGGCGGCGCGCTCGCGAGCGCCCCGCCCGGCGCCTTACCGCGGACCGGCCGGCCGCCGCGACGGCCGGCTCCTGAGCCTCCAGGCGAAGCCCGCCAGCCGGGCCTCGTCGATCGGGTCGCCGTCGTTGTAGACGAACAGGGCCGGCAGGCCCGGCTCGCGGCGCAGCTGCGCCTCGGCGATCAGCGCCGGCCCGCAGCCCCGCGGCGCCACCGACACGACGCCGTCGACGGGCCGCGTCTCCCACGCCAGCAGAGCGCCGCCGATGGTGGGGATGGTCTCGCCGAAGGGATAGCCGGAGGTGAGCCGCCGGCTCGTCCTGTCGACTTCCCTGACGTCGTGCCAGAACACCCAGGGATGCTCGCGCCGCACCACGGCGAGCAGGCGACGGATGATGTACTGCATGGTCAGCAGCACCGCCTCCTTCTCGGGGCGTTTGCGCAGCGGCAGGCCGTCCTGGATCTGGCGCAGCTGCAGGAGCTCGAAGAACTCGCCGAAGGGCTCGAAGATGACGCGCAGGCCGTGGTCCGCGAGCTTGCGCTGCAGGTCGTCGTTGCCCCACTCGTCGATGCGCAGGTAGATGTCGCCGCACAGGTACACATCGCGCAGGTCGGCGGAACGGGTGTCGCCCACGGGCTGCTCGCGGAAGTCCCTGGCCGCCTCCGCGAGCAGCTCCTCGACCTCGGCGCAGAAGCGGAGAGCCCCGGCGACGTTGCCGGCGAGGCCGGCATCGGGCCGGGGCCGCTCCAGCATCCGCTCCAGGCGCTCCGAGTACGCGGCGAACAGCCCGTCGGCCGCGCCGCGCTCCCGCTCCGCCGCCAAGCTGTAGAAGCGCAGCATGTTGAGCAGGTCGATGGCGACGAGCGCCGTCCACACCACGGGCATCATGCGCACGTTGGCGGTCACCAGACTGAAATCGGCCACGTCCACGCTCTTGCCGAGCCGGTCCAGGACGATCTGCTGCGTGAACGGGAAGAGGTTGGCGCGGCAGGCCTGGAAGCCGCTGCCGGCGCTCAGGAAGAGCGCTTTGTGGCCGTCGAGGTCGGGGACTTCATCCTGCAGGAAACGGGCCAGCGTGCCCCAGATGAGCTGGTAGGGCAGGCACTCCTTGCCGGAGCACACGGCGCCGGCGCAGCGCAGCGCCTCGGCGTCGGCCTCGCCGACATAGGCGGCGTCCAGGCCGGCGCCGCGCATCGCCGCGGCCAGATGCCTGCCGAGGCCGCCGCCGATGTGGCCGAAGAAGAAGCGGTCGTAGCCGTCCTCGTCCAGGCTGCGGGGCAGCGGCCGGTCGTAGCGGGCCAGGCGGTCCTCCCTGGAGCGGCCGGCGGCCGCCTCGTCGTCGGCGGCCTGCCCCGCCTGCCAGCCGCGCACACAGCCGCCGCAGGCACGCTTTGGTGAGGGGCGGCGCAGTGGCACCTCACATTGTGCAGGAACGCCTGCACGCGGGTCACGTAGCCGGCCTTGCCGCCGTGCCCGTCGCTTTCCAGTACCGCGTGCGGCCAGTCCCCCGCCACGTCGTCGACGAGGTGCTCGACCATCGAGTTGGGGCCACAACCGTAGGCGCCGAGGAGCAGCGGGAAGACGTCGCCGGCTTCGATGCCGGCCGCCATGGCGCGCAGCGTCTGGCCGGCGCTGGCCCAGTGGATGCGGCTCAGGCCCGGCAGGTCGCTCGGCACCGGGTAGCAGTCGACGGGCAGCGACACGGCGCCGTTGGCGGCCACCAGGTCGTGGATGCCGCTGTCCAGCACGGCGTCGTGGATGACGTGTGTCTCGCCGGCGACCAAAACGACGGGATGCCCGTGGGCGCGGGCCCAAACCAGAGCGTCCTCGCCGATCCGGCGCAGTCCGGCCTCGAAGCGCCGCTGCGCCGCAAGAGCGGCCCCGGCGGCGGAGCGTACCTCGGCGGCGGACGGCGCCGGCCTTCCGGGCGTCGCCGCGGCTAGCGCCCGCGCCATGGTCCGCAGTACCCGCTGCATGCGCGGCGAGGCGAAGTCGTCGCCCTCCTGCTCGAAGAGCACGGGCCGCAGCACGCGCGTGCGCGATCCCTCGGCCGACAGGGCGCGCCCCACCATGTCCGGCGCGCCCTGCGCCATCGGGCAGGTGTAGGTGAGAGCGCCGGCGTTGGGCAGCGGCAGGTGGACGAACACCGGCGCCACGAGCACGTCTACGTCGGCCCCGGCCATGCCGTGCAGGAGCTTCACCGGCGTGCACCCCCCCGGCGCGCCGCAGCGGCGGTCGCCCTCGGCCAGGGCCTCGTCGTCCGGGCGCAGCACGATGACCTCATGACCGAGCCGCCGAAGGAAAGCATGGAAGAAGGGCAGCGTATCCATGAGGTAGTGCGCGTACGGCAGTCCCAGGCGCAGGCCGGAGGCCAGGCGGGCGTCGCCCGCGTCGTCGGCGCCGGCCTTCTCACCGGCCGGGATGGCCGCGCCGACCTCGGCCGGGCCCACCTCGCCGAGGAGCTCGCGCAGCAGCTCCTCGCGCTCGCGAAACGGGTTGGGCGCATCCTTGGGCAGCTTCTCGCCCGCCCCCGACACCGCGTCGTACTTCGGGCACTGTCCGCCGCTCACGACCTTCTCGCGGGTCCCGGCCACGTCGATCTCCGCCAGCTCCAGACGGCAGAGATTGCGACAGTCGCGGTCCCTGCACTGGAACTCGCGGCGGCCGCCGACGTGCGCTTCCAGCACGCGCCGCAGGTCGATGGGCGTGGTCTCTGTCAGGGCGTCGTCCGCGGCGCGCGCCGCGAGCAGCGCGATGCCGACGGCGCCCATCGCGCCTGGGTCGGCCGGCACGAAGACCTCGCGCTCCAGCACGGCGGCGAGAGTGCGCGCCAGGGAGGGGTCGGTCGCCGGCTTGCCCTGGAAGAAGACACGGCCGAGAAGGCGCCGCTGGCCCATCACGCGGCTCCGGTAGTTGCGCACCACCGACTGTTGTAGCCCGGCGAAGATGTCCTCGCGGCTGAAGCCGTCGCCCAGCGCCTCCGCAGCCACGTCGGCGACGAACACGGTGCAGGTCTGGCCCAGGTCCGGCGGCCCCTCGCTACGCGCAGCCAGCCGCCCGAACTCGACGATGTCGTCGATGCCGTGGGCCCCGGCCTGTTCCTCCAGGAAGGAGCCCGTGCCGGCGCTGCACACGCGGTTCATGTCCGCGTCGACGACGCGGCCGCCCTCGACGTTGATGAACTTGGCGTCTTGGCCGCCGATCTCGACGATCGACAGGCTGCGGCCGCCGTCCGGGTCGAGCCGCGAGGCCGCGACGGCGTGGGCGACGATCTCGTTCTGGACGGTGAGGCGGGCGCCCAGGTCCGGGTAGGCGGCGCGGAAGACGGTGGCGGCCGCGTCCCTGCCGGAGCCCGTGAGGCCGACGGCGACGACCGGGTACGGCGTCATCTCCCCGACCTCGGCGACCAGCGCCTGCGCCGCCTCGACGGGGTTTCCCTCGGTGCGGCGATAGACGGACGCAAGCACGGCGCCCGTGCCCGCGTCGAGCAGCGCGGCCTTGGAGCCCGTCGAGCCGAGGTCCAGGCCGAGCGCGGCCGGCGCGCCGGAGCCGAGCGGCGCGCGGTGCGGCTCCTCGAGCCGCACGACCGAGCCCGGCCCGTCGTTCGCCGGCCGCAGCCGCTGGATGCGCCGCCGCCGCGGTCCCACGAGCTCGCCGGCGGACGGCGGGAACGCCGGCGCCTGCGAGGGGATGTCGGTCGCCGCGTACCGCAGCGCCCCCAGCGCCTCGAACACGCCGGCCTCGGCGGCCACGCTCACCGGCAGGTCGCTCAGTCGATCCAGGCCCTGGGCGATGGGCTGGATAAGCGCGCCGTGACCGATGAGCAGCACCGGGCCGTCGACCTTGCTCTTGTCGTACAGGCTGTGGACGTTGCGGGCGACACCGGCGAACAGCCCGCTGAAGATGCGGCCGTGCGACTCGCCCTGGTTGGCGAAGTGTGTGAGCTCGCTCTTGGCGAACACGGCGCAGCGGCTGGTCACGGTCACTGCGTCCGGGCTCGAGCGAGCCAGCTCGACCGCCTCGTCGAGGCTGCGCCCGAGACGCGAGCACAGGCCTTCCACCGTCTCGCCGGTGCCGGCCGAGCAGCGCTCGTTGGCCTCGTAGCGCACGCGACCGTGCCTGTCGCGCGCGAGTACCGAGTAGCCGCCGCCCCCGACCCTGACGACGTTCAGCGGGCCGTCCGGGTACAGCCAGGCGGCGGCCTGCTCCTGCGCGATCTCCTCGGGCAGGCCGCCGAGCGCCGGCGCGGTGAGCCGGTCGCCGTAGACGCCGGTCGCGGCGATCGCGACGACGCGGCGATGATCGACGCTATCGTAGAGCTCGGCGAAGGGGCGCAGGGGATCGCCGAGGTGGCGCTCCGACCTGGTCTCGACGACGCGCACCGTTCCGTCGGCGTCCAGCTCCCCGACGGCGAGCGAGGTCGTGACCTTGCCGAAGTCCGCGCCCAGCGCAAGACGCCGCGGCAGACCGCGCTGCGACATGGGATCGGGACCAGCGGTGGGTGCGCTCACGGTGTTGCTTATATCAGAGGCCGAAGGCACGGGCCATCGTTCGGCCCGCCGCCCAGCCGCCGGAGAGACCCGGCACCGGCCGCCTTGGCGTCCCGGGGTCGCCGCCGGGGCGCCCCAGCGCCGGCCTCAGCCGCGGCGACGCTCCGGCCCGTGGTGTCCGGACCGACCGGCGCGCCGGTCGGTCACGACCTCCACTGATGCCTCACCGTCGGCCAGCCAGCCGGAGCCTCCCATGCGGGCGTCGGACAGCGACCTGGCCAGCAGGGTGACGAGATCGTCGCTCGGCTCAGCCAGCCATCTGTCGACAGCCGCGTCGAGCGCCGGCGATGGGCCGGGCTGGTCCAGGCCGCCCGTCCGACCCGGCGGAGGGGCCACGGCGTGCCACACGTCGCCGTCCTCCAGCAGCAGGTAGCGGTTCTCGCCGTCCTGAGGCCTGTGATCGTCCAGCAGCCAGCCGCTGGTGTGCGCCGCGCCGGCGTCCGCGGCGGCGGCGTCGAAGGCGACGCCGCGGTTCGGCTGCCGTCCCGCCACGCGCATGTTGGACAGGTACTTCGTGACCACCTCGCGGAGCTTCCCGCGCGGATCCTTCGGACGGTACTCATACGCCATGGCGCACCTCCCCCTCTATAGGTGACATTGTACTGCCTACCTCGTTGCCGGGGAACATCGCGGGTGATGTCCGCGCCGACAACACCCCGCGGCGGGAGCGCGAGGCAGGCCGGATCCGGAAACGCGCCCGCGCCGTGAGCGCGAGGCAGTATAGTGGGTCGATGGACGACGAACGACACGGACTCGACCCCGACGTGGAGCGCGACCTGGACGCCGCCTGGGACCACCTGGACGACGGCGACATGAAGGCCGCGGCGCGGGCGCTTGCGCGGGCGCGCGCCGCGGCCCCCGACGACCCGGCGGTGCTCGAGCTGGAGGCGGAGCTGGGGCTGGCGCAGGACGACCCGGACGCGGCGCTCGGGGCCTACGCCAGATGGAGCGAGGCGGACCCCGACGACCCGGAGCCCTGGCTGGGGTCGGCGGAGGTCTACCTCGACTACGGTGACGACCCCGGCGAGGCGGCGCGCCTGCTGCGCGAGCTGCTCGCCGGCCCCGAGCTCGACCCGCTGGACGAGGCTGACGCCCGTCACCTGCTCGGCCTCGCCTGCGAGCGCAAGGGCGACCGCAAGGGCATGGTCAGGGAGTGGCTTGCGGTGCTGCGCCTGGACGCGGCGGGCGACGACCCCGAGCCCGTCATGAGCCGCGAGGACTTCGAGGCTGCCGCCGCGGCGGCCCTCGACGAGCTGCCGGACGAGATCCTGACGCACCTGCACAACGTGCCGGTCTTCGTGGAGGACCGGCCGTCGGAGGCGATGGTGCTGGAAGGCCTCGACCCGCGCACGCTGGGCCTGTTCCACGGCATCGCCATGCCGGACCAGTCGGTGCTGGGGCCGGGGCCAAGCGGCGGCCTGATCCACCTGTTCCAGCGTAACCTGGAGCGCGAGGCGGAGGACCAGGACGACCTGGCCGAGCAGATCCGCATCACGGTGGTCCACGAGACGGCGCACTACTTCGGCGCCGACGAAGACCAACTGGACCGTTTCGGCCTGAACTGAGTGGCGGCGGCCTACGCCGCCAGGCCGAGCAACCGCAGCGCGCGCGCCTTGACGACGCTGCCCACCTCCGCCTTGGCGGCCTCGTCGGCGCCTCCGCCGATGAGGAAGGCGTAGCCCTCCTCCAGCGCCTTGATGGTGACGGCCAGCTCGTGCGGGTCGTCGCGCTGCAGGTGTCCCGCCTTCATGCACGCGGTGATGGTCGTCTCGACGAGCTCGAGCGACGTCTCGTAGAGCGCGGCGTAACGGCGTCTCACCTCCGGGTGACGCAGGCTGATGTAGAAGCAGGCGTAGAAGACGCTGTCGTCGAGCAGCTGGTGGTACTCCGGGTCGAAGAACGTGTCCAGGATGGCGCGGAGCCGCTCGAGCGGATCGGCGATGGCGGCGAGCCGGTCGCCGTAGCCGTGGCGGTACTCCTCGAGCAGGTAGTCGACGAGCTCGATGGTCATCTGCTCCTTGGTGCCGAAGTAGTGGATGAGCAGGCTCGGGGGCGCGTCGATGCGGCGCGCGATCTTGGCGATGGACGCGCCCTGCAGGCCCTCCTCCATGAGGACCTGGTAGTAGGCGGCGAGCATCTCGCGGCGGCGCAACTCCACGTGCTGCTCGCGTCTCATCCGTCCTCCTTCGCGCCTCGTCGTCCGGCAGGGGCGGCCCTCCGCCGCCCTCGCCCCGGCACAGACTGTACCCGCTGCGCCGCAACGGTGAAAGGACCGGCCCGCCGGGTACTGATTGGACCAACATTCGCATATTGCATGAATGTTCAATCAATGCTATCGTGCCGTCGCCCGCCCCAGCGACTGTCGACGCAGCCCCTCTCGACCACCGGCGGACGGGCGCCGGGCCGGCTGCAGGAGGAAGGCTCGTGCACCCTACGTGGACCGATCTTCGCACCGTCGACCGCGGCCGCCTCGAGGATCTCCTCGTCCGAGAGCGCCGCACCTATGTGGAGCGCAGCCCGCGCTCACACGATCTGTTCGCCGAGGCCCGCAGGACCCTGCTGGCCGGCGTCCCCATGAGCTGGATGGCGATCTGGTCCGGCGGCTTCCCCCTGTACTTCACCGAGGCCAGGGGCGATCGCATCACCGACGTCGACGGCCACACCTACATCGACTTCTGCCTCGGCGACACCGGCGCCATGACGGGGCACTCCCCCGACGTCGTCATGGCGGCGGTGAGCGAACGCATCGCCGGCAGGGGCGGCATCACGACGATGCTCCCGACGGAGGACGCCGCCGCCGTGGGCGCGGACCTGCGGCGCCGCTTCGGCCTGCCCTACTGGCAGTTCACCCTGTCGGCCACCGACGCCAACCGCTTCGTGCTGCGCATGGCGCGCCAGGTCACGAAGCGGCCCAAGGTGCTCGTGTTCTCCAGGTGCTACCACGGCTCGGTGGACGAGACCGTCATCATCGTCGGCACGGACGGCGGGCCCATGAGCAAGCCGGGCAACGTGGGCCCGCAGATCGACCCGGCGCTCACCACCAAGGTCGTCGAGTTCAACGACGAGGAGGCCCTGCGCGAGGCGCTCGAACCGCGCGACGTGGCCGCGGTGCTCATGGAGCCGGCGATGACGAACGTCGGCATCGTGCTGCCCGGTGCCGGCTACCTGCAGCGGGTCCGCGAGCTCTGCGACGAGACCGGTACGCTGCTCGTCAACGACGAGACGCACACCTTCAGCGCCGGCGGCGGCGGCTGCACGCGCGCCTGGAGCCTGCGGCCGGACATCGTCACCATCGGCAAGGCGCTCGCCTCGGGCATCCCCATCGGCGCCTACGGCGTGAGCGCGGAGTTCGCCGAACGCATCCTGGCGGACACCGAGGCCGATCTGGTCGACCAGGGCGGCGTGGGCGGCACGCTGGCCGGCAACGCGCTCTCGATGGCCGCGGCCCGAGCCACCCTCACGCACGTCCTCACGGAGGAGAACTTCGACCGGATGATCGAGCTGGCGACGCGCTACACGCGAGGCGTGCAGGACGTGCTGGACCGGCAGGGCGCGCCGTGGGTGATCGTGCAGCTGGGGGCCCGCGCCGAGTATCGCTTCTGCCCCACCGTGCCGCGCACGGGCAATGAATCGGCCGCGGCGCACGACGCCCGGCTCGACGAGTACATGCACCTCTACACCATCAACCGCGGCATCCTCATGACGCCGTTCCACAACATGGCTCTGATGTGCCCGGAGACGTCCGTGGCCGACGTCGAGCGCCACACGGAGGTGTTCGGCGAGGCGGTCGCCGAGCTGTTCGACTGACGGCTCAAGGCAGCGCGAACGCGAGGGGGGCGGCGCCCGCCGCGGGCGCCGCCCCCCTCGCCATCATCTCCGGCGGGCACGCCGCGCGGCGGCCCGCCGGCGTCATTCGGTCTTGAACTCGAGCGGCTTGTCGGCCTCGCAGACGTACGTGGAGTAGCGGCACAGGGCGCTCGGCGGCTGCAGCACGCCCTCCCCGCCCTCGTGGTTGGCGGCCTGCGTCACCGTGGGCGGCGCGACAAGGCGGTAGTAGTCGTAGAGCACGCCCTCGCGATGCGGCGCGTAGGGCTTGTCGCCCATGACGTTGGGGGCGCCGGTGAGCTTCTCCATGTCGTAGTGCACGTGCAGGCCCCTGTCGGTCACGACGACGTCGGTCACCGGGATGACGCTCAGGAAGCCATGGAAGAACTTGGTGTCGACGAGCAGCCAGTGCGGCCTGCCGTCCTCGTCCACATACAGGTCGGTGATCTTTCCGATGTCGCGGCCGGTCTCGTCGAGTAGCTCGCGGCCTACAAGTTCCTCAGCGGTGAGCGTGATGGTCATCGGTCCCCTCCAGGAATCACCCGAACGACTCGGGTAGTTGACGCTGCACACACCCGACGTACCCTCACGAGGTCCAGCTTTAACCTAAGATGACAGTAGAAGGGCCGGGTTGAAGATGGCGCCGCGCCCTGCCGAAGATAGACGGCAGACGTCCGTTCCATAAAGGGGGCCCTATGACCACGAAGACGCGCGCGCTGCTGGTCGCGCTGACGCTCGCTGCGGCCGCGCTGCTCACGCCGACCGGCGCGCCGGCGACGCCGTCGCTCAGCCGGGCACCCCTGGACCCGGTCTTCAGGGAGCAGGTCACCTCGGGCGGCGCCGTGACGCGCAGCCCCATCATGGTGCAGCGCGGCGCGGCGGCACGCTCGCTGCTGCGCGCCGCCAGCCTGCCCGACAGGTACGATCTGCGTGACCCGGATCCTGTGAACTCGGCACCCAGCCTTGTCACCGCCGTCCGTGATCAGGGCCGGTACAACACGTGCTGGGCGTTCAGCACCATGGCGGCGCTCGAGTCGCATCTGCTGTCCGGCGGGGAGACGTGGGACCTGAGCGAGGACAACCTGGTCACGCGCAGCGGCTTCGGGCCTTTCGCCGTCGGCGCCTACGCCAACGGCGGCAACTATCAGATGTCGTCCGCCTACCTTGCCCGCTGGGCCGGCCCGCTGACCGAGAGGGCCGACCCGTACCGCACCCCGGCGACAAAGCCCATCAGCCCCGTCAGAAAGCACGTGCAGGGCGTCGTGCTGCTGGCGCCGCGGCAGAGCGCGGCGGACGACGACGCGATCAAGGCAGCCGTGATGAGCAGCGGCGCAGTGGCGACGCAGATGTACTACCCGGCGGCGGACGGCGGCGTCTACGACGCAACGGCGCACGCGTTCTACTACGCCGGCGGCGCCCAGCCGAACCACGGCGTCGCGATCGTGGGCTGGGACGATACCTACAGCGCCGCCACCTTCCCGACGGAGCCGCCCGGCGACGGCGCCTTCCTGGTGCGCAACAGCTGGGGCGCCGATTGGGGCGACGGCGGCTACTTCTGGGTCTCGTACCACGACTCGGTCCTGGCGCGTGCGGCCCTGTCCATGGCCATCAGCCGCGTCGACCCCGTGGGCACGTACGCGCGGACCTACGGCTACGACAAGCTCGGCTGGACGAGCTCGATCGGGCTCACCGGCACCGCCGACGCCGGCGTCGCCATGTTCGCCAGCCGCTTCACCGCCAAGGCGTCGCAGAAGGTCGCCGCAGCGAGCTTCTACACCATCGCACCCAACGCCGCCTACAGGGTGTACGCCGGGCCGTCGTTCGGCGACCTGACCCTGCGAGGCAGAGGCACGGTGGCGGACGCCGGCTACTGCACCGTACCGTTGAGCCCACGGATGTATGTGGGCAAGGGCAGGAAGTTCGTCGTGGCGGTGCGACTTGACGTGCCGGGCACCAATTACCCGGTGCCGATCGAGGCGCCGGTGAGGAAGTACGCGGCGGCCACGGCGTCCGCCGGTCAGAGCTTCATCCGGGTCGGTGGGCGGTGGACGGACATCACGTCAAGGCCCGGCTACGGCGACACCAACATCTGTCTCAAGGCCTTCACGCAGTAGAGGCGCCGCGGCCGGGGTAGCGTAGAGTGCGACCCGGCCCGAAGGAGCGTCGCGTGCAGCAGCAGCCATCGCGACAGGAGCGCGCAGCAGCCCGCCGGCTTCGGCCGTTCCGGCTGCGCGCCGTCCTGTTCGACTTCGACGGCACGATCACACATCCCGGGGCCCTCGACTTCGACGCCATCAAGCGGCAGGTGGGCTGCCCGCCGGACCGCTTCGTGCTCGAATTCATCGAGGGCCTTGTAGGGCAAGAGCGGGACGCGGCCGAGGCGGCGCTGGAGCTCTTCGAGCTGCAGGGAGCGGCCGGCTCGACGCCGAACGAGGGCGCCGTCGATCTGGTGCGCGGGCTCCGCGACGCCGGACTGCGCGTGGGCCTCCTCACCCGCAACCGCCGCGCCGCGGTGGCCCGGGCGCTCGAGCAGGTCCCTGGGCTGCCGCTTGAGGTGGTTCGACGTCGTCGTGACGCGTGACGACGGCCTGGCCCACAAGCCGGCGCCGGACGGCGTGCTGCACGCCTGCGCGGCGATGGGCGTGTCCCCCTCCGAGACGCTCGTGGTCGGCGACTTCCTGCTGGACGTCCAGGCCGGGAAGGCGGCCGGCGCCGTGACCGCATTCCTGACGAACGGCGGCCCGGAGGCAGGAGCCGGCGCCGACGCGCCGCAGCAGGACGCGGGCGAAGCGGCGCTCGCCGAGCGCGCCGTCCGCGAGGCCGATGTGGTCGTGCACCGGCTGGCCGAGCTCGCCGAGGTCGTCCGGCTCGGCCTGCCGCTGCCCGCCGGCAAGCTGCCGAACGACCTGCTCGCCCGGTATCTGGCCGGCCTCGCCGCCGCCGACGAGGTGATCGTCGCGCCCGGTGTGGGCGAGGACGTCGCGGCGCTGGACATCCGTGGCGACGAGGTCCTGGCCGTGCACGGGGACCCGATCACCTTGGCGACGGGCGACGTCGGCCGGTGGGCCGTGCTCGTGAACGCCAACGACATCGCCGCCGCCGGCGCGACGCCGCGGTGGCTGCTCACGACCGTGCTGCTGCCGCTCGGCACGACCGGGTCGCAGGCCCTGGCCCTGTTGGGCGATATCGGGGATGCGGCCGCCGCGGAGGGCGTAGCCCTGATCGGCGGCCACACCGAGGTCACGGACGCCGTGACGCGCGCCGTGGTGTCGAGCACGATGCTCGGGACGGTGCGCCGCGCCGACCTTCGCGACAAGCGCGGCGCTCGGACCGGCGACGAGGTGATCCTCACCAAGGGCGTCGCCGTGGAAGGAACGGCCCTGCTGGCGCGCGAGTTGCGCCCCCGCCTGGCCGCGCTCGGCATGAGGGAGGAGGAGCTGCGCGCGTGCGCGCGGCTCCTCGAGCAGGTCAGCGTCGTCCCTGAGGCGCGGATCGCGACCGGCTTCGCCGGCGTCCGCGCCCTGCACGACGTCACCGAGGGCGGCCTGGCGACGGCGCTGCGCGAGCTGGCCGCGGCCACCGGCCGCGGCGTCGTCGTGCGGCGCGAGTGGATCCCCGTGCTGCCCGAGACGCGGCGCCTGTGTGACCTGCTGGGCGCGGACCCGCTGGGGCTCATCGGCTCGGGCAGCCTGCTCGTCTGCTGCCGTCCCGAGGAGTCTGCGGCGCTGCTCGCGGCGCTGCGGGCCGCCGGCATCGCCGCCGTCGTCATCGGCAGCCTGGGCGAGCCGGGCGCCCGCGTCACCGCGCGGGAGCGCGGCCGGCCCGCGCCCTGGCCCGCCTTCGCCGCCGACGAAGCGGCGCGGCTGCTGGCTCAGGACGGGGCGGCGCAGGACACGTGAGCTGAGGCGCCGAGGCGCGCCGGGACCCGCAAGGGGGCGGCGCGTCTACAGCGCCGTGAGCTGCCAGTCGATGTTGAGCTCGTCGCAGAGCCGGCCCAGGGCCTCGCGCAGGTCGGCGACGTGAAGGTCGGCCGGCACGGCCACGACGAGCTCCATCTCGAACAGCGGCGTGTTGGTGTAGGGAGCAGGTCGCAGCGAGGTGTCGGCGCTCTCGATGTTGACCCCCAGACCGCCGAGCAGATGCGCCACAGACTGGACCAGGCCGGGGTGGTCCATGGCCCAGGTGTTCAGGCGATACGGGATGGCGGCAGCCGACGCCAGGCCCTGCGTGAGGTCGGCGTCGTGGAGCTCCGCACGCACGCGGCTGTCGCGTTCCAGAGCCTGCAGGCCGTCGTGAAGCCGGCCGATCACGTCGTCTGGGCCGGCGACCAGCATCATCATGGCGAACTGCCCGTGCAGGTTCACCATGCGGCTGTCCTCGAGGTTGCCGCCCCGCTCGAGCACGTAGCGCGCCACCTCGTCGACCAGGCCGGGGCGGTCGGCGCCGACGGCCGTGAGCACGGCATGATGGGTCGTGACCATGGCCAGAGCCTACCCACAAACGGTCGCGACCGCGCAAAGGGCGAGCCGCGCCGCGATGGGGTAGAGTGGGCGGCGTGAGTCGCGGCGCCACCACCAGAGCTGACCTCCACGTCCACTCGCGGCATTCCGACCAGCCCCGCATCAAGGGCCTCAAGATGCTGCGCGGCCAGGAGTCCTATACCGAGCCCCTCGAGGTCTACGAGCTCGCCCGCGCCCGCGGCATGGACTTCGTCACCATCACCGACCACAACTCGCTCGCCGGGGCACTCGCCATCGCCCACCTGCCCGGGACCTTCCTGAGCGCCGAGTTCGACACCTGGTTCCCCGAGAACGGGTGTCGCGTACACGTGGTCGCGTCCGGCATCGACGAGGCGACGTTCACCGAAGCGATGGCGGCGCGAGCCTCCGTCTACGACCTCGTGACCTGTCTGCGCGAGGCGGGCGTGCTGCACTACCTCGCGCACCCGCTCTTCGACATGGACGGCAGGCTCACTCCCGACATCGCCGAGAGATGCCTGCTGCTGTTCAATGTGCTGGAGGCGCGCAACGGGTCGCGCACGACGCGCTGCAACGGATTGCTGCAGGACGTGGTCGCGTCGCTCACGCCTGAGCGCATCGCGGCGATGGCGGAGCGCCAGGGCGTCGCGCCACACGGCGCGACGCCCTGGCGGAAGTCGCTCGTCGGCGGCTCTGACGACCACAGCGGCCTGTTCGTGGCCGGCGCCCATACCGTCGCCGCGAGCGACGGCGGCCTGCAGGACTTCTTCGCCGCCGTCGCCCGCGGCGACTGCGCGCCGGGCGGTGACGACGGCGACGCGCGCCTGCTGGCGCACAGCATCTACGCCGCCTCGTTCTGGCGCGTGCGCGAGATCCTGCGACTCGACGACGAGGCGGCCCACCAGCGCGCCCTGGGCCTGCTGCGCAAGGGCTTCGGCCGCATCGGCCGCGACGTGCCGGTGCTGGAGAAGACGGTGCGCGGCGTGCGCAGCATGGCGCCGGGCCTGTACCGCGACGGCGACCGCCGCGGCCCCGAGTGGGAGGCCCTGCTGGACGAGCTGCTCGGCCCGCTGGCCGCGCCGCACGGCATCGCGGCCGTCGGCGCCAGGGAGCTGGACGAGCGCCTGTTCAGGGTGGTCTCGCGCCTCGCCGGAAATGTGCTGGAGCAGCATCTGGCGCCGCTGCTCGCGCCTGGCCCGCTGCCGTTCAAACGGTTCCTGCAGTCGTCGTTCGCCGTCGGCATGGTCCACTTCCTGGAGCTCCCGTACTTCATGGCATGGCACTTGCAGAGTCGCGACAGGGGCGTGCAAGCCCGCCTGCGGGAGCAGCTTGTGCACGGCCGAGGCGCGGCCGGACCGGCCGCGGGAACGGCGGGCGCACCGGCGGCGCAGACGGCGAGCCCGCTCAGCCTGGCCGTGCTCACGGACGCCGCGCCGGGCGGCGACGGCGCGGCCTTCGATCCTGCCTGGGCGGGTCGCGACGCGCAGGCCGCTCTGCGCGTCCAGATCCTGTCGCTCCACCAACGGGCCGGACAGGCGCCGGGCGCCGATGGTGAGATCGTCACGTTCCGCACGCTCGGCGAGCTGTCGGCCGGCGGCACCACGCTGCGCGTGCCGCCGCTGCTGGACGTGCTGGACCACCTCGAGGAGAGCGGTGCGGAGGCCCTGCACGTGACCGGGCCGGGTCCGATGGGCCTCGCCGGCCTGGCCGGCGCACGCCTGCTGCACCTGCCGGTGAGCGGCGCCTGCGGCGCCGCTCACGCCGAGCTCGTGGCGACGACCATGGCCGCCCCGCCCCTGCTCGCCCGCTACCTCCGCTGGTTCTACGGGCGGCTCGACGTCGTCATCGTCCCCAGCCGAGCCGCCGCCCGGCACGCCGTCGCGGGCGGCATAGATCCCTCCCGCGTGCACGTGAGCCGCGCGGGTCTGTCGCCGGCCGGGCGCGCGCGACCTCGCCACCCGCTGCCGCGGCCGTAGCCCGTCTCCATCAGTCGACACGGCGCCCGCGACCACGCGTCCCGGCCCCGCAACGGCGTGGAAAGCCTTGCCGGCGGCTACGTCAAAGATGGGGACCCGTGCGGCGAGACGGCGACAGCCACGTCGCCGGCGGAACCGGAGGGAGGCCACGATGGACCAGTATCCCAGGCCACGGGACCAGGGCGACCGACTCGAGGAGTACAGCGCGATCGAGCCGACGTCGGACGCGGCGGAAGACATCCAGCCGAGTCGCGTCGGAAGCGGCGCGTCTCCCGGCACGCGTCCCGGACGCGACGCGGGCGCTGCGACGCGCACCACGCACGGAGCCATGCACGACGAGGCCGCCGTCGAGGCCGAGGAGGAGGTCGACTTCACCGCCCCGCCCGGATCCGGCGAGATCAGCGATGTGGTACACGTCGCCGGCCTCCACGGCGCGATGCACGACGAGGCCGCGGTAGAAGCCGACGAGGACGAGTAGGCCGCCCTTGCGGACGGCGGACCGGCCTCGGCGACCCGGCAGTGCGTGCCGCGCGTCGTCTGCGCTCCCCGCTGCTGGGCGGACCGGTCGGACGCGGCACTGCGCCGCGCCGGCGGCGCGGCGCAGTGCGTTCTGTGTACAATCCCAAGGCGATGATCACCTACCGCGACACGCGCGGCCTCATCGACCAGCCCCGCACCTTCAGTGAGGCCATCCTGGACGGCATCGCCCCCGGCGGCGGGCTGTTCGTGCCGGAGCGGTTGCCGCAGGTCACGCTCGACGACCTCCTGGCTCTGGCGAAGCTGCCGTACTTCGAGCGCGCGGCGTGGGTGTACCAGGCCTTCGGCCTGGACGTGGACGCCGCGCGCATCCTCGCCATCGCCGCCGAGTCCTATGGGCCGAACTTCAACGACCCGCGCGTTGCGCCCGTGCGCGCGGTGACGCGGAGCCGTCACGTGCTGGAGCTGTGGCACGGACCCACGCTGGCCTTCAAGGACATGGCGCTGCAGTGCATGCCGCTGTTCTTCAGCCAGGCGCTGGGCCAGGCGCACGCGTCAGGTCGCACCAGCCTCGACTTCCTGATCCTGGTGGCGACCTCGGGAGACACGGGCGTGGCCGCGCTCAACGGCTTCGCGGATCGCGCCCACACGAAGATCATCGTGTACTACCCCGACGCCGGCGTGTCCGCGGTGCAGGAGCGCCAGATGATCACGCAGCCTGGCGACAACCTCACCGTGTTCCGCGTGGCCGGCGACTTCGACGCGTGCCAGACCGCGGTGAAGGCCGTGTTCGACGACGACGCCTTCGCGAAGGAGCTGGCCGAGCGCCACAGCCTGTCGCTGTCCTCGGCCAACTCGATCAACTGGGGCCGGCTCATGCCGCAGATCGCCTACTACGTGAGCGCCTACGCCGACATGGCCGGCGGCGGCCGCATCCACGCGGGCGACGCCCTGGACGTGTGCGTGCCCACGGGCAACTTCGGCAACATCCTGGCGGCCTACTACGCCAAGCGCATGGGCGTGCCGCTCGGCCGGCTGCTGTGCGCGAGCAACACCAACAACGTGCTGGCCGACTTCATCGCCACCGGCGTCTACGACATCTCCACGCGCTCGCTGGTGAAGACGCCGTCGCCCTCCATGGACATCCTCGTGTCGTCCAACCTGGAGCGCCTGCTGTTCGACCTCTGCGGCGACGCTGCACTCATCCGCGGCTGGATGCAGGACCTGCGCGAGCAGGGACGCTTCAGCGTGGACGAGGCCACACTGGCCAAGCTGCGCGGCGAGTTCGAGGGCGCATGGGTGGACAACGACACCTGTCTGCGGACCATCGGCGAGGTCTACGCCGAGCGCGGCTACCTCATGGACCCTCACACGGCGGTGGCGTGGAAGGTGGCCGCGGAGCTCGGCGGCGACGGACCGGTGCTGGTCGTCAGCACCGCGCACTGGAGCAAGTTCGCCGCCGACACCGTCCGCGGCCTCACGGGTGCGCCGGCCGGCGCACCCGTCGGCGACGGCGACGAGCTCGCGCTCCTGGACCGCGTCACGCAGCTCGCACATGACGCGGTCGTGCCTGCCTCGTTGCAGGCCGTGCGCGAGCGCAAGGTGCGTTTCGACACGCGCGTGGACGGCAGCCGCGAAGCGCTCGAGGCGAGCATCCGCGGCTGGCTGGGCAGCTAGCGAGGGATCGCTCACAGGCACGAGGAGCCGCCGTATGGCCGATCACGGGTCCAAGCGGATCGCCGCGCTCATCGCACCCCTGCGCGTCGCGCCCGGCAGCAAAGAAGCACAAGAAGCGTCGCCGCGGCAAGGACCGGTAGCGGGCAGGCCGGAGGCGAGCCCGCTACCGGTCAGACGGAGCGTTGATAGACGCGGAAGGCGCGCGTGCCGAGCCAGCCGCAGACCAGGGCGAACACCAGCAGGGCGCCGATGCGCGTCATCACCATGCTCCAGTCGGTGCTGGCGGCGAGCGCCTCGCGCCCGGCCTGCACCGCCCAGTTGACCGGGTTGTACTTCGCCACGTCCTGCATCCAGGTCGGCATGAGGGCCTGCGCCATGAACACCGACGACAGGAACGTGAGCGGCAGCAGCACGAAGTTGCTGGCCGCGATCATCGTCTCCTCCTTGCGCGAGAGGATGGCGATGGCGTTGGACAGCCCGCCGAAGCCGGCGCCCAGCAGCACGGCGGCGACGGTGAGTGCGATCAGGCCCGGCACGCCGCCCGGGTAGTCGGCGCCGATGATCAGGCCCAGGACGATGATGATGAGAGCCTGGATCACGGCGACGATGCCGTTTTGCACGATGCGTCCCCAGATGAGCGAGCTCCGGCTGGCGGGCGACACCAGGAAGCGGTCGACCACGCCGCCCTTGACGTCCTCGATGAGGCCCATGCCGCTCCAGCCGGCGCTGAACAGCGCCGTCATGACGACGACGCCGGGCGTGAGGAAGTCGATGTAGGAGCCCGCGCCAAAGCCGGGGATCTCGACGATCCGCTTGAACAGCGCGCCGTAGAGCAACAGCCACACGACGGGCTGGATGAGCGAGATCATGATCCACGCCGGCTGACGGAAGAGGTTGCGCAGGTGCCGCACGGTCATGAACCAGGTGTCGGCGAAAGCGTTCATCGCTGATCCTCCTGCCGGTCGGCGTCGTTGAAGGCCCGGCCGGCGTAGCGCAGGTAGACATCGTCGAGAGAGGGGTGCGACACGGTGACGGAGGCCACCGCGACGCCCTCGGCCTCGAGAGCGGCGAGCACCGCCGGCACGGCGGTCGCGCCGCTGTCGGCGCGGGCGCGCAGCAGACGGCCGTCCAACGTGATGTCGCGCACGCCGTCCACGCGCTCGACGGCGCGGTGGGCCTCGCCGTTCATCGGCTGTTCAGCGAGCTCGACATGGATGGCGTCGCCGCGCAGCTCGCCCTTGAGCTGCTCGGGCTCGCCCTCGGCCACGACCTTGCCGCGGTCGATGATGGCGAGGCGCCGGGCGAGCCTGTCCGCCTCCTCCAGATAGTGCGTGGTGAGGAGGATGGTCAGGCCCTCGAGCTGGGTGAGGCGCGCGATCTCGTCCCACATGTCGACGCGCGCCTCGGGGTCCAGCCCGGTGGTCGGCTCATCCAGGAAGAGCACCTGCGGCTTGTGCACCAGGCCGATGGCCACGTCCAGCTTGCGCTGCATCCCGCCGGAGTAGGTCTTCACGACGCGGTTCCCAGCCTCGGACAGCCCGAGCCGCTCGAGCAGCTCGGCCGCGCGCCGCTTCGACTCGCGGCCGCCCATGCCGTACACGCGCCCCTGCAGCACCAGGTTCTCGACGCCCGTGGCCGCCAGGTCGACGCCCGACTTCTGGCCCACGGCGCCGATGACGCGCCGCACCTTGGCCGGCTGGCGCACCACGTCCAGGCCCGCCACAGTCGCTTCGCCCGAGTCGGGGCGGGACAGCGTGGTCAGGATCTTCACGGTGGTCGACTTGCCGGCGCCGTTTGGCCCCAGCAACCCGAACACGGTCCCGGGCTCGACGCGCAGGCTCACGCCCTGAAGCGCCCGTACCTCGCCCGGGTATGTCTTCACGAGGTCCCGAGCCTCGATCGTGTTGTCCATCTCTCGTTCCTTCCTGAAGACCGCCTGCGGTCATCCCTAGTAGGTGCCCGCTGGGCGGAGCCCGAACCATCGCCGGGAGAGCCCGGGCGGGGTGGTGGGTCCTTCGTCCCCGCAGTCTCATGTGCCGGCCGATGCAGTTTAGTCCCACGACATTTCTATTGTCAAACTTTCTTCTTGTGGTATAGTCCTTTGGCAATGGATAAAGCCCTCACGGCGCTGCTCGGCGCAGGAGGTAGGCACGTCATGACCGACGATCAGCAGACGCATCTCATCGACGAGGTCAACGAGGAGCTGAGTGCGCTGCGCGAGGCCGCGGACCGGCTGGACGAAGCCGTCGCCCGTCAGTTCGGCCTCAACCGCACCGACCTGCGCTGCATCGGCATCCTCTATCGCCACGGCAGGATGGCCGCCGGCGAGCTGGCCGACGCGAGCGGCCTCTCGCCCGGCGCGATCACCACGGTGCTGGACCGCATCGAGCGCGCCGGCTATGCCAATCGCGTCGCCGACCCCGACGACCGGCGCCGCGTGCTCGTCATCTCCACCCAGGCCACGCGCGAGCTCGGCGCGCGACTCTACGGCGAGGTCGAGGTGAGCGGCCGCGCCCTGCTGCAGGAGCGCAGCAGCGGCGATCTCGGCATCATCCGCGACTACCTCCGCGGCACCCGCGAGGTGTACGAACGTCAGGCCGGACAGGTCGCGGGACAGGCGCCCGGCCGCGACGACGAGCCGAGCGGCGACGGCGGGCCGGAAGCCTCGGCGCCGCTGCAGGGCGTCCTGGCCGGGCGCCTGGAGTTCAACAAGGGGGCGGCCAAGGTCGCCATCCACGGCGACGCCGAGCTGGGCGACCTCTACCGCGCCCGCTTCGAGGGGCCGGTGCCCGACGTGCTGCTCAACGGCGGCACGGTGACCATCCAGCAGCGCCGGCGCTTCCGGCCCTTCGACTGGCGGGCGCAGTCCTCGGACGTCACGCTCAACGCCACCGTGCCGTGGGCCATCTCGCTGCGCGGCGGCATGTGGAAGCTGGGCGCCGATCTGCGCGCCCTGCGGCTGGAGTCGCTGGACATCGCCGGCGGCGCCAGCGACATCGAGATCTGGCTGCCGCCGCCGGTCGGCGCCGTGCCGGTGCGGGTGTCCGGCGGGGCCAGCAAGGTCGTCCTGCACCGCCCCGCCGGCGTCCCCGTGCGCGCCGACATCAGCGGCGGGGCCAGCCAGATGGTCTTCGACGGTCAGCGTCTGGGCGGCGTCGGCGGCCGCAACCGCCTCGAGAGTCCCGGCTTCGAGGCCACGACCGACCGCTACGAGGTCCGCTTCTCGGGCGGCGCCAGCCAGGTGACGATCGACACGGTCTGAGCGCCTCGTTCCGGCGGCTACGACCAGGCGATGTGCACGACGCACTGCCTGCGGCCGCCTGCCAAGGCGCCCGACTTCGACGACCGCCTGCAGTCGCCCGCCCCGCGCCGTCCGTGCGAACGCCATCATCGCGGGTCGGGAATACTCCGCGTATGGAGCGCCGGCACAGACACCAGCGGTTGCCGATCGCGGTCGCCACCGACCCTTGGCTGTACACGGTCGGGCGGCTGCTGCTCGTGCCCGCCGCGCACCTCTACGGGCGCTTCGAGGTGGACGGGGCCGGGCGGCTGCCCTCGTCCGGCCCGGCCCTCATCGTCGCCAACCACCCGAGCGACATCGACCCTATCCTCGTGGCCCTGCCCTTCCCCCGTACCCTGCGCTTCATGACCGACGCCGTGCAGTTCGACCGCACGTTCGTCGGCTGGTGCATCCGGCGGCTCGGCGCCTTCCCCGTGCGCCGGGACGCGTTCGCCCGCGACGGCCTGCAGACCGCCCTGCAGTCGCTGGACCACGGCGAGGTGGTCGTCGTGTTCCCCGAAGGCGACGTGTACGCCGACGGCCTGCACAAGTTCGAGGCCGGCGTCGCCTTCCTGGCCGAGAAGAGCGGGGCGCCCGTGATCCCCGTCGCCATCACCGGCGCCGAAGACATCCTGCATGGCCGCTGGTGGCGAGAGCTGCCGGGCGGCTGGCGCCGCCGGCCGCGACTCCATCTGGCGGTCGGGCCGGCGCTCTGTCTCGTCGCCCGTGCCCGGCGCGACTATCGCCGGCAGGCTGACGACCTCGGCACCCTGATCGACGGACTCCGCGCCGCCTGAGCACAGCGTCGCCGGCGGGGCCCACGGCGCCGAGGCCGTGGAGAAGTCTCAAGCTGCAGCTGACGTTGAGAGTTCGTCAGATGGCGAGCGGGCTGCGGGTCGGGGCGCGGATTGGCGGGGCGCTGCCATGGGAAGCCTGAGCTGGATGCTACGAGGGCCTCAGGAGCAGGACGCGACATGAGCTTCCACCCCCGCACCGCCAACGGCGGCTGGTCGGGCATCGCGTTCGGTGTGCTGCTGTTCGCGAGCGCCGCGATGCTGGCCGCGCCGGGCGCAGACAGCCCGGCGAGCGAGATCTCGACGTACTTCGCCGACAACCGCGGCGTCGTGCTCGTCTCCCAAGCAATCATCCTCACGGCGGCCGTCTTCTTCCTTGCGTTCGCGCTGCGCTTCGCGCTGGCCGCGACGCCGGGACCCGCCGAGCCGGACAAGTGGCGACTGGTGTGGTCGACCGGCGTGCTCGTGTTCGCCGCCGCCGTGGTGACGGCGCTGCCCGTCATCGCGCTGGCTCTCACGTCCGACGCCAACGCGGCGAACTCGTCGACCCACACGCTCGCGCAGCTCGCGGACGGCACCGACGCGGCCCTGTTCCTGACCATCACGCTGTTCCTGGCGGCCGTGGCGACGCAGGGGACGAAGACACCGGCCTGGCTGCGCGCCAGCGCGGCCATCGGCGCCCTGGTCGCCATCGCCCGCTCCGTCGCCGGCCTGCTGCAGGTCACGTCCGTGCTGGACGCCGTGGCACCGCTGGCCTTCATCGCCGTGGTCCTCGGGGCGAGCGTCTGGATGCTGCGGCCGGGGCCGCCGCAGAGAGTCGACCCCGGCAACGACGGGCGCGGCTTCGATGGGCGCGGCGGCTCAGGCAGGTGAGCCGATGCTCGCGCTGCCGAAGGCGCGCGCGCAGTCCACGGCGCGGCGCCAGTCGGCCAGCCGGCTCGTGATATCAGGCCCGGGTCGCGGCTCGAAGCGCCGCGCGGCCCGCCACAGCTCTCCCACCTCGGCCTCGTCGCGCCACAGGTCCGACGGCGAGGCCGGCGAGATAGGCGGCGCCCAGCGCCGTGGACTCGGACTGCGCCGCGCGCAGCACCGGCACGTCGATCAGGTCGGCCTGCGTCTGGAGCAGCAGGTCGCCGCGGCTGGCGCCGCCGTCCGCACGTACCTCGCGCGGCCTGAGATGACAGCCCTCGACGATCGCCGCCACCAGGTCGTTGACCTGGAAGGCGACGCCCTCGAGGGCGGCGCGCGCCACGTGCGCCGCCGTCGTGCCGCGCGTGATGCCGAAGATGGCGCCCCGTGCCTGCGGGTCCCAGTGCGGGGCGCCGAGGCCGGTGAGCGCGGGCACGAAGTAGACGCCCGCGCTCGACGCCACGCTCTCGGCCAGGGCGGCGATCTGCGCCGCGTCGCCGGCGACGCCGAGGCCGTCGCGCAGCCACTGCACCACGGCGCCGCCGATGAAGACCGAGCCCTCGATCGCGTAGGTGCGGCGCCCGCCGCGCTGCAGCGCCACGGTGGTCAACAGCCCGTCCGGCGCCGTCACCGGCTCATCGCCCGAGTGCATCAGCAGGAAGCAGCCTGTGCCGTAGGTGACCTTGGTCAGGCCCGGTCTGGTGCAGGCCTGACCGAAGAGGGCGGCCTGCTGGTCGCCGGCGAGGCCGGCGATCGGGATGGCCGCCCCGAACACCTCCGCGTCGGACTCGCCGACGACGCCGGAGCTGTCGCAGACCTCCGGCAGCACCGCGCGCGGCACGCCGAAGACGCCGAGCAGCTCGTCCTCCCAGTCGCCTCGGCCGATGTCGTACAGCAGCGTCCGCGAGGCGTTGCTCGCATCGGTGACGTGCCTGCGGCCGCGGGTGAGCTGCCAGATGAGCCAGGAGTCCACCGTTCCGAAGGCCAGCTCGCCGGCGCGCGCCCGCGCCATCGCGTCGGGGACGGAGTCGAGGATCCAGCGCAGCTTGGTCGCGGAGAAGTAGGGGTCCAGCAGGAGGCCCGTCGCGCGCCGCACCAGCGGGCCGGACCCGGCGCGGCGCAGCTCCTCGCACACGTCCGCGGTGCGCCGGTCCTGCCAGACGATGGCCGGCGCCACGGGCTCGCCCGTGGCGCGGTCCCACACGATGGTCGTCTCGCGCTGGTTGGTGATGCCGATGGCGGCGACGCGCTCGAGCCCGACCCCGGCCGAGCCGAGCCCCGCCTTCGCCAGCACGTCTCGCGCCGTGTCGCGCTGCGTCGCCCAGATCTCGCCGGCGTCCTGTTCCACCCACCCCGGCTGCGGGAAGTGCTGGGTCAGCTCGCGCTGCGCCGAGGCGACGATGCGCCCCTCGGCGTCCACGAGCACCGCCCGCGAACTCGTGGTGCCCTGGTCAAGAGCCAGGATGAGACGGTCGTCACGCATGCTGGTAGTCTACGTCGCGCGCCGGGCCGGGCCAGCCCTGGCTTCGTCAGCGTACTATCATGGATCGCACCGCACGGGAAACGGCGCAGCGACGCACGGGAGTGAGACATGCGGGACCTGATCATGTGGTCGACGCGAGGCAGGCACCCCTGGATCGTCATCGCGGTGTGGGTGCTCGTGGCCGGCGCCCTGGCCATGGGGCCGAAGCTCCAGAGCGTGACCACGAACGACGCTTCCAAGTCGCTGCCCGCGTCGCTCGAAAGCAAGCGCGCCGACGCCCTGCTGCAAGCCTCCTTCCCGAACGCCAAGGGCACGCCGATCATCGTGGTCTACAGCTCCGGGACGGCGCTGACCGACGCCCAGAAGCAGTCGATCGAAGACGGCATGACCTGGCTCACCGGCGGCGACGAGCCGATCAACAGCGCCGGGGTCCAGTACTCGCCGGACGGCAAGGGTGCCCTCATCTTCGCGAGCCTCGACGGCAATCCCGGCGAGGAGAGCTTCCGGGACTCGGTGCAGGCCATCCGCGACCACTTCGGGGAGACCGTCGCAGGCATGGAGGTGCGCGTCACAGGCCCCGGCGGGCTCATCACCGACGTCTACCAGATCTTCCTGAACGCGGACATCAAGCTGCTGATCGGCACCGTCATCCTCGTGCTCGTGCTGCTGCTCGTCATCTACCGCTCGCCGGTGCTGCCCTTCGTGCCGCTGCTCGCCGTCGGTTTCGGGTACTTCGTGGCCGGCGGCATCCTCGCGCTCATCGCCAAGGCCACGGACACGATGCTCTCCGGGCAGGCGACGTCGCTCATGGTCATCCTGCTGTTCGGCGCCGGCACGGACTACGGCCTGCTGCTCATCTCGCGCTACCGCGAGGAGCTGCGCCGCGAGGGCGACGCGCGCGTCGCCCTCGCCACGGCGCTGGGCGAGACCTGGGAGGCCATCGCGGCCAGCGGTCTCACCGTCACCCTGGCCGTGCTGACGTTGCTGCTCGCCCGCTACGGCGACTACCGTTCGTTCGCGCCGGTGTTGGGGCTCGGCGTGTTCGTGACGCTCATCGCCGGGCTCACCCTGATGCCCGCGCTGCTCGCCGTACTCGGCCGCCGCGCCTTCTGGCCGCGCACGCCGCACCTCGGCGATGCGACCGAGCATCGGTCCTGGCGTCGCGTCGCCGAGACGGTGGCCGCGGCCCCGCGGCGGTCCGCCGCCGTCGTCGCGGCCATCCTCGTCGTCCTGGCACTCGGCGTGCTCTTCTACAGCCCGCGCTTCAGCTTCACCGAGGACTTCCTGAAGGACATGCCGTCCAAGCAGGGCTACGCGCTGCTCGAAAGGCACTTCCCCAAGGGCAGCCTGGCGCCGACGACCGTGCTGCTCTCCGTCAACGGCAAGATCCCCCCGACCGTTCTGGAGGAAGGCATCCCCGCGCGACTCAGCGGAGTCCCCGGCGTCGCCGCCGCCTTCTTCACGGGCCCGTCGCCCACGAGCGACTGGCTCAGCTATCAGGTGATCCTCAAGGGCGACCCCTATTCGAAGGAGGCGCTGCAGCAGGTCCGCGACATCCGTCAGGTCGCGCGCGCGGCGGCGAGCAAGTTCGCGGGAACGGCTCTGGTCGGCGGGCCCACGGCCATCCAGGCGGACACGTGGGCCCTCTCCAACCGCGATACCATCGTGGTGGCCGTCGCAGCGCTCGTCGTGGTCGGCGTCATCCTCGCCGTGCTGCTGCGGGCCCTGGTCGCGCCGCTCTACCTGCTGCTCACCAACCTGCTGTCGTACCTCGCCGCATTGGGCGCGACCATCCTCATCACGGAGAAGCTCTTCGGCTGGGAGCACATCAGCTACCGCATCCCGCTGTACATGTTCATCTTCCTGGTCGCGCTGGGCAGCGACTACAACATCTTCATCACGACGCGTATCCGCAGTGAAGCGCTGGCCAACGGGCTGCGCGACGGCACGGTGCGGGCGGTGACCGCCACGGGCGGCGTGCTCACGAGCGCCGGCATCATCCTGGCCGGCACGTTCCTCATCCTGCTGTCACAGCCGGTCAAGGACCTGGCTGAGATCAGCATCGGCGTGGCGCTCGGCGTGCTGATCGACACGTTCCTGGTGCGCACGGCGCTGGTACCGGGCCTGACACTCGCGATCGGTCCGTCCGCCGGCTGGCCGGGCCGGCGCTGGACGAAGGTGGAAGCGTCGGCCCCGCCGGACGAGCTGCCGGCGCCGGCCGGCGAAGCGGGTCCGGCACCCGAGCAGGCGTAGCTCCGCAGCTCTGTCCCACTCGCCCTGGCGGCGGGAACAACGAAGCTGTGGACCGCCTGATCCCACACGACGAGCAGCTGCAGCTGTGGAGCGAGCCATCGCCGGCCGCCGACCCCATCCGCATCGGCACGTCGGGCTGGCACTACCTGCACTGGCGCGGGCCGTTCTACCCCGCCGACCTGAAGCCCGCGTCGATGCTGCGCTGGTACGGCAGCCGCTTCGACTGCGTCGAGCTGAACAACTCGTTCTACCGCCTGCCCACGGCGCGGGCCTTCGCGGCGTGGCGGGACACGGTGCCCGAGGACTTCGTCTTCGCCGTCAAGGCCAGCCGCTACATGACGCACATACGCAAGCTGCAGGACCCGGAGATGACGATCACGCGGCTCGCCTCGGCGGCGGCCGCCCTCGGCCCCAAGCGCGGCCCGGTGCTCCTGCAGCTGCCGCCGACCTGGTCCGCGGACGTCGGCCGGCTGCGCGCCTTCCTGCAGGCGTGGCCGCCCGACTGGCCCAGCGCCTGGGAGTTCCGCGACGACAGCTGGTTCCGCGACGAGGTGTACGACGTGCTCGCGGAGCATGGGGCGGCGTTGTGCCTGCACGACTTGCACGGGCGGCGGACGCCGGAGGTGCTCACCGCCGCGCTCGTCTACGTGCGCCTCCACGGTCCCGGCCAGGCCTCCGCGGACAGCTACCCCGACGCGCTGCTGGACGCGTGGGCGCGCAAGCTCGTCGGCTGGGCCGCGGACGGGTTCACTCCCTGGGCCTTCTTCAACAACGACTGGCAGGCCCACGCCGCGCACGACGCCGCGCGGCTGCGCGAGAAGGTGCGCGCCCTCCTTGGGCTGAGGGCTGCGGCGTAGTCGAGCTACCCTCAGCTGAGTGACATCAGATGCGACTCGGCCGACGCCGCGGCCGTGGAGCCTTCGGCGACGGCGGTCGCGATCATCCGCACCTTGCCGGTGTACATGGCGTAGTCGCCGACGGCGAAGAGCCCCTCACGGTCGACGCGCATGGCCGAATCCACGCGGATGCTCGCGCCGCTCAGACCAAGCTCCCAGTCCTCGGTGCCGCTCAGGTCCGGCATCTGGCCGATGCTCACCAGCAGCAGGTCGGCGGGCAACGTGACGCGGCTGCCGTCGCCGCGCTCCACCACGACCTCCTCCAGACGGCCCTCGCCACGCAGCTCCACGACGGTGCCCTGGGTCACGACGTCGAGCCCGGACTCGGCGAGCTTGCGCTGCGAGAAGGCGAAGGCGCTGAACTCGTCGCGCCGGTGTACAAGCGTCACGTCGGCGATGCGGTCCAGCGACATGGCGGTGTCCAGGGCGCTGTCGCCGCCGCCCACCACCACGGCCCGCTTCGCGTCGATCTGCTCGATAGGCGGCAGGCGGTAGGTGAGGCCATTGCCCAAGAAGCGTTCCTCCTCGGCGAGCCCGAGGCGACGGGGCGAGAAGCGCCCATGGCCGAGGGCCAGGACGAGCGCTCGGGACTCGTCCTCGCCGACTGGAGTGCGCACGACGAAGCGGCCGTCGCGGCGCCCGACGTGCTCCACGGGCCGCCACTCGCAAAGCTCCGCTCCGAACCCGGCGGCCTGATCGGCCAGCCGCAGCGCCAGGTCCCGCGACAGCACCTCGATCTGCGCGGGGAAGTTGGTCACCGGCTTGCTCGGGTAGAGGTTCACGAGCTGGCCGCCGAACGTCTCGGCCTCGTAGGCAACGACGGACATGCCGCGCAGCCCGGCGTACATGGCGGCCGACAGGCCGCCCGGGCCGCCGCCGACGACGGCGACATCATAGGTAGTCATCAGGTACTCCCGCGGCGCAGTTGCATCACGCACTCTGCATTCCACGTTTGGAGTCCCAGCACACACTGAACCAGCCGGGCACGTCAGCACGACCACGCCGTACGCCCCTGGTGCGGCTCAACGGTTTCCGCTCCTGGTACGCGGGTCATCTGCCTCCTGAAGCCTTCCGTACGGACGGACCGGACGCGCCGTCCCCGGAGGGGCAAGATCGCGATCGGGGGAGTTGATGACCATGGCCATGATGGACACCAGACGGGTAGTCAGGGCGGCTGGAGTCGCGTCGGCGGCGGCGCCCTACGTCCGGCGTCTGATGAGCGACGAAAGCCTGCGCGAGGAGCTCCGTTCCCTCATCCGCTCCGCCAACCATCTCTACGACGAGCTGTCCCGCAACGACACGATCGACAAGTTGATCAACGACGACAACATCCGCAAGGACATCGACCGGATGCTCGAGTCGATGCAGAAGGCCGGCCGGCTGGCGACCGCTCGACGGCGCGGCCCCAACTGGCTGGCGATCGCCATCGTGGGCGGCGTGGCCGGCGGCATCGCCGCCCTGCTCGTGTACCCGCGCACGCGGCGCGGCATCCAGGGAGCCTACACGACCGTCCGGCGCGGCAACCTGCACGCCGTGGAGGACGTCGGGGAAGAGGCGGCCTGAGAGCGACCGACGACCAGGCCGACCGGGCCGGCGCACAAGCCGGCCGTTGAGAGCGCCGCCGCCGGCACGTCCGGGGCGGCGCTCGTCATTCCCGGCGCAGGCGACCGCCTCACGGCGTTCGCGCCGGCAGCCTGCCCAGCTGCACGTTGAACTCGGCGCCGAGCAGCAGCGCCAGGTTCAGGATCCAGAGCCACAACAGGAACACCACGAGGCCGGCGAGCGTGCCGTACGTGGCGCCGTACCGGCCGAGGTGCGAGACGTAGAGGTTGAAGCCGACGGAGGCGACGGTCCACACCGCGACCCCCAGGACCGCGCCCGGCAGCGCCTTGAGGAAGCCGCGCCGCTGCACGTCCGGCGCGGCCGCGTAGAGCACGAAGAACAGCACGACGGCCGCCACGAACAACAGCGGCCAGCGCAGGATCCTGTAGGCCAGCACGGTCGCGTCGCCGAGACCGACCGCGTCCGCCACGAGCCGGGCCAGTGGTCCGCCCACCACCACGACCAGCGCCATCACGGCGAACAGCACGAGGATGATCACCGCGAACAGCAGCCGCCGCAGCAGCAGCCTCCAGGAGGCGACCGGCTTGTCAACGGGATAGACCTGCTCGACGGCCCACATGAAGGCGCCGACGTAGGACGACGCCGCCCACAGGGCGACGATGACGCTCAAGCCGACGATCGCCCCGGCGCTGCTCCGCCCGGAGACGATCTGCGTGATGGGCTCACGGATGAGGTCGGCGGCGCCCGGCGGCGCGAGCTCGTCGACCAGACCGACGATGAGCTGTGACGCGGAGGTCTGGCCGAGGACGGCGAACAGCGCGACGAGGATGATGAGCGCCGGGAAGAGCGACAGGAGCGCGTAGTAGGTGAGGGCCGCGGACAGCCTCGTGACGCCGTGGCCGTACGCGGCGAGCGCGGCCCGCCAGACCTGCTGCAGCCGGCCCCTAAGCCGCGGCCACATCGTCCCAAGTGTGCGCGATGACTCACTCCCCTGTCCCGGGCGTCCGCCGCCGGTCTCGCACAGCGTTGAACGAGCCCTGGACGCCCGACCCGAAGCGTACACCAGCGGCGCCCGACAGGAACGGTTTTGCGCCCCTGGCCCCGGGAATCGACCCGGTGTCGGTGGAAGTCCGAGGAGGATGCGTCCAGCATGACCCTCAGCGGGTTCACGGTGGTCGCCGGCTCGCTCGGCGACCAGGGGGGCGCGGTGGCCAGGGTGCTGCATCAGCAGGCCCTGCCGGTCCGCGCCCTCTCGCACAATCTGCGGTCGCCGGCGGCGCGTGGCTTGCGGGCCGCCGGCATCGAGGTGCTGCAGGACGACCTGAGGGTGCCGGAGGTCGTCGTCAAGGACCTCGTCGGCGCGGCCCAGGTCTTCTGCGCCCTCACGCCGTTCGACCAGGGCGGCCTTGCGGCGGAGCATCGCCAGCTGAAGAACCTGGCGTGGGCCGCAGCCCAGGCCGGCGTCGAGCACGTCGTCTATTCGGCCGTGGGCGACCCCGATGAGGATCGTGAGGCGTCGCCGCGCGATCTCTGGGGTATCGAACGGCAGTTGCGGGAGTTCCACCTGCCCCTCACGCTGCTGCGCCCGGCGTTCTTCATGGAGAACCTCGACGAGTTCGCGTTGCGACGGGCGGCTGACGGCACACTGGTGCTGCGGCTGCCGCTGGACCCGGGGACCGTCGTGCAGTGGATCGCCGTGGCCGACGTGGCCGAGTTCGTCCGTCTCGCCTTCGAGCAGCCCGACGCCTTCGGCCACGACCCCGTCCAGCTCGCCGGCGACGAGGTGACGCTCATCGACGCGCTCGAGATGATCGGCGACGCCCTCGGCGCCGACGTGCGCTACGAGCGGATCGCGCTGGACCAGGTCACCAACCAGCACGCGCACGGCATGTACCGCTGGTTCCAGGCCTACGTCCACTACCACGCCGACATCGACGCGCTCCTGCGCCTGCACCCGAACATGCTGACCTTCCAGCGCTGGCTCGACAGGGGCAGCCTGGACCGGTCCAAGCTGGAGCAGCGGCCCGCGGCGTGACGGGCATACTCTGTGCATGGCACTGGAGCGCTACCGCAAGAAACGGGACTTCAGCGAGACACCCGAGCCCGGACCGGACGTCAAGTCCAGCCCGGGCGGCAACCTCTTCGTCATCCAGAAGCACGCGGCCAGGCGGCTGCACTACGACGTCAGGCTCGAGCTCGACGGCACGCTCAAGAGCTGGGCCGTGCCGAAGGGCCCGAGCCTCGATCCGAACGACAAGCATCTCGCCGTCCACGTCGAGGACCACCCGCTGGACTACGCCGACTTCGAGGGCATCATCCCCAAGGGCGAGTACGGCGGCGGCACGGTCATGGTCTGGGACCGGGGCCGCTGGTATCCCGACCGGGAGAGCGCCGCCGATCCGCAGCGGGCCTATCGCGAGGGCAAGCTCAAGTTCCGCCTGGAGGGCGAGAAGCTGCGCGGCGGCTGGATGCTCGTCCGTATCAAGGGCAGGCCGGACGAGGAGGACAAGGACGACTGGCTGCTCTTCAAGGAGCGCGACGACGAGGCGCGCAGCGGCGAGGAGGCGGCGATCACGGCGCGGGCGACCGACAGCGCCCTGACCGGCCGTACCATGGAGCAGATCGCCGCAGGCGCCGACCGGGTGTGGACCGGTCACGGCGAGCAGCCGGGACGCGGCGCCGGGCCGGCCGACGCGGATGAGCCCGGCCCGCCCGACCCGAAGCGCATCGAGGGTGCGCGGCGAGGCGCGCTTCCGGCGCGCCTCGAGCCGGAGCTGGCGACGCTCGTCGCCGAGGCGCCGCGGGGCGAGGACTGGCTGCACGAGATCAAGCTCGACGGCTACCGCGTGATGACTCAGGCTCGAGCAGGGCACGGCGCGCCTCTTCACGCGGCGCGGGGCGGACTGGACGAGCCACTTCCCGACGCTGCTGGACCCTGTGAGCCGCGTGCCGGCGCGCCAGGCGGTGCTCGACGGAGAGGTCGTCTACCTGAAGGAGGACGGGCGCACGAGCTTCCTCAAGCTGGCCAGCGCCCTGCAGAGCGGCACCGACCCCGACGGCCGCGTCGTCTACTACGTCTTCGACCTGCTCTACCTGGACGGCTACGACCTGACGCGGGCGCCGCTGCACGCCCGCAAGGACGCCTTGCGGCGGCTGCTGTCGGGCTTCGCCCCGGCGGAGCGCGTGCGCTACGTCGACCACCTGGAGGGCAGCGGCGAGGAGTTCTTCCGCGAGACCTGCTCCTTCCAGCTCGAGGGCTCGATCGCCAAGCGGCGGGACGCGCCGTACCGGCCCGGCCGCGGCCGCGACTGGCTCAAGGTGAAGTGCATGCACCGCCAGGAGTTCGTGATCGGCGGCTTCACGGAGCGCGCCGACGCCGAGGGCGGCGTCGGCGCGCTGCTCATGGGCTACCGCGAGGAGCCCCGCGGCCCGCTGCGCTACGCGGGGCGCGTCGGCACCGGCTGGGACGACCGCACGATGCGGGAGCTGCGCGGCCGGCTCGACGAGCTCGTCCAGGACGAGCCGGCCTTCGTCGACCCGCCGCGCGGCCGCGAGGTGCGCGGCGTGCGCTGGGTGCGACCGGCGCTCGTGGCGGAGGTCGAGTACCTCTCGTGGACGGACAAGGGCATGTTCCGCCACCCCTCCTTCGAAGGGTTGCGGCTCGACAAGCCGGCCGACGACGTGGTGGCGGAGCGCGCCGAGCCCCAGGCGTTGCAGCCGTTCGCGACGCCGCCGGAGGCTCTGCGGCCGCCGGCGGACGAAGCCCCGATCGGCGACGTCCCGGACGGCGACGGCTCCGCCGCGTCGGACAAGACGGCGCCGAAGAAGCGGGCGCCAAAGAAGGCGGCCCCGAAAAGCACAGGCGTCGCGGGGAGCTCGGCCGAGCGCGCCGCAGCCGGCCCAGCCGGCAAGCGTGATGCGCCGGCCGGGACCACGGCGCCGGCGAAGACGCGGACCGGACCCGCCAAGACCGGCGCCGTCGTCGTCGGCGACGTCGCCATCACCAACCCCGACCGCGTCATGTATCCCGACATGGGCCTCACCAAGCTCGAGATGGCGCGCTACTACGAGGACATCGCGCCGTGGATGCTGCCCCATGTCGCGCGCCGGCCGCTCACCATCGTGCGCTGCCCCGAGGGCCACACGAAACAGTGCTTCTTCCAGAAACACGCCGTCGACCAGTTCCCTGACGCGATCCTGCGCGTACCGATCAAGGAGGACAACGGCCAGACCGGCACCTACCTGGCGATCGACTCGACCGCAGGGCTGCTGTCGCTGGTGCAGCTCGGCGTCCTCGAGTTCCACGTGTGGGGTTCGCACCTCGAGACGGTCGAGCACCCGGACCAGATCGTCTTCGACTTCGATCCCGACCCCGAACTGCCGTTTTCGCGCGTCATCGAAGGCGCCCGGCTCATGCACGACCTGCTCGAGGGCCTCGGCCTGCGCAGCTTCGTGAAGACCACCGGCGGCAAGGGCCTGCACGTCGTGGCCCCCCTTCAGCCGACGCGCACCTGGGACGAGGTCAAGCCGTTCACCAAAGCGCTGGCCGAGTCGCTGCAGACCCTGGACCCATCGCGCTACCTCGTCAACATGTCGCTCAAGAAGCGCACCGGCAGGATCTACGTGGACTACCTGCGCAACGGGCGCGGCGCCACGTATGTGACCGCCTATTCCACGCGGCGCCGCCCCGGCGCGCCCGTGTCGGCGCCACTCCGCTGGGACGAGCTCACGCCGCGCCTGCGCGCCGACCGCTACACGGCCGCCAACATGCGGCGCCGCCTGGCCGGCCTGGACGACGACCCCTGGGCCGGCTACGCGGACGTGTCCCAGTCGATCACCGACGACATGCTTCGTTCAGCCGGTCTCACGCCGGCGAAGGGCGAGCCGAGGTGACGAGCGGCGGGTGCCAGGCACCCGCCGCTCCTCCTCGCCTTCAGTATCGCTCTCTCACCGTTTGTCGTCTCCGGGTCGGGGTAGCCCTTGGGTGTGATGAACCCCGACCTCAGGAGGCTCGGTCGTATGGGCGAGAAGCTCAAAGGCAAGAGGATCGCGATCCTCGCGACGGACGGCGTCGAAGAAGTGGAGCTCACGGAGCCGCGCAGGGCGCTGGAGGAGGCAGGCGCGACGGTGCAGTTGCTTTCACCGAGGCCGGGCGAGATCCAGGCCATGGACCACATCGACAAGAGCCGCATGCTCAAGGTGGACGGGATGGTCTCGGGCGTCGATCCCAACGAGTACGACGGGCTGGTGCTGCCGGGCGGCGTACGCAACGGCGACAAGCTGAGGATCGATGAGCCCTCGCAGGAGTTCGTGCGCTCCTTCTTCGAGCGCGGCCTGCCCGTGGGCGTCATCTGCCACGGCGGCTGGATACTGGTGGAGACCGGCATGGTGAAAGGCCGCACGATGACCTCCTACCTCACCCTGCGCACCGACATCCGCAACGCCGGCGGCACGTGGGTGGACGAGGAGGTCCACAACGACCACGGGCTCGTCTCGAGCCGCAACCCCGACGACCTGCCGGCGTTCTGCGCGAAGATCGTCGAGGAGTTCGCCGAGGGCCGGCACGAGCTGCACGAAGTGCGGACCGTGGCCTGACCGGCCGGACCGCGCGGGCGCTTCGTCCCCGGCGGCCAGATCCGGCGCTACTGCGGCTGAGCGAGCAGCTTGACCACCTCGGCGGCGAGCCGGGCCTGCCACTTGCCGCGGCCACCCGTCGAGCTGTTGCCGACGAGGTGGATGATGTCGTAGAAGTTCGCGTTGCCTTCGGCGACGACCTTGGTGAACCGGAGGAAGGGGATGTCGGCATCGCGAGCGAGCGTCGCGCAGTCGGCACGATACTTGGCGATGGGCTTGTCGAACTTGGCACCGATGATCGCCTTGTTCACGGGCAGCTCCACGAGCGCCACCCGCCAGCCGCGCTGTTTGCACTCAGTGACCAACACCTTCAGGCGCCGTATTTCGGCGGGCTCGTTCTTCTTGAACAAGGGGTAGCGCTTGGCCAGCCAGTGCTGCACCTTGGCGCGCTTCTCGGCGACGGTGAGCATGTCCGCGGTCGAGTAGAGATGCTGATGCCACGGGCTCATCGACGCGATGGGGTCAAGCGGCTCGCCCAGAGTCGGGTTCGATGCCGGCGGATTGGTGAAGCGGCTCAGGGCGACGGAGATGAGCACCAGCGCCGGCTCGTCGGGCAGACCGTCCGCGATCACCCGGTCCAGAGGGAAGGTCTGGTTCCTCGAGGCCAGCACGTAGGGCTGGATCTCCGGGCCGCCAAGCGCCAGGACCTTGTCCCTCAGCTTTACCTCGCTGACGATCGACTCCCTGGCTGTGGAATCGCCGATGTAGTAGACGAGCGGCGGCGAGATAGGCTGGGTGAGGCCGCCGAGGTAGGCCTGCGTCTCCTTGATGTGCATCACATCGCCGACGGGCGCCACTCGCGCGGCCGCTGCCGCGCCCGGCGGGCGCTCGGCGCCGAACGCGGAGCGTGCCAATGAGGCCGGCGCCGCGGCGGCGAGGAGCAGCGATACGGCCGCCGCCAGGAGTGTCGCCGTGGCCGCCGTGGCCAAGACGACGCCGGTCGTCCTCCGTGCGACGTGCCTGCGGATCGCGTTCATGGGCGCATCCTATCGTGTCGAGCCACCCCGACTCCATCGCGAACACCGCGCGGCGGGCGCAGCGTTCGCTCGTGGGGCGCCGGGCTCAGCTCTTGCGGCCGGCCCGGCGCAGGCGGAAGGCGAGGATCTGCATGTCGTCACGCACCACGCCCCCGAACTCCACGGCGGCGTCGCGCAACCCGCCGACGAGCTCGTCGAGCGACCCCCCGGCGAGCCGGCAGGCCTGCGCGACGGCGCGCTCGACGCCGAACTAGCTCGCCGTCGCGGCGCATCTCGGTGAGACCGTCCGTGTAGAGCAGCACCACGTCGTCCGCGCGCAGCCGCAGGCGCGTGTCCGCGAACTCCGCGTCGAAGGCACCCAGCGGCGTGCCGGCGCCGGGCGCGAGCTCGGCGCACGACGTCGCCGAGAGCACCAGGGCCGGCGGATGCCCCGCACTCGCGTACACGGCCTCACCGGTCGCGGCCTCCACCACGAGCAGGGCGACGGTGACGAACTGGCCGCTGCCGCGCCGCAACAGCAGCTCGTTGGTCTTGCCGAGGATGAAGCCGGGCGACGCGTCCACCAAGGCGAGAGCGCGGACGGCGCTGCGCACCGTCTCGGTGAGCCCGGCGGCGCGCACCCCCTTGCCCTCCACGTCGCCGACGAGCACCGCAGCGCGGCCGTCCCCAAGGTCGAAGGCGTCGTAGAAATCGCCGCCCACGAGGTCCGGCTCGTAGGCGCGCTGGGCCGTGACCGCGAACTCCAGGCCGGGGACGTCGGGCAGCGGATGGATGAACGCCTCCTGCAACGTCGTCGCCACATGGCGCTCGCCTTCGTAGAGGCGCGCCGTCTCGAGGGCGCCGGAGATGAGAGCCGCCACGTTGGCCGTGAACTGCACCTCGAGAGCCGAGAACGCATGCGGGCCGCTGTGGTGGTTGAAGAAGATACCGCCGATGACGTCGTCGCGGACGATGAGGGGCGCCATCATGACGGCCTTCACGCCCCACATGCGCTGCAGCTCATGATCAGTGCGCGGGTCGGTCGCGCAGTCGTCCACGGCGACCACCTGCTTCGTCTGCACGCCGAGGTTGGCGTAGCCTACGCGCTCGCGCGGGATGGGCCTGCCCAGCACGTCCTCCGTTGCGGCGTGGACGTACCGTGGGACCCACGCGTCGTCCTCGAGCATGCTGACGGCGCTCGACTCAGCCCCGAGCGCCGCCGCCGCCCGGCCCACGACGCGTGTCAGGATCTCGTCGTAGTCGAGCAGCGAGGTGATGGCGGCGCTGATCTCGTTGAGCGCCGCGGCGAAGCGCTCGCGCTCCGACAGCTCCTGGTAGAGCCGCGCGTCGTTCATGGCGGCGGTGGTGGTCGTGGCCGCGCGGGTCACGAAGTCGATCTCCGCCTGGATGAAGACTCTCTTGCGGCCGCGCCACGAGAAGAACACCGCCATGAACGGGCCCTGCTCGACGGCGAGCGGCGCGACGATGACGGAATCGATGCCGATCTCGCGTGAGACGAGGGAGCGGCCCAGGGGATCGCTGGCGCAGTCTTCGACGGCGACGACCTTGCCGGTACGGTAAGCCTCCATGCCATACGGCGACTCGTCGGCGCTGAGGCTCCTGTCCCTGAGGGGACGCACCTGGTCGTCGAACTGCAGGCCCGTCCACGTGTCCTCACCGTCGTACTCGAAGATGCCCCACAGGTCCGCGCCCAGCACGCGGCACACGCCCTCGGCCATGACGCGCGCCAGCTGGTCCGGGTCGCGGGTCTCGCCGAGGCCCTCCAGAACGTGGCTGAGGCCCTCGGCGTAGATGCCGCTCCGCACCCGCTCAGTCACGTCGGCGCGGGAGAGCACGAACCCTCGCGGCGCCCCCGACTCGCCGACTACCGGCGCAAGGCGCCAGTCCCAGTAGGTGGTGCCGCGCTCGGGCTGGTCCGCGAAGTCGTGCGGCATCCCCGTCTGTTCTGCCGGCTCCCCCGTGCGTCGGACCTGCTCGAAGAGTGCGCTGCTCTCCGGCGCGAGGGCGTCCACGGCTCGGCGCCCGATGAGGAGGGCGCCCTCCACTGCGCTGCCCTTCGCGAAGGCTTCGTTGACGAGGACGAAGCGGAACTCGTCGTCAAGGTAGGCGACCTGGGCGTTGGTGTTGGCCATCACCGCGGCGAGTGTGTCCCGCTCCTTGGCGAACGCCTCCACCAGCTCCTGGCGCTCGCTCACGTCGCGCACCACGCTGAGCAGCAGCAGCTCACCGTCCGGCGAGACCGCACCCCGCGAGCTCACCTCCACGGGAAAGGTGCTGCCGTCGCTGCGGCGGTGCATGGTCTCGAAGAGGACGCCTCGTTGTGACGCCGCCGCCATCTGCCGCCGCACAACGGGGGAACGCCCGTCGGCGCGCAGGTCGAAGATCGTGAGCCCGAGCAAGTCCTGCCGCGAGTAGCCGTAGGCTTTCTCGGCGGCGCGGTTCGCCTCGATGATGGCGCCGTCGCGCTCCCGCACGAAGAGCATGATGTCGCGCGCCTGGTCCGAGAGCAGCTCATAGCGCCGCGCCACCTCGGCGGCACGCTTCTGATCGCTCACGTCCTGGACGACCGCGACGACGTATTCCGGCGAGCCCGCATGATCATGGACGAGGGAGATCGTCACCGACGCCCACAGTAGGCTGCCGTCCCTGCGCACGTAACGCTTCTCGAACGCGTAGCTCGTGCCGAGGCCGCTCGTCAGCGCATCGAGATAGTGCTGCTCACGGGCCACGTCCAGGCGATGGGTGATGTCGCGGAACGTCATGCGTTCCAGTTCGTCGCTGCCATAGCCGACGAGATCGCAGAACCGCTCATTGACTCGCTCGTAGTGGCCGTCGAGCGTGAAATGTACGACTCCCACTGCCGCCTGTTCGAAGGTGGCGCGGAAGCGCTCTTCACTGCGACGGAGCTCGTCCACCAGGTGCTGGCCCGCGAGCTCCGCCCGCTTTCGCTCCTCGATGTCGCGAATGTAGGCGCTCACGCCCGCAGTGGTGGGATAGAACCGCAGCTCGAGCCAGCGGCCATCCTCTGCGTGCCAGTCGAACACCGATGAGGCGCCGAGCTCCATGGCGTCCCGCAGGCTGGCCGCCACGTCACCATCGCCGAACGCCGGCCAGAACTCGGACGGCGTGCGTCTCAGCAACCCGTCGAGCGGCATCCCGATCAGCCGGGTGGCAGCCTCATTGGCGTGCGCCACGCGGTACTCCCAGTCCAGCGCGATGAAGGCCTCGTCGAGCTCCTCCAATAGCGCCCGAAGGCGCGCCTGGAGCGGGTCGGCCACCTCTGCGTGAGTGATCCCGGGGTCGACGAGGAGCGCGGGGCAGCTCCCGGCGACGTCGCGCCTGACCATGTGCACGTGGAGGCCGTCGTCCACCCGCAGGCTCAGCTCGTCCATGAGACTGGCCATGAGGAACAGCCCGCGCCCGCCGTCCGCCATCAGGTCGGGTGTAGCGTAGCCGTCGAAGGCGGCCACGTCGAAACCGCGCCCGCGGTCGCGCACATCGGCGATCAAGGATCCGTCGTCGAGGGCGAGCGATACGTCCATGACCTCGCTCGCCTGGCTGTGGCGGATGGCGTTGGTGCAGGCCTCCTCGACGCAGAGCACGACGTCGTCGACAAGCTCTTCGTCGGAGCAGAGCGCGCGCAAGTAGTCGCGCACGCGCTCGCGTGCGCGCATGAGGCGCGCCGCGTCGAGCGGCAGCTGGAAGCGCAAGCGCGGCACGCGGCTCGTCGGCGTCATGTTCGACATGTACCTCGAAGGACGCGCATACCCACGCTGTGATGTGCGGCGATCAGTTTCACAGCTCGAAAAGCTCCCCTGGCGCATCCTCTCCGCAATCGTCCCATCTCCAAACCAAGGAGGACTGCGGAGTCAGCCGTCGGTCGCGGCGAGTGCAAGCGCCAGGAGTGCCGCGACCTTCGATGCGTGATCCACCTCGGCCTCGTCGGGCTGGTCGTGATCCTTCCACGTGAACAGCAGAACGCCTAGCGTCGCCTCGCGCACGATCAGCGGCGCCGCGACGAGCGCCCGCACGTCCACGTCCCCCGGAAACGGTCTCAGCCCCACAGAGGCCTTCACCACCACGGTCCCCTGGCTCGTCTCAGCCATCGCCGCCTGGGGAAGTTGCTCGTCAGACATGAGGGAGCCTTCAACACCGTCCGGCGCCGCGCCGTGCGCGTAGTCCACCGACCATGCTCCGCCGCGTCGCGCCAGCAACAGAGCCGAGTCCGCCTCCACAGTGGCCGCGGCCTCGGCCAGGATGACGCGGATCACCCGCGAGGTCTCGTGATCGCTCTGCAGCGCGGACAGCATCCGGTTCACGCCGTCGCTGAGCCGCGTCGCCCGAGCTGACCCTGGCCAGCGTCGTGCGCAACTCGTGCACGTCCAGCAGCGTCAGGACGGCGCCCTCGACGCGGTTCTCCTCCGTCTGGTAGGGCCGTATGCGCATCGAGTACCAATGGCCCTGTTCGTCGCGTAGCTCCCGCTCCTCGACCGTGATGTTCTCGATCACATTGGCCAGCAGCGCGCCCAAGTCCGGCACGTCGAGGCGAAGAGCGATGTCGGTGATCGGGCGGCCGATGTCCGCAGCGATGAGGTTCATGACGCGGTCGGTACCCGGCGTGAAACGCCGGACGCGAAGGTCGCGCCCCACCATGATGGTGGGCACGCTCACCGCCCGCAGCAGGTTGTTGAGATCGTCGTTGGCGCGGCTGAGCTGCAGGTTGCGGTGTTCCAACTCCTCATTGACCGTGCGCAGCTCCTCGTTCGTGGACTGCAGCTCCTCCTTAGCCGTTTCAAGTTCCTCGTTGATCGACTGTAGCTCCTCGTTGCTCGACTGGATCTCCTCGTTGGCGGCGCGCAACTCCTCGAGCGTGGCCTCCTTGTCCTGCGTGATCGACTGCATGTACTGGCGCGTGGCCTCGAGCTCCCGGTGCAGGTCGGCGACCTCGCCGCGGTCCGGGTCCTGCCCGCTCGTCGTGCGATCGATCGGGGCTCCCGCGTCCCGCCCGGGCTCGTCGCTTGGGCGGAACACAACGAGGAAATAGCGCTCGTCGGCCGGCCCTCTGAGCGGCATCGCCTCCAGGTCGGCGTAGCAGACCTCCCCCTCGCAACGAAAACGCGCCCTCTGGCGCCTGACCAGCAAGCCGGCCGACCGCGCGTCGGCGACGACCCGGCGGATCTCGGGTGCGAGGCCCTCGCGTGCCATGTCGAGCAGGTTGAGGCTGGCTCGTCCGGCGCCGTGCTTGAGGTAGTCGTCGGTGGCGCCGCGGAACTGCATGATCTCGAAGTCGTCGTCCACGACCACGCTCGGCGGAGTGAAGCTGCGAGAGCAGGATCTCATCGGCGGCGTGCCGTGGTTCGAAGCGCTGCTCCGCCACGAGCCGGCCCGTGCCGCGCTCGCTGTGGTCTAACGATCCGCCCTGCATTTGAGCGTAGGCGAAGGTCACGGGCATGCGGTGAGGGACATCCTTCTTCACGAAGATCTTGTTGTCCTTATCCAGTGGCGCGAACAGGTCGGTGGCGCCTCCGATGGACTCGGATGGCCCCAGCATGAGAAAACCCTGCGGCCTGAGTGAGTAGTGGAACACCGGGATCAGGCGCTCCTGGGCGGCCGGCCCGAGGTAGATGAGCACGTTGCGGCAGCTCACCAGGTCGAGCTGGGAGAACGGCGGGTCCCTGGTCACGTCGTGCCGCGCGAACACCACCATGTCGCGGATCCCCTTGCTGATCTGGTAGCCGCCGTCGACCTCCCTGAAGTAGCGTCGGTACTCCTCCGCGATGGCTTGGACCTTGTTGACGGCGTAGATCCCGGCTCGGGCTTGTTGGATGTCGCGCTCGCTGATGTCGGTGGCAAAGACCTTGACCGGCAGGTCGCGGCGGGCCTCCCTGAGCGCTGTGGCGAGCGACAACGCGATGCTGTAGGGCTCCTCTCCCGTGGAGCAGCCCGGCACCCACACGCGCACCTGATCCTCGTCGCCCTTGTCCGCGATGATCCGCGGCAAGATGACGTCGGCGAGGACGGTGAAGGCATCGTCCTCGCGAAAGAAGTCAGTGACCATGATGAGGATGTCGTGATAGAGGTCCTCCGCCTCGGCCGGATGGGTACGCAGGTAGTCGGCGTACTCCTGAAGCGAGCTCATCTTATGGACGGCGATGCGACGAGCGATGCGGCGGTGGATCGTGCTCGTGCGATAGGTGCTGAAGTCGACGCCGGACGAGCCGCGCAGGATCACATAGATCTGGTTCATCCAGTCGGCATCTTCCTGCACCTGAGTCTTGACCGCTGCTGGATCGGCGGTGTCGCCGACGAGATAAGGATGCCTGCCCAAGCGTGTAAGCTCGGCGGCGATGCCAGAAGGGTCCAGGACCATGTCCACGGCGTTGGCGCTGATGGCGGCCGTCGGCATACCGTCGTAGCGCGCCGACGCCGGGTCCTGCGCGAACGTGATGCCGCCCCCACCCTTGACCGCGGCCAGGCCGAGCGATCCATCCGAGGCGGTCCCCGACAACACGACGCCGATGGCGCGCGATCCCTGGTCGAGGGCCAGCGAACGAAGGAAGTAGTCTATGGGAAGATGCATGCCCTTCGTCGTCGTGCGCTTCACCAGGCTGAGGCGACCGTGAAAGATCGTCAAGTCCTCGCCCGGCGGTATGACGTAGACGTGGTCGGGCTGCACCTCCATGTCGTTCTGGGCCATGAGCACGGGCATGCTGGTGCAGCGTGCCAGGATCTCGGGCAGGATCGTCTTGTGCTGGGGGGCGAGGTGCTGGATGAGCACCAGCGCGACCCCCGTGTCCGGCGGCAGGTGCTGTAGCAGGTCAGAGAAGGCCTCGACGCCGCCGGCGGACGCGCCCACCCCCACGACGGGGAACGCCAGCGCGGCCCGGCTCTCGGCCGCCGCTTTGTCCGCCGCGGATGGCCGCCGCCCGGGCCGGCGACGCTTGCCGTCTGCACCTGCCATCGTTTCCCCGCCTCGCTCTTGAAGCCCCACGCCTCCCTCGTGATTCTTCCACGGTGTCCATCTATGAGTGCACGTGTACCGTAACGAGGCCGAGCGTGAGAGATAGCCTTCTGGGTATCAGGTGGTGTGGACGCAGACCTTCAGCCCGGCAGGCAACGTCACGACATGGCAGGGCGACATGTGCTGTGCCGGCAGCTGCCGGCGACTCCCGAGTCGGCGGCGAACGCCCGGCAGCTCGCGCGCCAGTTTCTCCTCGACCATGTCGGCAATGGCGACGTGGTCGAGGAGATGCTGCTCGCTACCAGCGAGCTCGTGACGAATGCCATCAAGTTCGGTCGCGGCCGGGCACCGGTCTGGCTGCACGTGCTGGTGACCCCCGAGCGGATCGCCATCACGGTCACCGACGCGGGCTCCGACATGCCTCCGGAAGACATCCTGAGACTGCGGCCGGTCGCGACAGGCGACGGCGGGCGCGGCCTTGAGATCGTGCGCCAGGTCAGCGACGAGCTGGCGGTGTTTCGCGGCAGCGTCACGATCGTGCGGGCCGCTAGGCACGTCGGCTCGACGGACTGAAGCGATGTGCCTGCATCGTGGCGTGGCGCTGTGCCGTACTACCCGCGGATGGACCCGGGCTGCTAGGACCTCACCGCCACCAGCGAGACGCCGAGCTTGCCTTCGAGCTCCTTGATCCTGCCGAGCTTGGCATCGTCCAGCTCCGCCGGGTCGATGGGCATGCACGAGAACGCGAGCACGGTGGCGCCGATCTCCTGCTCTAGAGCCTTGACCTCGCCGAGCTCATTGTCCGCCATCCTGGTGGCCAGGCTGCACAACATGACTCATCACTCCCCTCACCGACGTGGATGACCTCTGCATACCCGGTGGGAGCCGCGACGCGGCGTTGCGCATCCCCCGGGACGGACGCGGGCCGGCGCCGGACGGCGACGCGGTCAGACGGCCGGCGCGTCCAGTCCGGGGCCGCCGGCGCCGGCCGTCCAGCTGGCGCCGGCGGCGGCGGCCATGACGGCGGCCATGGCCGCCACCTCGACCGCCGTCAGGCGCTGGGAGAGCACGACGTAGCCAGCCAGCGCGGCGACCGCCGGCTCAATGCTCAGCAGCACACCGTAGGTGGACGCGCGGACAAGGCGAAGCGCGACCAGCTCCAGGAAGAACGGGAAGGCGGACGACAGCACGGCCACAAGCGCGCCCAGCGCTATCGTCTGGCCGTGCCCCGCCGCCTTCACGCCCGTGACCAGCAGCAACGGCGTGAGGAGCGCGGCGGAGCCCGCCAGCATGAGCGTCGTGACGCCCAAGGGGTCGTGGCCGCGAACGGCCCGCTTGGCGAGCAGCAAGTACGCGGCCCAGAACGCGGCCGCGGTGAGCGACAGCGCCAGTCCGAGGCCGCTGACGGTGCTGCTCGGGCCGGCGAGCAGCGTGACGCCCACGCCGGCCAAGGCGATCCACAGAACGTCCACCCGTCGCCGCGTGCCGATGATCGCCACGGCCAGCGGCCCGGTGAACTCGATCGCCACGACCAGGCCGACAGGCGCGTTGCTGATGGCGCCGTAGAAGCTGAGGTTCATCCCGAGCAGCGCCAAGGTGAGCGCGGCGACCGCCAGGCGGTCGCCGCGCTCCGGCAGGCGCAACGATCGCGGCCGCACGGCGATGAGGACCAGCGCGGCGATGGCGGTGCGCAGCCACAGCGCCTCGACGATGCCGACCGAGCCGATGACCTTCACCGCCACCGCCGAGCCGGTCTGCATCGACAGACCGATGACGATCACCAGCAGAGCCGCCGTGCCCGCGGCGCGGCGGCTCTGCCCAAGCTCGTGATGGCCTGCTTCCGGCGATCGGCTCACGCGACGATTCTAGCGGAGCCGGGCCCTTCGCCGGGCGGGTGACGTCGTCGCCCGCCCCGGCCCTCCTTCGTCCAGGTGTCGGGCATGTCGTCCGCCCGGCCCAGCGATAGCGTCCAGAGCCGTGCCATGGCGGATTCCCCGCGAGCGATCGCAGACGCGACCCGGTCCTCGTCGTCGCGTCCTTGAAGCTCATCGTAGGGTCCTGACCGTCCTTCTCCGCAATCCTGACTGAAATAGCAGGTTTTCGCTGTCCCACCGGTGGGCAGGCCGAGAGAAAGCTCTACTCGACCTGACAAGAGACCCGGCCTCGTCACCCGGCCGATGGGAGAAGCGACGATGAGACTCTCGAGTGCAGCCATGGCGCGGGCCTCGGCTCGCCACCCGTGGAGGACGATGGGCATCTGGGCGCTGGCCCTGGTCGCGGCCGCCGCCGTGATCGTCCTCGTGCTCCCCGGCACCCTCACCACGCAGTACACGTTCCTCGGCAACCCCGACTCGCAGGTAGGGCGCGACCTGCTGCAGCAGAAGCTGGACATGCCGCAGAAGGCCAACGAGGTCGTGATCGTCCGTTCGCCGTCGCGGACGTCGTCCGACCCCGCCTTCCGCGCCTTCACGCTCGGCGTGCAGCAGCGCATCGCGGCGCTCGGCCCCGGCGTCGTGGACGGCGTCGCCAGCTACGCGCGCGGCGGCGACGCCTCGATGGTGTCCAAGGACGGGCGGACGGCGATCATCACCCTGACCATGGCCGGCGACCTGACGCAGGCCGAGGACAACATCGACAAGGTGCACGCCGTGGTGCACGCCGCCGACGGCCAGAACGGCTTCTCGACGCTCATCACGGGCACGGCGAGCATCAACAGCGACTTCGGCCAGACCGCCAACACCGACCTGCAGCGCGGCGAGGGCATCGGCGTGCCCATCGCGCTCGTCATCCTGCTGCTCGTCTTCGGCGCCCTGGTGGCGGCCATGATCCCCATCTTCCTGGCGCTCATCGCCATCACCCTGGCCATAGCGCTCACCGCGCTCGTCGGCCAGACCTTCGACATGTCCGTGTTCGCCATCAACATGATCAGCATGATGGGACTGGCGACGGGCATCGACTACAGCCTCTTCATCGTCTCGCGCTTCCGGGAGGAACGCGCGCGGGGCCGCGACAAGATCGACGCCATAGGCGTCGCCGGCGGCACCGCCACCCGCGCAGTGGTGTTCAGCGGCTTGACCGTGGTGCTGGCTCTCTGCGGCCTGCTCGTCGTGCCGACCAACATCTTCGTGAGCCTGGCCGCCGGCGCCATCCTGGTGGTCTCCGCGTCCGTCGTCGCCGCGCTCACCCTGCTGCCCGCGGTGCTCGGCCTGCTGGGCGACCGCGTGAACAGCCTGCGCGTCCCGTATCTCGGCAAACGCCTCATCGCGGCGCGCACCACTGGGCGACCCAGCTGGATCGCCCGCGTCGCCCAGCGCGCCATGCGCCGGCCTGCTCTCACGCTGGTGGTCGGCGTCGGCATCCTGCTGCTGTGCGCCGCGCCGGCGCTCACCATGAAGACCGGCGTCTCGGGTGTGAACACCTTCCCGAACAGCTTCCAGAGCAAGAAGGCCTTCGCCGTCCTGGACCGCCAGTTCAGCGTCGGCGGCGTGAGCCCGGTGCAGGTCGTCGTCGACGCGCCGGCCGGCGCCGCCGTGACGACCGGCGTCGACCGGCTCAGAGGCCGAGCTCGCGCGCGATCCGGCCTTCGGCCCTCCCCAGGTGCAGGCCTCCAAGACGGGTGACCTCACCCTGGTGTCGGTGCCTGTGAACGGCGACGCGCAGGGCGACCTGGCCATCGCGAAGGTCCGCGAGCTGCGCGGCACGCTCGTGCCGCAGGCCTTCGGCGCGACCGCCGGCAAGCGTCTACGTCACCGGGGCGACGGCCGGCAACGTCGACTACATCGACATCGTCAACCGCTACTTCCCGTGGGTCATCGCGATGGTGCTGGCCCTGAGCTTCGTGCTGCTGCTCGTCGCCTTCCGCAGCGTCGTGATCCCCGCGAAGGCGATCCTGATGAACCTGCTCAGCGTGGGCGCGGCCTACGGCCTGATCACCCTCGTCTCGCTGCAAGGGCGTCGGGGCCGGCCTGCTGGGCTTCCAGCAGGTCGATGTGATCGAGCAGTGGGTGCCGCTCTTCCTGTTCTCGATCCTCTTCGGCCTCTCCATGGACTACCAGGTGTTCCTGCTGAGCCGCATCAAGGAGGAGTGGGACCGCACCGGCGACAACACCTACGCGGTCACCTCGGGCGTCGGCTCCACCGCCGGCATCATCACGGGCGCGGCGCTCATCATGGTCGCCGTGTTCGCGGGCTTCGCCAGCGGCGACCTCGTGATGTTCCAGCAGATGGGCTTCGGCCTGGCCGTGGCCGTGCTGCTGGACGCGACGCTCATCCGCACGCTGCTGGTGCCGGCCGCGATGAAGCTGCTCGGCACCTGGAACTGGTACCTGCCGGCGTGGCTCGACTGGCTGCCGCGCATCGGCATCGAGGGCGCGCCGGCCCCGCTGCCGGAGTCGGGATCCGCCGTCGAGCTGCCCGTGCGGCCGGACACGACGCCGGAGGAGCAGGTGGCGTGAAAACGGATCGGGGGCGGGGCGGCGCACGCCGCCCCGCCCCCGCTTTGGCCGCCCGTCTCACGCCTCCGGGCGACCGTTCCGGCGTATGCTGTATGCCATGACCGGGATGGATGCCACGCACATCGTGAACGGGGCGAGGCCGCCGGACGCGGGGACCACGCCGCCGCCCACGAAGGTCACCTACGTCGGCCACGGCACGGTGCTCATCGAGATGGACGGGGTGCGCATCATCACGGACCCGGTGCTGCGCCGGTGGGTCGGGCCCCTGCGCCGGTACGGCGCCCTGCCCGACCCCGGCGTCCACCACCACATCGACGCCATCCTCATCAGCCACCTGCACCTCGACCACCTCGACGCCCAGTCGCTGCGCCTGCTGCCCAAGACGTCGGTCGTCATCGGCCCGCCGCTCACCGGGCAGACCGTCCACCGCGTCGGCTTCAGGACCGTGGTCGAGACGCGCCGTGACACGACCCTGCGCTTCGGCGACCTGGAGATCGCCGCCGTGCACGCCAAGCACACGCGGCGGCGATGGGTCGTCTCGCCGGCCACGGAGCCGCTCGGCTTCCTGATCCACGGCTCCTCCACGGTGTACTTCGCCGGCGACACGGCGCTGTTCGACGGCATGGAGGACCTGCACGACCGCATCGACATCGCACTGCTGCCCATCGAGACGTGGGGGGCGCGCGTGCCGGAGCACCGCCACCTGAGCCCCCGCACCGCCGCGCATGCGCTCACGCTGCTGAAGCCGCGCGTCGCCGCCCCCATCCACTGGGGGACCCTGTACCTGCCGGGCTCCGCCTACACCAACAAGGAAGCCACCTACGCCTGGTTCCAGCGCACGCGGCGGCGGCCGGAGCAGTTCGCGGCGATAGCGGCGGACGTGGCGCCCGAGACAGGCGTGTGCATCCTGGACCCGGGCGAGACGGTCACGGTGGAGGCGTCGGTCCATCGCGCCGACGGCTGACCCAGACGCCGAGGGTGGGCCGCCATCGGCCGACCCTCGGCGTCTAGGTTGTGTCGTACGAGCATTGAGTCCTAGAGTGGCGCCATGAACGAGAGTCCCGGCCCGTGAGAGCCGCCTTTCGACGCTTCTGGGCGCGACGCTCGGGTAAGGCGCTGGTCGTCGGCGCCGCGGCGCTGGTCGCGTTCGTCGCGGTGGTCCTCGCCGCCGCCGCCTACACCGAGCGCAGCAGTTTCTGCGTGACCGCCTGCCACGAGATGCAGCCATACGGTCGCAGCTGGCGGGCCTCGGCGCACAAGGACGTCCAGTGCGTCACGTGCCACATCAAGCCCGGCACGATCGAGCTGGCCGAGGCCAAGCTGGCGGCCCTTCGCGAGGTCTACGTGCACGTCCGCGGCCAGGTCAAGGCCCCGATCTTCGTCACCGAGCACATCCCCAACGAGACGTGCATGAAGAGCGGCTGCCACCCCGCCTCGTCGCTCAAGCGGACGGTCAAGTGGGACGCGATGACCTTCTCCCATCAGCAGCACGCCGCCGTCCCGCTGTGCATCGGCTGCCATGCGAGGGTGGTGCACGCGCACACACCAGGCCACGTCTACATCGCCCCGACGACGATGGCGTACTGCCTGCGCTGCCACGACGGCAAGCGGGCGTCGGGAGCGTGCGAGACCTGCCACACGCCTCCCCACGCGCCCCGCGGCCGTTGCACAGACTGTCACACCCTCGCCTCGTGGAAGTCGACGTTCACGCATCCGGTCGCCCTGGGCAAGCCGCACCGCGCGCTCGTCTGCGAGAAGTGCCACACCAGGTCGACGGCGACCGCCATGAACGCTCCACTCGGCTGTGTGAGCTGCCACGCCAAACGCCACGCCAACGTGAAGACCACGCTCTGCGCCAAATGCCACGTGCCGAGCCACTGGGTGCCGTCCACCTTCAAGCACCCAAAGAGCGGCTGCGAGACCTGCCACAAGCGGCCCCACCCCGACCGCGGCTCCTGCCTGCGCTGCCACACCACGTCGTCCTGGGCGTCCCACTTCAGCCACCCCATCGCCCTCGGCGGCGTGCACGCGAGCTTCCCCTGCGAACGCTGTCACACGAACGGCTTGAACGCGCCGGGACGTGCCTGTTCCAGCTGCCACGGATCACAGCACGGAGGACTCACGGACTGCGCGCAGTGTCACACGACGAGCGGCTGGGTGCCGTCGACGTTCAACCACCCGCCGGCGGGCGAGCACGGCGCGGGTTCGTTCGCCTGCAGCGCGTGTCACCCCGGCGGCGAACTTCACCGGCGCGTACTGCTCGTGCCACGGCGGCCGCCCGCCGACGGACTGAGGGGCCTCACAGGATCTGGCCGGAGCGGTCGCGGGGCTCGTCGCGGCAGGTGACAGCAGCCCGGGCGGGACCCGTCTCTTATCGGCGGCGGCGGCGCAGCAGGCCGCGCGCCACGAGCAGCGCGGCCACGGCGCCGGCGACGCCGGGCCCGATGACGCGAGCCTTGCGGCGGGCCTCCGCCGCCTGGCGGCGCGCCGCCTCGGAGGCCTCGCCGACCTCGTCCGCGAGCTTGTCGAAGCTCTTCGTCAGCGCCTCACGCTCGCGCCCGATCTGGCGGCGGAGCTCGTCGACCGACGGCTTGGGCGCGGCGGCGCCCGGCTTGGCGGCTGGGTCGGCCATCAGGAAGGTCCCTCCGTGTCGCCGGCGGCGGGCGGCGCCGGCGGCGGCGTGGTCGGCATCGTCGCGGTGGAGGCGGCGACGGCATGTCGCGGGACGAGCCCCCCGGCGCCGGACGTCGGGGTCGCGGGCGGCGGCGTGGTCGGCATCGTCGCCACCGTGGGCGAAGGACTCTTGACCGCGGTCCCGCCGGACCTCGCGCTGCTTCTCACCTTGTCCACGCCGGCCCGCACCGCCGTGGCCGTGGCTTGGGCCTCGGCCTTGGCTGCCTCCGGCCCCGGCGGCGTCTTGGCCTGCCGCAGCCTGCCGCGGCCGACGAGCGCCAGGATCAGCACGATGAGGAACAGCACCGCCGTGACGATGAGCAGCGCGAGCCAAAGTGCCAGCCCCAGGGCGTACAGCGCCGCCGTGATCGTCGCCAGCGCGAAGCCGATGGCGTAGAGGGCGACGAGGGCGGCGCCCACGAACAGGCCGACCGCGGCGCCGTAGCGCTGGGTCTTCTGCTGCAGCTCGGCCTTGAGCAGATCGATGTTGAGCTGCACCAGCCGCTGCCCGTGCGCCTTGATGTCGTCGACCGACGCCCGTATGCGATCGCGAAGGCTCATCGCGCAGACCCTATCACCACGCAGGATCCTCCTCACCGTTAAGCAGTACGAAGACATGGTCACCAGGCGGCCCCCGATCGAAACGGTCGTTTCGCCTGACACACGAGCTCGCCGTCGCCGCCGTCCGCCCGCGGCGGCCCTCCTCCCTCCGCGGGGGTGCCCCTTCGGAGGCAGGTTCCCCCCACAGTTGACCCGATTTGCTCCCCCGGGGTGACGACCTGAGCGTCGCGCTGCTCTAACCTTGCATCAGGTCAACGAGTCTCGGAAGGGATGGATCATGAACGCTATCGGGACCGCACAGACGATCGACAGTCCGGGATTGGACATCGGCTACGTCTTCAAGCACGGCTGGCGCCGCTTCGTGGACGACATCGGCCCGCTGCTGCTGGGCACGCTCATCGCCGCGGCGCTCACCATCGTCTCGCTGGGCATCCTCGGCGGGCCGCTGCTCGCCGGGCTGTACAGCATGGTGATCGGCCGGGTCCGCGACGGCCGCCGGGCCGAAGTAGGCGACGTCTTCTCCGGGTTTGACCGCTTCTGGTCGTACTTCGGCGCGGCGCTCGTCCTGGTCGTGCTCATCGGCCTCGCGTCCCTCACCATCATCGGCGGTCTGCTGCTGGCCACCATCTGGCTCTACGTCTTCCCGCTCATGGTCGACCGCGGCATGGGGCTCGGCGAGGCGATGGGCGAGAGCCTCCGCATGGTCCGTGAGGCTGGGTTCTGGGAGCACCTCGCCCTGGTGATCCTGTTCGTCATCATCGGCGCCGTGGCCGAGGGGCCGCTCGCCCTGCTGTCGACGCCCTTCACCATCGCCGCGACCAGCGTCGCCTACTTCGCGGCCGCAGGGCAAGGAAGAGCTCATCGAACGCACGTGAGCTGACGGGCGCCGGCCCGGCGAAGCGGCCGGCCGGCGCGGACGACAAGAGAACGGGCCGGGGAGGCATCGATCGAAGCCTCCCCGGCCCGTTCTCGTCCGCCTCGGCCGCAGTCCGCGCAGGAGCGGGCCGCAGCCGGCCGTCACATCGCGCGGCGGGTCCAGACCAGGCCGTCCGGCACCTCATCCGCACCGATGGACTTCGGCTCGAGGAAGCCCTTCCTCCTGTTGAAGCGCGCCTTCTCCCCACCGCCGCCGCAGCACTCGTACGTAGTCTCGTCCGGCGTCGCGGCGGCGATCCAGCAGAAGGTGTTGGAGCCTTCGGCGCACTGCACGACCTGAGCGGCGCTCATCTGCCCGAGGCAGCACTCCTGATGGTCCTTCATGATGCCTCCTCGCCGGTCACAGGGCGCCGTCGCGGCACCCCCTGGCAGTGTAGCCCAGCCGGGCCGTCCTGGGGAGAGCAGGATCGATCCGCCGCCAGGCCGCCCGCCTCGCCCGTGTAGTCGACCGCCTCTATCTCCTCCAGCATGGTCACTCGGGGCTCCGAGTCCACGCCACTGCGATCCATTGCCTCCTTCAGAGATGGATCCCCTCTGAATGCCTCGGCGCGCTCGCGGCTCGGGTACTGCATGATGACGGTCACATCATTGGAGTCGTCCAGGCCGCGGGCCCTCGAACACGGGCTGGCGGGGAACAACACGCGGCGACGGCGCGTCGTCGCTGGCGGGAGGAGATGAGGGTCGTGGAACAGCGCAGGTTGGGCAGCCAGGGTCTCGTGGTGTCGGCCGAGGGTCTGGGGTGCATGGGCATGTCCGAGTTCTACGGCGCGACGGACGAGGACGAGGCCGTCGCGACGATCCACCGCGCCCTCGAGCTGGGTGTGACCCTGCTCGACACCTCGGACGTGTACGGGCCGTTCACCAACGAGCGACTCGTGGGTCGCGCCGTCGCGGGCCGCCGCGACAGGGTGATCATCGCCACCAAGTTCGGCAACGTGCGCGGCGAGGACGGCAGCTGGCGAGGCGTCAACGGCAGACCTGACTACGTGCGCACAGCCTGCGACGCCTCACTGAAGCGGCTCGGCATCGAGCACATCGACCTGTACTACCAGCACCGCGTGGACAAGGCGACGCCCATCGAGGAGACCGTCGGGGCCATGGCCGAGCTGGTGCGCGCGGGCAAGGTGCGCTACCTCGGCCTCTCCGAGGCCGCGCCGGCCACGATCCGCCGCGCGCACGCCGTCCATCCGATCAGCGCGCTGCAGACCGAGTACTCCCTGTGGGCGCGGCAGCCGGAGGCGGAGATCCTGCCGACCGTGCGCGAGCTGGGCATCGGGTACGTGGCCTACAGCCCGCTCGGGCGTGGCTTCCTGACGGGCCGCTTCCGCGCGGCCGATGATCTCGCGGGTGACCCTCGGGACTTCCGGCGCGCACACCCGCGCTTCCAAGGCGAGAACCTTCAGCACAACCTCCAGCTCGTGGAGCGCGTGGAAGAGATCGCTCGTGAGAAGGGTCTGACGCCGGCGCAGCTCGCCCTTGCGTGGCTGCTGCATCAAGGCGAGGACATCGTGCCCATCCCCGGGACGAAGCATCGCCGCTATCTGGAGGAGAACGTGGCGGCGGCGCAGGTCCGGCTGACGGACGACGACCTGCGCCGCATCGGCGAGGCCGCGCCGCCGGACTGGACCGCCGGCGATCGCTACGCCGACATGTCGCACATCGACACGTGAGGCGGGCGACCCGCCCCGAGCCGGCCCGGCCGCACCTTCAGCGCTCGCCTTCCGCCGCCCCGCCCAGCAGCTCGGCGAGCCCGCTCACGAGGTCGCGCGGCCGGTAGCCGAGCTCCCGCCGCGCCTTCTCGCTGGAGACCCAGTAGGTCACCCCGTCCGAGGCGCGGATCGCCTCCGCCAGGTCGGGGCCGACGCCGAACCGCGGCCCGACCCAGCGGCCGAGCGGGATGAAGGCGCGGAGCAGCCAGCGCGGCAGGGTCAGGCTTGGCACGCCGTGCCCGGTGGCGCGAGCCGTGAGGTCCAGGACCTCGCCGAGCGTCACGTTCTCGCCACCCAGGATGTAGACCTCGCCGGGGCGGCCGAGGTCGTGCGCCTGCACCAGCCCGGCCGCCGTGTCGTCCACGTACGCCAGCGAGATGCCGAGGCCGGGAAACGTGCGCATCCTGTAACCGCCGGCCGCCGCCTGCTCGATCTGCCGCCCCAGCTCAGAGTGGTCGCCGGGCCCGTAGATGCCCCCGGAACAGACGATGACGACGGGCTGCCCGGCCGCCGCCCGCTCCACCGCCAGCTCGTGTGCCAGGAACTTGGTCTCGTCGTAGTAGCTCAGGAAGCTGCGGTCCGGCCGCCTGTATGTCTCATCCACGACGCGGCCGTGGGTGTTGCCGAACACGTTGGCGGTGGACACGTGGACGACGCGGCCCACGCCTGCGGCAGCGGCCGCGTCGAGCACGGCGCGGGTGCCCTCGACGTTGCTCGCGTACATGCCGGGCCGGTCGCCCGCGGGGATGCCGATGCGGTAGTCGCCGGCGACGTGGAAGACGGCGTCCGCCCCGGCCATGCCCTCGCGAAGCGCAGCGGCGTCCGTGACCTCGCCGCGCACGACCCGGCCGGCGCCGATATCCGCAGGCGCGCCGGCGACGAGCTCTTCGAGTCGTCTCGCCGACGCGTCCGAGCGTGCCAGCGCGACGACCTCGTCGCCGCGGGCCACCAGCTGCCGGACCAGCGCCGAGCCCAGAAACCCGGCTCCGCCTGTCACGAACGCCTTCATCGCAGTCCTCCATCCGTCGCCCGTGCGAGCGCGAGCGAGGCCGCTTCGAACGGTCGACCCCGGTCGTTCAAGGATGACCGGCGGCTGCGGCGAGGCTAACCGCCCGGCGACGCGGTCACGTCCCGCACGAAGGCGTCGAAGGCGGCGAGGTAGTCGTCCACGTCAGTCTCACCCGCCGCCACGGACATCGCCGGGCCGGCCGTGCTGATGGCCTCCCACACACCGCGGTTCGCCAGGTACAGGCGGAGCAGCGCGTTCAGCTCCGGCTGCTCGTCGGCGTCGGCCTCCGCAGCGTTGCGGGCAAGGCGTCCGCTCAGGCTGAGCCCGGAGCGGGCGTACAGCCGCTGCACCTTCCAGGGCAGACCGGCGCGCGCGACGGCGGCCTCCAGGCCGCCGGCCAGGCGCGCGCCGAGCGCCGCCGCGTGCGCGTAGGCCTCGGGTGTGAGCACCTCGGTGAGCACCGCCCGCGCCGCCGCCATGCTCAAGGCGTTGCCGAACAACGTGCCACCCGTGGCCAGCTCTCCGGCAACGCCGGCGAGACTCCGGCCGCGTGCGAAGGCGGCGGCGAGTCTCAGCGCTCATGCCGTAGGCGCCGAGCGGCAGGCCGCCGCCGATGGCCTTACCGACGGTCACGACGTCGGGCTCCAGGTCCCACTCACGGGTCAGGCCGCCGGGTCCGCAGATGAGCGTATGGGTCTCGTCCAGGACCAGGAGCGTCCCGGTCTCGCGCGTGAGCCGGCGCAATCCGTCGTGGAAGCCCGGCTCAGGCATCACCACGCCCTCGTTGGTGAGCGCCGGCTCCGTGAAGACGCAGGCGTAGGCGCCGCTCCGCAGGGCCGCGGCGAGCGCCTCCACGTCGTTGAATTGCACGAGGCCGAGGTCGCGACCGGCGTCCTCGGGCAGACCGAGGTACGACAGGCGCTTCTCGCCGGCGAAGGCGGCCAGCAGCTCGTCGCCGTGGCCGCCGTAGTTGCCCACGAAGCTCAGCACGCGGTCGCGTCCGGTGGCGTGGCGCGCCAGGCGCAGCGCCTCCATGTTGGCCTGCGACGCCGACAGCGTGAACTGCCAGGCCGGCAGACGCCAGCGCCGCGAAAGCTGCTCGGCGACCGCGATGGCGTCCTCCGTGGGCAGCATGAACTGGGCGCCGGCGGCCACGCGCCGCTGCACGGCGCGCACCACCGGCTCCGGGTCGATGCCACCGAACGTGCTCTTGTCGCCGATGTTGGTGTCCAGGAAGCGGCGCCCGTCCGCACAGGTGAAGTGGGCGCCGTGGCCCTCCGCGACCCACACCGGCGGATGGGCGAAGTAACTGACCATCCAGCTCATCGGCACGCCGTGCGGCATCGTGGCGCGGGCCTGCTCGCGCAGCGCCAGGCAGCGCGGGTGCTCCGCCGCGTAACGCGCCGACTCGCGCTCCCACAGCTCCGCTACGCGTCCCGGATCGACGCCCGACCGCTCGTCCATCAGCGCCTCACCGGGAGCGACTCGACCGCGGCCCTGAAGACGGCCGTGTGGCGGTCCACGTCGGCGGCGGTCGTCTGCGGAGCCATCAGCGCCATGTTGTGGAACGGGGTCATCAGGATGCCGCGGTTCAGCATGTAGAGGTGCAGGTAGCCGTCCAGCTCCTCGTCTTCCGCGGCGGCCGCCTCGCCGCCGTCGCGCGGCGCCACCGGCCGTGGCCAGTACTCGGCACGGCAGCCCAGGCGCTTCACGACCCACGGCAGCTCGCACTCGTCGATGACGCCCTGGACGCCGTCCGCCCACCGCTCCGCCAGCGGGATGGTGTGGGCGAACGCCTCGTCGGTGAGCACCTCGCCGAGCGTGGCGCGCATCGCCGCCACCGACAAGGCGTTGCCGGCCAGGGTGCCGCCGACGCCGCACTCGTCGGCGGCGTGGTAGTCCCAGTCGGCGTGGATGAGGTCGGCCACCGCGCGCCCGAAGCCGTAGGCCGCGCTCGGGATGCCGCTGCCGACGGGCTTGCCGAGCGTCACCATGTCCGGCTCGAGGCCCCAAGCCAGTGTGCAGCCGCCGGGGCCGGCGCTGATCGTGTGCGTCTCGTCGATGACGAGCAGCGTCCCGGTCTCGCGCGTGAGCCGGCGCAGGACATCGTGGTAGCCGGGCTCCGGCAGGATGATCCCGATGTTCGTCATGGCCGGCTCGGCCAGGACGCAGGCCACGTCGCCCGGCGCCAGCGCGGCCTCGAGCGCCGGCACGTCGTTCCACTCGATGACCTTCGTCGTCACCGTCGGGTCGACGGGAGGCCCGGCGTTGCCCGGCTTGGGACCCGGCACGCCGTCGTTGATGGTGATGATCGTCTCGTCCACAGAGCCGTGGTAGCAGTAGTTGTAGACGAGGATCCTCGGCCGGTGCGTGATGTGACGGGCGAGGCGTACGGCGAAGCGGTTCGCGTCGGTGGCGGTCAGCGCGAGTTGCCAGTAGCGCAGCCCGAAACGGTGCGAGAGCTCGGCGGCGACCCACAGCGAATCCTCGGTGGGCAGCATCGTCGTGATGCCACGGTCGAGCTGAGCGCGGATCGCGGCCACCGCGGCCTGCGGCGCGTGGCCGGTCATCGCGCCGGTGTCGCCGAGGCAGAAGTCGATGTACTCGTGCCCGTCCACGCACGTGAACCGGGCGTCGTGGGCCTCGGCGACGAACGGCGGGAAGGGACTGGCCCAGCGTGTCATCCAGTTCATGGGCACGCCGTCCAGCATGTGCGCCCCAGCCCGACGGAAGAGCTCGAGGGAGCGCGGGTGGCGCTCGCTGAAGAGGTCGGCCTCCCGCGCCCGCGACGCGCGCAGGCGCCCTCGGTCCACGATGCGCGTCATGCCCCCGCCTCCCGCTTGCGTGCCTTCCAGATCTCCTCGCTCGGCCAGCGCCGCGCCCACTCCGGAGAAGCGACGCCCTCGAACTCCGTCGTCGCCCCGGCGGGAGCCTGGACTTCGATCAGGTCCTCGATGTCGAAGCCGTTGCCCCGCAGCAGCCGTACCCAGTCGCCGTGCGCCAGGTGGAATTCGACGGAGGGATCCCCGGCCCACTCCATGCGATGCATGCCAAAGGAACTGCGCACGAGCCGCTCGGTGGGCAGTCCGTCCGGATCGTCGCCGGCGCAGAGCATGAGGATGATGCCGTTCGTGAGGAAGATGAGGCGGCCACCCGGGCGAAGCACGCGGGCCGCCTCCGGCACCCACAGATGCGGGTCGGCCCACAGGCATGCGCCGTATTCGCTGATGGCCAGATCGAAGCTCTCGTCCGGGAAGGGCAGCTGCTCGGCGCTGGCCTCGTGCAGCGGGAATACGATGCCGTGTTCCCGCTGCAGCCGCCGCGCCGTGGTGAGCTGCCCTGTGGAGATATCGACGCCGACGGGCCTGGCCCCGCGCCGCGCCAGCCAGGCCGACACGTAGCCGGTGCCGCAGCCCAACTCGATCGCGTCCTTGCCGTCCAGATCGTCTGGGAGCACGTGCAACTCTGCCTCTGCGAGCCGCCAGATGCCCCAATAGGGCTCCGCGCTGGCCCAGGACCGCTCGCCCGGTCCGACGAATTCCGCGGCCCATTCGTCCCACGCCGCCTGGTTGCGCGCCACGTGGTCGGCGGCCGCGCCGTCGCGGCCGCCGATCATCGGGTCACCCTGCTGGTTCACGTGCTCTCCTCTGACGGCGCATGAGTTGCCACTGCGCATGCTAGCGCAGATGCGGCCAGCGCGGCCGTCCAATGCCGACTATGCTTCTCGTAGGTCTCCCGGCCCTCTATTATTCCGACTTTCCCCTATTGTGTTGGTGGAAAGGAACGAGAGCCATGCCCGACGCACATGACGCCCGTCATTCCGCGCTGCTCGACGCCGCCCGCGCCGACAGGCTCCTGTCCCCTCCTGGGCTGGAGAGCCGCGAGCTCGTGGGCAAGCAGCCCGGCGCCGGTCTCTTCGACCTGGCCTCCACGCAAGACGGCTCGCACGCCTGCATCTTCTGCGGCGTGTGCGCCAAGAAGTGCCCGGTGTCGTGCATCAGTGTGCGCCGCGACGCCAAGAGCAAGGGCGAGGGCCGGCGCAGCCAGTACCTGGGTTCGATCGTCGTCGATGAACCCCGCTGCATCGCGTGCGGTCGTTGCGTCGAGGCTTGCGCCCTGAACGCCCTGGTGCCCACCTCGCGCTTCGAGGAGCACCGAAGCCGCTGGCACGCCGCGGCTCAGACGGAGTCGAACCTGGCCAACGGCCACGGCACATGCAGCGGCTGCGCCGCTCCCGTGGTCGTGCGTCAGGTGCTGTCTGCCGTCCATGGCCACCACGTCGTGGCCGGCGCCACGGGCTGTCTCGAGGTCTCCACCACGCGCTACCCCACCACCTCCTGGAAGGGCAGCTACATCCACACCAACTTCGAGAACGCCGCCGCCACGCTCTCCGGCGTGGAGACGGCCTTCCGCGCGCTGCGCAAGCGCGGCCGGCTGCACGACCACGTCAAGTTCATCGCCTTCGGCGGCGACGGCGGCACCTACGACATCGGCCTGCAGGCCTTGAGCGGGGCCATGGAGCGCGGCCACTCGATGCTCTACGTCTGCTACGACAACGGCGGCTACATGAACACCGGCTTCCAGCGCTCGAGCGCGACGCCGGCCAAGGCCTGGACCTCGACGAGCCCTGTCGGCGCGGCCTCCGACGGCAAACGGCAGATGAGCAAGAACCTGACGGAGATCATGGTCGCCCACCGCATCCCCTATGTGGCGCAAGCCTCGCCGCACGACCCGCGCGACCTCATGCGCAAGGCAGCGAAGGCGTTGAGCGTGGACGGCCCCACCTTCCTCAACGTGCTCTCGCCCTGCCCGCGCGGCTGGCGCACCGAGAACGACGAGGCCATGTCCCTCGCCCGGCTCGCCACCGAGACCTGCTACTGGCCGCTCTTTGAGGTGGAGGATGGCCGGTATCGCCTGGACTACCGGCCGCGCACGAAGCAGCCCATCGCGGCCTGGCTGGAGAGGCAGGGACGTTTCGCGCATCTCGCGCGGCCCGAGGCGGAGCACATCGTGGCCGAACTGCAACACTGGATCGACGAGGAGTGGGACCTGCTGCTGCGCAAGTGCGACGAGGTCCCCGAAGACCAGTGGCGGACGACGAAGGACCGCCGCAGCTCTCGCCTGTCGCTGACGCCGCGTCCCCTCCACCACACCGCGCTGGGCGAACCGCTCACCGCGTCGATGACGGCCAACACCATCGACTGGGGCGCGTGGGGCGCCACGTCGTCCGCCTTCAGCTGGGGCGTGGTCGACGACTGAAGCTGTCGGGATGGCGGACACACCGATCTATCTCGACTACAACGCGAGCACGCCCGTCCACCCGCAGGTGGCGGCCGCCATGCTGCCCTATCTCACGGAGGCCTACGGCAACCCGTCGAGCAGTCACTGGGCGGGGGAGCCCGCGCGCGACGCAGTCGAACGCGCGCGGGCCCAGATCGCCGCGTTGCTCGGCTGCACGCCGCACGAAGTCGTCTTCACGAGCGGCGGCACGGAGTCCGACAACGCGGCGCTCCTCGGCGCCTTCTACGCCGCCGCGAAGCCGGCTCCTCACTTCATCACCACGCAGATAGAGCATCCGGCCGTCCTCGAGCCCTGCCGCTTTCTCCGGCGCCTGGGAGCCCGGGTGACGGTCGTCGGGGTCGACGGGCAGGGCATCGTCGACCCCGACGACATCCGCCGGGCCCTGCGTGCCGAGACCGTCCTGGTGTCCGTGATGCACGCCAACAACGAGGTCGGCACGATCCAGCCCATCGCGGAGATCGCGCGCGTGACGCGGGAGGCCGGCGTGCTCTTCCACACCGACGCGGCGCAGTCCGTCGGCAAGCTGCCGACCAAGGTGGACGACCTCGGCGTCGACCTGCTGTCGGTCGCCGGCCAGAAGCTCTACGCGCCCAAGGGCGTGGGCGCCCTGTACGTCCGCGAAGGTGTGCGGCTCGAGCCGCTCCTGCACGGCGGAGGGCATGAGGACGGCCGCCGCGCCGGCACCGAGAACGCGCTCCTGGACGTCGCGCTCGGCGCCGCCGCGGAGCTGGCCGGCGATCTCTCCTGGACGGACGACGTGCGCCGCTCGCGCGACTGGCTGTGGGAGCGACTGCAGGCGCGCTTCGGGGAGGCCGTCGTCGTCAACGGCCACCCGGCACGGCGCCTGCCCAACACGCTGAACGTGAGCTTCCTGGGGCGGCGAGGCTCGGACCTGCTCGCCGCCCTGCCCACCGTGGCGGCGAGCACGGGCTCGGCCTGTCACTCCGGAGGCGTCACCGCCTCGCCCGTCCTCGCCGCCATGGGCGTTCCTCCCGCGGTGGCGGCCGGAGCGGTGCGCTTCAGCCTCGGCAGGATGACGACGCGGAACGAGCTGGAGAGGCTGCTCGAACGCCTCGGGTCCGTGACCGCGCCGAGCTAGCGTCCGGCCCGGCGCGCCTACAGCCAGCCGCGGCGGTGGATCGCGTACAGCACCGAGCCGCTGACCGTAAAGGAAGGTGCGAAGCCCCTCGGCGTCGTCCATCGTCCGGCCTCCTTCGCGGCCTACACGTCGAACAGCAGGTAGGCCGGCTTGCGATGCCGGATGCGCACGTGCTGCGACACGTTGTGCACGGGGATGCCCCCAGGCGTCTTCCCCTTGAGCGCGCCGTGGTGCGCGTGGCCGTGCACGATGACGTCCACGCCGTGGCGGTCCAGGGCGTCGGCCAGCAGGGAGAACCCGAGGAAGGGATAGATCTCGGGGTGCTCGCCCTTGAGCGTCGCGGCGATCGGCGCGTAGTGCAGCACGGCCACCCGCCTGTCGCCTTTGCACTGTTCCAGGGCGCTCTCCAGGCGCACCACCTCGCTGATGCTGTGGTGGATGAACGTCTTGAGGAGCCGCTCGCCGAACGGCTGCAGGCGATGGTGCCCGAAGCCGCCGCAGAAGCCCTTGGTGCCGACGAACTCGACGCCGCCCGTCTCCCACACGTCGCCGTCCAGCACGTGGATGCCGGCACTCACCATCATGTGCACCAGCAGCTCGCCCTGGTCGCTCTCATGGTCATGGTTGCCCGTCACGGCGACCTTGGGCATGGCGAAGTGGTCGAGCTCGGTGAGCAGTGCCTCCATCTCCTCGCTCAAGCCGAGATTGGTGAGGTCGCCGGCCAGCAGCAGCACCTCGGCCCTGTCCTGCACGCCGTCCAGCAGCTGCACGATCCTGCCGCGCGACGCGGCCCGGCAGTGCAGGTCGCCGACGGCCGCGACCCTCATGGCCTTGTCGCGGCCGTGCTCACAGGGCCGCTCCGTCCTCGTCCACGAGCGGCGCGTGCTCGCGGCCGTCATCGTGTCCCCACTCCGTCACGTCCACGGCGAAGACCTCGGGATCCAGCAGCATGCCGCGGAAGGCGCGCTGGTCGGCGGGATCAGACCAGGCCGTTCTCAGCTGGTCGAAGGCCCGCCCCATGAGGTCTGTGGGCAGATAGTCGACGAGACCCGGATAGACGATCTGGAAGAAGACGAGGTGCCAGAGCACGATCTCCTCGTCGCCGTGCAGCAGATCGATGACGCGCTGCCAGTCCACCCGTCCGCCGGCGGCGCGGACCAGGTGCGCGATGTCCGCGCCGTCGAAGCGGTCGCGGGCGGCGAGGTACACCTTGGTCGCGATCACCTCCTCGGGACCCAGCATGCACGTGCGCACCCCCAACAGCTCCACGGGACGGCACGTGCTGAACCAGTCGGCTGTGATGCGCAGCGAGGTGCTGTGGCGGACCGCGAAGAGGAGGTCCATGAACGCCGGTGGCCGGTGGACCTTCGCGAGCCAGAGGCGGTCGCGGACCTCGGTCCGGAAGCCGGCGGCCCGCAAGGCGTCGAGCGCCGGCTTCAGGCCGTGCGGCGGCAGGAACACGTCCAGGTCCTTGCTGTCGCGCCAGGCGCCGGTGTAGGCGTACACCGCGAAGGCGCCGCCCACCGCGTAGGGATCGCCCGTCTCGTTGAGGATGCGCAGCCACCTCGCGTACGTGGCCGCCCGCCACGGCTCGATGGGCACGGGCCGCGCGACGGCCTGCCCCTGCAGCGACAGCTTCAGCAGCCGGTGCTCGTCGAGCGGCGGCTGCGCCGCCGCATGCTCGCTGGCCATCGGTCGCACTCCCTGTGTGGAGACGCGGGTCAACGAGACATACCGTACCCATCAGCCGGGGTGACCAGTGCGATGCGGCGTCATCGGCGGCCGTCGTGGAGAGGCGGGGCGCCCACGCGCGCCGCCTCTCCCCAGCCTAGCGCTGGTACTTGTCGAGCGACTCCGAGAGGCGGTGCTGGTGGCGCTCGGTCTGCTCCTTGAGGGTGTCGAGCACGGCCGCCATCTCCGGCGTGTCGTCGTCGCAGGCCGTGAGCGCCTCGGACTCGATGAGCGAGCTCTCGAACTTGATGGCTGAGCGAAAGGCGTCCTGCATGGTCAACCCGGCGCTGGCCGCCAGCCTCGCGAAGCTCTGCAGCTTCTTCGTCTCGGCCTGGATCTCGGCCAGGTCGAACTGACGCGCCTCGACGTAGGCCTGTAGGTCCTGCGGCCGGTCCAGCATGGACCGCAGCAGCTTGCCGTGCATGAACTCCTCAGCCGCCATGGTGCGCCACAGCGCCTTCACGTCCGGGTACGCGGCGGCGTACGCGCCGTACACCGCGCTGAGCGTCTCCTCGTGCGCGGCAAGCGCCTCGACGATCTGTCCCGGGTCGCCTGTCGTTGCCATCCTTCGAGTCCTCCTGCTCCTGCTGCTTCTCGCGGCCCGGCTCTCAGCCGGGCCGCGACTCCCGCGTCGCCTGCGACTTACCCGCGCGCAGCTCGGTCGATGCCGGCCCCTTCAGCGCGCCCGGCGTACAGCCTACCCGACCTCATCCGGCAGCGTCGGGTACATGCGGTCGCCGACGTCGTTGGGATCGAAAGCCTCCTTGATCCGGCGCTGGAAGCGGAAGACCTGCGGCTGGCTGGCACGGGAGAGAGCCTCCCAGATCCGTTCGTCGCTCCAGCCCATCTGGAGGTACATGAACTCCTTGCCCGGCGGATAGCCGATCGCGGCGGCGTCCTTGACGGCGTCCTCCATGTGGCGGGCGGCGGCCCTGGTGGACTCGAGGTCGGCGGCGTCGTAGGAGACGAACTGTTCGAGTCCCATCTCGCCGCCGCCCGGCAGGCCGCTGCCGCTCCCCATCATGGCGTCGCCGCCGCACTGCACGAGGAGGCCGTCCTTCGCGTCCCGCTCGAGGCCTGCGGCCGCCGTGGGCACGTAGCCCTTGACCCAGTCGGGCGTGCCGAACTGCATCCAGCTGCCGATGTAGCCGCCGGCCCAGACGAAGTTGATGTGCTTGTGCCCGAGGCGCTGCAGGTACATGTTGGTGAACTCGGCCATGTCCGTCTCGCAGAAGCGCTCGACCTTCCAGCCGCCGACGTCCTCCAGGATGGCGTCGAGGATCCGGTCCTGCAGCTCGATGTCGGCCTTCGAGCGGCCGCCGAGGACGATCTGGAAGGAGATGCGCAGCTCCTCCGTGAGCTCCTTGATCTCCGGCCGCGCGGCCAGTCCCGGCACGTCGGAGAGCGTCTTCGTGTGGTCGTTGTACATCAGCCAGAAAGCCGCCGCGAGGTCGGCGCCGGCCAGGTTGAACTGGCGGTGGAAGATGTAGCCGATCTCGTTGTCGTAGATCTTGTAGTAGGCATCCGCCCAGGCGTCCCACGTCGGTACCGCGAGCGTGTAGGCCCGCATGGTCTCGGCCAGCGGCAGACGGTAGGCGGGCAACGTGCCGCCGATCTCCCAGTCGGTGGCACCGAAGTTCGGGCCCAGTTTGATGGCGCACTTCGTGTACACGCCCATGCCGCCGCGCGATCCGATCGCGCCGCGGCAGATGCCGCGCACGCTCGGCCCCGGACCTTCGCTGCAGAACCAGCCGTCGCCGGAGCCGAGCGAGCCGGTGCGGACGATCTCGCCCTCGGGTGTCACCCATTCCATGCCGAGCACGTTCTCGGCGTTGCCGCCCATGAAGTAGCAGAACGGACCCTGGCCGGCGTAGGCGCAGGCGCTGGCGACGATGGACGTGGAGCACCCTGAGCCCGGAATGTTGATGTTGAGGCCCCGCTTGAGGGTCTCGGCCTGCAGCTGGGCATGGATCACGTAGGGCTCGACCACGGCGAACAGGTTCTGCTCGTCGATCTCGAGGATCGCGTTCATGCGCCGCAGGTCGAGCTGCAGCGTCGGGTCCTCGTCCTTTATGGGCGCGTTGAAGAAGTACCAGCCCGTCCCGGTGGCCTTGACCTTCAGCCCGTGGCGGTTCGCCAGCAGGACGACGGCCTGCACCTCCTCGGTGGTGGCCGGCATGACCACGGCCGCCGGCCGCGGCATGTAGGGACTGTTCTCGGGCCTCACGAGCTCCGCGAGGTACTGGAAGGCGTAGCCGTCGAGCACGGCCGGGTCGTCTGCGACGTGCTCGGCGCCGACGATGTCCTCGAGGGCACGGTAGACCTCGGGCGCGAGGGCGGAGGTCATCTCGCCTCCTTTCCGTCGCCCAGAGCTCGCGCGACGAGCTCGAGCACGTCGTGGACGGCGAGGCCGGCGCCGGAGGCGGCGATGCCCTCGGCGAAGTTGAGCTCGCAGCGCGAGCAGGCGGAGACGATCGCCTCGGCACCGGTCGCCTCGGCCTCCACGATGCGCTCCGAGGCCGCCCAGGCCGAGTACTCGGGGTAGGCCTCGCGGCAGGCGCCGCCGGCGCCGCAGCACCAGGCGGCCTCGCGGTTGCGGTCCATCTCCACGAGCTCGAGGCCGGGGATGGCGGCAAGGACGTCGCGCGGCGCCTGGTAGACGCCCTGCGCTCCGTTGTAGCGGGGGCGCGGCGGGTCGTAGACGACGGCCTGGCCGTAGATCTTCGTCTCCTCGCCGTCCCAGGGCACGTAGGGCTCGCCCTGGCGGCCGAGGTGACAGGGGTCGTGATAGGTCACGGTCATGGGGACGGGCGTCGTCAACGTGAGGCGCCCGTCCTTGATGAGCCTGTCGACCAGCTCGACCGTGTGCAGCGCCTCGACCGTGGAGCCAAGCTCGGGGTAGAGGCGCTTGAAGGTGTGATAGCAGTCGGCGCACGGGGTGACGACGGTCGTGACGCCGGCGGCCGTCCACTTCTCGAGCATCGCCGTGCCGGCCTCCGCGAACTCGTCGCGATAGCCCATGTCGAAGGCGAGCCCGCCGCAGCAGCCGGTCTCCGGCAGGAGGCCGACGGTCAGACCGGCGGCCTGGAGCACCCGGACCTGGATGCGGACCGTCTCTCGCAGGCCGTCGTCGAGAGCGTACTTGCAGCCGGGATGGAAGACGACGTCGGCCGCTTCCCTGCTCGCGTCCTTGAGGCCGAGGCCCTCGGCCCAGGCCGAGCGCTCGGCCGCCGTCTTGCCCTCGCCGCGGTTGCCGGCGCGCACCCGCTCGATGATGGGGCCGTAGCTCCCCGGCGTCCGGCCCTGCTCGACGAGGTGGGCCCTGAACTCGTGGAGCGCGGCGAGCGGCTCCATGTCGTAACGGCACAGCTTGCAGCCCACGTCACAGTTGCCGCAGAGCTGGCAGCGGAAGGCGATGTCGACGACCCTGTCGGTGACCTCGCTGCGGCCGTCCATGAGGCTCAGCATGGTGATGAGGCGACCGCCCCCGGAGTAGGAATGGAAGTGGTTGGCCTCGACGGAGGGGCAGCCCTTGGCGAAGCGGTGACTCTTCACGAGGTCGAAGGGGATCCACTTGCAGTAGCTGCAGCGCGTGCAGCGCAGGGCGTCGGCGCGGTAGTCGGTGAGGGCCATCTCAGGCCTCCTTTCCGACGAAGGCCGGGAAGCAGAGCTTGCCGGGGTTCATGATCCCGTTGGGGTCGAAGATGCGCTTGACCTTGCGCAGCGCCGCGGTCGAGGCGGCATCGCGCGCATACACGGGCGCGGCCCAGGAGCCGTAGGGGCGGGAGAAGTAGGCGCCGTCGCCGATGAGGCGCGCGGCGGCCTCATCGTGGAAGCGCCGCGCGCGCCCGGCCTCGTCCGCATCCTCGGGGTGGAACGGGAGCGACAGCTCGACATGATGGCTCACACCCTGGTGCTGCGGCTGGATGTAGACGCCGAGGTCGCCGGGCGGGAACCCGAGCGTCCCGGCGACCTCGCGGGCCGCGGCGACGAAGCCCGGGGCCCGGTCGAGGGTGGTGAGGAAGAAGACGTCGGCGCTCCCACCCTTCGCCGCCGGCCGCCACGGCCTGGCCGCGACTCTGTCGAGAACGTCCTCGAGGGCGCCGTCGGCGACGCCGGGAAGGGCGGCGGCGACCGTCACTCCGTTGTGGCTCGCCAGCGCCGCCAGGTCGGCGTCCTGGACCGTCACGCGCTCCGCGGCGAACTTCTCGCGGCCGCCCAGACCGACGACGATCGACCAGGCGGGTAGATCCTGTCGCGCCACCGGATCGGCGGCCGCGCCGAGCAGGCGCTCCAGGCACGCGGCATCGACCACGAAGACCTCGTCGCCGAGGCGCACCCGCAGGATCGCGCGAAGGACGGGCAGGAGCTCGTCGAGGCTCGCGCCGGCGATGAAGCGCAGCGCACGGGCGCTCGGCAGAAGCTCGCACCTGACGCTCGCCCAGGTGACGATGCCCATGCTGCCCTGGGCGCCCGTGAGCAGGCGGAAGAAATCGGTCTGTGCCGGGCCCTTCGGCTCGGCCTGCACGACGCCGGCCCGCCACTGCTCGTCGAGAGACAGCGACCACCCGCCCGCCTCGCCCGTGTAGGTCACCTCGCCGCCGCCCCACACGACGCCGCAATCGCGGAGCGGCTCGGGCAGCTGGTAGTTGTAGCGCGGGATGAGCGTCGGCTCGCGCTCCAGCAGGCAGGCGATGACGCTCTTGGTCGCGCGCGGGGCCAGCGGCGGCGTGATCCGCATACCGTGCGCGGCGAGCGCGGGCTGGATCTCGGCCCAGGACACGCCCGGCTCGATGACGCAGACCCGGTTGCGGCGATCGATGCGCAGGATGCGGTCCATGCGCGTGAGGTCGACGATGACCGCGCCGGCCACACCAGGCACCGTGTCGCCGTGAACGTGTGGCGGGCCGGAGCTGACCGGCACCAGCGGCGTCAGCGTCTCGTTGGCCCAGGCGACGAGGCGCTCCACCTCCTCGGCCGAGCCGGGGCGCACGACGGCGCGGGGCTGCATCGCCGGCGCAAAGCTCTCGTCGCGGGCGTACGTGCCGCGGGTCGACGCATCCTCCGCGACGTGGGCGCGCCCCACGATCGCGGCGAGGTCCTGTGCTGTGCCTTCCACTGCGTGTGCCACCTTTCACCACCCGCGTGACCGAGCCATGCGCAGCTCACGGCGCACCGCTCCGCTCGTGCGGGATCTCAGGGCCGGTCAGCCCGCTGGATCGGCCCTCGCCACGGCCGGGCTCTCACAGCTCCGGAAAATGCCGTGGGGCGGGGCCTGCGGCCCCGCCCCACGGCTGTCCTGATCGTGCGGGATGCGACCAGGCGGGAGGCCTCTTCGGATCAGTAGGCGATGGGCTTGAACTCGGCGGTCGTCGGGATGTCGACGTTGAGGTTCTTCTTGGCCCACTCGCTGCTCACGACGTCGATGTTGAACGGGTACTTCGTGCCCTTGTTCCACTGACCGCCGGTGAGCGCCGTGAGGCACACGTTGTCGCCCGGGTTGAGCGGTGGACCCGCCGTCCAGCTGATGTGGCCGGCGAGGGTATCGATGTTCGTGTTCTTGATGGCATCGACGAGCACCTGCTTGTCGTCGACGTTGGTGGCGCGCTTCAGGGCGTCGACGACGACCTCGAAGACCTCGTAGTGCATGATCGGCTGGGTCCACTGCTTGCCCGTCGAGGACTCGTAGGCGTCGGCGATCTCCTGGCAGGTCTGGCCAGTGAGCGACGACTTGAAGGGGTGGCTCGGGGACCACCAGACCTCGGAGCTGAGACCGTAGCCGATCTTGCCGAGGGCCTCGACGGCCGACGGGAACAGCAGCGCCTTGGCCATGGTGTTCGCCATGGGCTGCAGGCCCTGCTGGATGCACGCCTTCCAGAAGTTCGTGAAGTCAGGCGGGATCATGACGCCGCTCAGGATGTCGACGCCGGCCGCCTTGAACTTGCTGATCTGCGTCGTGAAGTCCTCACTGCCGTTCTGGTAACGACCGCCGTCCACGACCGAGTACCCCTGCGGGTTGTAGTAGATGCGCAGCCCGGTCTTGGGGTCGGCGTCCGACTGGCCGTCGGGGTCGTTCGGCCACATCACGCCGACGCGCTTGTTCGTCTTCAGCGTGTTCCACATGTCCAGCTGGATATTGGCCAGGTCCTGGATGCCCCAGAAAGCGTGGTAGGTCCACTTGAAGGCGCCCTGCTTGAACGGCGTCACGCCGCGACCCGCGTAGTAGGCCTCGAGCGGACAGTCGTTGGACACGCAGGGCGTCTGCAGCGCCTCCGCTTGGTCGGCCACCGGGTTCACCGTGTCCGGCGTCGAGGTCACCATCATGATGTCGACGCCGTCGTTGGTGATGAGGTCGCCGGCCACCGTCGCGGCGCGGTTGGTGTCGGACTGCGAGTCCTTGATGATGATCTCGATGGGATGCGTCTGGCCGTCGCCGCACTTGACGCCGCCCTTGACGGCGGCGTTCCACTGGTCGACGCAGAACTGGTCGGCCTCGCCGAACGGGAGCCAGCGGGCCGGTCAACGGCGAGACGAAGCCGACCTTGATGGTGCGGCCGGTTCCGGGGCTGCTGCCGCCGCCGCCCTCGTCGCTGCTGCCGCAGGCGGCGACGGCGCCACTCATGGCGCCGCCCAGGCCAACGGCGGCGCCGGTGACGCCAGCCACCTTGAGGAAGTCGCGCCTGCTGAGCTTGTGGTCCCGATCAGTCATCCCCACTCCTTGCCGGGGACCGAGTCCCCATTTTCGCCGCTGGCTCCAGCACGTTGGCAGGGTCATCTCACGATACGGGCAGTGAACCCACGATACGGGCATGATACGCTCGCGCGTATGCGTGTCAAGCCAAAGCCCAGGGTCTGCGCACTGGCGCAGACCTCGCCGGAGGTGAGCGCCGATGGACGTTGACACAGCGCGACGGCAGGACGCCGGCGGCGCGGAGGCGGGCATCACGTCGGGATCAGACGGCGGGCGCACCGCCGGCATCCAGGTCATCGCCCGTGCGGCCGCGATCCTGCGCGTCCTCAGCGCCGCCGACGGCGGCATGACGCTGTCCTCGCTGGCGGCGGCCACGGGCCTGCCTCGCTCCACGACCCACAGGATCGTCCGCGCCCTGGCGACGGAGAACCTCGTCGCGTGGCGGCCCGAGCTGGGCGTCGCCGAGCTCGGGCTCGGGCTCGTCTCCATGACGCTCTCCCGGCGGCGAAGCCTGCGCGACGCCGTGCGGCCCCATCTCGAGGCACTGTCGCGCCGCGTCGACGAGACGGTCGACCTGGTGGTGCTGCGGGGGGACATGGTGGCGTTCGTGGACCAGGTCATGGCCCACCAGCTGCTGGTGGTCTCCGGCATAGGCGCGACGCTCCCCGTCCACTGCACGGCGTGCGGCAAGGCCCTCCTGGCGGCCCTCCCCCCGGACGAGGTCGATCGCCTCCTGCCGGGCAAGCTGCAGCGATTCACGGCCGCAACGATCACCGACCGCGAGGAGCTGCTCGCGGAGCTCGATGTCGTGCGCACCGACCGCATCGCCTACGACCGCGACGAACACGTCGTCGGGGTGTCGGCGGTCGGCGCGGTGATCCACGACGCCTGGGGCGAGATCGCGTCGGTCACCATCCCGGTCCCGAGTCAGCGGTTCGCGGGCCACGAGGAGGAGCTCGGCGCCGCGCTGCTGGAGACGTGCGATGAGCTCGACCGCGCGCTGACGAGGCGCTGAATAGGCGTCAGGAAGGAGAGCCATGAGGACAGAGACCGTCGCCGCGGTCGTGCGCGCGGCCGGCGCGCCGTTCACGCTCGAGACGATCCAGCTGGACGAGCCCCGCGCCGACGAAGTGCTGGTGCGCATGGTGGCCACCGGCATATGCCACACGGATCTCTCGGCGCGCGCCGGGAGCCTCCCGTTCCCCCTGCCAGGCGTCCTCGGTCACGAAGGCGCCGGCGTCGTGCAGAGCGTCGGCGCCTCGGTGCGTCGTGTCGTCGCCGGTGACCATGTCCTCGCCTCGTTCAGCTCGTGCGGGCGCTGCCCGGCCTGCGCGGCCGGCCATCCGGCTTCATGCCACAGCTTCCACGCGCTCAACCTCTTCGGGGGCACCCGCGCCGACGGCAGCCACACGCTCCACCAGGGCGGCCGGCCGCTGCACGGCCACTTCTTCGGGCAGTCGTCGCTCGCCCGGCACGCCCTCGTGGACGAGCGCTGTCTCGTCAAGGTGCCGGACGACGCGCCGCTGCACGTCCTGGCGCCCCTGGGCTGCGGCATCCAGACGGGCGCCGGCGCGGTCATGAACGTGCTCCGTCCGGAGCCGGGCAGCACGATCGCGGTGTTCGGCGCCGGCGCTGTGGGCATGGCGGCCATCATGGCGGCCGCACTCTCGGGCGCGGCGCGCATCGTCGCCATCGACCTCGTCCCCGCCCGGCTCCGGCTCGCGCTCGAGCTCGGGGCGACCGACGCCGTCGAGGCCGGATCCGAGGAGGCGGTCGACGCCCTGAAGGAGCTGAGCGGCGGCGGCGTAGCATACGCGGTCGAGGCCAGCGGCAGCACGGCGGCGCTCAGCCAGGCCATCCAGGTCCTGGCGCCGCGGGGCACCTGCGCCGTGCTCAGCACGTACCCACGCAGGGCCACGGTACCGCTCGACGCCAACTTCATGCTGGACAGCCGGCGGATCGTCGGCGTCTCCGAGAGCGAGAGCCGGCCCGAGCACTTCATCCCGGCTCTCGCCCGGCTCCACGAGCTCGGCAAGCTGCCGATCGACCGGCTCATCCGGCACTACCCCTTCGAGCAGGTCGAACAGGCGGCCGCCGACGCGCTCGACGGGACGACGATCAAGCCGGTCCTGCTCTACGACTAGATGCGGGGCGGCGCGGGGGGCCGGCGATCGCGATCGCCGGCCCCCCGCGCCGCCGTCCCTTCCTCGCGCGAGCCGTCTACGCGACGGGCAGCTTGAAGAACTCCTTCGGCGTCTTCCAGCACACGTCGTCGATCGTCTCCTTGTCGAGCCCCATCAGCTTCATGGCGAGCTGCACGCGCGGCACCATGAAGTAGTCGTTGCCCATGCCACCGAGCTCCGAGTTGATGATGATGTGATCGCGCTGGTCGGGGTGGTCGATGACGTAGCGCGCGGCCACCTCCGGCGGCATCTTGTCCCAGCAGATCGACAGACCGACCATGGCGCCCGTGCTCATGCGGAAGTCCATGGTCTCCTCGCCGGCGTGGTCGAACACGCAGCGCTCCACGGGGAAGCCTTCCTCCTTGATGATCTCCAGCACCCGAGGCGTGATCGTCGGCCCCTGGGGCGCCAGGCGGATGGGCGTGTGCAGGATCACGGGCAGGCCGTGCGCCGCGGCGATGCCCAGATGCTCGCGAAAGAGCCACTCCTCGAACTCGGTGCCGCAATCGAGCCCGATCTCGCCCATCGCTACCGCCCGCTCATGCTTCAGGAAGTCGGGAAGCCGGGCCAGGCAGGTCTCGGCGTCCTTCTTCGTGACGCCGAAGAACGGCACCGACAGCGACACGTACTCCTCGAAGCCGAGCGTGGTGGCGGTGTTCACCTCGAGTGTGAGGAAGCGCTCCCAGAGCTGCAGCACGCCGTCGGCCGTCTGGCTGCCGACGAACATGTGCGGGCTGGGGACGACGCAGGCCTCCATCCCCATCATCACCAGCTTCTGGAGCTGCACGTCCTCGATCATGTCCGTGTGCAGGTGTGCGTCGATGAACCTCATGCCACCGTCCTCCCTTGCTCCTCGCTGCCGGTACGCGTCCCGCCTGCATGCTCCACGACCCACCAGGCCACGGAGGCCAGGCCGATGCCGATGCCCAGCACGCACACCCCGTCCCAGCCGTCCCGGCTGTAGACGAAGGCGGCGACGGCCGAGCCCAGCGCGGCGCCTATGAAGCAGGACGTCATGTAGAACGCGTTGATGCGGCTGCGCGCTTCGGGCTCGCAGCCGGTAGATCTGGCTCTGATTCGTGATATGCACGCCGTTCGAGCCAACGTCCAGCACGACGACGCCGGCCAGCAGCGCCACGAGCGACGTCGCCCCCAGCCAGAGGAGCAGGAAGCCGGCGACGAGCAGCGCGGCGGACAGGCCGGTCACGGACCGCGTCCAGCCCCGGTCGTTGAAGCGGCCGGCCACCGTGGCGGTGAGCGCGCCCGCGGCCCCGACGAGGCCGAACAGGCCGATGGTGCCCTCGCTGTAGCCGTAGGGCGGACCGGCGAGCAGGAAGGCCAGCGTCGTCCACAGCACGCTGAACGAGGCGAACGACAGCACTCCGTAGAAGGCTCGCCGCCGCAGCAACGGCTCGGCGCGCGCGATCTGCAGTACCGAGGCGAGCAGCCGCGGGTAGCGCAGGCCGGCGCTCTCGTGATACTCGGGCAGCCGCACCCACAGGACCACGGCCTGGGCCGCCATCAGCGCGGCGGCCAGGCCGTAGACCGTGCGCCAGCCGGCGAACTCGGCGACGAGCCCGCTGAAGGTGCGGGCCACCAGGATGCCCACGAGCAGACCGCTCATGACGGTGCCGACGACGCGGCCGCGCTCCGCCTCCGGCGCCAGCGTGGCCGCGAACGGCACCAGGATCTGCGCCATCACCGAGGTGAAGCCGATCACGCCCACGGCGGCCATCAGCAGGCCGATGGACGGGGTCAGCGCGGCCGCCGCCATGCCCGCCGCGGTGATGAGCGCGAGGCCGGTGATGAGGCGCCGGCGCTCGAGCAGGTCGCCCAGCGGCAGCAGCAGGATGAGCCCCAGCGCGTAGCCCACTTGCGCCGTGGTCACGATGAGGCCGGCGACGCCCGTGGAGATGCGCAGCTCGTTCCTGATGGTGGCCAGCAGCGGCTGCGCCAGGTAGTTGCTCGCGACCGCCTGACCGGTGGCGACGGCGAACAGCAGGATCATGCCGCGGCTCATGCCGGCGGTGTGCTCGTGGACGGAGTGCTGCGTCACTGGTGCTGCCTACAGGCTGGGACGGGTAGTGTCAAGTTCCGTGGACAGGTCGT
>CAVPQD010000025.1:0-8204 GCA_963707335.1 uncultured Thermoleophilia bacterium | reverse complement strand
CGAGCATCTCGCGCAGCTCGGCGGCCGCGGCGCGGTCCTGCTTGGCGCTCTTCTTGAAGGCTCGAGCGCTGGCGGCGAGGATCTCCTCGCACTGCGTCACGAAGTCCTCGTGGTAGCGCGCCGTGTCCTCCTCGGCCTCGATGAGCTGCTCGACGACCGCCGGCCAGCTCGTCGCCGGGTCGTCGTCGAGCGCGCCCATGTACGCGAAGCCGTCCAGCGAGTGGATCGGCTCGAGGATCATCTCGTTCACCTCTTGCCGGATGACGGTGAGCTTCTGGACGCGGTCGTCGTGCGTGCAGACGACCTCGTCAAGCTTGTCCCGCCAGACGTCGTCCGGCGCCAGCACTTGCGCGGCCGCAGCCAGGTCCGCGCAGGCCTGCTCGGCCTCGAGCGCGAAGCGGAACGCCGACCCGTAGGCCACGATCTCGGGGAACTGTCGAGCCACGTCGTTCTCCTTGTCCTTGTCGCTCCGCGCTTACCAGCGGGTGATGACGACCTTCGAGTCCGTGAAGAACTGCACGGCGTCCTGGCCCTGGCCGTGCATCGTGCCGAAGAAGCTGTCCTTCTGGCCGGCGAACGGGAAGTAGGCCATGGCCGCGGCGATACCGAGGTTCACGCCGACGTTGCCGGCCTGGACCTTGTACCAGAAGGTCCGGGCGCTGCGGCCGCTCTGCGTGTAGATGCTGGCCGAATTGCCGAAGGGCGAGGCGTTGGTGTGCTTGATGGCCTCCTCCAGGTCCTTCACGCGGATGATCGAGGCGACCGGCCCGAAGATCTCCTCCTGGGCGTGGGTCATCTCCGGGGTGACGTTGTCGAGCACGGTGGGGCCGACGTAGTAGCCGTCCTCGAAGCCCGGCACCTTGACGTCGCGGCCGTCGAGCAGCAGAGTGGCGCCCTCATCGAGGGCCATGCCGATGTAGCGGTGGACCTTCTCGAGCGAGGCCTTGCTGATGATCGGGCCCATGTTGACGGACTCGTCCAGGCCGGGGCCGACCTTGAGCTTGGCGGCGGCGGCGACGAACTTGTCCTTGAGCTCCTCGTAGACGTCGCCCACGGCCATCAGGTTGGCGCCGGCGAGGCAGCGCTGGCCGGTGCAGCCGAAGAAGCTGGCCATCATGTTGCCGGTGGAGCGGTCGATCTCGGCGTCGGGCATGACGGTGAGGAAGTTCTTGGCGCCGGCCTGCGCGATGCAGCGCTTGCCGGTGGCGCCGCAGCGCTCGTAGATGTACTTGCCGACGGGCGTCGAGCCGACGAACGTCATGCCCTTGATCTTGGGGCTCTCGAGCAGCGCGCCGGCGGCCACCTTGTCGCCGTGCACGAGCTGCAGCACGCCCTCGGGCAGATCGGCGTCCTGGAGGATCTCGAAGACGCGTGTGAGCGTGAGCGGCGTCTGCTCGGAGGCCTTGATGATGAAGGTGTTGCCGGTGGCCACGGCGTAGGGCCAGAACCAGAACGGCACCATGCCGGGGAAGTTGAAGGGGGCGATGCCGCCGAAGGCGCCGAGCGGCTGGCGCACGACCGTCTCGTCGATGTTGCGGGCGGCGCCGTCCTCGAGGTTGTAGCCCATCATCATGGAGGTGATGCCGGCCGCCGTCTCGATGTTCTCGATGGCCCTGAGGGTCTCGCCGCGGGCCTCGTCGATGGCCTTGCCGTGCTCCTGCGTCGTGATGCGGGCGATCTCCTCGTAGTGCTTGTCGAGGAGCGCCTTGATCTTGAACATGTAGCGCGCGCGCACGATCGGCGGCGTGGAGCGCCACTCCCAGAAGGCGTCGTTGGCCGCGTCGATGGCCTTCTCGACGTCGGCGAGGGTGCTGAGCGGCACCTTGGCGATGACCTTGCCGTCCGCCGGGTTGGTGACGTCCAGGTAGCTGTCCGTCTGCGGCGCGACCCACTCGCCGTCGATGAAGTTCTTGAGTGTGCCGTAGTCCTCTTTGAGGGGCTTCAGCAGATTGAAGGTGCTCTGTGCTGTCTCAGTCATGGTCTCTCTTCCCCGTCCGGGGAGTCCTCCTTCTCGGTCGTGATGGGGCGGGTGTGGATGGGAGCTTCTGTCACCCGCCCAGCAGGCACATCGTAGTGCTTGGATCTGCGTCTCTCATGACCTGTCCTGCGCCACGCACCGTCGCCTGGCGCCGGACGCGTGCTACCACCTCCCGCTGGGACTTGACTCGGGGATCGAACGCGGAACGTGCGCTTTCACCCACTCCTGCCGCGGCCCTCCTGGCGAAGTGCTGCGATAGGAGAGTCTACGAGGGAGTACCGTCTGAGTAAAGTAGGTGGCGTGAAGCTGCGAGATACGCAGAATCTGCGCCACCAAGCGACGATATCCGAACAAGTGTTGAAGGGTCGTTCAGCCTCGGCGCTCCTTCACGCGCCGGCCGAGCCTTGTGTCGGCGAGTCGCCGGCACGCCGCGCCGGTCAACGCACGCGGTCTGTCCGCGTACGCTCCTGTAGGGTGCGTTCGTGGTCGGCGAGGAAGGATAGCGATATGGCCCACGTCGCCACGAGCAAGCTCGACCTGCGCACGGCCGCGCCCTTCGGCATCGCTCGCTGGACTCACTCCACCTTCGCCAACTACGTGGTGGAGCTGCGCGCGGGCGACATCATCGGGCGCGGCGAGGCGGCGCCCAACCGGCGCTACGGCGAGTCGCGCGAAGAGGGGACGGCGGCGCTCGCCGACCTGGCCCCCGACATCGCCGACCTGCCGGGTCCCGCGGACGTGGAGGCGTTCTGCGACCGTCTGGCCGGCGACGCGGCCATCCCGGCCTGGCCCGGCATGCGCGCCGGCCTGAGCGCCGCCGCGTGGGACCTCGCCGGCAAGCAGGCCGGCGAGCCGGTGTGGCGCATGCTCGGTCTCGTCAGGCCGTCGGTGACCACGTCGTTCACCATCGCCATCGGCAAGCCGGACGACATGGTCGCGCGAGCGCGGGCAGCGACCACCTTCGGCACGCTCAAGGTGAAGCTCGGCTTCGACGGCGACCTCGAGCTCGCCGAGCGCCTGGCCACCGAGCTGCCGGACAAGACCTTCCGCTACGACGCCAACGAGGGCTGGGACCGCGAACGGGCGGCCCGGTCTCTCGACGTCCTGGCCGCCCTCGGCGCCGAGCTCGTGGAGCAGCCGTTGCCGGCGTCGGCGGAAGCGGACATGGCCTGGCTGCGCGATCGCACCTCCGTCCCGTTGCTCGCCGACGAGGCGGTGCTGACGATCGACGACATGGAGACAGTCGCCGAGCTGTACGACGGCGTTGTCGTCAAGCTGGCGAAGGCGGGGGGCATCGCCAACGCCTTCGCCCTGATCTCAGCCTGCACCGGCCGCGGACTGCGGGTGATGCTGGGCTGCATGGTCGAGTCCTCGCTCGGCGTCGCCGCCGGTCTGCAGGTCGCGGGTCTCGCGGACTACGTGGACCTGGACGGCGCCCTGCTGCTTGCCGCCGACCCGTTCACCGGCATCGAGGTGGAAGGCGACCGGCTCACGGCGTCGCAGGAGCCGGGGCTGGGGGTCAGGCCTGCGGCGGAGTAGCGGCCGCGGGCCCCGGCAGACCGGTGCCGTGCGACGCCGGCGGGCTCGCGTGGCCGAGGGCGACGTAGAGGGCGGCGCCGAGTCGCGACACGGTCTCGTAGCCGCCGGCGTCGTCCGTCATGATCGCGATGATGACGCGGCGCTCTCCCTGGCGCACCAGGCAGCAGTCGTGCGCGAAGCGGCCCTCCGGCGCGTCGCCGCCGCACATGCCTGCGTACGTCGCGTCTCGCGGCAGATAGCGCGCGATGCCGTCCAGGTGCTCCTGCTTCTCCAGTGAGGCCCAGATGGGGCCGCTCACGGCGGGCCCGAGCCGCTCCCCCGTGGCCAGCTCTTCGAGCAGCGCGGCCAGATCGGCGGCGGCTGTGAGGTTGTCCCGCCCTTCCGTCACCGCCGCGGTGTCCATCATCAGGCGCTGCATCCGCGTGCGGGTGAGGCCGAGCTCCGCGGCGAGGGCGTCGATCTTCGCCAGGCCGACGAAGCTGGCGACGATGTTGGCCGCGTCGTCGTCGCTCACCGCCAGCATGAGGTGGGCGAGATCACCGAAACCGAGTCTCGCGGCGTGCCGGAAGCCGCGCAGCACCCCGCTCCCCCCGACGCTCGCCCAGGGCTGGAAGGCGAACGGACGGCGTTCGCTCGAGCTCGCCGCGCGCCACGGCGCGCCAGAACGCGGCGGCGATCAGTACCTCGATGGTGGAGGACGACGGCAGCTGCACGTCGTCGTTGCCGGCGAGCCGCTCGCCGCTGCCGAGGTCCTTGGCCACGTAGCCGATCATGAGCGGATTCTACTGCGCGGGCGGCGCCGCGCCGGCGTGGGGCCAGGCGGCCGCGCGGGCCGTATCAGATCGTCGCGTGCGCGCCTGCGTCCACGTGCACGACCTCGCCGGTGACGGCCCGGGCGAGGTCGCTCAGCAGGAAGACGGTGGCGTCCGCGACTTCCTCGGCGGTGACGTTGCGGCGCAGCGGCGTGTGGCTCTCGAGCAGCTCCAGCATGCCGCTGAAGTCCTTGATGGTGCGGGCGGCGACGGTGGCGATCGGGCCGGCGGACACCGCGTTCACGCGGACCCCGGCCGGCCCCAGGTCCGCGGCCAGGTAGCGCACGGCGCTCTCCAGGGAGGCCTTGGCCGGTCCCATGACGTTGTAGTTGGGCACGACGCGCCACGAGCCGGCGTAGGTCATGGTCACGATGGCGCCGCCGCTGCGTCATAAGGCGGCGCGCCTCACGGGAGGCCGCGATGAGCGAGTACGAGCTGATGTCGTTGGCCTGGGCGAAGCCGGCCCTGCTGGTCTCGACGAAGCTGCCCTGCAGGTCCTCGGCGGGCGCCCACGCGATGCTGTGGACGAGGCCGTCGAGCACCGGCAGCTGCTCGGCGAGCTCGTCGAAGGCGCGGCGCACGGCCTCGTCGTCGGCCACATCGCACTCGATCATCGGCGCTCCGCCGAGAGCTTCGGCGAGCGGCTCCACCCTGCGCTTGAGGCGATCGGCCTGGTAGGTGAGCGCGACGGTGCCGCCGTGCCGCTTGACCGCCAGCGCGACCGACCACGCGATCGAGCGCTGATTGGCGGCGCCCATCACCAGCACGTTCTTGCCGTCGAGCAGACCGCTCACGCTGCCTCCACGTCGTGTGTCGGGGGCAGTCTACCCGATGGTGAGCGGTGCGCGGGCGGGCTCGATGGCGCGGTGCGCACGGCGGCCGTCCCGACTCAAGCCGGGAGGAGCGTCACGGCAGGCGGAGCGTGGCGAGATCGAAGCCTGCCGGCAGGCGCCGGACGATGGCCTTGGTGCCCGCGAAGCGGAAGGCGACCGGCCGCGGGAACACATCCGGGCTGCGGCTGGGAGACGGCAGGACGGACGGGCCGGGTGAGGCCGAGCCCGCGACGGCCGGCGCCTCTTCCGGGGCCGGCGATGCGTTCGGGCTCGGTGTGGAGCCTTCGCCCGCCTGCGGCGCGCCCACGCTGCCGCGGGCCGGCGACGGCGTCGGGCCGGCGACCGGGTCCAGGAACAGCACGTGCAGCGCGCCGACCTTGGCGGGCTTCGTGACGACGCCGAGGCGGAGCACCTCGGGAGCATCACCCTTCAACTCGCGCACGACGGTGAACCGTTGTACGTCGCCCACCACCGTGGCGGCCCTGGCCACGACGACGACGGCGAACGCCTCGGCCTGCTTCGCCAGCGAACGGCGGCGCTGGGTCTCGAGATCCTTGAGCTCGCCGCTGGTGCTGCTCCAGCCCTGGCCGCCATCCGCGGAGCGGAAGGCATCGTTCGGCTGGCGGCTCGTCTCGACGCTCGCCGCGCCGCTGGTGGCGCTCGAGCCGCCGCCCGGTCCGTTCTGGCTGGCGATGATGCCCACGCCCACGGCCAGGGCGACGGCCACCGCGGCGGCCGGAGCCAGCACCCGCAGCCAGCGCGAAGCCCTGCTGCGCGTCGCCTTCGCCGGCGGCGGTGCGAAGTACTCGTGCAGGCCCGACCAGCGGGCATCCGTCGGGTCCGCGTAGGAGTCATCGACGGTCGGCACAGCCGCGTCGAGCTGCCCGCCGACGGCCGCCACATCGGTCGCGCATCTCGTCCAGGCGGCGGCGCAGCGCGGCGTCGCGCCCGGCCGCCGCCTCCAGCTCGGGATCGTCGCTGAGACCGAGCGCCAGTGCCAGCAGCCGGTCGTCGTCGAACACCGGCTGCCCCAGCTCGTCTGTGCGCCGCCACTCAGACATCACGGACGTATCCCTGTTCGCGCAGCGCCTGCCGCAGGTGGTTCATGGCCGCGTGCAGCCGCGACTTGACCGTGCCGACGGGGATCTCCTGGGCCTGCGCGATGTCCTCCATGGAGAGGTCGGCGAAGAAGCGCAACGCCACGCATTCGCGGAATTCGGGCGACAGGCGGTCGAGCGCCTCGCGCAGCGCCGGGTCGGTCGGCTCCGACGGCGGGTCCGCCGACACCTCCGGCGCGATGTGCTCCAGCTTCTGCATGAGCCCCGTTCGCGTGCGCCGCCGCCGGCCCTGGTCGCGACCGACGTTGAGGATGAGCTGGTAGAACCAGGCGAGGAACTTCTCCTCCTGGGGCATGCCGGCCCGGTAGACCTTGATGAACACTTCCTGCACGGCGTCGTCCACTTCGTCGCAGAACCCTTGAAGGTACAGGATGCGTCGCACCTGCGACGCGTACCGGCGAAAGAACTCGGCGCGTGCCTCTGGCTGCTTGTCGCGAAGGCCCTGGATGAGGCCGTGCGGGAGTTCTTCGATGACCTTCCTCCCCAAGGGACGCCGGCTCCGGCGGGGCCGTTCGCCGCGCCCGGACGCGGCAAGTATAGCGCGGCCGTCGCCGCCGGCGGTCAGGACGACGGCGCCGCCGCCGCGGTCGAGCGGCCGTCGCCGCTCGTCTCGTCAGGCGGTGGGCGCCTGGCGCTGGAAGCCCATGAGGCGCACCTCTTCGACGAGCTCGTAGCCGCTGCGCTCGCGCACCCGGCGCTTCACCTCGCCGGCCAGGGCCAGGATGTCCTGCGCCGTGGCGCCGGGCAGCGCGACCAGGAAGTTGGCGTGCTTCTCGCTCACCTGGGCGCGCCCGATCGTGTGCCCTTTGAGCCCGGCGTCCTCGATGAGGCGCGCCGCGGGCAGCTCCCGCGACGGGTTCTTGAAGTAGCTGCCGCACGAGGCGTACTCGAGGGGATGCTTGCTGCGGCGCAGCGCGGCGTCGCGCGCGATCTCCTCCAGCAGGGCGTTGCGCTCGCCTCGCCGCAGCTGGAAGGTGGCCGAGAGGACGACGAGCTCGGGAAACGCCTTGAAGATGCTGGTGCGATAGGCGAAGTCGAGCTCGTGCGGCGGCTTCACGTGCTCCGTCACCCCGTCCAGGAGGTGCACGTGGACCAGCACGTCGCTGACGGAGCGGCCGTAGGCGCCGGCGTTGCCCACGACGGCGCCTCCGACCGAGCCGGGGATGTTGCCGGCGAACTCGAGGCCGGCGAGGCCCTGCGCGGCCAGGTCGGTGACCAGCTCGGGCAGCTCGGCGCCGGCCTCCACGGTGAGCAGCTCGCCGTTCAACGTGCGCCCGTCGTTGCGGGCCAGGACGACGAGGCCGGAGAGTCCTTCGTCGCTGATCAGCACATTGGTCGCGCTGCCGAGGACGGTGAGCGGCAGGTCCAGACCGCGGGCGACGCGCACGGCATGGACGAGCTCGCCGGTGGACCGGGCCGCGAAGAGGTACTGGGCGGGCCCACCCACGCCGTAGGCGCAGAACGGCGCGAGGGGGACGGCCTCGTCGAGGCCGGGCAGCTCGCGCCGCAGGATGTCGCTCAGGCCGCTCACCGCGCCATTCTACCCGTGCGCGGAGGTCCGCCCTCCCGTCGGCGTCAGACGCCGGCTGTGGGATGGCTTGACAATGGTCGCGCTGGGTAGGTATTGTCCCTAAACCCTAGTGACAAGTAGGATTATGTCGTGGTCCACCTTTCCACAAGGAGTGAATACGCCGTCAAGGTGCTCGTGCGCCTCGCCTTGGCCGACGGCGACAGGCCGGTGCAGTCGCGGGACATCGCGGCGTTCACCGGCGTGCCGCCCAAGTTCCTGGAGCAGGTCATGCACGACCTGCGGCAGGCCGGCCTGGTGGCCAGTCAGCGCGGTAAGGGCGGTGGGTACGTGCTCGCCGTCGATCCCGCCGCCCTGACCTTCGCCGATGTCATCGACCGCATCGACGGCTCGCAC
>CAVPQD010000024.1:0-8529 GCA_963707335.1 uncultured Thermoleophilia bacterium | reverse complement strand
ACCTGCTGGATGCGCTGGACGAGTCGCTGGCGTGATGCGAGACCGCCCGGGCGTAGCCGGCAAGGAGGATCGAGACGAACGGCGTCGTTGAGCTGCCCAACGGCGTGCGGATGCCGTATCTGCGACAAGGGGACACGTCCGGCATCCCACTGGTGCTGGTGCACGCCGTCGGCGACTCGCAGTGGATCTTCGAGGACCTCCTCGACCTTCTTCCCGCAGCCGTCCACGCGGTCGCCCCGACGCTTCGGGGGCACGGCCTTGCCAGCCGGCCCGGGTCCGGCTACCGCTCGAGCGATTTCGCCGCCGACCTTGCAGCGTTCATGGACGTGCTCGGCATCGAGACCGCGGTCATCGCCGGGGGTTCGAGCGGCGGCCTGGTCGCTCAGCGCTTCGCCCTGGATTTCGCCGATCGCATCCTCGGCCTCGTGCTGCTCGGCGCGCCGCTCGCTCTGGGGAGGGACCCCGTCGCACAGAGTCTGTGGGAGTCCACGGTCTCGAAGCTGACCGACCCCCTCGACCCGGCGTTCGTCCGCGGGTTCGTCGAGAGCACGCTCTCCCGGCCCGCGGAGGATGCCCGGCTGGATGCCTTGGTCGGTGAGAGCCTGAAGGTGCCGGCGGCCGTCTGGAAGGCGACCCTGAGAGGCATCCTGGACGACGATCTCTCACCCGAGTTGGGCCGGATCGCGGTCCCCACGCTGATCGTCTGGGGCGACCGCGACACGATCCTGTCACGAGAGGACCAGGAGACCCTGGCGCGGCTCATCCCCGGAGCGCGACTGCTGGTGTATCCGGGCGCGGGACATCTCTTCTACTGGGAAGACCCCGCCCGCGTCGCAGTCGATCTGACGGCGTTCATCGAGAAGCTCACCGGCCGGAGCGTGCGCTAGGGATGGGGAGGAGCCGTCGGCTGATCGCGGCCGTCATCGTGGCGCTGTCCCTCGTGCTCCCCGGCGCCCTCTGCCTCGGTCTCGCGCTGCTCCCGGTCGCGTCGCTGTCGGACCTGGTCGCGGGAGCCCTCGCCGCCGCCGCGTGGATGACATTGCTGGTGTTGGTCAACTGGTGGGAGTTCACGAGCTTGTGGCTGCGATGGCTGTGGCTCGTGACACTCGCCGTCGCCATCGCCGGTCGGGCCGTCGCTGCCGGCGATGTGCCCGCGGCGGCGCTCTCCCCGCGTACCGTGGTCGGTCTGGCGGCCGCGGCCGCGGGCGCCTGGCTGCTCGTGGGCGCCGTCGCCGCACGGCGTCATCCTGGAGGCGCGGTCGACCTGGCTTCCCCGTTCACGGCGGGTCGTTTCCTCGTCACGGACGGCGGCGACGGCGCGCGCAGCTTCCTCGTCAACTACCACTACGGGTTCGGCACGCACCGCGCTTCCGGAGTGGGCCGCTCGATGAGGTACGCGATGGACGTGGTGGAGATCGAGCAGAACGGCGGCGAGGCGCGAGGCTTCCTGCCTCGTCGTAACGAGGCCTATCGCATCTGGGCGCGCCCTCTGCTCGCGCCGTGCGACGGCGTCGTGGCGCACGCCGAGGACGGCGTAGAGGACAACGCCGCCTTCGGTGCCCACCGCCCCTATGGGGTCGGGAACCACGTCGTGGTGCGCACCGACGGCGACCTGTACGTGGTCCTCGGCCATCTGCGCTGCGGCAGCGTTTCCGTCGCCACCGGCGATGAGGTGCGGACCGGCGACCGGCTCGGCGTCGTCGGCAACTCCGGCTGGACTGAGAGGCCGCACCTGCACATGCAGGCGATGCGGAGCCCGGAGGGGGACTGGTGGCGCGGCGAGCCCGTCCCGATACTCATCGGCGGGCGCTTCCTGGTGAGGAACCAGACGTTTCGCGGATGAGAGTCGGCTTCGCAACGGAGGCTTCCCCGTCGTTCAGGGTCACCATATCCGTATGATCATCTTGATCACAGGTGCGACGGCTGGTATCGGCAGAGCCACGACCCTGGCTCTTGCCGCCCGCCGTGCCGACCTCGTCCTCGCGGTCAGGGACCCGGGGCGCGGCGATGAGGTCGCGGACCTCGCACGCCGCGCCGGCGCTGGCAGCGTGGAGGTAGTTCGCTGCGATCTCAGTCTGCTGGCCTCGGTCCGCGACGCGGCTGCCGACCTCAAACGCTCGCATGATCGCCTGGACGTGCTCATCAACGACGCCGCGGTCTTCCTCGGCAGCCGCGCTGTGACGGCCGAGGGGTTCGAGCGGATGTTCGCAACGAACTACCTCGGACCCTTTCTGCTGACCAATCTGCTGCTCGATCAGCTGGCGGCCGCCGCCCCGTCGCGGGTCATCAGCGTCACAGCTCCCTCGACGATGGCGCCGCGGCTCGATGATCTGAACGGCGAGCGCCGGTTCAGTCCCGTCGGGGCCTTCGGCAGGTCGAAAGCGGCCGACCTCATGTTCACGTACGCGCTCGCGCGCCGGGTGAGTCCCCGTGGCATCGCCGTGTTCGCCTATCACCCGGGCGTGACCCGGACCGGCCTCACCAGGCAGGCTCCGGTCCTGATCAAGGCGTTTGGCGCGGTCCAGGCTCTGACAGCCCGCGCGCCGGAACGGGCCGCGAACGGGCTCGTCGAACTCGCGATCGCCCCGGGCCAAGACGCGCTGAGTGGCAAGCTGATCCACGACGGCAAAGCGATCAAGTCCCCCTTCGTCGACGACGTACAGGCGCAGGAGCAGCTCTGGAGCGTGAGCGAGAGGCTCTCGGGGCTCGGCGCGTCGCAGGGGAGGCCTGGATCCTGACGAGACAGCTGGTCCGCCGCGCCGGCTCGCGCCGGGCCGCGGGTGTGATTGGGCTATCCTGTGACCATGCGCTATCCCGACCTGCACGCCTCCGGCGAGCTGCGCCGCCGCGCCGACGAGGCGCTGACCTGGCTCGCGCGCTGCGTCGTGTGCCCGCACGAGTGCGGCACCGACCGGACGCGCGAGCCGGGCGCCTTCTGCCGCGCCGGGGCTCGAGCCCGCATCGCCTCCTTCGGTCCTCACCGGGGCGAGGAGCGCCCCCTCGTGGGCGGCGGCGGCAGCGGCACAATCTTCTTCGCGCGCTGCAACCTGCGCTGCGTGTACTGCCAGAACGCGGACATCTCGCAGGCGGACGCCGGGGATGAGGTCTCGGCCGACGAGCTCGCCGAGGTCATGCTGCGTGTGCAGGAGATGGGCTGCGAGAACGTCAACCTCGTGTCGCCCACCCACGTCACGCCGCAGATCCTGGACGCGCTCGACCGCGCCGCGGCGCGGGGCTTGCGCGTCCCGCTCGTCTGGAACACCGGCACCTACGAGCGGCTCGAGACGCTGCGCCTGCTGGACGGCGTCGTCGACGTCTACCTGCCCGACACGAAGTACGCCGACGCGGAGGTGGCCCGGCGCTTCTCAGGCATCGACGGCTACCCCGCCACCATGCGCGCCGCGCTGCGTGAGATGCACCGCCAGGTCGGCGACCTCGTCACCGACGGGCGCGGCGTCGCGATCAGGGGGCTCATGGTGCGCCACCTCGTGCTGCCCCGGGGGCTCGCCGGCAGCGCCGAGGCGATGCGCTTCATCGCCGGGGAGCTGTCGCCGGACACGTTCGTCAACGTCATGGGTCAGTATCGCCCCGCCTACCGGGCGCGGCAGCACGCCGAGCTCTACCGCAGCGTGTCCGCCGGCGAGGTCAGCGACGCCCGGCGCTTGGCCCGCGAGGCAGGGCTGCGCCGGGTGGCGAGCTGATGACGGCGCGCGTCGTCATGGTGCAGGGCACCACGTCGCACGCCGGCAAGAGCGTCCTGGCCACGGCGCTGTGCCGGCGTTCAGGCGGTTGACGGCACCGGCACCAGTTGATAGCTTTTCTCAACCGAGTTGAGAAGCGTTCTCAATCGGTGTGTGAGAGAGCCCAGCAGATCCCCACGATGGAGCGAGAGATGCGCCCAGCGTCCGCCGAGAGAACGCACCACCGGAGACTGCCGTGACCGAGCCCCAGCCCGTGCGAGACATCGACGCGGTGTTCCATGACAAGGGCATCCCGTTCACGCGACAGCGCAGGCTCATCTGGCAGTACTTCGCCGCCGCCGATCGGGCCGCGACGATCGCGGAGGCTGCCGACGCCCTGCGCGGCGACGGCGTCGGCCAGGCCACGGTCTACCGCACCGTCACCCTGCTGAGCGACCTTGGGCTGCTGGCCCGGGTGCAGTCGCGCCAGGGGGAGATCTGCTACACGGCGCCACCCATCGGCCACAGCCACCCCCTCATCTGCGGTGTGTGCCGGCGGGTCATCCGCTTCGACGGCGACGGCGACCTGGGCGAGCTCGAGCAGCGGCTGGCCGCGGACACGGGGTTCACGATCTACGGCCATCATCTCGAGGTGTACGGCATCTGCGCCGAGTGCCTCGAGAAGGGCGGCAGCTGAGATGGACGACGACCCTCGCGTCGAGGCGCCGGCGGCCGGCGGGGCCGAGGCAGGGGCGCTGCCTCACGATACAGAGCCGCCGCTGGCCGGCCGCCGCTTCTTCTGTTCGTGGAGCGGCGGCAAGGACGCCTACCTTGCGCTGAGCCGGGCCGTCGCCGCAGGCGGCCGGCCCGAGGCCCTGCTCTGCATGCTGCATGAAGACGGACGCGTCAGCCGCGGCCACGGCCTGCCGCTGGGTGTGCTGGAGCGGCAGGCGCAAGCCTTGCGGCTGCCGCTCGTGACGCGGGCGACCACCTGGGACGACTACGAGGCCACCTACATCGCCGCGCTGCACGACCTGCGGGAGCGCGGCGTGGAGGCCGGTGTGTTCGGCGATATCGACCTGGAGCCGCACCGCGTGTGGGTGCGGAAGGTCTGCGCGGCCGCCGGCCTGTCCTGCCACCTGCCCCTGTGGCAGGAGCCCCGGCGGCGCCTGCTGGACGAGCTGCTCGCGGGCGGCGTGCGCGCCACCGTGGTGGCCGTCGACGCCGCCCGCCTCGATGCCTCGTTCCTGGGCCGCGAGCTCGATGCCGGCCTCATCGACGACCTCGAGGCCGCCGGCGCGGACGCCTGCGGCGAGGAGGGCGAGTACCACACCATGGTCACCAGCGGGCCGGCGTTCGCCGCGCCGGTCGCGCTCGAGTGGACTGGCGTCGTCTCACGCGACGGCCACTGGATCCTGGACTTCACTGAAGCCAAGTAGAGACGAAGGGAGCACGACGGTCATGAGAGTCATTCGTTCCGGACGCGGTGTGTCCATTGCGCTGGTACTGCTGGCGCTGCTCGCGCTGGTCGCCCTGGCGGGCTGCGGCTCGAGCGGCGGCGACACCGCCGCCAGCCCGTCGGCCGTCGGCCGGCCCCATCACGGTCACCGACGACGCCGGCCAGCAGGTGACCTTGCAGCAGCCGGCCGCCCGCATCGTGAGCCTGGCGCCGGCCAACACCGAGATCGCCTACGCCATCGGCGCCGGCGACCAGCTGGTGGCCGGCACGAGCTACGACGACTACCCGGAAGAAGCCAAGAGCCTGCCCAAGGTCGGCGACTTCGCCAACCCGAGCGTCGAGAAGATCGCCTCCTACGAGCCCGACCTCGTGCTGGCCGCCGGCGGCATCCAGGCCGATCTGCGCACCAAGCTGGAGGACCTCGGCATGCAGGTCTTCGTGGTCGACCCCACCACCTACGACGGTGTGATCGCCACCATCACCGCGCTCGGCAAGCTCGCCGGCACGTCCGAACAGGCCGCCACGGTCGCCGGGGAGATGACGCAGGCGAAGGACGACGTGCAGGCCAAGGTCGGCTCGCTGGAGAAGGCCACGACGTTTCTCGAGATCTACAGCAAGCCGCTCATGACCGCCGGCGCCGGCACCTTCATCGACGACATGATCACCGTGGCCGGCGGCACCAACATCGGCGCCGCCGCCGGCAGCGGGTTCCCGAACTTCAGCACCGAGGTGCTCGCCAAAGATGACCCGGCGGTCTACATCGCCGACTCCGGGTCGATGAGCAAGCCGGGCGACATCAAGACGCGGGCCGGCTTCGCCGACCTGACCGCCGTCAAGGACGGGCACGTCTACGTCATCGACGACAACCTCATCGCCCGACCCGGCCCGCGCCTGGCCGAGGGCCTCGCGCGGCTGGCCCAGATGATCCATCCCGAGGCGTACGCGACCCAGTGACCCGCCTCGCCCGCACAGGCACGTGGCCGGGCATCCTCCTGGCCGGCGGCATCCTCGCCGCCTGCCTCGTGCTGGCGCTCGTCCTCGGACCGGTCTCGCTGTCGCTCAGCCAGCTCTGGCATCTGGTGACGGCGGGACCGGTCCGAGGCGACCTCGACAACGCCATCTTCTGGCAGATCCGCATGCCGCGCGTGCTCGTCGCCTCCCTCGTGGGGGCGGCGCTCGCGGTCGCCGGCGTGATCCTCCAGGACCTCTTCCTGAACCCGCTGACCGACCCCTACGTGACCGGCGTCTCGTCCGGAGCCGCGCTCGGCGCCACCATCGGCATCGTTCTCCATTTCTCCAACCTGCCGTGGACGACGGTCCTCGCGATCGTCGGCGGCCTCGGCACGCTCGTCCTCGTGTGGATGGCGGCGCGTCGCCGCGGCCGCATCGACATCTTCGTCCTCCTCCTCGCCGGCGTGACGATCTCCTACCTGGCCAGCGCCATCGTCACCGTGCTCATGATCCGCGCCAGCGAGGATATGTATGCGATCGTCTACTGGCTCATGGGGAGCTTCTCGGGGAGGGGCTGGCCGGACGTCGAGATCGCGCTGGCCACGGCCCCCTTCATGATCCTGCCACTGTTCTTCACTTCCGAGATGGACATCATGCTGCAAGGGGAGAAGCGCGCGCTCGAGCTCGGGGTCGAGGTCGAGCGCACCAAGCGCCTGCTCCTCGTCACGGCGGGAGTGCTCACTGCTCTCGCCGTCTCGGTGAGCGGCATCATCGGGTTCGTCGGCCTCGTCGTGCCGCACATCGTGCGCCTGCTGGTCGGGCCCGGGCATCGCAGCCTCCTGCCGGTGTCTCTCCTGGCCGGGGCATCGCTGATGGTGATCGCCGATCTCCTCTCGCGCACGGTCATAGCGCCCAACGAGATCCCCGTCGGCGTCGTCACCACGTTCGTCGGCGCGCCGCTGTTCGTGTACCTCCTGCGGCGCGGCCGTAGAGCGTGATGGCGCTTGTCGAGCTGAACGAGGTCGGCTTCGCCTACGACGAGCGCCCGGTTCTGCGGCGCATCTCCTTCGGCGTGGAGCCGGGCGACTTCGTCGGCATCGTCGGCCCCAACGGCAGCGGCAAGAGCACGCTGATCGACCTCATCGACGGCATCCTGCACCCCGGCTCCGGCAACGTCCTCGTCAAAGGCACCCCCACGAGCCGCTATCGCCGCCGCGACATGGCTCGCGAGGTGGCGCTGGTGCCGCAGCACTTCGACCTCGACTTCGACCTCTCCGTGCGCGAGGTCGTGGAGATGGGATCCTACTGCCGCGCCAAGGCGGGCGACGCGTCTACGGACGCCGGCCTGATGCTGGCGCGCCTGGAGGTCCCCGACCTCATCGACCGCCGCTTCACGGAGCTGTCCGGTGGCGAGAAGCAGCTCGTGGTGCTGGCCCAGGCGCTGATGCAACAGGCCGAACTGCTGCTGCTCGACGAGCCCGCCTCGGCGCTGGACGTCTCGCACCAGCTCCGCCTGTTCGACCTGCTGCGCTCGCTCAATGCCGACGGCCTGACCGTGCTCTGCATCCTCCATGACCTCAACCTGGCGCTGCACTACTTCGACAAGCTCCTGGTGCTGAGCGAGGGCGAGGTCGCGGCCTTCGGGCCGCCGGAGGAGGTGCTGGAGCCGGGGCTGCTGGAGGCCGTGTACGGCGTGCGCGCGTACCTGCATCACCACGCCGGCCGCACGTACCTGACGTTCTCACCGCGGCTGCGCGGTGAGCGCCGCGGCCGCGTCCATCTGATCTGCGGTGGGGGTACGGGAGCCGGGCTCATGCGCGAGCTCGTGGACGCCGGGTACGAGGTGTCCGCCGGCGTCCTGAACGCCCTGGACACGGACGAGGAGACCGGCCGCGACCTCGGCCTGCAGATGGCCGTGGAGGCGCCGTTCTCGCCGGTGGGCGACGAGGCGCACGCCGAGAACCTGCGTCTCGCCGCCGAAGCCGATCTGGTCATCCTGGCGGCGGTGCCGATCAGCCACGGCAACGTGCGCAACCTCGAGGCGGCGCGGGCGGCGCTGGCCGCCGGCACGCCGCTGTGGGCCGCGGAGGGCGTGCGCGCCGCCGACCTCACCGGCGCCACGGCGCAGCTGTCCGGCGCCGAGTTCTACCCGGACGACGCCGCGATGCTCGCGGCGCTGAACGCTCGCGGCAGCCTGAGGGCGCCGTAGGGCAGGGGAGACGGCGGCGGCGCCGCGAAGCGCCGCCGACGTCTCCCCCACGCGACGCCGCCGTCCCGCAAGCCGGCGGCGCCGCAGGCCGGGGCGGGGTGTCTCGCGGGGTCACCCCGCCCCGGCTCATCGCCCGGCCGGCGCGGCCGGCCCGCGTCACATGTGAGAAGGGGCGGGGAGCCTGCCGGCTCCCCGCCCCTCGTTCGTTCGCCTGTGCGGCCGCTCTTACC
>CAVPQD010000023.1:0-24150 GCA_963707335.1 uncultured Thermoleophilia bacterium | reverse complement strand
GTCACGTCACCGACCTTCAGCCCGGCCTGCTCCAGGGTCGTGCGCGCAGCACTCTGGGTCATGCCGGTGACGTTGGGCACGGTGACCTGCCCTGCCGCCGTTTCGTCGGCGCCGCCGAAGACCCCAGCCGCCCAGGCGACGGCCAGCGCGGCCACCGCCAGCACCACCACGGCGGTCGCCCAGATCCATGCCCTGCTGCGCGGCTTCTCCGGCGCAGCCTCTTCCACCAGAGCGGAGCCCATGACGCGCTCCAGATCGGCCTGCAGCTCCGCCGCCGTGCCTCTGCGCGCCGGGTCCTTGTCCAGCGTGCGCATCACGATCTGCGCGATCGCCGGAGGTACGGCCGCGTTGCGGAACTGAGGCGGCTGCACCACGCCGTCGACCTGCATGCGCGCCACGGTGCTCGCATCGGGCCCGTCGAACGCCGGCCTGCCCGTGAGCAGCAGGTAGAGGACGAGACCGAGACGATAGACGTCCGACGCCGCAGTGGCCGGACGGCCCACCGCCTCCTCGGGGCTGAGGTACCGGGCGCCGGCGGCCGGCGCCGCCCGGCCGAGAGATCCGGCGGCGCCAGGCCGGCGCCAGACCCGCGCCGATCAGCTTGACCGTGCCATCGGCGGTCCGCAGGACCGTCGCCGGCGCGACATCGCCGTGCTCGGCCTCGTGCCCGTGCAGCGCTGCCAGCCCGCCCGCCGCCTGGGCGCCGATCAGCGCCGCCTCCGCCACCGGCAGCGGCCCAGCTCGACGAGCGCCGAGGCGTCCTCGCCGCGCACGTCCTCGCTCACGACGAAGCGGTCGGGGCCGTCGCGCCCCGCATCCAGCAGGCCGGGAAGGTTGAGGTGACGGGCCGTCGAGACGACGCCCATGTGCCGCTCGAAGGCCTCCGGGTCCGCCGGCCGCACGACCGTGATGATCACCGGTCGTCCGGAGGCGTCGAGTGCGCGGTGGACCGCGATGGCTCGGCCCGGAGGCAGCGCCTCCACGAGCCGATAGCGTTGCGCGTAAACGGGCTCGGTCACCGCGTCCTCCACCGATCGCCTGACTCGGCGCGGTCCTTCCCCGCTCTGGGGGTGCGGAAACGCCGCTGAAGCGTGCCCGGTCACGTTGACCCGGCCTGACCACAGCCGCTCGCCCCGCCCCGGGAAAGACTGCAGGATGAACCGCTCGCGCTCTCGGCGTAGAGTACACACGGAGTCCCGCGCCGGACTTCGTTTTTGTGCTGGGCGGAATCACCGCCGAGGCCCGGCGTACTGGAGCGCGGGACCACCCCTCGGATCCCCATCGGATCCGTCGTGGACGCGTTTCAGCGGCGGACAAGAGCAACCACGAAAGACGGGTACGCGGATGAGCACACGCAACCTCGACAAGCTGTTCGACCCACGGAGCATCGCCGTCATCGGCGCCTCCAACAAGAAGGGCTCCGTGGGGTACATCCTGCTGCGCAACCTCATCGGCGCCGAGTACGAAGGCATCGTCTATCCGGTGAACGTCTCGGCCCAGTCGGTGCAGGGCATCCAGGCTTACGCGTCCATCAGTCAGGTGCCGCGCAAGATCGACTTGGCCGTCATCGCCGTGCCGGCGAAGGCCGTGCCCGAGACCATGCACGAGTGCGGCGAGGCCGGCGTGGCCGGCGCCGTCATCGTCTCGTCGGGCTTCAAGGAGGTCGGCACCGCCGGCAAGAAGCTGGAGGACGAGGTCAAGACCATCGCCGACTCCTACGGCGTCCGCATCATCGGCCCCAACTGCCTCGGGTTCATCCGGCCGGCCATGAACCTCAACGTGACCTTCGCCCACGTGATCCCGCCGGCCGGCCGCGTCGCCTTCTTCAGTCAGTCCGGCGCGCTGGGCACGGCCATCCTGGACTGGGCCGCCGCCAACTCCGTCGGCTTCAGCGCCTTCGTGAGCGTCGGCTCCATGGCCGACGTGGATTTCGGCGACCTCATCGACTACTTCGGCGCCGACACGCACACCAGCAGCATCATCCTCTACATCGAGTCCATCACCGACGCTCGCAAGTTCATGAGCGCGGCGCGCCACTTCGCCAAGAGCAAGCCGATCATCGTGGTGAAGAGCGGCCGCACGGCACGCAGCGCGCTGGCGGCCGCCTCGCACACCGGCGCCATCGCCGGCGACGACACGCTGTACAGCGCGGTCTTCCGCCGCGCCGGCGTGGTGCGCGTGGACGAGATCGAGGACCTGTTCGACGCCAGCGAGGCGCTCAGCCGGGTCAGCAGCCCGCGCGGGCCGCGCCTGGGCATCGTCACCAACGCCGGCGGCCCGGGCGTGATGGCCTGCGACCGCCTGCTGCACTTGGGCGGCGAGCTGGCCGAGCTGTCGCCCGAGACGGACGAGAAGCTCAAGGAGTACCTGCCGACCTTCGCCGCCAGGGGCAACCCAGTGGACGTGGCCGGGGACGCGGACGCGACGCGCTACGCCGCGGCCGCGCAGGCCCTGATGGACGACCCCAACTGCGACGGCGTCCTCGCCATCCTCACGCCCCAGGCGATGAGCGACCCCACGGCCACGGCCCTGGCGCTCGTGGACGTGGCCCACAGCCACCAGCTCAAGCCGATGCTCACCTCGTTCATGGGCGAGATCAAGGTGGCCGAAGGCGTGCAGATCTTCCGCAAGGCGCACGTGCCCTCGTTCGACACACCCGAAGACGCGGTGCGCGCCTACATGTACATGTACGACTACACGCGCAACCTGGGCAACCTCTACGAGACGCCGTCGGACATCCTCCCCGACTTCGAGCCGGACCGCGACGCGGTGAAGCGTATCTTCATCGAGGTCGCCCGCGACGGCCGCTCGATCCTGAGCGAGCCGGAGGCCAAGACGGTTCTCGAGGCCTACCAGATCCCCACGACGCAGACGAAGGTCTGCCGCAGCGCGGACGAGTGCGCCAAAGCCGCGGAGGAGATCGGCTTCCCTGTGGCCATCAAGGTCCTGAGCCACGACATCACGCACAAGAGCGACGTGGGCGGCATCGCCCTCAACGTGCGTTCGGCCCCCGAGGCGGCCAACCAGTTCACCCGGATCACCGAGCGGGTGAAGAAGGCGGCCCCCAAGGCCAAGATCATCGGCGTGGCCGTGCAGGCCATGAGCCGCGGCGGCTACGAGGTCATCATCGGCTCCAAGAAGGACCCCACCTTCGGGCCGGCGCTCATGTTCGGCATGGGCGGCACCGGCGTGGAGCTCTACCGCGACGTGGCCGTGGACTTCCCGCCGCTCAACCAGGCGCTGGCGCGGTCCATGATCCAGAGCACCAAGGTGTCGAAGCTGCTCGAGGGCTACCGCGGCAAAGAGCCCGTGGACATGACCGCGCTGGAGCGGGCCCTGGTCAAGGTGAGCTACCTGCTGGTGGATTTCCCCGAGATCCTGGAGATGGACATCAACCCGCTGCAGGTGCGCCCCGACGGCCTCTGCGCCCTGGACGCCCGCATCGTCATCGAGCCGAGGGACGTGCGCAAGATCACGCTGCCGGGCGCACACCTGATGATCAGCATGTACCCCAGCAAGTACGAGTGGCGCGTGCCCATGGACGGCGAGAAGGCCACGATCAGGGCGATCAAGCCGGAGGACGAGCCGCTGTGGGCCGAGATGATCGAGTCGCTGTCGCCGGCCACCGCCGAGTACCGCTTCTTCGGGCCGGTCAGAGAAGTGACGAAATCGATGCTCGTGCGCTACTGCCACATCGACTACGACCGCGAGATCGCCCTTGTGGCCATCTCGGAGCCCAAGGGCCGCGGCAAGAAGAAGCAGATGCTGGGCGTGGCGCGGCTCACCATCGAGACGGCCAACGCCGAAGAGGGCGAGTTCGCCATCGTGGTGCGCGACGACTACCAGCGCAAGGGCATCGGCAGCAAGCTCATGGACGCCCTCATCCAGGCGGCGCGCGACCGGCACGTGCGGGAGATCTACGGCCACGTGCTCGCCGCCAACCCCGGCATGACGCGCTTCGCCGAGAGCCTGGGGTTCGACGTGCGGCCCGGCGACGAGCCGGAGGTGCGCAGGCTGGTGCTCCGGCTCTAGCGGCTGCGCCCAGACGCGCTACAGACCGGAGGAGCCGGCCTTCCCGGCGCCCTCGACCGTGCGGCTGCCGTCCGTCTGTACGGCCGGCAGCCGCAGCCAGCTCTCGGCGAGTGTGCCGTCGCCGATGCGGCTCGCCAGCATGCCCGCCGGCCGCGCTTCGTACCGGCCGGCGAGCTGAGACGGGATGCCGTAGCTGAAGTCCACGGCGCGCAGCAGCACGGACGGCCCGGCCTGGAAGGCGAGCGTCACCTCCACGCCCCGCGCCGGCGGCGCGTAGTAGTCGAAGGCCCAGCGCACCGTGCTGCCGTCGAGGATGGTGGTGTCGGCGCCCGCCAGCGGCTCGCCGTCCACGGACGCGGTGAGCTTGCCGACCACGGTGTGCACGAGCAGGCTCAGCTCAGGCGCCCGGCGCGGCGAGCGGAGCCTGAGCCGCACCGTGCGCCTGTCCCCGGTGACGGTGTCGGACAGCACGCGGATGCGCGGCGGCGCCAGCGCCACCCGGGGCGCCGCGCCGATCAGGGTCTGCTCGCTGCCCAGCTGGGGGAAGTACGACGCCAGGAACGGCGCTCGCAGCCGCGTGCGCATGAACTGCCGGGTCCACACGTCCACCGGATCGATCACCTGCCACACCGGCGCCTCGTGCGAGCTGGACCTGTAGTAGATGCTCGTGAACTTCGGGTGCTGGCTGTCGAAGGCGACGGCCGAGCCCACCGCGAACAGCACGAGCGCGCCGGCCACGAGCAGCGCGCCGGGCAGCCAGAACCTGACGGCGCGCCACACCGCGGCGAGGGGCAGCACGAGGAGGCCGGCCATGAGCCAGACCGCCAGCACGGTGACCACCTGCTTGAGGCCGGCCGACAGCAGCAGCAGGTACGTCGCCGAGCTCAGAAGCACGATGCCGGGCGCCGCCCCGGCCATTGCGACAAGGACGCCCCGGTAGGTCGCTGCGGCCTCCTCGCCGAGCCACGTCGCCGCGATGAGCGCCAGGCCGGCGGCCAGGAGCGGCCAGGTGAGCAGGAAGCTCGCCCCCGGCACGGTGAGGCTCACGACCACGGAGGCCGCGGCCCACCACGAGAGCGCGGCCACTGCCAGGTCCCAGGCGCGCAGGCGGCGCAGCGCGATGCCGTAGCACCCGAGCACGGCGGCCGTCGCGAGCAGCACGAGGCCGAGCCGGTAGTAGTCACTGATCACGACCCCGGTCTCCGTCCACACGCGCTGCTCGTAGGCGCTGCGGTACATGCCCCAGATGATGGCGAGGAGCAGCAGCGCGACACCGAGCGAGGCGGCGCTGGCCAGCACCGAGTACGCCACCCCCCGCGCGGTGAGCAGGCGGCGGCGCCCAGCCACGGCGGCGGCCGCCGCGAACGCCGCGACGCCGAGCGCCGTGGAAACGGGCACCCAGACCCCGCCGTACACCACCCCGGCGCTGCCGACGACGTCGAAGTAGACGACGTCGGGCCGGTGCAGGTCCCAGAGGTCCAGCTCGGAGAAGCGCCGCGCCGTGGCCAGGGCCGTCTCGCCCTGGTGCTGCAGGCTCCCGGGATCGATCGCGGCGAGCGTGTCATAGCCGGTGTCCATGTAGCCTGGGCCGTCCAAAGCGCCGAAGCTCATGCCGGGGATGTCCGCGCGCAGGAAGCGGCGGAAGTCGGTGATGATCGGCTGCCGCCGCGAGACCTCGTACATGAGCGAGGAACCGTACGGGTCCGGGGCGGCCGCGAAGAACTGCCGCACCAGCAGGCCGTTGTCTGGGCTCGTCTCGTACATCAGCGACGGCGTGGACGAGCCGGGATCGTCGACGTTGAGCGCGACGCCGACGCCGTACGCCAAGGGATCGTGCTGCAGGAACGCGCGCGCGCCCAGCAGGCCCTTCTCCTCGCCGTCCGTGAACAGGAAGATGACGTCGTTGCGCGGCGTGGGGCCGGCGCGCAAGGCGCGCGCCACCTCGAGCAGGGTGACGACGCCCATCCCGTTGTCGCCGGCCCCGTCGGACACGGGCACGGAGTCGTAGTGCGCGACCAGCAGGACGGCGCGCGTGGGGTCGCGCCCGGGCAGGCGGCCCACCACGTTGTGGACGGTGGCCGCCACCCTGGGGTTGAGCGGCGACACGACGTTGCGCGACTGGACATGCGGCCCCAGCTGCAACTCGCGCAGGCGCTCGAGCAGGAGCAGCCGCACGCGCGCCGCGGCCGGCGAGCCGATGGGACGAGGCTCGGCGGCGACCCGGCGCAACAGGGTCATGGCCCTGCCCGCCGAGAACTGCCGGTCCGGGGCGTCGGCCGGCAGCGGCGCCGGGGCGCCGATGGGAGTGATGCCCGCGATGATGAGGAGCACCGCCAGAGCCACAGCCAGCCCGGCGACCAGATACTGCTTCATTGCGCCCTCCGGGAGCGAGCGGGCGCGACCGCGACCGCCCCTCTCAGCGTAGCCCCAACGTGCCCGCATGCAAGCCTGCGGCAAACGCCCGCTGTTTGCGTCGTGCGCGCCCGCAGCGTACCATCGGAACCCGGTCGCGCTAGGCGGGGAGCCAGCGGTGCCCTGAACCCGCAATCCGCTACAGCGGGGCTGAATCCCCGCCCGAGGGGCCGTCCCGCGAGGCAGTCGGCCGACGCGCGGCGTTGATGGTCGGGTCCCACGCAATGGAACCCTGCGAACCCCGTCAGGTCCGGGAGGAAGCAGCGGTAAGCAGGCCATTCCATGTGCCGTGGGGACGCCTGACCGGAGCTTGCGCCCGGTAAAGACGCTCGGAGGACGCGCTTCGACGGCGGGTGCGCGACCACTTTTTCTTTCTGTGCGATCGGGATAGACGGGCCAGCAGATGAAGCGCTCGCTGTATCGGGAGTACCGCCCGCAGACGTTCGACGAGCTCGTCGGCCAGGACCACGTGGCGCGCACGCTGCGCAACGCGGTCGAGACCGACGCGGTGGCTCACGCCTACGTGTTCGCCGGGCCGCGCGGCACCGGCAAGACGAGCACCGCGCGCATCCTCGCCAAGTCGCTCAACTGCACCGGCACAGCGGCGCTCCCCGTGGACGCGCCCACGGCGACGCCCTGCGGCATCTGCGAGCACTGCCGCAGCATCGCCGACGCAGTGTCGCTGGACGTCATCGAGATGGACGCCGCGTCGCACCGCGGCATCGAGGACGTTCGCGACCTGCGGGAGACCATCGCCTTCGCCCCCGTGCAGGGGCGCTTCAAGGTGTACATCATCGACGAGGTCCACATGCTCACCCGCGAGGCCTTCAACGCCCTGCTCAAGACGCTGGAGGAGCCGCCGGGCAACGTGGTCTTCGTGCTGGCCACCACCGAGCCGCACAAGATCCCGGAGACGATCATCTCGCGCTGCCAGCGCTTCGATTTCCGGCGGCCGCAGGTAGGCGACATCGCCAAGCTGCTGCGGCTCATCGTGGAGCGCGAGAACGCGCGGCCGGACGACGAGCGCGGGGGGCCGCGCATCGACATCCAGGACGCGGCCCTGCTCGAGATCGCGCGCCACTCGCAGGGCGGCTTCCGCGACGCCATCGGCACGCTGGACAAGCTCATCACCTATGCCGAGGGGGCCATCCGCCCCGCCGACGTGCTGGATGCCCTGGGAGTCACGGACGCCGACCTGCTGTTCGAGATCACCGACATCGTCGCCGAGCGCCGGACGGCCGAGGCGCTCCAGTTCGTGCAGCGCCTCGCCAACGAGGGTACCGACTACTCGCAGTTCATCCGCGACCTGCTGCGCCACCTGCGTCAGCTGTTCCTGCTGCAGCACCTGCAGGCATCGGCCGAGGACGAGGCGGCGCTCCGCGCCCTCGGCCAGACGGTCGAGCTGGACGACCAGCTGCTCGGCCGCCTGCTGCCGCAGGCGCATCAGCTGCACCCGCGCGAGATCGTGCACTTCATCGAGACGCTCGGTGCGGCCCAGGGCGAGATCCGCGACGGCCTGGACCCACGGCTCCAGCTGGAACTGGCGCTCGTCAAAGTCACGCGGCCACAGGTGGACCACTCCATGGCCGCCCTGGAAGAACGCCTGCGCCGTCTCGAGGCCGGCCCGGCGCCGGCGCCGGCGGCCGGCCAGATGCCGCGCACCGCGAGGCCTGCGAGCGAGACCAGCGACGCTCCGGCCCCGCCGAGCACCGAAGGCGCGGCGGCGCCGGATCCCGCCGCGGACGCGCCGGCCGGCGCCGCCCCAGAGGTCGTCACGCCCGAGGCCGCGACTGAGCCGCCGCCCGCGCCCGCCGACGCCGCGCACGCCGCCGGCGAGCTGACGCTGGAGCGCGTCAAGCGGGCGTGGGACCTCGTGCTGCAGCGCCTGCAGACGAGCAGCCCCGCGCTCTTCGCCCTGCTGCGCGACGCGCGCCCCGCGACGTTCCAGGACGGCCACCTCACCGTGGCCATCCACTCGAACGTCGCGCTCGCGCGCGCCCGCATGCCCGGCAACCCCGAGCTCCTGGCCGCGGCGGTGGAGGCGACACTGGGCGCCGTCGTGAGCGCCTCGTTCATCGCCGGCGAGTCGCCGGCCGCCCCCCAGCCGCCCACGCCAGAGGCCCAGCCGGACCTGGACTTCACCGCCTTCATCAAGCAGGCTGGTCAGGTCCTCGACGCCGAACCGCTGCCCGACGACTCCTAGGAGAAGCCCGCCATGAACCCGCAGTACCAGAAGATGATGAAGCAGGTCCAGGAGATGCAGAAGAAGATGGCCGAGGCTCAGGAGGAGCTCGCCAACGAGACCGTGGAGGCCAGCGCCGGCGGCGGCATGGTCACCGTCGTCATGACCGGCTCCCTCGAGGTGCGCGAGGTGCGCATCAAGCCGGACGCCGTGGACCCGGACGACGTCGAGATGCTCCAGGACCTGGTGACGGCGGCCACGAACGAGGCGCTGCGGGCCGCCCAGGACATGGCGTCGAAGAAGCTCGGCGGCGCCACCGGCGGCCTCGACCTGCCTAACATCCCCGGCCTCTTCTAGGAAGGCGGCCCGCGCCGGCCGCACCTTACGGCGGGCCGGCCCTCACAGTCCCCGCAGTCCCCGCCGCGCCGCGGCCACGCGCCCGCCGGCGGATCCCGCCACCCGCCGCCGGGCCGGATCGCCGGGGTGTTCACGAGCGGATAGAATGTGCATAACGGACTGGTATTGTCCTGATTGGACGCGGTGCGGGACGCCGAGCGGCTGTCAGGGTCGGACAAGGTCCGCACGACGATGATCCGCAGGGTGAGTCGCGGCCCTCTCGCCGCCGAAGGGGAATCCGGTTTGCCCCGGCATGTGACGACCGGTACAATCAGTAGTCGCGTCCACAGGTCGCTCGCGGAGTGGACGACTCCACGCACGACATGTATCAGCTAGTCATGCGCCCACGAGGAGCAGTGTAATTGTATTCACCCGCCGTCGAGCGGCTGATCACCGAGCTCGCGAAGTTGCCGGGCATCGGCCCGCGCACCGCCCAACGTCTCACCTTCCACATCCTCAGACTCGAGCCAGACGAGATCCTGCCGCTGGCCGCGGCCATCGAGGAGGTCAAGGAGAAGATCGGGTTCTGCGAGCGCTGCTTCAATCTGGCCGAAGGCGAGCTGTGCACGATCTGCGCCGACACGCGCCGCGACCCGCACCTCGTGTGCGTCGTGGAGCAGCCGGCTGACATCGTACCCATCGAGCGCACCCGCGAGTTCCGCGGCCTCTACCACGTCCTGGGCGGCGCCCTGAGCCCGCTGGACGGCATCGAACCAGACGACCTGCACATCGCCGAGCTGCTGCACCGCGTGGACGGCGACGTGGAGGAAGTCATCCTCGCGACCAACCCGACCATGACCGGCGAAGCCACGGCGATGTACGTCGCCGACCTGCTGCCGGCCACGGTGAGGGTCACCCGCCTGGCCAGCGGCCTGCCGGTCGGCGGCGACCTTGAATATGCCGATGAGCTCACGCTCGGCCGCGCGCTGGCCGGACGTCGCAGCCTGCGGCGCGGAGAGGAGTGACAGTGGCGACGAAACCGAGTCCCAGTCAGCGATCCCGGCCCAAGCTCACCGAGATCCGCTGGCACGCGCGCGGCGGCCAGGGGGCCGTCACGGCGGCCAAGATGGTGGCCGAGCTGGCCCTGGGCCAGGGCAAGTACTTCCAAGCGTTCCCGGAGTACGGTCCGGAGCGCTCCGGCGCGCCCATCGTCGCCTTCACGCGGGTGAGCGACGACCCCATCCAGGTGTACTCGGGGATCGAGCACCCGCAGATCGTCGTCGTGCTCGACCCGTCGCTGCTCAGTGTCGTCAACGTGACCAAGGGCGCGCCCGACGACGCCATCGTGCTGGTGAACAGCGAGATGAGTCCCGGCCGAGCTGCGCGAGCACTACGGACTCGAGGGCGGCCGACTACTACACCATCGCGGCCACGCGCATCGCCGATCGAGACGATCCGGCGCCCCATCCCCAACACGCCCATGGTCGGCGCGCTCACGCGCATCACCGGCCTGTTCCCCATCGAGCGAGGTCGTGGAGTTCCTGCGCGAGGACTTCGGCAAGAAGTTCCCGCCCAAGGTGGTCGAGGGCAACATCGCTGCCATCATGCGCAGCTACGAGGAGGTCCAGGGCGAATGACGTGACGAAGGCCGGGCGAAGAAGCCGCCCGCCGAGGAAGCCGCGCGCCAAGCAGCCCGCCGTGAAGAGCCCAAGTGGGACGTCAGCGACATCGACACGCTGGGGTCCGGACAAGCACGAGCTCGGCGCCACCATCCCCGACGGCCGGCAACTCCGAGGACTTCGAGACCGGCGGCTGGCGTCGCATGGTGCCGGTCATCGACAGCGAGAAGTGCACCGGCTGCATGCTCTGCTACTTCTACTGCCCCGACGCCTCGATCATCATCGAGGACGGCAAGGCCACCGGCGTCGACCTCAAGCACTGCAAGGGCTGCGGCATCTGCGCCAAAGAGTGCCCGGACGACGCCATCGTCATGAAGACCGAAGAGAAGGAGTGACGAGCGTGAGCCGACGACAGACATGCTCGAGCCACCACTCGCCGTCACCGGCAACGAGGCGGTCGCCGAGGCGATGCGCCAGATCAACCCGGACGTGGTGTGCGCCTACCCCATCACGCCGCAGACCGAGGTCGTGCAGCTCTACGCCCAGATGGTGGCCGACGGCAAGGTCGACAGCGAGTTCGTCACGGTGGAGTCGGAGCACTCGGCCATGAGCGCCGTCATCGGCTCCGCGGCCGGCGGCGCGCGCACCATGACGGCGACCTCCTCCCAGGGCTTCGCCCTCATGTGGGAGCTCCTCTACGTGGCCGCGAGCTACCGGCTGCCCATCGTCATGACCACCGTCAACCGCGCCCTGTCCGGCCCCATCAACATCCACTGCGACCACAGCGACACCATGGGCGGCCGCGACACCGGCTGGATCCAGCTCTACGGCGAGAACCACCAGCAGGCCTACGACAACTGCCTCCAGGCCATCCGCATCGCCGAGCACATGGACGTCCGCACGCCCGCCATGCACATGTACGACGGCTACGTCATCAGCGGCGCCATCGGCCCGCTGGTGATGCTGCCCGACGAGACAGGTGCAGCAGTTCATCGGCCCCTACCGGCCATCAACCCCCTGCTCGACACCAAGCACCCGGTGACCGTCGGTCCGTTCGACGGCCTCCACGGCTTCTACTTCGAGCACAAGGTGTCGCAGAACCGCGCCCTGGACCGCGCCCTCACGGTCATCCAGGACGTCGCCGACGAGTTCGCGGAGCTGAGCGGCCGCCAGTACGGCCTGCTCGACCCGTACCGTCTGGAGGACGCGGAGATCGCCATCGTGGTCGTGGGCTCCACCGCCGGCACCACGCGCACCATCGTGGACAAGCTGCGCGGCCGCGGCGTCAAGGCCGGCATGGTGCGCGTGCGCGTCTTCCGGCCCTTCCCGCACGAGGAGTACGCCAGGGCGCTCGAGCACGTGAAGGTCGTGGGCGTCATGGACCGCGCCGACTCCTTCGGCGCCCAGGGCGGGCCCGTGTTCCTGGAGGTCCGGGCCGCGCTGTACGACAGCGAGCCGCGGCCCCAGGTGCTGCCCTTCATCTACGGCCTGGGCGGCCGCGACATCTTCCCGGACAACATCGAGCAGGCGTTCGCCGTGCTCGAGGACGCCGCGCGGAACAAGAAGCGGGCCTCCACGGAGCGCCGCTACCTCAACCTGCGCAAAGACTGAGGTGACCAACATGCCACGCAGCCACGGCCGCAACGGCCGCAACGGCAAGCCCGCGCCCGAACGTCAGGGCTCGGCGCTCTTCGAGGTGCTCAAGGGCATCGACTTCGAGCGCCGTGAACTGGTGCACAAGAGCAAGGGCGTCGGCCTCTTCGACCTCGTGAAAGAGAGGAACGGTCAGTACAAGTGCTACGCCTGCACGCTGTGCGAGCGCGCCTGCCCGGTCGACTGCATCGAGATCGACTACTGCCCCGAATACGAGGAGCTGCCCTTCGACCCGGTGGCGGCCCGCGACGCCGCCATGGCCAAGCTGGCCCCCGGCGAGAGCTGCTCGGACGCCTCGGCCTGCGTGATGGGCGAGCCGCCCGCGGGTTTCCAGCCGGAGCTCGACATGAAGCTCTTCGACCCGGTCATCGCCGGCATCCGCGCCGGCTCGGGCCTGGTCGAGGCGCTGCACGGCACGCAGGAGGCCTTCGGCTACCTGCCGCGCGTCGCCCTCGAGGACATCGCCTCGGAGATGCATCTGCCGTTCTCGCGCGTCTTCGGCGTCGCCAGCTTCTACAGCCAGTTCCGCCTCACGCCGGTGGGCAAGCACGTCATCGACGTGTGCATGGGCACCGCCTGCCACGTGGCCGGCGCGCCGCTCGTCGTGGAGGCGTTCAGCCAGGAGCTGGAGATCCCCGTGGGCGGCACCACCCCCGACGGCCTCTTCACGCTGCAGACTGTCAACTGCGTCGGCGCGTGCGCCCTCGCCCCGGTCGTGCGCCTCGGCGACGACGAGACCCTGGGCCGCGTCGGTCCCAATGAGGCGCGCAAGCTGATCCGCAGGCTCCGCAAGCAGGAGGTGACGGTATGAGTCCCGCCGCCACTCGCGCCACCCGCATCAAGAAGGCGCTGGCCAAGGTCGCGGACACCTCCGCGTACCTTGCGAGCGACGCCAAGACCGAGATCCGCGTCTGCGCCGGGACGGCCTGTCACGCGTCGGGCCGCGTCGCCCTTCGCAAGGCCATCGAGAAGGCGCTCGCCGACCGTGGCCTCAGCGACACCGTGGCCGTGGTCGAGACCGGCTGCCACGGCTTCTGCGAGGAGGGCCCCATCGCGGTGGTCCGCCCGCAGGGCCTGTTCTACCCGCGCCTCAAGCCCAAGGACGTCGCGGAGATCATCGAGACGAGCGTCGTCGGCGACGGCGTCGTCGAGCGCCTCCTCTATCGCGACCCGCAGAGCGGCGAGCCCGTGGCCAAAGAGGCGGACATCGCCTTCTACGCCCTGCAGCGCCGCATCGTGCTGAGCCTGAACGGCAAGATCGACCCCTACTCCATCGACGACTACCTGGCGCACGGAGGCTACACGGCCCTCGCCAAGGTGCTCGCCGACGACGATCCCGAGCTTCTCATCGACGAGATCGAGCGTAGCGGCCTGCGCGGCCGCGGCGGCGCGGGCTTCCCGACCGGCAAGAAGTGGCGCTTCTGCCGCGCCAACCCCGGCGACAGGCACTACGTCATCTGCAACGCCGACGAGGGCGATCCCGGCGCGTTCATGGACCGCTCGGTGCTGGAAGGCAACCCGCACTCCGTGATCGAGGGCATGATCATCGCGGCCTTCGCCATCGGCGCGACAACGGCCCGGCGAAGGCTACGTGTACGTGCGCCACGAGTATCCGTTCGCCGTCGAGCGCCTGCGTTCCGCGCTGGCGCAGGCGCGCGAGCGCGGCCTGCTGGGCGAGGACATCCTCGGCTCCGGCTTCAGCTTCGACATCCGCATCAACCAGGGCGCCGGCGCCTTCGTGTGCGGCGAGTCCACGGCCCTCACGGCCTCCATCGAGGGCCACCGCGGCATGCCGCGCGGCAAGCACATCCGGACCGTGGCCCACGGCCTCTGGGGCCAGCCCACCAACCTGAACAACGTCGAGTCCTACGCCAACGTGCCGTGGATCGTGCTCAACGGCGCCGACACGTTCGCCGCCATGGGTACGGAGACGAGCAAGGGGACCAAGATCTTCTCGCTGACCGGCAAGGTCGTGAACGGCGGCCTCATCGAGGTGCCCATGGGCGCCACGCTGCGGCACGTCATCTTCGACATCGGCGGCGGCATGCTGCCCGGCCGCGAGTTCAAGGCCGTGCAGCTCGGCGGGCCGTCCGGCGGCTGCATGCCCGCCGAGCTCCTCGACACACCGATCGACTTCGAGAACCTGGTCGCCAGCGGCTCGATGATGGGCTCCGGCGGCATGGTCGTGGTCGACGACACCACCTGCATGGTCGACTTCGCCAAGTTCTTCCTCAAGTTCACCGCCGAGGAGAGCTGCGGCAAGTGCGTCCCCTGCCGGGTCGGCACCACCCGCATGCTCGAGATCCTGGAGCGCATCAGCGCCGGCCAGGGCACCGTGCGGGACGTCGCGCGGCTCGAAGAGCTGTGTGACGACGTCATCGAGGGGTCGCTGTGCCAGCTCGGCGGCAGCGCCCCCAACCCGGTGCTCACCACCCTGCGCTACTTCAAGGACGAGGTCATGGCCCACGTGGAGCAGAAGTGCTGCCCGGCCAAGGTCTGCCGCCCGCTCATCCAGTACCGCATCGACGCGGACGCCTGCACGGGCTGCCACGTGTGCTTCGGGGCCTGCCCCACGAGCGCCATCAGCGGCGAGCGCAAGCTGGCCCACGTGATCGACCAAAAGGCCTGTATCAAATGCGACACCTGCCGTCAGGTGTGCAAGTTCGACGCCGTCGACGTCGAGACCGGCATATTCGCGATGGCCGAAGGGAGGCAGCAGTGAGTACCAGAACGAAGGCTGCCGTCAAGCTGACCATCGACGGCCGCGCGCTCAGCGCCGAGCAGGGCGAGACCGTGCTCACGGTGGCGCGTCGTGAAGGCATCGACATCCCCGCCCTGTGCCATCAGGAGGGCACGGCCGCCTGGGGCGCCTGCCGGCTCTGCATGGTCGAAGTGGAAGGCCTGAGCAAGCTGCAGGCGGCCTGCACCACGTGGGTCGCCGACGGCATGGTCGTGAACACGGACACTCCGCGGGCGAAGGCGAAGCGCGAGAGCTACCTCAAGATGTACCTCTCGGACCACAACGCCTACTGCGAGGCGCCGTGTACGCACGCCTGCCCCACGCACATCGATATCCCCGCCTACATGGCGGCGCTGGCCGGCGGCGACGCCGCCGGGGCCGCCGCCCTGGTGCGCGAGGAGCTGCCCTTCCCCGGCATCCTCGGGCGCGTCTGCCCGAGGTACTGCGAGCCGGTCTGCCGGCGCGGCGAGGTGGACGATCCCATCGCCATCTGCGCCCTGCACCGCGCCGCCGCCGACCACAGCGACACCCTGCTGGTACCGGGCATCCCGACCGGCCGGCGCATCGCCGTCATCGGCGCCGGCCCGGCCGGCCTCACCACCGCCTGGTACCTCACGCAGTGCGGCCACGAGGTCACGGTCTACGACACCAACCAGCAGCCAGGAGGCTCGCTGCGCTACAGCATTCCCGAGTTCCGCCTGCCGGAGAAGGTCGTGGAGAAGGAGCTGGCGCCGCTGTGGGACGCCGGCGTGCGCTTCATCGGCGAGTCGGAGCTGGGCTACGAGGTGGACCCCGACGGCCTGTTCGACGCCGGCTTCGACGCCGTCGTCATCAGCGTCGGCACCTGGGAGGAGCCCAAGAAGGTCCTTCCCGGCGACGAAGCCGCGCTCAAGGGACTCGACATGCTCAGGCGCGTGCGCGCCGGGCGACGCGTCAAGCTCACCCAGTCCGTGGCCGTGATCGGCGACGGCATCACGGCCCTGGACGTGGCGCGCACCGCGCGGCGCCTGGGCGTCAAGAGCGTCACCGTCGTCGCCCAGCACGAAGGCCCGGACATCCCGGCCGGCGCCCGCGAGCTCGCCGCCGCCCTCGACGAGGGCGTCAAGTTCGAGTTCGGCACGCTCGCCAAGAAGGTGAAGGCCCGCGCCGGCAAGGCGCAGGGCGTCGAGTGCGTGCGCGTCACGCGCGAGAAGGGGCGCACCAAAGAGGTGAAGGGCTCGCGCTTCGACGTGAGTGCCACCACCGTGATCCTGGCGACGGGCTACGCGCCCAAGCTGGGCGAGAGCGCCGAGTACCTGCCGCTCGCCGACGGCCGGCGGCTGGCCGCCAACTACTACACGGGCCGCACGCCCGAGCGCGGCGTGTTCGCCGCGGGCGACGCCGTCACCGGCGCCCGTTCCGTCATCCACGCCGTCGCCAGCGGCAAGCGCTCGGCGCTCGCCGTGGACGCCTGGCTGCGCGGCGACGATCTGGAGAAGCTCGAGGAGGATCTGGCCGTCTACGCCGGCCTGCCGTACCTCGAGCAGCTCAAGGACGCGGACAAGCTCGGCGACCTCGGCGGGCGCCTCGCCGAACGCTCCCCAGTGTGGCTCGAGATGGGCATCGCGGCGGAGTCCGCGGCCCGCGCCACGATGCCCCGGGTCGGCAAGCTCAAACGCCTCTCCGCCACGGACGTCGAGGTGGAGAAGGGCTACTCCCTCGCCGCCGCCCGCGCCGAGGCCACTCGCTGCCTGCAGTGTGAGTGCCCCAGCAACGGCGCCTGCGACCTGCAGAAGCTCGGCGTCGAGTACGACATCACGGACAACGACCTCGTGGTCAAGGACGGCCTTGTGCGCGACGTGGAGGCTCAGCACGAGCATCCCTTCATCCAGCGCGACATGGACCGCTGCATCGCCTGTGGCAAGTGTGTCCGCGTCTGCCGTGACGTGGCAGGTCCGGCCTGCTACGACTTCACGGGCCGCGGCTTCACGATCAACGTCGACACCCCGTACGGCGAGGCCCTGCAGCTGGCCGACTGCATCAGCTGCGGGCGCTGCGTCACGTCCTGCCCCACCGGCGCCCTCACCTTCAACGAGCGTGAGCTGTCGTCGTTCGGCGTGGACGAGAGCCGCTGCATCATGTGCAAGCAGTGCGTGGACGTCTGCCCCGTCGACGCCCTCAAGGAGACCAACCACTTCGAGAACGCCCGTCAGAGGTGGATGGAGCTCGTGGCCCAGGGCAGCAAGCTGGCCGGCGGCCATCGCATGTGCGCCGGCTGCGGCGCCCCCATCGTGGCGCGCCAGGTGCTGATGGGCACGGACGACCCGGTCGTCGTGTCCGCCGCCACCGGCTGCCTCGAGGTGTCCACCACGATCTATCCCTACACCTCGTGGCAGGGCAGCTACATCCACACCGCCTTCGAGAACGCGGCCGCGACCCTCAGCGGCGTGGAGACCGCCTACCGCGCCCTCAAGAAGAAGGGCCTCATCGAGGAGAACGTCAAGTTCATCGCCTTCGGCGGCGACGGCGGCACCTACGACATCGGCCTGCAGTCGCTCTCCGGCGCCATGGAGCGCGGTCATCAGATGCTCTACGTGTGCTACGACAACGGCGCCTACATGAACACCGGCTTCCAGCGGTCGGGCGCCACGCCCGTCGGCGCCTGGACGACCACGAGCCCGGTGGGCAAGGAGTCGGCCGGCAAGCTGCAGAACCGCAAGAACCTCACCGACATCATGATCGCCCACGGCCTCAAGTACGTGGCCCAGGCGTCGCCGCACGACCCGCGCGACCTGGTGCGCAAGGCGGCCAGGGCGCTTGCCACGGACGGCCCGTCGTTCCTCAACATCCTCGCGCCCTGCCCCCGCGGCTGGCGCTCGGACGGCGCGGAGACGGTGGAGCTGGCGCGCGAGGCCGTGAACACGGGCTACTGGCCGCTGTTCGAGGTGGAGGACGGCGAGTATCGCCTCACCTACCGGCCGCGCGTCAAGAAGGACCTGATCCCGTGGCTCAAGCGTCAGGGTCGCTTCGCGCACCTCTTCAAGTCCGGCAACGAGGAGACCCTGGAGAACATCCGGGCCTGGGTCGACCACGAGTGGGAGAAGCTCCTGCGCAAGTGCGGCGAGCCCACGGAGGCCGACTGGCGCGAGGCCATCGAGAGCCGCGGCTGCATGCTGCCGGAGTGACACGAGCCGGTCGTCGCCCTGGCGGGCGACGACCGGGGCCGCTAGACTGACGGCGGCTACCAGCTGAAACGCGGCGAGGGCCGGCGGGGCGGATGCCCCGCCGGCCCTCGTCATCTCGCAGCGCGGGTGCCCGATACGCACCCGGCCGGGCACCTACCCGAGGACCGCTCGCAGGTAGTACACCCAGAAGGCGGGCACCTCTCGGACGACGAGGCGCGGCGTCTGCGGTATCGGCGCGGACGTCGTGGCCGGCACGGTGAACACGTCCCAGCCGGCCCTCTGGTAGGCGAGCTTCACGCGCGGCAGATGATAGCCCTGGCTCACCGCGAGGACGCGGTGCCAGCCCCGTCCGGCGAAGAAGACGATCGTGTGCCGCACCGTCGTGTCCGTGTTCACGCCGCTCGAGTCGACGACGATGGCGCGCGCCGGCACGCCGGCGCGCACGGCCATGTCGCGCATCACGAGCGCTTCGTTGTAGCCGCTCTCCCCCACGCCGCCGGAGACGATGAGCCGCTTCACGAGGCGGTCCTTGTAGAGTGCCTCGGCCGTCGTCATGCGGTCGCGGAGCGACGTGGACGGGGCGCCGTTCTGGTGCACCTGGGCGCCGAACACGACGGCGACGTCGGCGGGCCGGCGGTAGTCGGTCCCGCCGAAGAACCACACCTGGAGCAGCGGGAACAGGACGACGCAGGCGCAGACTGTGAGCGCGAGGACGGCCGCCGCCGGCCAGCGCCGGCGCCCGCGCACCGGCGGCCGCACGGCGGTCCAGGCGACATAGGCCAGCGCCGCGGCGACGATGAGAGACAGCGGTACCGGCAGGCCGGGCTCGATGAGGCCGTCGCGCCACACCCGATAGAAGTCGACGATGTTGAGGACGGCCATGGCGGCGAAGGCGGCGCACAGGCCGACGGTCGTCCAGCGCCTCCAGGCAGCCATGCGCGGCGCCAGCGCGAAGGCCACGAGCACAGCGCCCACAGCACAGAACAGCGCCAGCGACAGCGGCCGTGGCACCGACGGCGGGTCGACCCACCACACGTTGCCGTCGAACGCGGACGTCCGCAACGTGCCGACCACGTTGAGCAAGGTGAAGGCGCCGAGGAACAGCGCGAGCCCGCGGGCCACGGCGGCGAGCGGCCAGCTGCGCTCGCGCTCGCCGCTCTGCGCCACCGCCGCCTCGCGCCCCGCGTCGCCTGCCTGCTCGCGCGTCAGCGACGCCACCTCGGCGCGCAGCCGGGCGGTGGCGGAGCTGGGTGAGGAGGAGGCGGGAGGCGGCGCAGCGGATCTCGCGGGCGGCACGACCTCACCGGACTCGGCCGGCAATACGCCGTCGTGAGCTGACCCCGTGCTCATGACCGGGACTGTATCACGCCGTCCCGGTCACCTCGTACCGCAGCCAGACCATGTCGCCGGCGAACTGCTCCCGGCCGAGCCCCACTACAGCCAGGCGGCGTCGCGCGTCGACAGGTACTCCTGCATGTCGTCGGCGGCCTTGCGCGCAGCACCCATCGCCAGGATGACCGTCGCGGCGCCGGTGACGATGTCGCCGCCGGCCCAGACGCCGGGCACGCTCGTGCGACCCGATTCGGTGAACGCGTGGATGTAGCCTCGCTCGCTGCGATCCAGCCCCGGGGCACCCTCGAAGAGCACCTTGTTGGGCCCGGCGCCGACCGCGACGATGACCATGTCCACGTCCATGAGGAAGTTTGACCCCAGGATCGGGATGGGCCGGCGGCGACCGGACTCGTCCGGCTCGCCCATCTTCATGCGCACGCACTCCATCTTGCGCACCCAGCCCTGCGCGTCCCCCTTGTACCCCACCGGGCTCGTCAGGTACTGGAAGTGCACGCCCTCCTGCTCTGCGTGCTCGATCTCCTCCGCGCGCGCCGGCATCTCGTCATGGGTGCGGCGATAGACGATGGACGACTCGCGGGCGCCCATGCGGATGGCGGTGCGGGCGCAGTCCATGGCCACGTTGCCGCCCCCGACCACCACGACGCGCGTGCCCATGGGGGCGGGCGTATCGTACTCGGGGAACTTGTACGCCTTCATGAGGTTCACGCGCGTGAGGTACTCGTTGGCCGAGACGATGTTACAGAGGTTCTCGCCGGGCAGCTTCATGAAGCCGGGCAGCCCGGCCCCCGTGGCGACGTAGACCGCGTCGAAGCCCAGGTCGAACAGCTCGTCCAGGCCGTAGAGCTTGCCGACGATGCTGTTGAGCGCGAACTGGACGCCGAGACGCCGCAGGTTGCCCGTCTCGGCCTCGACGATGCTCTTCGGCAGCCGGAACTCGGGGATGCCGTAGACCAGCACCCCGCCGGGCTTGTGCAGCGCCTCGAAGATGGTGACGCTGTGCCCCTTCACGGCCAGGTCGGCAGCCAGGGTAAGACCGGCAGGGCCGCTGCCCACCACGGCGACGCGGTGGCCCGTGCTCGGCGCCCGTCGCGGCAGGGTCACCTGGTCCGTCTCGCGCTCGAAGTCCGCGGCGAAGCGTTCGAGCGCGCCGACGGCCACGGCCTCGCCCTTCTGGGCCAGCACGCAGACTTTCTCGCACTGGTCGTCCTGGGGACAGACGCGGCCGCAGATGGCCGGCAGCGCGTTCCTGCGGCGGATGAGGCGGGCGGCGCCGGCGAAGTCGCCGGCCGCCACGAGCTTCACGAAGCCGGGGATGTCGACCTGCACCGGGCAGCCGTCCACACACTTCGGCTTCTTGCACTGCAGGCAACGCGCCGCCTCGGCCATGGCCATCTCGCCGTCGTAGCCGTAGCTGACTTCGCCGAAGTTGCGCACACGCAGCGCGGCGTCCTGCTCCGGCTTCTTGTGGCGCGGTGTGGCCGACGCAAGCCGCGCCTTCGTCTTGGTGGAGACAGCGTGCCAGCGGCAGTCGGCGCGCGTGCAGAGCGACAGCGGGGCCACGCGCGTGCGCACCGACACCTCGATGGTGAAGACCGGCGCGCCGCAGGCCTCACAGCGCTGATCCGGTTCGATCAGCGACGCGTGACAGGCGGGACAGCGGATATCGTCGGCGAGCTCCTGCCCGTGCAACTCCTCGGGGCAGACACGCTCGAAGACCTCCAGCCTCGGGTTGATGAGAAGCTCGCCGGTGTGACCGTCGCAGCGCAGGCGGAGACCGATCCACACCCGCTTGGTGCGCTGGTCGAAGACGTTGAGCGAAGCGTGACAGCGTGGGCAGAAGCTGGCGAGATCGCCCTCCTGCTCCAGCGCCGCGAGATCGGCGTCGACGGCAGCCATCTCAGTGAGCCTTGATCGACATGAGCATGGAGGTGCGCTCGTCGCGCCCATACATCGTGTTTCGCTGGATGAGCTCGTCGAAGTCCACCTTGAACGCGTCGAAATGTGGCCCGTCCACGCAGGCGAACTTGGTCTCGCCGCCGACCGAGCAGCGGCAGCCGCCGCACATGCCCGTACCGTCCACCATGATCGGGTTGAGGCTGACCTCTGTGGGGATGCCGTAGACGCGTGTCATGTCGGTGACCGCCCGCATCATGATCAGCGGCCCGACGGCGAGGACCAGGTCGACGCGCTCCTGGCGCTCGACGAGCGCCTTGAGCGCGTCCGTGACCTTGCCGTGCATGCCGTAGCTGCCGTCGTCCGTGGTGATGACGAGGTCATCGCACAGCGCGCGCAGCTCATCCTCCAGGATGAGCAGGTCGTGCTCGCGGGCCCCGACGATACCCACCAGGCGGTTGCCGGCCTCCTTGTGGCCGATGAGCAGGTGATGCAGCACGGCGATGCCGGAGCCGCCGCCGATGCCCACCACGGTGCCGATCTTCGAGAACGTGATCTGGCGCTCCGAGTGGCCCGCACAGGTCCTTGACGGCGTCCCCCACGCCGAGCGAGGCCAGCAGGGCCGTGCTCTTGCCCACCACCTGGAAGATGATCGTGATGGTGCCGGTCGCCGTGTCCCTGTAGGCCACGGTGAGCGGCACCCGCTCGCCGGTCTCGTTGACCCGGATCACCACGAACTGGCCGGGCACGATCTTGCGCGCGAGCTGTGGAGCCTCGAGCGTGAGGCTGATCATGTCGCGCTTGGTCAGCTCCTGGCGGTCGGCGATGACGTACACCGCCCCACCCCCTACGTCACCATTTCCCGTTCTTCAGCGAGCAGATGGTGAGCCATCTCCTCCCAGTACGGGAGTACGCCCTCACCGATCTCGTCTTCGTGCACCGCCTCGAACTCCTCGCTGAGCTCGCGGCGGTCCTTCTCCGTGAGGTAGTGCTGAGCGTCAGACGCTCGCCACGGGCGCCTCCTTGTGGTGTGGCACGATCATCACCGGCAGCGGACTGCTGTGCACCAGCCGGTAGCAGGGTGAGCGGTGTAGCAGGCCGCTCACCGCACCCTCGCCGTGGGAACCCACGACGATCGCGGCGGCGCTGCGCTCGAGGGCGACGCGTTCGAGGGCGGTCACGCAGTCGTCCCAGGCGACCAGCGCCTCGGCCCGTACCGCCCTCACGCGCGCATACTCCGCGGCCTCCGCGAGCATGGGCTCGATGTCCTGCTCGATGTGGCGCTCGAAATCGCGCAGCTCCTTGGCTGCGGCGCACGCGGGGTCGAGCTGGCAGCTCAGGCCGGCCGGGATCTCGTGACAGTAGACGACGATGACCTCACCGTCCGTGGCCCCAGCGGCGAGGTCGACCGCGGCCGCCAGCGCATCCCGCGAACACGCTGAGCCGTCGTAGCCGACGACGATGGACTGCGCCATCTCGGCTCCTTCCCCCAATCGGACCTCTCCCCCGAGCGGCGGAATTCGGGTCCGCTACACACACTCATATGGTGCCCCTCAGGGGTGCGACCCTCACGACGCACGGGCCTTCCTTAGAGGATAATGGGGTCTTCACCGGAGCAGTGATACGCGGGTTCTGCCTATTCCGGCGGCCTCTGTCGCAGTCTTCGGCGGGAGGCGCCTCGCAGGTGGAGGCCCGGGTCGCATCTGCAGATGCCCGGCCAGCTCCGGGCGTCCTGCTGGGTCTCGCCCGCGGGCGCCGGAGCGAAGATTCAGAGTGGCGTGTCCGCAGCGCAGGCCGGCAGCTCGCAGTCGAGCCGGCCGTCCCGCAGCACGATGGTGCGGTCGAAGTAGCGCTGGATCTCGGGATTGTGGGTGACCATGACGATGGTCATGCCCTCGGCGTTCAGGCGCGCGAACAGGTCCATGATCTCCACGGTGGTCTCGCTGTCCAAGGCGCCGGTGGGCTCGTCGGCGAGGATCAGCGGCGGCTCGTTGACGAGCGCGCGGGCGATGGCCACGCGCTCCTGCTCGCCGCCGGACAGCTTGCCGGGCAGATGGCCGGCGCGGTCCGCGAGCCCGACGTGCTCCAGGACGTCCACGGCACGCGCGCGCTTCTCGGCGCCGGGCATGCGCTTCACGGCCAGGGGCAGCATCACGTTCTCCAGCGCGGTGAGGTACGACACCAGGTTGAACGACTGGAAGACGAAGCCCAGGTACTCGCGCCGGAAGTCGGCGAGACGCTCGCCGGGCAGGCCGTAGAGATCGATACCGTCGACGGCGACGGTGCCTGCCGAGGGGTGCGACAGCCCGCCCAGGATCGACAGGAACGTGCTCTTGCCGGAGCCCGACTGCCCCATCACGCCCAGGAACGTGCCTTCGGCGACGACGAGGTCCAGGCCCTGCAGGGCCTGCACGGGCGCGCCGTCGCCGCTGAACGTCTTCCGCAGGTCGCGGATGTCGATGAAGCGCGCGGCCCGCTCGTCGCCGGCCGCGGCCTGCTGCGCCACCGCCGCCTCAGCCGTCGCCGCGCCCGGGGCGGCCGTCGCGGCCGCTGGCGCAGCGCCGGGAGCGGTCGATCGTCTGCTGGTCCTCGGTCGTGGACGTCCTCATGCGGTCGTTCTCCATGGTCTGGCCCGGGCTACAGCGCCCGCAGCGCCTCGGTAGGATCCATCTTGCCGGCGTGCAGGGCCGGATAGAGCGACGCCAGTGCGCCTGTCAGGACGGCAAGGGCGACAGCCGCGACGGCAAGGAGCCGGCATCCAGGCGA
>CAVPQD010000022.1:0-47131 GCA_963707335.1 uncultured Thermoleophilia bacterium | reverse complement strand
CAGCTCGGGCACCTCGTGGTCTGCGATGCGCTGGGCGAAGCCCTCGACGATGGCCGTCTTGCCGACCCCCGGCTCGCCGATGAGCACCGGGTTGTTCTTGGTGCGGCGCGACAGGATCTGCATGACGCGCTCGATCTCGATGGTGCGGCCGATGCACGGGTCCAGCTTGCCGTCCTCCGCCATGCGGGTGAGGTTGCGGCCGAACTGTTCCAGCACCTTGGAGGAGCGCTTGCTCTCGCCGGCGGCCTGCTGCTGGCCGCGCCGGCCGGGCCCGCTGAGCGTCCGCATCACTTCGTTGCGGATCTTCTCGGGCTCGGCGTCCAGGTCCAGCAGGATGCGGGCCGCGACACCCTCGTCCTCGCGCACCAGACCGAGGAGGATGTGCTCGGTGCCGATGTAGTTGTGGCCGAGGGAGAGCGCCTCGCGCAGGGCGAGCTCCAAGACCTTCTTGGCGCGCGGGGTGAAGGGGATCTGCCCCTGCGGCGCTTCCTCGCCAGAGCCGACGATGCGCACGACCGCGGCGCGCACCTCTTCGACGGACACTTCGAGCGAGTCGAGGACACGCGCCGCGACACCCTCCTCCTCACGCAGGAGGCCGAGGAGCAGGTGCTCGGTGCCGATGTAGTTGTGCTTGAGGGCCCGCGCCTCTTCCTGGGCGAGGACCACGACTTGCCTGGCGCGTTCGGTGAATCGTTCGAACATCCGGCAACTCCTTCCAACGGAAACGGCGGCGGAGCCATCATCGGGGGAGAACGGGGGCGGCCACCGGTGTGCTGTCGTCTTGGTCTCCACGGTACCCTGTGGAGACGTAGCCTAAGTGTACCCGTTGCGACGGCGCGGCGCCTCCGGCGCGGCGCCCCGTCCGGCGGCGCGGCGGCGCGGCGCGGGCGGCGGATCACTCACGGGGTACGCTCAGGTGTGCCCGGCGGCGAGCGCCGAGAAACGCGCTCGCGGCGGGCGGCGCCGCACCTGCGGCCCGCGCCCCGGGCAGCCCCAGCGCCGGGCGGCGGTCAGATGCGGCGAGCGACACGGAGCCCGGCCCTGTAAGGTGTGCTGCATGAGCCTCGGGACGATCAGGGCTGCGCGACGGGCGGCGCCACCGTGAGCGCCGGCGTGGCGGCGCGGACCGGCTGGGACGAGTCGCAAGAGCGGGGGCCGGCGGCATTCGCCGCCGGCCCCGTGCTCGGCGTCGCCGCCGTCACGGTCCTCGTACTCCTCGCGGTGGGGGCCCGCTACGGCTACCACCGCGACGAGCTCTACTTCCTGCAGGCGTCGCACCACATGGCCTGGGGCTACGTCGACCAGCCGCCCCTCTCGGTGGCGCTGGTCTGGCTCAGCCGGGCCCTGTTCGGCGACGCCTCGCTCTGGGGCCTGCGCTTCTTCCCGGCCCTCGCCTTCGGCGCGACGATCATGCTCAGCGGTCTCATCGCGCGTGAGCTCGGCGCCGGACGCTTCGCGCAGGCCTTCGCCGCCCTGCTCCTCGCCGTCTCCCCGTTCCTCATCGCCGCACACCTCTCCGGGCCGACCGTGTACGACATCATCTTCTGGGCCCTCGTCTCGCTGCTCGTCGTGCGCATCCTGCGCACCGGCCGGCAGCGGCTCTGGCTCCCCGTCGGGCTCACGGTCGGCGTCGCGCTCCTCAACAAGCAGACGATCCTCTTCCTCGTCGTCGGGCTCGTCGTCGGTCTTCTGGCGAACCGCCAGTGGCGCCTGTTCGCGAGCCCCTGGCCGTGGCTGGCCGCCGCCATCGCGCTCGCCATCTGGGCGCCGAACATCGTCTGGCAGGCGCAGCACGGCTGGCCGGTGTTCGAGATGTCCGGCAGCCTGCAGGCGAACCACTCCGGGGCCGGTGACAGCATCGGCTTCGTCATCCTGCAGTTCGTGCTGCCCGGCCCGTGGTCGGCGCCGGTGTGGCTGGCCGGGCTGTGGGCCCTCTTCCGCGAACGGCGCTTCCGTCGCTTCCGCGCCTTCGCCGTCGCCTACGGGCTGCTCTTCGTGACCCTCGGCATCTTCCTCGGCGACCGCCCCTACTACCTCGGCGCGCTCTACATCGTCCTGTTCGGCGCGGGCGCTGTGGTCACGGCCGACGTGGTCGCGGGGCGGCGGCGCTTCTTCTCGGCGAAGCCCTCCAGGCGCCGCCTCCTCTGGCGCTCGCAGCGCGCCGCCTGGCTCTGGGTGGGTGCCTTCGCCCTGGTCCTGCTGCCCGTGTCGCTGCCGCTGCTGCCGGCCTCCGTGCTCGCCACGGTGCCGCTCCAGGACGCGAACTACAACATGGGCGAGGAGATCGGCTGGCCGGAGCTCGCGCAGACCGTCGCCGGCATCTACTTCTCGCTGCCGCCGGCCGAGCGCGCGAAGACCGCCATCATCGGCGGGAACTACGGCGAGGCCGGCGCCATCGACCGCTACGGTCCGGCGCTGGGCCTCCCTGCCGCGCACAGCGGTCACAACACCTACTGGTGGTGGGGCCCGCCGCCTGCCGACACGGAGAACGCCATCCTCATCGGCTGGAGCCTCGACTGGGCGCCGACCTTCTTCGACGACGTGCGGCAGGCCGGCACCGTCGAGAACCGCTACGGTATCGACAACGACGAGGACGGGGGCCCCATCCTGCTGGCCCGCGGCATGCGCGCGACATGGGCGGAGGTCTGGCCGCGGTTCAGACACTACGACTGACGACCCTCGGCCCGCCGCAGAGACGCGGCCGACGACGGGATCAGGACTGGGCTAGCCGCGCAGCGCCGGGAACAGGATGACGTCGCGGATGGACGGCACCCCGGTGAGGACCATGACGAGCCGGTCGAGCCCCATGCCGAGGCCGCCGGTGGGCGGCATGCCGTGCTCCATCGCCTCTAGGAAGTCCTCGTCCAGACGGTGGGCGGTCTCGTCGCCGGCGGCGAGGTCCTCCATCTGCTGCAGGAAGCGCTCGCGCTGGTCCTCCGGGTCGTTGAGCTCGGAGAAGGCGTTGCTGAGCTCCATGCCGGCGATGTAGCCCTCGAAGCGCTCCACGAAGCGCGGGTCGTGCGGCGTCTTCTTGGCGAAGGGGCTCGTCTCCAGCGGATGCTCGGTGATGAAGACCGGCTGGATGAGCTTGGGCTCCACCGTCTCGCTGAACAGCTCGTCGACCTGGGTGCCCCACGTCGGCGCCGGCGACACGGCGTCGCCCAGGCCCTTGTCCCTGATGGCCGCCTGCAGCCCCGCCACGTCGCGGATCTCGCCGATGTCGATGCCGGTCTCCAGGCGGATGGACTCGCGCATGGTGAGGCGCGGCCACGGCGGCGTGAAGTCGATCGTGTTGCCGCGGAACTCGACCTGCAGCGGGCCGACCGACCGCGCCGCGTACACCGTCATCTCTTCCACCATGTCCATGACGTGGTTGTAGTCGACGTAGGCCTCGTAGGTCTCAAGCATCGTGAACTCGGGGTTGTGCTTGAAGCTCACGCCCTCGTTGCGGAAGTCCTTGCCGATCTCGTAGACGCGGTCGATGCCGCCGACGATGCAGCGCTTGAGGTACAGCTCGGTGGCGATGCGCAGGTACAGGTCCCGCTGCAGCTCGTTGTGGTGCGTGACGAACGGCCGCGCCAGGGCGCCGCCGTACAGCGGCTGCAGCACCGGCGTCTCGACCTCGACGAAGCCGCGCGCGTCCAGGAAATCGCGGACCGCCTTGATGATGCGGGCGCGCTTCACGAACACCTCGCGCGACGCGTCGTTGACCATGAGGTCGAGAAAGCGCTTGCGGTAGCGCGTCTCCACGTCGGTGAGACCGTGGAACTTCTCGGGCATGGGGCGCAGCGACTTGCTCAGGAGCTGCCAGGAGGTGATGCGCAGGGAGAGCTCGCCCCGGCGCGTGCGCATCATCACGCCCTCGGCGCCGACGAAGTCGCCCAGGTCGATGTGCTCGATGGCCGCATAGAGGTCCGCACCGAGCGCGTCCACCTGGGCGAAGAGCTGCAGCTCGCCGGTCGCGTCCTTGACCACCAAGAACGACACCTTGCCGTGCACGCGGCGGGCCATGACGCGGCCGGCCACGCGATGCACCTCGGCCGCCTCCTGCCCGGGCTCGAGATGCTCGTAGGCGTCGCGCAGCGTCGCGATCTCGTCGCGTGGCTGGTACTGCGTGGGATACGCGGCCCCGGTCTCACGCCAGGCGGCGAGCTTGGACCGCCGTTCGGCGAAGACGTCGCCGCCCTGGTCGGTGTGGTCCTCCACGGGCGGCGGGATCAGGCTTTTTCGATGGCCAGCACCTTGAAGGTGCGTGAGCCCTGCGGCACCTGCACGACGACCTTGTCGCCAGGCTTGTGACCGATGATCGCGCGCCCCACCGGCGATTCGTTGCTGAGCTTGTGCGACGACGGGTCGGCCTCCGCCGAACCGACGATCGAGTACTGGACGACGTCACCACGCTTCATGTCCTGCAACGTGACCTTGGTGCCCACGCCCACCTTGTCGGTCGTGATGGCGTCGGCGTCGATGACGATCGCGCTGCGGATCTTCTCCTCCAGCGCGTAGATGCGGGCCTCCAGCATGGCCTGCTCGTTCTTGGCGTCGTCGTACTCCGAGTTCTCCGAGATGTCGCCAAAGTCACGCGACGCGCGGATGCGATCGGCCACCTCGTCGCGCTTGACGCTCGAGAGGTACTCGATCTCCTCCTTCAGGCGCTGGTAGCCCTCAGGAGTGAGGATGATCTCGCGGTCGATCAACAAATGCCTCCTCTTCAACGCGGCAACGCGGCCCCGTGGGAGCCGCGTGCCGAAGTGGCGCGCAAGTATACGGCATCGTACCCGGCTCGCGCAATCCTCGTATCAGCTGCCCAGCAGCGCGCGGACGGCCGCCCCGTCCCGCGCCTCCATGAGCCGCTGCGCCAGCTGCCTGTCGAGCGCGCCGGCGCGCCGGAAGCGCTGCCAGAACTGGCGCAGGTGGCGCACCGCCCGGGGGCCCATCTCCTGCAGCACCTGGTCGGCGAAGAGGCGCACTTCCTTGAGTCGCTCGTCGGGCCCCGGCGGCGGGGCACCTGTGAGCACCTCGCGGAAGAGCCAGGGCGCGCCGACGGCATGGCGGGCGAGCATCACGGCGGCGGCGCCGCGGCCGAACAGCTCGAGGGCCGCGGCGCGGCCGTCCACGTCCCCGGAGGCGATCACGGGGACGGGCAGGTCCGCGGCGAGGGCCGCGGTCACGTCGTGGTCGGCGCGGCCCCGGTAGAGCTGCGCCACCGTGCGCGGGTGGACGCACACCGCGGCGGCGCCGGCGGCGACGAGGCGGGGCGCCAAGCGGCGCCCCGCCTCGTCGCCCTCACGCAGGCCCGAGCGGATCTTGACCGTCACGGGGACGCGGCCCTCGACAGCATCGACCATGGCCCTGACGATGCCGGCGGCGCGGTCCGGTTCTGCGAGCAGCGCCGCGCCCGCGCCGGTCTTCGTCACCTTGCGCACCGGGCAAGCCATGTTGATGTCCATGAGGTCGGCGCCCGCGTCCAGACAGCGCGCCGCGGCGCCGGCCAGCACGGTGGCGTCGGCCCCGAACAGCTGAAAGCCGATCGGATGGTCGGTCTCGCCACACGCGAGATAGTCCATGGTACGGCGGTTGTCGTAGTGGATGCCGTAGGCTGAGATCATCTCGGTGAAGACCAGACCGGCTCCCCAGCGCCGCACGGCGGCGCGGAAGGCCGGCGTCGTGATGCCGGCCATGGGAGCCATGAACAGGCGCCGGTCCAGACGCAGCCCGCCCAGGGCAATGGGCTGCTGAAGCGGATCACCACCGACCGTCATGACGCCTCAGACCCGCGAGTCAGACACGCTGCTGGCGGCGCATGATGAGCTCGATGCCGCGCAGCGTGAGGTCGAGGTCGACCTCACTGATGGCCGCGGAATGCGGCGCGATGAGCGCGGCGAGGCCTCCGGTCGCGATGAGCTTCGTCCGCGTGCCGAGCTCCTTCCAGATGGCTTCGGCGATGCCGTCCACCTGGCCGGCGAACCCGTACACGGCGCCGGCCTGCAGCGCCCCGATGGTGTCCTTGCCGATGGCGTGTTCCGGCTCCACGATGTCCACCTTGACGAGCCGGGCGGCGCGCGAGGTGAGCGCCTCCATGGAGACCTCCACGCCCGGCGCGATGGCGCCGCCCACGTACTCGCCGTCGGCGTTGACCACGTCGAAGTTGGTGGACGTGCCGAAGTCGACGATGACCACCGGCGCGCCGTACGTCTCCACGGCGGCGACCGCGTTGACGATGCGGTCCGCCCCGACCTCCGTCGGGTTCTTCATGGCGATGCGCATGCCCGTCCGCGCGCCCGGACCGACGACGAACGGCTCCACGCCCAGGCGCAGCCGGCACATGTCGACCCATTGGAGCGTGAGGCGCGGCACCACGGACGCGATACCGACCTCGTCCACCTCATCGGCGAAGCGCATGCCGCGCAGCGAGAAGAAGCCCTGCAGCAGCCCGGCGATCTCGTCGCTCGTGCGGTGCCGCACCGTGGCGATGCGCCAGCGGTCGACCACGTCGCGGCCGTCGAGCAGGCCCGCGACCGTCTGGGTGTTGCCCACGTCCACGGCCAGCAGCACGGTCATGCCTCCAGGTCGAGACCGATGTCGATCCACGGGGCGCGCGTCGTGAGCGCCCCCACGGAGATGATGTCGACGCCTGTGGCGGCGAGCTCGCGGACGCGCTCCAGGCGGACGCCGCCGGAGACCTCGAGCAGCGCGCGGCCGGCGGCGCGCTCGACCGCCGCGCGCACCATGGGCGTGTCCATGTTGTCGAGCAGCACGATGCCGGCTCCGCACGCCAGGGCCTCGTCCAGCTGCTCGAGCGTGTCCACCTCGACCTCGAGCGCCTGCGTGTGGGCCGCGCCCGCACGCACGCGCTCGATGGCGGCGGCGACGCCGCCGGCCGCCGCGACGTGGTTGTCCTTGACCATCGCGCCGTCGAACAGGCCGAAACGGTGCGGGGTGCCGCCGCCGTGCACGACGGCCTCCTTCTCGAGGGCCCGCAGGCCGGGTGTCGTCTTGCGCGTCGCGGCGATGCGCGCGGCCGTGCCCGCCGTCTCGGCCACGTACCGCGCCGTGAGCGTCGCCACGCCGCTGAGGCGGCAGAGGAAGTTGAGGCCGGTGCGCTCCGCGGCCAGGATCGCGGCCAGAGGGCCGTGCAGCCGGGCCAGCGTGTCGGCGGCCGCGAACGCCTCGCCGTCGTTTCGGACGACCTCGACGGTCAGCGCCGGGTCGACCAGCGCGGCCGTCGCCTCCAGGGCGGCCATTCCGGAGAGCACGCCACCCTCGCGGGCGACGACGCGTGCGCCGCCATCACCGGCGAACACGGAGCCCGTGACGTCGCCGTAGCCCGCCAGGTCTTCGCCGAGGGCGCGCCGCGCCGCCTCGTGCGCCGCCTGCCGATAGCTGCGCGCCGTCACGCCGGCCTCACCCGCGGCCGCGGCGCTCGTCGGACGGCAGGCGCAGCGTCAGGTGGCGCTTCCAGTGCGTGTCGTCGACCTCGGGGAAGTCCTCGCGCAGGTGCACGCCGCGCGATTCCTCGCGCAGCAGGGCACACTTGGCGACCTGGCGGCCGAGGGTGAGCAGGTTGAGCAGCTCGTAGTCCGCGACGTCCATGCGCCCCAGGCGGAGCTCAGAGGTGAGCGCCTCCAGCTCGGCGATCGCATCGCGCAGATCGTCGCCGCGGCGCAACACGCCCACGTCGCGCTGCATCACGGCCGTGAGACGGGCGCGAGTGGCGGCCGCGTCGTTGGCCCCGCCACCCGCCGCCGCCTCCGGCAGGTCGAAGCGCAGACGGCGCACATCCTCGCCCAGCTTCCCGATGTAGCGGTCCAGGTCCCGCACGACCCGGTCACTGAACACGAGGCCCTCGAGCAGCGAGTTGGAGGCGAGGCGGTTGGCCCCGTGCACGCCGGTGCTCGCCACCTCGCCGCTGGCGTACAGGCCGGGCACCGTGGTGCGCCCCCACACGTCGGTGACCACTCCGCCCACGAAGTAGTGGCACACGGGCGCCACCGGGACGAGCTGCGTGGCCAGGTCGAGACCGTGAGCGGCCAGCGCGCCCGTGACGCGCGGAAAGCGCTCCCGTAGCAGCGCGGGATCCAGGTGCGTGGCGTCCAGGAACACGTGGTCCGTGTGCTCGCGGCGCATCTCGCTGACCATGCCGCGCACGACGACGTCGCGCGACGCCAGCTCCGCGCGATCGTCGTAGCCCGGCATGAAGCGCTCGCCGGCGGCGTTGCGCAGGTAGGCGCCCTCGCCGCGCAGCGCCTCCGTGATGAGCTGCACGGTGGCCTGGCCGTCCACGGCCAGGCCGGTGGGATGGAACTGGACGAATTCGAGATCGCGGATGGCGGCGCCGGCACGATAGGCCATCGCCACGCCGTCGCCGGTCGCGACCGGCGGGTTGGTGGTGCGGCCGTACACCTGCCCGGCGCCGCCCGTGGCGAGGATCGTCACCATCGCCACGTTGAGCGTGAGACCGCCGTCGTCCGGGTTCAGCGACAGCGCCCCGACGCAGCGCCCGTCCACGGTCAGCAGATCGATGACGAACTCGTTCTCGTACAGTTGGACGCGGCTGCCGACGCGTGCCGCCTCCGACAGCGCGCTCGACACCTCACTGCCGGTGGCGTCACCGCCCGCGTGCACCACGCGCGCGACCGAATGCGCTCCCTCCCTGCCGAGCACGATCTCGCCGTCCACACGGTCGAAGCGCGGGCAGATCTCCATGAGCTCGCGCACGCGGTCCGGGCCCTCGTTGACCAGCACCCGCACAGCCTCCTCGTCGCACAGGCCCGCGCCGGCGTTGACCGTGTCGTGGAAGTGCAGGTCGGGGGAATCTGACGGACCGATGGCGGCGGCGATGCCACCCTGCGCCAGAAACGTCGTGGTGTCGTCGAAGCCGGCCTTGGTGAGCAGACCGACGCGCCAGCGGCGCGCGGCGGCCATGGCGGCCGTGAGACCGGCGATACCGCCGCCCAGGACGAGGACGTCGAAGGTCCGGCGGTGCAGGGGCTCGATGGAGCGGCTCGCGATGTAGGGACGAGGCATGCGCGTCTCTCAGCCGCCCGCTCCGGCCGCGCGGGCCGCAGGCGGCTTCGCCGTCACGCCGACATCGTCACTGCTCACCGCTCACGCCTCCGTGGCCGGAGTACAGCTGCACGGGCTGGTCGCGGGACGTCGCCTGCGCCAGGCCGACGACGTCGAAGGCAGGCATGCCCCTGGCCCACTCCCAGACCTCGCCCAGGGGCACCAGCACGAAGGCGCGGCGGACCATGCGAGGATGAGGCAGCGTGAGCTCGGGGTCGTCCGACTCGACATCTTGGAAGAGCAGTATATCGATATCGAGCGTGCGCGGGCCAAATCGCACCTCACGGCGGCGGCCGTGCTCGTGCTCGATGCGCTGGCACTCGTGCAGCAGGTCCAGCGGATCGAGGGCCGTGGCGATCGCGACGACCTGGTTCAGGAACGCGGGCTGGTCCTGCCTCTCCTGGGGTTCGGTCTCGTAGATGCGCGACGTCGCCACGACGGCTGTGCCGGGCAGGGCGGCGAGCGCCGCGCGCGCCGCGGCCAGCGACGACTCGCGCTCGCCCAGGTTGGAGCCGAGCGACAGGAACGCGCGCCTGGTCGCGGCCTCGCTCATGAGGCGCGCGTCACGGTGACGCGGGCGAGGCCCACGGGGATGGCCACCGGCGGCGACGGCTTGGTGACGGCGACCTCCAGGGCCTGCAGGCGGAACCGGTCCCACATGGCGTCCACGATCACGGTGGCGAGGCGCTCGAGCAGCTTGAACTCGCCGTGCTCCACGATGCCGCGCACCAGGTCGACGACCTCGCCGTAGTCGATGGTGCCCTCGAGCTCGTCGCTGTGGGCGCCGGGGAAGGCGATGGGTTCGAGCGCGACGTCGACGACCAGCGTCTGCCCCACGGCGCGCTCTTCGGGGGTGACGCCGCAGCGCCCGCGCAGCTCGATGCCTTCGACGACGATGGAGAGACTACGTGTCATGCGCAAGCCTCCAGAGACGGGCCGGCGAGTCCGGCGTTCACGTCACGGGCGCGCCCTCCCGGACGGCGAGCGCCACGCGGAGTGCCTCGAAGTTGAGGCGCACGTCGTGGACGCGGAAGATGTGGACGCCGGCGGCGACGCCGAGCACGGTGGTCGCCACGGTGCCGATGCTCCGCTGGTCCGGCTCGGCGCCCAGTATGGCTCCCAGGAAGCGCTTGCGCGAGGCGCCGAGCACGATGGGTCGCCCGAGCGCCACGAAGCGGTCGAGGTGGCGCAGCAGGGTGAGGTTGTGCTCGACCGTCTTGCCGAAACCGATGCCCGGATCGAGCAGGATCTGCTCCTCGCGGACGCCCTGCGCGAGGGCGAAGGCCAGGCGTTCCTCCAGGAACTCGAGGACCTCCAGGACGACATCCTCGTAGCGCGGTTCCTCCTGCATGGTCTTGGGCTGCCCCTGCATGTGCATCAGGCAGACGGGGCAGCCTGCCTCGGCGACGACGCCCGCCATGTCGGGGTCGCCACGGAGGGCCGTGACGTCATTGACGATCGCCGCGCCGGCGGCCAGGGCGCGGCGCGCCACTTCCGCCTTGGTCGTGTCCACGCTGATCGGCACGCCGACGCGCTCGGCCAGGGCCTCGACCACGGGCACCACGCGGCGCAGCTCCTCGTCCGGCTCGACCGGGTCAGAGCCCGGCCGCGTGGACTCGCCGCCGATGTCGACGATGGCCGCGCCCTCGCGCACGAGCGCCAGGGACCGCTCGAGGGCGGCGTCGGCGGCCAGGAAGCGGCCGCCGTCCGAGAACGAATCGGGCGTGACGTTGACGACGCCCATGATGCAGGGGAGCGGCAGGTCGAGCGACCAGATCGGCGTGGCCGTCATCGCCGCGTCAGCGCGCGTGGTTGATGAGCGAGAAGACTTCGGCCCTCGTGGCCTCGTGCGCCTCGATGATGCCGCGCACGGCGCTGGTGACGGTGCGCGCCCCCGGGCTACGGACGCCGCGCATCGACATGCACAGGTGTTCGGCCTCGATGAGCACTGCGGCGCCCGCGGGCTGCAAGGCGGCCATCAGCGCATCCGCCACCTGTGACGTGATGCGTTCCTGCAGCTGCGGGCGCGCGGCCACGGTGCGGACCAAGCGCGCCAGCTTGGACAGCCCGGTGATGCGCCCGTCGCGACTCGGGATGTACGCGACGTGCGCCAGCCCGTGGAACGGCAGCAGGTGGTGCTCGCAGACCGAGTAGAAGTCGATGTCGCGGATGAGCACCATCTCCTGATGGCGGTCGCCCGGCATGGACACGAGCAAGCTCGGACGGGTCCGGCGCCGCGAGACCCGAGAAGATATCCTCGTACATGTCCGCGACGCGGCGCGGCGTGTCGACGAGGCCCGGACGCGCCGGATCCTCCCCGATACCCTCGAGAAGGAGCCGCACGCCTGTTTCTATCTTGTCCCGGTCCACGCGCGAGAGCGGCTCAGGTGGTGGGCTCGGGATTGACCGGATTGACGTGCGCCGGCTTTGGCACCGGCGGGGCCTGCCGCTCGCGCTTCTGGCGCTCGCGGTCTGCCTTCTCGCGCTTGCGCGCTTCCTTCTCGTCGCGCTCGCGGAAGACTTCCTCCTCCGGCACGCCGTCCACCAGGGCCTGGAACTCGCCCGCCTCGATGGTCTCGCGCTGGATCAGGATCTTGCTGATGCGGTCCAGCAGCTCGCGCTTCTCTGTCAGCAGGTCCTTGGCGCGCTGGTGCGCCTGCTCGATGATGCGGCGGATCTCGTCGTCGATCTGGCGGGCGACCTCTTCCGAGTAGTCCGCCTGCTGCTGGAACTCGCGGCCCAGGAACGGCATGGACTGGTCGTGCCCCAGCGTACGGGGGCCGAGCTCCTCGCTCATGCCGTAGCGCATGATCATCTGCTTGGCCGTGCTGGTGGCCTTCTCCAGATCGTTGGCCGCGCCCGTGGTGATCTCGCCGAAGACGACCTCCTCGGCGGCGCGGCCGCCCAGCGTCATCGACAGCGTGTCCATGAGCTCGCCCTTGGTGGTGAGGAACTTGTCCTCGGTCGGCAATGAGATGGTGAAGCCGAGCGCCGCGCCACGGCTGACCACGGAGATCTTGTGGACCGGATCGGTGTACTCCAGGAAGTGGCCCACCAGGGCGTGGCCCATCTCGTGGTACGCGGTGATGGCCTTCTCCTTCTCGCTGATGAGACGGCTCTTCTTCTCCGGGCCGGCGAGGACGCGCATGATGCCCTCTTCCAGCTCGTTCATCTCGATGATCTTCTTGCCGTGCCGTGCGGACAACAGGGCCGCCTCGTTGACGAGGTTGGCCAGGTCGGCGCCGGTGAAGCCCGGCGTCTGCGCCGCCAGGGCGTCCAGGTCGATATCCTTGCTGATGGGCTTGCCGCGCGAGTGGACCTCGAGGATCATCTTGCGGCCGGGGCGGTCCGGCCTGTCGACCACGATCTGGCGGTCGAAGCGGCCCGGGCGCAGCAGCGCCGGGTCGAGGATGTCGGGACGGTTGGTGGCGGCGATGAGGATGATGTTGTCCTTCATCTCGAAGCCGTCCATCTCGACGAGCAGCTGGTTCAGCGTCTGCTCGCGCTCGTCGTGGCCGCCGCCCAGACCGGCGCCACGGTGGCGGCCCACGGCGTCGATCTCGTCCACGAAGATGATGCAGGGCGAATTCTGCTTGGCCTGGTCGAACAGGTCGCGCACGCGCGAGGCGCCGACGCCGACGAACATCTCGACGAAGTCCGAGCCCGAGATACTGAAGAACGGCACGCCCGCCTCGCCGGCGACGGCCCGGGCGAGCAGGGTCTTGCCGGTGCCGGGCGGGCCGTACAGCAACACGCCCTTGGGGATGCGGGCGCCGAGCTGCTGGAACTTCTTGGGGTTCTCCAGGAACTCCTTGATCTCATGGAGCTCCTCGACGGCTTCGTCGGCGCCCGCCACGTCCTTGAACGTGACCTTGGGCGAATCGACGCTCACCCGTTTGGCGCGGCTCTTGCCGAAGCTCATCACCTTGGAGCCGCCGCCCTGCATCTGGTTCATGATGAAGATCCAGAAGGCGAAGATGAGGACGAGCGGGATGATGAACGTGATGGCGCTCGTCCACCACGGCGACCGCGGGCTCTTGGACTGCACGGTGACGTCCGGATGCTCCGCCAGGATGGTCGTGAGCTGGCTCGTGTCCGGGTAGTTCACCTGCTGCGCGTCACCGGACTTCGGCGTCACCTGCAGGGTCTGGTCCTTCGTGTTGATGACGACCGACTGGATCTTGTTGCTCTCCAGGTCACTGACGAAGCTGTTCTCGGTGCCCTGGTAGGTGTAGGCGTTCTTGGTCTCTTTGCTGTTCCCCTGGATCACGAACTCGATGAACATCGCGACGATGATCACGATGATGATGGGGAAGAGCGCGCTGCGGATGAATCTCGTCACGATGACCCTTCTCGATGGGAGGCTCGGCCCGTCGTCCGAACCGGCCGTTTGCGTCTGCAAAGGCCGACTCTGGACAGTAGCATACCCCTGGGGCTACAGCAAAGAACCCTCGGCCTCGAGGATCTCGGCGGCGGCCTCGGGGGTGAGCACGCCGATGAAATCGAGGGTCCGGAAGTGGTCGGCGAGGTCCAGTCCGTACCCGACCACGAACTTGTCCGGGATCTCGAAACCGACGTATTTGCAGGGGATCTCCGTGCGTCGCCGGGAGGGTTTCGTGAGCAGAGCGCAGACCTCAAGTGAGGCCGGCCTGCGGCTGCGCAGGTTCTTGAGGAGGTAGCTCAGCGTGAGGCCCGAGTCGATGATGTCCTCCACTATGAGGACGTCGCGGCCGGCGATCTCCAGGTCCAGGTCCTTCAGGATACGCACGACGCCCGAAGAATCGGTCGATGACCCGTAGCTGGAGACGGCCATGAAATCCAGCGCCACGGGAAGGTCGATGCGCCGCGCCAGGTCGGCCATGAAGAACACGGCGCCCTTGAGCACGCCTACGAGGAGCAGCTCCTTGCCTTCGTAGTCGCGCGTGATGCGGGCGGCCAGCTCGTCGATCTTGGCCGCCAGCTCGTCGCGCGCCACGAGCACCTCGGCGATGGGTGCGTTCACGTGGCCTCCTCGTAAACGTGCAGCGTGGAAGACGTACCCTCCTGCACGCGGAACGATTCCGCAACCCTTCCCAGCCGAGCGCCGTCGCCGACTTCATACCCCACCCAGGCGACGTCGCCGTCCAGGTCCAGCACGGTCGCGCGAGGCCGCGCGGGCGGGGGCACGCGGGCGGCGGCCAGGAAGCGCGCCACCGTGGTCGCCGCGCCCAGGCCGAGCGGTGCGAAGCGCTCGCCGCGGCGCGCGTGGCGCAGCGTCGCCCGGCGAGCGCCGGACGACAGCGCCGCGCACGCGTGGGCCGCGTCGCGCGCGACGGCGCCTTCTGGTTCGACGCGCAGCCGCCAGCGGCGGCCGCACCAGGCGAGGGCGAGGCCCTCGCCGCCGGCGGCCGCCACATCGGCGACGGTCAGCCAGGCTGGCTCGCACACGTGCGCCGGCTCGCGCCGGCGAAGGCGCAGCCGGCCGCCGCCGCGGACCGCCTCCAGACCACCGCGCAGCACGGTCCGGCCGGCATCGTCAGGTCTCCGCGCCAGCGACAGCAGCGCCTCCACGACGCGTCGCTCCACCAGGGCCTCGCCGCCGAGCGCGTCGCGCACGAGCTCGTGCAGCACCAGCCGCTGCATCCCACGCGGCTCGAGTACAAGTCGGGCCACGTCGACGGTGGCCAGGTCGCCGGCGACCGGCGGCAGCAGCACGCGCGACAGCGCGCCGTCGGTGGCGGCGCCCAGGACCTCGGCCTCGTCGGCGGCCTGCTCGGCCCCGGCCGCGAGAGTCTCGACGACTCGGGGGTTCACGCCGGCAAGCGCGGGCAGCACATCCAGCCGGATCCGGTTGCGCGCGTATGCCCGCTGTGTGTTGGTGACGTCCTCACCGAAGCCGATCCCGCGCGCGCGACAGTACGCGCGGATCTCCCCCGCACCGAGGCAGAGCAGCGGCCGCGCCAGCTCGCCGTCGCGCGGCCGCATCCCCGCCAGGCCGCGCGGCGTCGCGTATTTCGCCAGCCGGTAGACCACCGTCTCCGCCTGGTCGTCGCGATTGTGGGCCGTGACGATCACGTCGTGGCCCCCGCCGGCGAGCTCGCGGGCGCGGTCGTAGCGCAGCGCCCGCGCCCGCGCCTGGAAGCCACCCCCCCGCAGGCTGCCACCGAGCTGCACCACGTGCAGCGGCAGGCCGGCGGCGGCGCACGCCTCGGTCACGATGCGCCGGTCGCGGGCCGAGTCCTCGCCGCGCAGCCCGTAATCCACATGCAGCGCCGCCAGTGTCAGGCCCAGGTCCAGAGCGTCGTCCACCGCCCGGACCACATCGAGCAGCGCCATGGAATCGGCCCCGCCGGACAGCAGCAGCAGCGCCCGCTCCCCCGGCAGCAGTACGCGGTGATCGGCGACGAAGGCCGCCACGCGTCGCTGCAGGCGATAGCTTGAGGGATCGGCCTGAGCCATGTGGATCAGAAAGAGAGAGACCTGTCGGTGCGCGCCAGGGAGGCGGCGAGGTCGTGGATCGCGGCGACATGGACGCCGGGGATCAGGTGCTCGCCGCGCAAGCCGCGCGTGGCGCAGCACGTGCCGCAGCAGAAGACGTCCACGGACCGCTCCAGCAGGTCGCGCAGCATCTGCTCCAGCGACGCGTGCGCCCCGCGCGGGTCCTGGCCGGCACGCGCCGCGTGCACGCCGTCACCCATCAGGAAGACCTCCACGTGCTCTTCGCGCAAGGCGAGCGCCTCGGCCAGGCGGAGGGCGTTGTACGCACCCTCGCTTCCGTAGGGCGCCGTGTTGACGACGAGCAGGACAGACATGCCGCCTCCTCTCCGGCCACCGCGGCCGATCGCTGGACCGACCGAGCATAGCAGAGGGAGGGTCTCCGGACGGGGCGGGGCGGGCCGCCCCCCGCCGGCTTGTCAGGCCGCCGATTCGCCGGGGCCGGCCACCTCGTCCCGTTCTCTATCGGGTGTCTCCAGCACGTAGCGGTAGACGAGGCCCGCGACCGCCGCGCCCACGATCGGGAAGACGATGAACAGCCAGAGCTGGCTGAGCGCCCAGCCGCCGACGAACAGCGCGGGGGCAAGGCTGCGCGCCGGGTTCACCGACGTGTTGTCCACCGGGATCGTGACCAGATGGATGAGCGTGAGCGCCAGGCCGATGGCGAGCGGCGCCAGACCGGCCGGAGCGCGCCGGTCGGTGACGCCGTGGATCACGAGCAGGAAGAAGAACGTGAAGACAAGCTCCACGACGATCGCCGCCAGCATCGTGTAGCCCTGCGGCGAGTGGTCGCCGTAGCCGTTCGCCGCGAAGCCGCTGGCCGAGACGCTGAACCCGGCCTTGCCGCTGGCGATGACGTAGAGGACAGAGGAAGCCGCGATGGCGCCCAGCACCTGGGACACGATGTAGACGAGGATCTTGCCGCCCGGGAAGCGGCCGCCCACCCACAGGCCGATGGTCACCGCGGGGTTGAAGTGCCCGCCCGAGATGTGGCCGACGGCGTAGGCCATGGTGACGACCGTCAGGCCGAAGGCCAGAGCCACGCCGACGAGGCCGATGCCGTCCGCTCCCAGAGATGCCGCCAGGACGGCCGCCCCGGTACCGCCGAGCACCAGCCAGAAGGTGCCGAAGAACTCGGCGACCGCCTGTTTGCTCGTCAGACTCATGAGGTCTCCTCAGTAGGGGATAGTCCTTACAGCGCGAGGTCTTACCCCGTTCGTCGGACGACCATGCGGGACCGGCCGATCTGCGCACGGGAGGCGGGCCCAAGAGAGAGAAGGCGCCCTGGCGGGCGCCTTCACATTGGTAGGGGGGCAGGATTCAAACCTGCGACCTTCGGGTCATGACACCGCGACTAGGCGCTACCCGGGCCCGAAACCGTCTATCCGCGCACATACGTCGACAACCGGATTCGCGAGGACTTTTCGCGGACTCCACCGTGACATCAACGTGGTCGAGAGCCGGCGACAACGGCGACACCTTGGAGACGACGCGAGGCCCCCGGAGGAAGGCATAGACTCCGGGGCCTCGTGGGCGGCTCCGCCGACGCCGACGCACCGGCAAGGACCGCCGTGGTCGACGGTCGGCCTTCACGCAGCCGACCGGCCGCAGGGGCAGCCTGGGGCGCGCCAGTCAACCTGCAAGGGTGACGATGCGAGACGCGCCACGATCAAGGCTGAGATGGGCGAAGAGGATATCGTCAAGCGCGAGCAGGCGGAGCGCGTCAATGCCGCGATGCCTGACAAGCCGCACCGCCCCGGCGGCCGAGTGAGGAGGGACCCCCGCCAAGAGGCGGCGGCCAAGTTGACCTGTGCCCCGTGCGTGGCGGGGCATCACGCCTGGACAACCAGCCTGCCGCCGCAGAGGCCCGCTGCCCTCACGGGTGGCGGGCCTCCTACTTGTGCCCGGCCCGCACCGGCATCGTGGGAAAGCGGAAGTGACTGTTCCGCGGAGATCGGCCGCTCACGCCTGGACTTCGGCCGCGTCGAGCACGGAGCGCGCGTACTGCGCGAGCTCTTCGGCTTCCTCGTGTACGCGCCCTATGGACTGCTCCTGGATAGTCGTTGCCAGCTCCAGAAGCTGCGGCGCAAGATCGGCGTGGCCGCCGTTCACCACCTCTTCCTGCACCTTCCGGAGGTTCTTCACTGCCGCCTTGTATTTGCAGTTCCTTATGTCTTTCCGCACCTTGTCCAGAAGTGTCTCCATGACGGTCCTCCCTCGCAGTCCACGGCCGAAGCTGACCAGCGCCGATTATTGAACGGTCTGCAGAGAGGGGGAATACAGAAACCATAAAGATTCGAGACGGGCCATCTCATGGGCCCGCCTCGAGTCTTATCTACAGGCTGCGTGTCGCAAGGAGAACAGCGAGCGCGATCTGCTCTTCATTGCACATGGACGACTGTAGAAACAGTGGCTGCTCCGTCGGGGTCACCCTCCGATCAGCCGAGGTCGGCGACTTCCACCGCCGATCCCGCCTGAGCGGATGGCCTCCCTCAGGCCGCGGGCCGAACTGCCTCCCTGATGTCTTCGGCCTTCACGGAGAGGATAGGAGACGGCCTGAACCCTTTGACGGTGAGATAGATGCCGAGCGACGCCTCCCAAAGGATCTCAGGGATCGTCAGGAGGAACGACACCGCAGAGACTTGCTCGTAGGCCCCGAACAGCACGAAGACCGCCGAAGCCATGACCAGGGGGCCGCCGATGAGGCCCAACACGGCCATGCCCCGTGGCACGAGGCCCGACCGGTACATCAGGTAGCCCAGCATCAGCCCGTTCCCAAGGCCGGCGAGGAAGCCGGGCCCGAGCAGGAACGTCCAGTCATGGACCGCGACCAGCGACCTGCCGATGGCGACCGCCCCACCCGCGCCGACAGCTCCCGAGAGGTCTTGCCGCAAAGTCACGACCGCAAGGAGGCTGACGATGCCGACGGCGATGACGGTCGATTCAACGATACGAGAGGCGACGTAGCCAAGGGCGACGCCTTCGTTCTGCCGCTTCAGGATGGGGAACAGCACGACTGCAGTGCCGATGTTGGCGATGACGGTGATGACTTCGAGGAGCGCGCCCAACTGCACGCGGAAGTCGCCGCCGGCACCGACGATGAAGTTGGCGTGGTCCAGCACATCGTTGTAGAGAAACAGCCCTGCTGGGATCGACGCGACGAAGGTGATGATGAAGAACACTCCTGCAAGAAGGGCTGTCCTTCTATTCCGGGCTTGGTCATCGACTCGGCGACCAGACGTGCTGACTTCGCGCAACGTCCCCGAGCCTGCGCTGGCGGATGTCATTCGGAGTCTCCTTCCAGGTGCAAGACGGTAGCGACGGTGAACGTATCCATCGCTTCAGCAGTTCGTCCTTGGGTGAGGTCACGAGCGGGGGGAGCAGTGGTCGGGTCCATGAGGACCCCCTTTGAGACAGAAGGAGTTAGGCTCACCTAACCGGAGTGGCTAGCCTACCCTAACGACCGTCTGACAAACCTAGTGCAGGCCGCCGTGCAGCCGATGGCCGACTGCCCGCCCAGGCGCAGGACGGGTGGGAGCACCTGGGCGCGCGTGAGTGCGGCGTGCTGCCTGGGCGACTGAGGGTAGTCCGTAACGACGCTTCGTTACTGCTCCAAGAGACACGGGGACGCCGTGAGCGGTCTGACCACCCCGACTTTTGGGAGACCTTGAACGCCAACGGGAGCGGCAACGTGCCGCTCCCGAGGCTAGAAACTGGTAGCGGGGGCAGGATTCGAACCTGCGACCTTCGGGTTATGAGCCCGACGAGCTACCGGACTGCTCCACCCCGCGACGTATCTGGACTAAGGATTGTATTCCCCTGCGGACTACATTGTAAAGAGGCCGCGGGAGGGCGGACGCTCGCCCGACGTAAAGCACTTGGGCGAGCGTCCGATACACTGTGCATGGACATGGGGCCCAGGACCGTCTCACAGATGCACACGTTCACGGCCGCCGTGGCGGTGGTCTTGGCCTGCGCGCTCTGCGCGCTGGCTCCGGCGCTCATGCCGGCGGCCGCCCTCGCCGACCCCGTCAAGGTCCTCGAATTCGGCAAGGGCGACCTTGCGAGCCTGCGCGCGCAGGCCGCAGACGTGCGCGCCCAGATCGACCGCCTGGACCTGGAATCGCAGGAGGCGGTCGAGAAGTACGACGCGGCGCGCGCCGACCTGGACCAGGTGAGCGCGCGCCTCACGGAGATGCGGCGCGCGCTGGACATCGCGCAGACCAAGCTGGACGCCGCCCAGCTCGTCATGAGCCAGCGTCTCTCCTCGATGTACAAGAGCGATGGCCTCACGCTGCTGGACGTGCTGCTGAACGCGCGTGACTTCTCCGACATCGGCACGCAGCTGGACTACTTCCGCCTCGTCAACCAGGCCGACCGCACCACTGTCGACGACATCGGCGCTCTCACCCGTCAGGTCGCCCGACTCACGAGCCAGCTCGAACGGGACCGCGCCGACGCCCTCAAGAAGGAGACGCAGCTGCACGCGCTGCGCGCGGACATCGAGGACCAGCTCGCGCAGCGGAAGGCGCTGCTGGACAGCGTCAACGGGCGCATCGGCAAGATCCTCGCCCGGCAGCGGGCCGCGGCGGAGGCCGCCGCCCGGCGCCTGGCCGGGGACGTCGACCTGGACAGCATCACGGGTACCGACGCCCAACTGGCCGTGCTGCGCGAGACGATGCGCTGGCTCGGCGTACCGTACGTGTGGGGCGGCGCCGGCCCCAACGGCTTCGACTGCTCCGGGCTCGTGCTGTACGTCTTTGCGAAATTCGGCGTGGACCTGCCGCACGCGGCCACGTACCAGGCCCGGATGGGCACGCCCGTGCCGTTCGGCCAGCTGCAGCCGGCCGACCTCGTCTTCTTCGGCTCGCCCAGCTTCTACCACCACGTCGGCATCTACGTCGGCAACGGCCGCTTCATCGAGGCGCCGCACACCGGTGACGTGGTGAAGGTGAGCGTGCTCGCCGGGCGCGGGGCCACCCTGGCCTGCCGCTATCCGCTGCGCGTGCCCTGAGCCCGTGACGCCGCGCCCGACCCCGCGGCCGTGACACCCGAGAGGCGCACGCTCACCCGCCTGTCCCGCCCGTGCGCCGCAGGGTAGACTAGCCCCATGAGCGGATGGGTCCTTCTGATCATCGGCCTCGCCAGCCTGGCACTGATCGTCGCCATGGCGGCCTGGGTCGGCCTCAAGGGCTGGCGCGTCGCGAAGCGCGGCATAGCCGTGTCGCACAGCACCGGGGCGCTGGCCGCCGATGTCGCCGAGCGGGCCGGCAGGGTCGAGCTCAACGTGGCCCAGTTGCAGGCCAACGCCGACCGCCTGCAGGCCAACCTGGCGCGCATGCAGGCCAGCGCCGAGCGGCTGCGCATCTTGTCCGAGGCGCTGGCCGAGGCACTGACCCCGTTCCACCGCGTGCGCTCCTTCTTCGGCAGGTAGCGAGCTCCACATCGCCACGGCGGCGAGGGGTACGGTGTACGTCTCACCTCTCACCGAGGTACGCGCCGGCGTCTCACCCAGGGAGTCTCCTGAAGGCGTACGCGTCGGGGGCGGGCGGCGCTGTGGCGCCGCCCGCCCCCGACGAGGTCCTCTGTCCTACTGCAGTGCCCGACCGACTGTCGCCGGCTCCACGGCCGGCAGCTCGCCCCAGCCGCGAAGGCGGTAGTACTCGGCGAGCATGTAGTCCATGTCGCCCTGCGGGAAGGTGAGGCCACCCTCGTCCTGCATCGGCATGTCCGTGACCCACGCCGGCAGGCGCTCGCTCTCCCGTCCGATGCCACGCGCCGCGTTGAAGTCGTGTGTCATCGTGATGATGCGGTTGGCGATGCGATGCAGGTCTTCTTCCGCATAGTCCGTGCCGATGGCGGCGTTGACCACCGCCGTGATGTACGGCCACTGCACCATGTCGCGGTAGAAGCGGCAGTAGATGAGGTTGTCCATGATGAGCAGCCGGTCTTCCCAGTCGCAGTAGATCTCGGCCTTGCCCTCGACTTCGCCGTAGGCCGTGATGCCCATGAGCTCCGGCTTGTACATGGTGGCGCGCAGGTGGCAGGCGCCGCGCGTGGTGGTGGCGAAGCCCAGGCCCATCCCCTTCATCTTGCGAGGATCGTAGCCGGCCGGCTCCATGCCCTTGGCGTGCACGGCCAGGCCCTCGAGCCCGTACTCCTTCTCGACGGCGAGGACGCCCTCGGCCCACAGGTCACCGATACCCTCGCGCAGGCACATCTTCTCGAGGAAGGCGGCGACTCCGTCCGGGTCGTTCCAGCCGAGCTTCTCGTCGATGAGGCCGCGCTGCGAGCACTCGATGGCGAGGCCGGCCAGGTTGCCGGCCGACATGGTGTCCACGCCGAGCCTGTCGCAGATGTCGTTGAGCCACATGATCTCGGCCAGGTCGTCGATGCAGCACAGGCCGCCGAACACGAACGCCGTCTCGTACTCCGGGCCCTCGATCTCGAGGCCCTTGTGCCGGCCCTCGAACACGAAGTTGTGCTTGACGCACTTGAACAGGCACGGCGGGCACGTCTCGTTGCGGGTGCCGTGCTCGGCGAGCATCGTCTCCACCGTGATGCGCTCGAAGTTCTCGAGCGTCCCCCGGCGCCAATACTGCGTGGGGAAGGCATTGGCGCCGTTCATGATGCGTACCATGTTCATCGTGCCGCCGCGCTGGTAAGCGGCCGCGCCCGGGTCGTCCTTGGTGCGCTCGACCAGGTCCCTGACCACGGCCTTGAAGTCGTCCGGCCTGGCGACCGCGACCTTCTGGTCGCCGTGCCAGACGATGCCCTTGAGCAGCTTGCTGCCGAACACCGCCCCCGGCCCGCCGCGGCCGAGTTGGTGCCAGTAGTTGTTGTTGACGCAGGCGAAACGCACGAGCTTCTCGCCGGCCTGGCCGATCACGCACGCCTGGGCGCGCCTGTGATCCGTGCGCGCCAGGATCTCGTCCTCGGCCTTGTAGGCGTCCGTGCCCCACAGGTCGGAGGCGTCGTGGAACTGCGCGCCTTCCTCGCTGATCTCGAGGTAGACGGGCGCGTCCGCCTTGCCCTCCACGATCACCATCTTGTAGCCGGTGCGGGCGAACTGCGGCGTCAGGTTGCCGCCGGAGTAGCACTCGCCGTAGCCGCCGGTGAGCGGCGACGCGAAGTACACGGCGTAGCGGTTGCTGCCCAGCATCGTGGTGCCCCCCATGGGGCCGACGGCGAAGATGAGCTTGTTCTGGGGACTCAGCGGATCGACCTCCGGGCCGACCTCCTGGCACAAGTAGTGCGTGCCGATGCCCTTGGCGCCTATCAGCTCCTTGATGAGCTGCGCCGGTATGGTCTCTTCCGACGTCGTGCGGGTGGTGAGGTCGATGCGGAGAAGATCGCCCATTCATGCTCCTTTGCGATGCCGACGCGTGCCCGGCCTTCCCCCCGTGCCGGCGGCGGCTCCTGGTCAGCGGGAGCCGGCCGCTCGACGGGGCGCGCCACGCGCCCCAGAACGGCAGGAGCCGCGTTCGGACGTGCGTCCGAACGCGGCTCCATTCTGCCATGCCAGCGCGGCGGCGGCAAAGCCGACGCCGCGTACCAGGATCGTTGCTCAGGCGAGCACTTTGTCCAGCGGCGTGTAGGGCAGGTCGTGCGCCTCGGCCACGGACGGGATGGTGAGCTTGCCACGGTAGACGTTGACGCCGAGGGCGAGTGCCGCGTCGTCCTTGACGGCAGCCTCGAATCCCTTGTTGGCGATGTCAAGGCCGTAGGGCAGCGTCGCGCCGGCGAGCGCCATCGTCGAGGTGCGGGCCACGGCGCCCGGCATGTTGGCGACGCAGTAGTGGATGACGCCGTCGATGACGTACGTCGGCTCGCTGTGCGTCGTGGGCTTGGAGGTCTCGAAGCAGCCGCCCTGGTCGATGGCGACGTCCACGAGGACCGAGCCCGGCTGCATGTCCTTGAGCCAGGCCTTCTTGACGAGATGTGGAGCCTGCGCGCCGTGCGGCAGAAGCACCGCCCCGACGACGAGGTCGGCGTCCATGATCTCCTCCTCGATGGCGGCTTCGGTGCTGAGCACGGTCTCGATGCGGCCGCCGAAGACGTCGTCGAGGTACGTGAGACGCTCGGCGCTCTTGTCCAGCACGACCGTGCGGGCGCCGAAGCCTACGGACACCTTGGCGGCATTGGTGCCGACGGTGCCGCCGCCGATGATGACGACCTTGGCGGGCGGGACGCCCGTGACGCCGCCGAGGAGCACGCCGCGGCCGCCGTGGTTCTTCTGCAGCGCGGTGGCGCCGGCCTGGATGGCCAGCTTGCCGGCGACCTCGCTCATCGGGAAGAGCAGCGGATGCCCGCCGGCAGGAGTCTCGACGGTCTCGAAGGCGATGGCGCGGATGTCCGCCTTGACCATGCCGTCGGTGAGCTCGCGCGCGTACGCGGCGGCCATGTGCAGGTAGGTGTAGAGGATCTGGCCGGGCTTGAACTTGCCGTACTCGCTCGGCAGGGGCTCCTTGACCTTGTAGATCATGTCCGCGCGGGCGAACACGTCGTCGACGGCGGCGAGCTCCGCGCCCGCGGCCTTGTAGGCATCGTCCGTGAAGCCTGAGCCGACGCCGGCGCCTGCCTCGACGATGACGGTGTGACCAGCGCGCACGAACTCCTTGACGCCGTTCGGCGTCATGCCCACGCGGTACTCCTCGTTCTTGATCTCCTTGGGGACACCGACGATCATGACTCCTCCTCGCTCACTGCAGTTTCCACCGTCACTGAAGATGGTCGGTTCGGCTTGGCAGTCTAGCATGAAACGCCGGAAGCGAACTACCAGATAGGCAAACCCTCCCGCCTCGGATTGTGCAAGATGACAACGTCACAGGAACACAGCGACGGCGTGTCCCTCATCTTTGCGTGGGCGGCTCCAGCCAGGCGCGGCGCATCGACGTCGGCAGCAGGGTCCAGCGATTGCTCGACTTCATGACGACGAAGACCTCGCTGGAGTTGATGCCGCCGACATCACGCAGCGAGACGTTGAGGAAGTCGTAGAGTCCCTGCACACCGTCCTCGGTGGCGATCTCGGCCATGATGTCGTACCGGCCCGTGACGACCGCCGCCCACGTCACAGCGGGGACGGCGGCGATCTGCTCGACCTTCTCGTCCAGGCGGTGCTTGTCGACCGTGAGGCCCACCAGCGCGGTCGTGAGCCCCGTGGTGTGGAAGACGTCGACGAGGCCGCCGACGCGAAGGACGCCGTCGCCGACGAGCGCCTTGAGGCGCGAGGCCACGGTGGGCCGCGACACGCCGATGCGCTGAGCCGCCTCGGCGAGCGCCAGGCGGCCGTCCTCCCCGAACAGAGCGATGAGCGCCTTGTCCAGGCTGTCGAGCGGGCGCGCCACACTGCCTCCTTGCGCCGCGCCGGCGCGGCGGCCACTGTGGCCTGCCGGCGGGCGGCTCCCGTATAGTTGCCATTGTAACGAAGGGAGTCGTTGCGTGTCCGGTGCACAGCGTGTCCGTGACAGCGTCGCCGCCATCGCTGCCGAGCTGGGCGGCCGGGTCGGCGTGGCGGCCTGCAACCTGGCCAGCCAGGCCGCCGTGCACCTGAACGCCGACGAGCTCTTCCCCATGGCCAGCTGCTTCAAGGTCCCCGTGATGGTGGAGGTCATGAGGCAGGTGGACGCGGGCGCCCTGCGGCTGGGCGAGCGTCTCACGCTGCGTGAGCAGGACAAGAGCCCGGGCGGCGTCCTCATCCACCTGCACGAGGGCCTGCGGCTCACCGTACGCGACCTGCTGTATCTGATGATCACGCTCAGCGACAACACCGCGACGGACATGCTTTGGCGGCGAGTGGGGCTGGGTAGTGTCAACGACACCATGCGACGACTCTGCCTGGACATCGACTGCTCCATGCCGAACAGGGAGTACTACCTGATCGAGGACGGTGCCGTGGCGGAGTGGCAGGGCCTCGACGGGCCCCAGATGGTGGAGCGTTGGCGCGCCATCGAGGCGCGCGGCGAGCACGACGAAGCGTTCCGCCGCGCCAGGGAGGAGAACGAGCGCCTCAGCGGCGCCGGCTTCCAGCGCCTCAGCGATCGCCGCTGGGGGCGTGATGAGGAGCTCGGCTACGACGACGCCTTCGCCTTCGACCAGGCGCTGGACAACCAGGGCTCGCCGCGCGCCATGGCGAAGCTGCTGGCGATGATCGCCGAGCAGCGGTGCGCCAGCGGGCCCTCCTGCCGCCTGATGATCGAGATCATGAGCCGGCAGGAATGGCGCGAGAAGATCCCCGCCGGCCTGCCGGCCGGCCTGCTCGTGGCCAACAAGACGGGCGGCGTGTCCGGCACCAGCAACGACGCCGCCATCATCGTCACGCCGTCCGGCGCGCCGCTCGTCATGGTCGTCTACTGCAAGGGGCTCTCGCAGGAGCAGCGCGACCGCGCGCCGCAGGCGATCGCGGCCATGGCCCGCGAGCTGTACCAGCATCTCGGAGACGCGGCGTGAAGCTGGCGGGCGCCCGCTGCGTCGTCGTCGGCGGCGTACACCGCCTGGGGCGCACCGTCGGCCTGGACCTGGCGGCGCACGGGGCGGCGGTGGCCATCAGCTCGCGGCGCCGAAGCGATGAGCTGGAGGCGGCCGTCGCCGCCCTGCGCGCGGCCGGCGCGCCGGCCGCGGCCGGCGTCGACGGAGACGTGCGCGACCCGGAGGGCGCGCGGCGGCTCGTCGCCGATGCGGCGGCGGCCCTGGGGGGCTTGGACGCGCTCGTCTTCGCGGCCAGCGGCCCCTTCGTGCCGCATCAGCCCCAAGACATCGACGGGGCGGCATGGGACGCGTCGCTGGACACCATCGCCAAAGGCTTCTTCTTCTGCGCCTGCGCCGCGCGCGACCTGTTCGCAGCGTCCGCGACTGACCCCGGGGGCAGCATGAGCGAGGACAACGCCGGGCTGGACGCCGGCGTGATCGTCGCCATCACCGACTGCATGGGCCTGCAGCCGTGGGCCAGCTTCGCCGCCCACGGCGCCGCCAAGGCCGCGCAGATCCATCTGGTCAAGCAGCTTGCCCGGGCCTGGGCCGCCGAACAGGTGCGCGTGTGCGGCGTCGCGCCGGGGCCGGTGGACCTGCACGACGACCAGCACCGCGCGGCGACGCTGCGCGCCGCCACGCGGGGTCAGTGGGAGCGGCTGGTGCGGCCGGAGGCCGTGGGGGCCGCCGTCCGGTTCTGCCTGCAGACGCCGGGCGTGACTGGCGTCAACGTCATCGTCGACAACGGGACTCTGCTCACGTCGTGAGGCTCGGCCGCCCCGGGGGCGGCGCGGAAGCGGGCGGCGAACGCGGCTGCGCGCCGGCGTTCTACTGGCTGGCCGGCTTGCCCCGCTTCGACTGGTCGATGAGCTCCTTGGCCTTGAGCGCCAGCCAGAATTCCATGCGGTCCTGCGACTGGTTGAGGTCGCGGCCGGTGATCTCCTCGACGCGCTTCATACGATAACGCAGGGTGTGACGGTGCACGTACAGCTTCTCGGCGGCGTCGCCCCAGTGGCCGTTGGCCTCCAGGAAGCAGGCCAGGCTCTTCACCAGGTCGCTCGAGTTCTGCTCGTCGTACTCCTGCAGTCTGCCGAGCACGCTGTCGTAGAAGACCTCGAGCGACAGCGTGTCCTGCAGGCCGAGCAACAGGCCGTAGCTGCCCAGGTCGTCGAAGCTCGCGATCACGCCGTCGCCGCCCTTGAGCTTACGGATCTTGATCGCGTAGCTGGCCTCGTAGAAGCTCTGCCGCAGATCGATGAGCGAGCGGTGGGGACGGCCGATGCCCACGGAGACGCTGATCTCGGGCAGCAACTGGCTGATGGCCTGCTGCAGCTGGCCGGCGAGGCCGATGACCTCGTCGCCGTCGCCCTTGCCGGGCTGCATGAGGATGACGACCGAATCGCTGCGCGAGGCCGAGATGAACAGCGCCTCCCGCCGGGCCATGAACTCGTCCACCGCCCAGTGCAGGCGTTCTTTGATGTCCTGGGCGGCGGCCTCCTCTCGCTCGCCGCGGGCCTCGGTGCTCTCGGCGCCGTCGATGTCCACCAGGACGATGAGGTGCGGTACCTTGGGATCCAGTCCGAAGAAGGCGAGCCGCCGCGCGATCTCCTCTTCGTACAGGTCGCTGGCGATCAGCTCGTCGAAGAAGTCGCCGGCGAGCCGCTTCTCCGTCTCGGCGACGGCCTTCTTCTTGACGAGCTCCAGCGCGGTGACCGTGACCACGTGATGCAGGATGATGCGGTCGTAGTCGCTGAAGTCGCCGCTGTCCTTGACCACGGCGAGGAAGGCGCCGATGCGGTGTGAGGCGACGACGGGGTACACCTGCACCCCCGAGGCGATCCCCTCCAGACTGAGCGCGAAGTTCTGCCTGTCGGCGCGACGGTCGCCTATCTGTTTCCAGAGCTCGGCGACGAGTTCGCCGCCCAGGTGCCGGCGATAGACGGCCTCGCAGAGCACGACGCCGTGAAAGTCGAAGAGCACTGCGGAGCAGCCGACGAGGGCCGAGAGCGTGGACAGGATGGCCTCGAGGCCCTTCTCCTCCAGCACGATCTTCGTCAGCTTCTCGTGCACGGCAAGGCTGCGCTGCAGCAGCGAGTACTGCTCGTTCACGATCTTGCTGGCCACGGCCTCCGTGATGGCGATGAACGGCACGTGGTAGGGCACCTCGAACAGCGGGAAGCTGTATTCATCGGCCACCCTGACAAGCGCCGGAGGCACCTTGTCGAAGCTGAAGCCGGTGCCGAACCCCAGGCCCGAGATGTTGTGGTCGATGAGCCTCTTGAGCTGGTCGACCTGCTTGTCCTCCGAGCCGACGAAGCCGTAGCCCGTGGTGAGCAGCAGCTCGCCGCCCTTGAGCCATTTGGTCGGGTCCGGCACCTCGGTGATGTGCACCCATCGAACGGGGTTGCTGGTCGACTTGCCGCCGGCCAGCAGTCTGAGGTTGAGGTCGGGGATCTCAAGGATATCCTGGACACTGATCACGTACGCGATTCTACATCATGTCCAAGGACAGTGGGAAGCAACACCGACGTTACTTACGGCCGGGCGCCGCGTTCGTTTGTACGGATTGGCACAATCAGCGCGTGCGTGAACCGACGACGCGCCGCGCACCCGCGCGCCGCCGCAGCACGCGGCCCGGCAGCGCGCCGGTGTGCTCACCGTCGGCGACCACGACGGTCCCGTTCACCACGACCCAGTCGATGCCGTCGGGGTAGGCGTGCGGGATGTTCTCGAACGGGTAGCCGTGCGGGAACAGGTTGGTGGCCCGGTCGTGCAGGCGGTCGAGGTCGAAGACGACGAGATCCGCCTTGAGACCCGGCCGCAGGACCCCGCGGTCGAGCAGGCCGAAGCGCTGCGCCGGGAAGGAGGCCATCTTGCGGATGGCCTCCTCGAGACGCAGCACGCCGTGCTCGCGCACGTAGCGCTCCAGGATGCCGGGGTATTCGCCGTAGCTGCAGGGCCAGTACAGCCCCGGGTCGTCGAGCTGCTCGGGCGGCGGCATCACGAGGCCGTCCGACGACACCATGGCCAGGGGATGGCGGAGCAGAGCGCGGATGCTGCGCTCCTCGATGTAGTCGAAGATGGCCACCACGTCGTCGTCCTCCTCGACGATGAGGTCGAGGAACGTGTCGAAGGCCGAGCGGCCGCGCATCTCCGCGATCTGCGCCACGGAGCGGCCCCGGATCTCGGGGTGGCGGCCGGCGTGCAGGATCACGATGCGATCGAAGCGCCCGTGGCGCACGAGCCCGGTGTAGCCGGCGCCGGGCAGGGCATCCTCGGCGACGGCCCGGCGCAGGTTGTGGCGCTCGTGCGGATCGCGCAGGAGCGTCATGAGCGCGTCGTGCCCCAGGTCCAGCACCGGCTGGGGCAGCGCCCGCGACAGGCGGGGCGCCAGGTCGGTGTGCACGTCGTTGTCGGTGGTGACGTCCAAGCCCTCGGCGCGCGCCGCCTCGATGAGCGCGAGGTTCGCCGAGGCGTCCTGCGGCGCACCCCACTTGGGGGCGTTGTGAGAGATCTGTACGGCCACTCCGGCGCGCCGTCCGATGTCGATGGCCTCGGTCACCGCCGCGAGGATGGTCTCCCGCTCGCCGCGGATGTGCGATGCGTAGATGCCGTCGTGGCGCGCCACCACTCGACAGAGACGAACGAGCTCGTCGGTGTCCGCGAAGCACCCGGGCGGGTACACGAGCCCTGTCGAGAGCCCGTGCGCGCCCGCCCTCAGCGCGGCGTCCAGCATCCGCTCCATGAGCGCGAGCTCACGCTCGTTGCCGGCGCGCTCCGCGAAGCCCATCGCGGCGAGCCGCAGGGCGCCGTGCCCGACGAGCGGGGCGATGTTGATGGCCGCTCCTGTGTGCTCCACGGCGCCCAGGTACTGTCCGAAGGTCCGCCAGTCCCAGCCGACCCCTCCGATGTCCCAATAGTGGCCCCAGCTGTGCAGCAGGTCGGCGCGGTGTCGCTCGACGATCGGCGCCGGCGACATGCCGCAGTTGCCGATGACGTGCGTCGTCACGCCTTGACGGACGGCCGTGTCGGCGCGCGGATGCTGCAGGATGGAGATGTCGGAGTGGGTGTGCGGGTCGACGAAACCGGGCGTGACGTAGCGGTCGTCGGCGTCGACGACGCGCGCGCCGCTAAGCGTGCCCGGCGCGGCGATGGCGGCGATGCTGTCGCCGCGCACGCCGACGTCGCCATGGTACCAGGGGTTGCCGCAACCGTCGACGATGCGGCCCCCGCCTATGACCAGGTCGAACAGCGGGCTCATGCCGCCCCTACCGCGAACGTCTGATAGTCGTTCTCGCACGGCGGCCCGGCGCAGGCGCGCAGCTGCATCGCGTCCAGGTCGCAGATCATGCTCGCCACGGTCATCACCTGGTCGGCGGGGCGGTCGGCCGGATCCGGGTGGCCGCAGATGCACGACGGCTCGTTGGCGTGGCTGCGGAGCACACGCTCGATGAGTCGCTCGGGGTCATCGCCCGCCCGCAGCCCGGCCTCGAGCTCGCGCTCCGCCTCGTCCAGGCGCGTGCGCGACTCCTCGTCGTGGTAGCCCTCGTAGTGGCCCATGGCAGGCGCGGCGTAGTGGTTGGTGTGCGCCGCGGACCGCTCATGCTCCGTCATGACGGCGGCGTACGCGGACGTCTCGATGTCCCAGATGCGGCCGCCGACATCGCCGAGCATGTGGTTGGAGCCGCGCGCCCGCACGGGCATGCAGGCGCGCGCGGCGGCCTCCTCCATGGTCGGCGCCTCCAACACCCAGCGGCGAACGAACGCGTTCGGCACGCCCCGGCGATTGTCGTTGGAGTAGAGCGAATTGCCGACGTAAGCCAGGCCGTGGGAATTCATGCCGAGGATGGGCAGGTAGGGCACGCCGGCGATCGTGACGATGCGCGTGCCGTCCGGCGTGGTCAGGTCGAACAGGACGTTCTTGTCAGCGTCGACGACGCACCAGTCCATGTTGTGAGCCACCAAATGACGGCCGCCCTGCATCACGGCGACAGCCGTGCAGAAGTGAGTGGCGGTCGAGCCGGACGTGTCGGTCTCGACGGATCCCGCCCGGTGGGCGCCGCAGTGCGGCGAGGAGTCGTCGTCGACGTCCACCGGGCAGGTGAACTCCTCGGCGCAGTTGGGCACGAGCAGCTTCTCGAACGGCTGGCCGCTGCCTTCGCCCATGCCGGCCAGTTCCTCCACGTACTGGGGCAGGTAGCGGCGCGCGAATGGCAGGTACTCCAGCGCCTGGCGCTGGGCCTCGGCGAAGCTAAGACCCGCCATGCTCGGGAACTGCTCCTCGTAGAAAGCGATGGCGGCGGCGATCTGCTCGCGCGCGCCCTCGCCCACGGCCCTCCCGAGCTCGCGGTAGGTGCCCGCCGCCTGGATGTGCGGGAAGGGGATGCCCATCTTCGTAGTCTACAGCCCGAGAACGCGCCGCGGCTCGGGGTAGGTCTCCCACCCCCACCTCCGCGGCGCAGCGCGCGATGAGGCCGCAGAGCTCGTCCAGCACGTCGTCGGGCAGGCCGACCGGCTCGCGGGCGGCGAGGTCCGCGGCCTTCTCCGAGGCCAGGTCGACGACGCCCGCGCGGCCCGAGGCGAGCCACTCGCTGAGGCCGCCGCGATAGCCGACCGACGGCGTGACGAACTCGCTGCGGATGTAGCGCCGGGTGTGTTTCGTGCCCAGGAAGCCGCGCCCGGACAGCACCCCGGCCACCATGGCCTCCACGTCGAGGGCGTCGGCATCCCAAGGACGAGACGACAGCGCGTAGAAGGCGTTGTTGAGCACTTCGTCGTCGATGACCAGGATCTCCAGGCAGCTGGCGACGCCCGCCTGGATGGAGCCGATGCCGGAGAGAAGCCGCGGCCGCGCCGCCAGGCCGAGCAACGCATTGGCCATGCGCTCGTAGCCGAATTGGGCGTCCACCACCTTGCTGTCGCTGTCCGGCCCGTAGCAGTCGCAGGCGAGCCCGTACCTGCGGGCCAGCAGCACGGCGGCCACGGAGGCCACCCCCGTCTCCGGCGTGCCGGACACGACCACGCCGCTGCGCGGGTCCACGGCGCTCAGGCGAGGGCCGTAATAGATCGGCGTGCCCGGCGCCGCCACCTGCGTCAGCACGAGGCCGGCCAGCACCTCGGCGTTCTGCTGCGCGACACCCGCCGACAGGGCGCCCGGCGCCGTCGTCGCGGCCGCAGGGCAGGGCAGGATCTCGACGACCACGCCGCCCCGGCGGACCTGTGCGACCAGGGCGTCCGTGACCTCCCCGCCGAGGATGAGCGGGCTCACGGGCGAGAACGCCAGGTCCACGGGATAGACGCCCCCGGCACCGTCCGTGCCCGTCACGGCCCGGGCCATCTCCTGCAGGTAGAGGGCTTGGAACGGGTGCGAGATGCCGGGCCCGCCGATGGCCTTGTCGGTCTCGTGCGCGAGGATGAGGTACGAGTACAGCGGCTCGAGCAGGTCGGGGACGTCCTGGGGCTGCCACAGGGACGTGACCTGGTCCTGGTGCACGAGCTGATGCATGACGCGCGCGGCGAGGACCTGGTCGCGCAGGGTGGCGCGACGGCCGGCGCCGCTCCGCGGCTCGACGACGTCGCGGGCCCCGCCCATGTTGTGCACGTACGTGGCGCCGCGCTCGCCGTCCATGGACAGCGACTTCCCGGGGTCGCGCGCCGCCAGCGTGTAGGAGGCAGGGCACGACGCCAGGGCCTCCTGCACCACGGCGCGCGGGATGAGCACGCGCCGGCCGTCCGCCGCGACGCAGCCCGCCGCCAGGAGCAAGCTCCTGGCGGCGGGCGCTTCGACGCGCACGCCGGCGCGCTCGAGCAGCGCGAGCGAGGCCGCGTGCATCGCTTCGATAGCCTCCTGCCGGCCAGATGTCGATCAGGGCGTCCGTCATGTGCTCAGTCCTCCACGGCCTCGGGACGGCGCCGCAGCAGGAGCACGACGACGCCCGCCACGACCGCCACGGTGATGACGAGCGCGACGATCCAGGCGGACGATCCCGACGACGCCGCCTCGGTCGCGCTCTTCGGGTGCAGGTCGATGTAGGTGGTGCGCATCATGTTCCAGAGCGGCGCGCCGTCCTGCTCCGGCACCAGGTGATAGCCCGCCCACGTATCCGTGCGCCAGGCCTGCAGGTTCAGCTTGTACCAGAGGATGCTGTAGGGGCTGTCGCGATACAGGATGGCCTGCATCTGGTCGGTGATGGCCTTGCGCGCCGTGGGGTCGCCCGGCTTCTCCGGGTCGACCGCCTGCGCCTGCTTGTCGTAGAGCCTGTCGTACTCCGGGTTCGAGTACTGGCTGTCGCCCCAGTTCAGGATCTGCTCGCTGGTGAACGTGGACAGCATGAACCCGGGGTCGATGTCGCCGCCCCAGCTCCAGATGAACATGTCGTAGTCGGCGTTGTCGTAGACCTCGCGGCCGAAGGCGGCCTCGTCCTTCTGGTCGAGGTCCAGCTTGATGCCGACGCCGCCACACCAGGAGACGATCTTCTTGGCCGCCGCCTGGTCCTCGGGGTACTCGTTGAGCGCGACGAGGCGGAACTCGAGCCTGTCGCCCCTGGCGTTCTCGCGCACGCCGTCGCCGTTCTTGTCAGTGTAGCCGGCGTCCTCGAGGATCTGTTTGGCCTTCTCCGGGTCGAACCTGTACCGCCCGTCCTCGGGCACGTCCCAGTGCCAGACGCCCTGCACCGGCGAGATCAGCGACGTGCCGGGGATGGCGAGGCCGCCCATGGAGGCCGCGACGATGGCCTGCTTATCGATCGCCCAGTTGACGGCCTGGCGGACCGCGACGTCGCGCAGTAGGGGGTTACCTTTGGACTTGTCGCTCTTCCAGCAGTTGAACCCGAGCTCGTGGAAGCCGATGGCCGGCGCCTTCGACGCGCTGCTGCCGGCCTCGTCCTTGAGGTCGTTGTAGTACACCGCCGGCCAGTCCAGGATGGCATCGAGGTTCCGCGCCTTGTAGTCCTGCACCATCGCGTCGACGTTCTGCGAGATCACGTACATGAGTGCGTCGATCCTGGGCGGGCCGCCCAGCTCGGCCGGGTAGCCGGGGTTGGCGGAGAGCTTCACGTACTCGCTCTTCTTGACCTCCGTCACCTGGAAGGGACCCGAGCCGATGAGCGGCAGGTTCCTGTAGCTCTCCATCGCCATGGCGTCCCTGTCGGCGTACTTCTTCCAGACGTGCTCCGGCAGGATCGGGATGTACAGGGCCAGCATGCCGGCGTTGGGCCGCTCGCAGGTGATGACGAGCGTCGCGTCGTCCGGCGCTTCCACCGACGTGACGCCGACCAGGTACTGGATATAAGTCGTGTTCCGCGTCTGAATGATCCAGTCGTAGGTGAAGGCGATGTCGCGAGCTGTGAGCGGCACGCCGTCGTGCCACTTCATCCCTGACCTGATGGTGAAGGTCCACACCTTGCCGTTCGCCGACGTCTTCCAGCTCGTCGCCAGATCCGGGGCGACGTCGAAGCCGCCGCTCGCGTCCGGCTTGTACCAGGTGAGGAAGTCGTAGCACAGCCGGAAGCTGTCCCAGGTGATGCCGCTCCACGCCGTGAACGGGTTGAAGCCGTCGAAGTCCTGCGTCGTCCCGATGCGGTAGATGACTTCATCCGCCGCGGGCGACGGTGATGACGACTCGGCCAAGGCGCCGGCCGGCGCCAGCACCAGCACGACAGCCGCGACGGCGACCACCGTCGCCGCGACGAACGAACGTCTCAATCCTGACTCCTATCCACGCGACCTGCGTCCGCCGGCGGCGGACGCCCCGCGGCTCTACGCCTCTCGGGCCGGGCGCGGCGGCGGGCGATGCCCGCCGCCGCGCCCGGCCCGGTCACTTGAGCCTGATGCAGGCGGCGTAGTGGTCGCCGCCGATGTGCACGTCCTCCGGGTCGATCTCCTTGCAGGCGTCGATCACCTCGGGGCAGCGCGGGTGGAAGCGGCAGCCCGAGGGGATGTCCACCGGGTTCGGCGTCTCGCCCTTGAGGATCACGTGCTCGCGCTTGGCCAGCGGATCGGGCACCGGGATGACGCTGATGAGGGCCTTCGTGTAGGGATGTTTGGGATCGGCGACCACCTCTTCGGTGTCGCCGATCTCCACGATGCGGCCCAGGTACATCACGGCGATGCGGTCGCTGATCACCCAGGCCAGCGAGAGGTCGTGGGTGATGAAGATGTAGGTCACGCCCAGGGTGTCCTTCTGGTGCACCATCAGCTTGAGGATGTCGTTGCGGATGGACACGTCGAGGCTGGCCACGGGCTCGTCGGCGACGATCACGTCCGGCTCCAGGACGGTGGCGCCGGCGATGCAGACGCGCTGCCGCTGCCCGCCCGAGAGCTCGTGCGGGTAGCGGTACAGGTACTCGGTCGCCGGCCGCAGGCCCGCCTCCGAGATGGCCTTGATGACCCGCTCCTCCTTCTCGCGCTCGCTCGAGCAGATGCTGTTGACCTCGAGCGGCTCGGCGACGATGTCGAAGATCGTCTGCTTGGGATTGATGGAGTTGTAGGGGTCCTGGAAGATGATCTGCGCCTTCTTGCGGTAGGCGCGAAGTGTCTTGGCGGCGAACTTCTCGACCGGCAGCCCCTTGTAGAGGATGTGGCCGCCCGTGGGGTCCTCGAGACGCAGGAGGGTACGGCCGGTGGTGGTCTTGCCGCATCCCGACTCGCCGACCAGGGCGAGGATCTCACCCTGCTTGACCTGGAAGCTGACGTGGTCGACGGCCTTCACGAACTGCTTCTCGCTGGAGACCATGGCCTTGAAGAAGCCCTGTTGGATGGGGAAGTAGACCTCGAGGTCCCTGATGTCGAAGAGGACGCCGTCCTTGACCGTCGCCGAGGAGAGGTCGTCGGCGTGGACGGTGCCCTTTTCGTAGAGGTCGGTCCGCGCGGGCGTGGTCTTGGTGGTCGCCATGCTCACACCCCCTTCTTCGCGTGCACGCAGCGCACGAAGTGGCCGCGCTCGACCTCGACGAGCCCCGGGTGCTGCTCCGCGCAGACGCCGATCCTGACGTCACAGCGGGGCTGGAAGTAGCAGCCCGCGGGCGGATCGATGAGGTTGGGCGGGTCGCCCTTGATCGAGGAGACCATCTCGCGCTTCTCGTGGATGTTGGGGAAGGCCTTGATGAGCTGCCGCGTGTAGGGGTGCGTGGCGTTCATGAAGATGTCCGCCGTCGTGCCGCTCTCCACGACCTCGCCAGCGTACATGATGACGCCCTTGTCGCAGGTCTCGGCCATCACCGAGAGGTCGTGACTTATCAGGATGAACGACAGGTCGAGCTCCTTGCGCAGGCGCTCGATGAGCTCGAGGATCTGCGCCTGAACCATCACGTCCAGCGCCGTGGTGGGCTCGTCGCCGATGACGAGCTTGGGATTGCAGGCCAGCGCCATGGCGATCATGGCGCGCTGGCGCATGCCCCCGGAGAGCTGGTGCGGGAAGTCCATGACGCGCTTGGGGTTGATGCCGACCAGGTCGAAGAGCTCCCGCGCACGCACCATCGCCTTGGCTTCGGAGAGGCCTTCGTGCAGCTGGATGGGCTCGGCGATCTGTTTGCCCGTCTCGCGCACCGGGTTCAGGGCGTTCATCGCCCCCTGGAAGATGATGCTGATCTCCTTCCAGCGGATCTTGCTCATGCCGTACTCGGTACGCTTGGCCAGGTTGCGGCCGTCGAAGAACACGTCGCCGGAGACGATGCGGCCGTTCTCCGGCAGCAGCTTGAGGATCGACAGGGCCGCCGTCGTCTTGCCGCAACCACTCTCGCCGGCCAGACCGAGACTCTCGCCGGGCAGCAGCGTGAAGCTCACGTCCTCCACGGCCCTGACGTCGCCGACGCCGAGCTTGAAGTAGGTCGTGAGGTTGCGGACGTCCAGCAGGCCCTCGTGCTCGATGCGCTCCGCGGGCTTCGTGTCGGAGGTCGCGGTCTTGGTCTTGGTGGCGCTCATTCCCGACCTCCCTTCTCGTCGTCGTCGATGTGGCCGCCGACCCAGCCGCCACCCTCGGGGCGGCCGATGGAGCCGCCGGCGGGCCGGTCGAAGTCCGGCATGGCGTCGTCGGTCTGCTGCCCTGGAGTGAACAGGCCGGCGCCGCCGCCCACGCCGGCTCCGCCGGCGACCGCGACCTGCGGCTCCTGCCGCATGGTGAAGCGGCTCTCGCCGGTGCTGTCCTCGCGCTTGCGCAGCTTGGGATCGAGCACCTCGTCATAGGCCGTGCCGATGAAGGTGAAGGCCAGCACCACCAGGATGATGGCGATGCCCGGCGGCAGCAGATACCACCAGGCAGGCAGGCCGGCGGCGCCGTTGACCCAGGCGTAGTGCAACATGGTGCCCCAGCTGAAGTTGAGCGGGTCGCCGAGTCCCAGGAACGACAGCGTGGTCTCGGAGAGGATGGCGATGGCCACCACCAGCACGAGGTTGGCGAAGATGAGCGGCATCACGTTGGGCAGGATGTGTTTGCTCATGATGTGGCCGTTGCTGGAGCCGATGGCTCTGGCGCGCTCGATGAACTGCATCTCGCGCTTGCTCAGCGTGTCAGAGCGGATCACGCGAGCGGTGCCCGGCCAGCTCGTGATGCCGATGATCACGATGATCATCCAGTAGTTCTGGCCCCAGGCGGCGGCCAGCACCATGGCCAGCGGCAGCCAGGGGATGACGAGGAAGGCGTCCGTGAGCCGCATCAGCGTCTCACTCTGCCAGCCCCCGTAGAAGCCCGCGCCGATACCGATGCCGGCGCCCAGCACGGTGGACATGAAGGCCGCGAGCAGGCCGACCATCAGCGAGATCCGCGAGCTCCAGATGAACTGCGCGAGCACCGACTGGCCCACCTGGTCGGTGCCGAACCAGTTGTAGTAGTAGGCCGTCGGCGGGTGGTAGGGGCCGTAGAGCTGGCCCGTGGCCGGGTCCTTGATCTGGGCGTTGGGGTCGAGCAACGCGTGGTCGGCGAGGAACGGCGCCAGAAGTGCCATGAGCACGAACACGACCAGGATGCCGAGGCCGACCATGCCCTGCCAGTTACCGCGGTACAGCTTCCAGACCTGGTGCGTGTTCCAGGTGGTGAGCTCCGCGCGCTCCGGGTTGCTGGCGGCCCAGGACCACACCGCCGCCCCGCCGAGTATGACGATAACGGTCTGGAAGGCCCAGCTGTAGGTGATCTCGTTGGCGCTGGCCGTCCAGCCGGCATCGGTGCGCCCGGCCAGCACAGCCCACACGGCGAACACCGCGGCCATGACAAGCAGCACGATGTCGAGGTTCCTCGCCTTGCTCTTCCGGACGAGCCCGACGATGCCGGCGGCGGCGGCGGCCAGCGCCGCGAGCACTATCCCCCACGCCGGGTACGAAGCGATGGTGGCGGAGAAGAAGCCCTTGATGATGGCGCCCGGTCCGGCGCTGATGGGCACGTCCTTGGGATACATGATCAGCTCGAGGACGAGCCACGTCACCGGCGTCCAGAAGAGGATCCAGTTGCGGAAGCGCCGGGGGATCATGCCTGCACCCTTGGGTCGAGGTAGTAGTACATGATGTCGGCGATGAGGTTGGCGACGATCACCGCGATGCTCGCGATGAGGAAGACGGCCTGCATCACAGGGTAGTCACGCTTCTGCATCGAGTCGTAGGAGAGCAGGCCGAGACCGGGCCAGTTGAACACGCTCTCCGCCAGGATGGCGCCGGACATCACGAAGCCCAGGTTCATCATGACGATGGTGACCGTGGGCAGCATGGCGTTGGGCACGACGTGCCGCCACAGCACCGCGTTCTCGCTGAGACCCTTGGCGCGCGCCGTGAGGGCGAAGTCCTCCTTCATCACGCCCGTGATCGAGCTGCGCATGATGAGGTGGTACTCGCCCACGTAGGCGATGGCGAACGTGAATGCGGGCAGGAAGAGGTGTCTGGCCAGGGACTGGAAGGCGGCGAAGCCGCTGAGGTCCGCCCCCGGCTCCTCCATGCGGCCCGTCGGGAACCATCGCAGCTTGGTGGAGAAGAGCATGATCATGAGGAGGCCGAACCAGAACGTCGGCATGGCGTACAGGACCATGCCGGTGTTGGTCGACACCACGTCGTAGAGCCCGTTTCTTCGCCACCCCGCGAACACGCCCATGATCATGCCGATGATCGTCGCGGCGATGGTGCCCACCCCCACGAGCAGCACGGTGGGCCAGATGCGCTCGGCCACGACCTCCTTGACTGGGCGTTTCTCGCTGAAGGACATGCCGAACTCGCCGCGGACCGTCTGGCCCCAATACAGGACGAACTGCTGCCACATCGGCTTGTCGAGGTTGAAGACCTTGCGCTGCTTCTCCACGGCCGCCGGCGGCTGTTTGCCCTTGGGGAGCAGCAGGCGCGCGGGGTCGCCGGGGAGGATCCTGAACAGCGCGAAGTTGAACGAGGCCACCAGCACGATGGTGAGGACCGCGTTCATCAGCTTCCTCGCGAAGTATCGTCGCTTGTCCACGTCACTGCGGGCCCGCCTGCGCCCGGCTCCGGGCGGCCGCGGGCCCTGACCTCCTTCACATCTCCGCGATCACCGGTCTCCCCGAAGGGTGTGGTACAGCATGGAAGTGGCTGCTGAGCGAGCCACGACCCTTAGACGCGCGGGTCGCGTGATTCCATCGGAGCGGACGACGACATGGTCGCTGGTCAATGGCGTACACCCCCAGTACCGCCCTGACGACCGGCGCCGCGACGGCAGCGGCGGCGCCCAGCCATAGTAAGGCACGAGCCGGGCGTCGCGGCAAGAGTGATGCCCCGCGGGGGCCTCTGAAGCCAAGCGGGCTGACGGATGCGGAGGCGGACGTCGGCGTCGATCCGGCGATGCCGGCGCGGGATCACGCCCCGGCTGGAGGATGCGCGGCGCGGCCGTACTTGACCATCGCCGCAACAAGGCGGTCCAGCGGCACGGCGTGTGCGACCTGGCCGTCCCGCCCCACCGTCGTCTGCGCCATACAGATGGAGTTGACGACGGCCTCCGCGGTAGCGTCCACCGCCGCCTCGAAGAGCTCGGCGAGCTGGTCGTTGGCGACGGTAGCGATCGTCAGGAGGTCCTGGTTCGAGCGGGGCAAACGTAGCGCCGTGCTGAAGGCCAGCATGATCTCGCCGCTGCCGTCCGAGGCGTAGGACCCGACCGCGGCCAGACCCAGTGCGCAGCGCTTGGCGAGGCGCTCGCACTGCCGCGCCGTGAGCGGCGCGTCGGTGGCGAGCACCACGATGCACGAGCCCTCAGTGTTCTCCGCGGGCATGAGGTCGGTGATCTCGCGGCCCACGGGCACGCCGTCCACCATGAGACGCCGGCGGATGCCGAAATTGGTGAGGGTCAGGACGCCGAGCACGAACGGCCGCGCGTGGGCCCTGACGAGCCGCGATGACGTGCCGATACCGCCTTTGAAGTCGCAGCATGTCATGCCCGTGCCGGCCCCGACGCAGCCTTCGGCCACGGGGCCGGCTGCAGCCGCGTCCAGCGCGGCCCGCGCGTGCTCCTCATGCACGTGCATCCCGCGCATGTCGTTGAGGAAGCTGTCGTCGCACTCGCCCACCATCGGCATGCAGGCGTCCTCCACGCCGACGCGCGGGTCGCGGTCCATCATCCAACGGACGGTCGCGTCGTACACGGCGCCGACGCTCTGCGAGTTGGTGAGCATGATGGGCGTCTCGAGGAGCCCCCATTCGCGGACGGCGCTGATGCCCACGATCTCTCCGACACCGTTCGCGGCGAAGGCGCCGGCGACGACACGTTCATGCCAGATGTCGTCGCGGTGTGGAAGGATGGCCGTGACGCCCGTGCGGGCGGGCCCGCTGCCGCGCGGCAGTCCGGGCCCGCCCCACGAGACGGTGCAGTGACCGACGAGCACGCCGGGCACGTCGGTGATGGCGTTCAGCGGCCCGGCCGGCAGCTCGCCGACGGCGATGCCGAGATCGCGGGCTCGCGCCCGGGCCTGTGCCACGGCTACTCCAGGATGCCGGCGCGATGCGCCTGGAGGTAACTGCCGCAGAAATTGTCTTCGCCGCGAAGCGCTTCGACGGACTTGATCGTGGCCATCATCTGCTTGTTGCGCACGTCGACGATGAGGCCGTCGATCCCGAGCCCCGCACACATCGCCACGAAGGTGCGGTTGAGCAGCGGACGATTCGGAAGCCCGAAGCTGACGTTGCTGAGGCCGCCGGTGGTGCGGACGGGCAGGCGCTCCTTGATCAGCTTGAGCGTGTCCATGGTGAGCGCAGGAGCGCAGGCGTCGGCGGACACGGCCAAGACGAGCGGGTCGATCCACAGGTCCTCGGGCGGCAGGCCGGCGCCGGTGCAGAGCTCGTACATCTTCTTGGCGACCGCGAAGCGGTCCTCGGGCGTCGGCGGGATGCCCTCGTCGCTCAGGCAGAGCCCCACGACCGGGCACTTGTGCTTCTCGACCAGCGGAAGCACGGCGTCGATGCGCGACTGCTCGCCGCTGATCGAGTTGATGAACGGGACCTTGCCTGTCTTGTCGATGACGGCCTGCACCCCGGCCTCGAGAGCGTCGGGGCTGGCCGAGTCGACCATGAGCTGGGTGTCGGTGACGCCGGCCACGACGCCGATGAGCCAGAGCAGATCATCGACCTCGTTGCCGCCGGCGACGCCGCCGTTGATGTCGACGACGCTGGCGCCGGCGTCGACCTGCTCCTTGGCGAGGCCGGCGATGAAGTCGGCATCGCGCGCCTGGATGGCCTCGCCGACCTGCTTGCGCGTCCCGTTGATCGATTCACCCATCAACAGCATTTCCACTACCTCCACAGCGATGTTCGGGCGGACAGAGGTCAGAGTATATGCGAAAGGCCGGTGGAGCAGCACAGGTGCGGCTGGAATCGCCTGCGGCGAAGCTGGCCGCCGTCACCGCCCATACAGCTCCGCGGAGTCGGGCGGCACGACCCAGTCGGGCGGACGGCGCCGCCTGTCCTCGCCGCGGCGCTCGTGGGGGACCGGCAGCCGCCATACGCGCCGGTCGCCGTGGCGCCGGTCTTTCATCACGACGACGTCGTCGTGGCCGTAGAAGAGGCGCGAGAAATGCTCGAAGAGCTGGTCTCGCGCCGCGCCCGTCACCACCAGGCGGCGGACCTCGGTGTCCACCATCCCAGCCATGTCCCTAGCCTACGACAGACGCCCCCGGCTGTGGCCGTTGTGAGCCGGGGATCGAGTCCGCGGTGGACGCGACCGATGCCCAGCGTAGCCGTTGCCCCGGACACCGCGAGCGGCGGCAGGTCACCCGTACGTCATGTACACCGTCTTGGTGCGTGTGTAGAACTCCACGGCCGACGGTCCCTGCTCCTTGAAGGTGTTGGCGCTCGACTGCTTGAAGCCGCCGAAGGGTGCCTGAAGGGCAACGCCCGTGGTCGGCTCGTTGACCTTGACGACACCGGCCTCGATGCGGTCGACGAAGGTCATGGCGCGACGCAGATCGTTGGTGACGACGCTCGCCGCGAGGCCGTAGCCCACAGCGTTCGCCTTGACCAGCGCGTCGTCCAGGTCGCTGGCGCGGACGATGCCGATCACGGGACCGAAGACCTCCTCCTGTGCCAGGCGGCTGTCGACGTCGACGCAGTCGAAGACCGTCGGCTGCACGAAGTGGCCATCGCCGCCGGCGCGACCGCCCCCGGCGAGCAGGGCGGCGCCCTCGCTCTTGGCGATCTCGATGTAGCTGAGGTCGGTGTCCAGCTGCTGCGTGCTCACGGCCGGGCCCATCTGGACACCGTCCGCCAGACCATCGCCGACGGACAGCGCCGCCGCGGCCTCCGCCAGAGCCGCGGCGAAGCGGTCGGCGACGCCGGCCTCCACGATGATACGGCTCGTGGCCGTGCAGCTCTGGCCGGTCAGGCCGAAGCCTCCCGTGACGGCGAGCTTGACGGCCAGGTCCAGGTCGGCGTCGTCCAGCACGATCGTCGGGTTCTTGCCGCCCATCTCCAGCTGGACGCGCGCGAAGTGCTGCGCGGCGCGCGCGTAGATGCCGGTCCCGACCTCGTACGATCCCGTGAATGTGAGGCCGCGGACCACGGGGTCGCCGGCGAGGGCGTCGCCGACGGTGGCGCCGGAGCCTGAGACGAAGTTCAGGACGCCGGCCGGCAGGCCGGCGTCCTGCAGGCACTCCACGAGCCTGAGCGCCGTCAACGGCGTCGCCGACGCCGGCTTGAAGACGACGGCGTTGCCGTAGGCCAGCGCCGGCGCGATCTTCCACGCCGGGATGGCGATGGGGAAGTTCCACGGCGTGATGACCGCGACGACGCCGAGCGGCTCCCGCCTGCTGTAGAGCATGGCCTTCGGCGCGTTGGGCGGCAGCACGTCGCCGCCGGCCCGCCAGCCCTCGCCGCCGTAGTAGCGCAGGATGTCACGGGCCCTCAGCACCTCGCCCTTCGCCTCGGCGAGCGTCTTGCCCTCCTCGCGCGTGAGCGTGCGCGCGACGTCGTCGAGCCGCTCGTCCAGCAGCTCGGCGGCGCGAAACAGGACGGCGCCGCGCGCTGGCGCCGGCGTCGCCGCCCACGCGGGGAACGCCTCCGCCGCCGCGGCGACCGCCTGCGCGGCGTCGCCTGGTGTCGCGCTGGGGAAGGTCCCGAGCACCTCGTCAGGATGCGCCGGGTTCCTCGTCTCGAAGGTGGCGTGGTCCGACGCCCCCACCCACGCCCCGCCGATCAGGTTGCGAAAAGCCTCCATCGCTCACCTCGCTCGTGCCCAGGCCGTTGACGCAAGCCTACAACCTGACCACGGCCGGCGGGACGTCCGGTAGGGCCACGAAAAAGCGGCGGGCGGGCCCGAAGGCCCGCCCGCCGCTGACGCGAAAGAGGCTCGCTCTTTCGAAGGTCTAGCTTGTTCTTACATCATCCCGGGAGGCATCCCGCCGCCCGGCATGCCGCCGCCGTTGCCCGCGGGCTCGGGCTTGTCGGCCACGATGCACTCGGTGGTGAGGATGTTCTTGGCGATGGACGCCGCGTTCTGCAGCGCTGAACGGGTGACCATGGCGGGGTCGATGATGCCGACCTTGACCAGATCCTCGTAGACACCGGTCTCGGCGTTGAGGCCCTCGCCTGCCTTGAGGCCCTTGACCGTGTTCACTACCACGGAGCCTTCCATGCCCGCGTTCTCGGCGATCTGACGCAGCGGCTCCTCGAGCGCGCGAACGATGATCTGCTTGCCGGAACGGAAGTCGACGTCGTCGCTCTTCCTGTCGACCTTGATCGAGCCGATGGCGTTGACCAGCACGACGCCGCCGCCCGGCACGATGCCCTCTTCCAGGGCCGCGCGGGTCGCGTTGAGGGCGTCCTCCACGCGATGCTTGGTCTCCTTCATCTCGACCTCGGTGGCCGCGCCGACCTTGATGACGGCCACGCCGCCGGCCAGCTTGGCGAGACGCTCCTGGAGCTTCTCACGGTCGAAGTCCGAGTCGGTGTTCTCGATCTCAGACTTGATCTGCTTGATGCGACCCTTGATGGCGTCGGTGTCGCCGGCGCCGTCCACGATGGTCGTGTTGTCCTTGGTCACGACGACCTTGCGGGCGCGGCCGAGCTGCGAGAGCTGGGTGTTGTCCAGCTTGAGGCCCATCTCCTCGGTGATGACCTCGCCGCCGGTGAGGATGGCGATGTCCTCGAGCATGCGCTTGCGGCGGTCGCCGAAGCCGGGGGCCTTGACGGCGACGCTGGTGAACGTGCCGCGCAGCTTGTTCACGACCAAGGTCGCGAGGGCCTCACCCTCGACGTCCTCTGACACGATCAGGAGCTGCTTGCCCTGCTGGATGACCTTCTCGAGCACGGGCAGGAGGTCCTGTACGGCGCCGACCTTCTGGTTGGCGATCAGGACGTAGGGGTCCTCGAGCACGGCTTCCATGCGCTCGGGGTCGGTGATCATGTACGGGCTCAGGTAACCCTTGTCGAACTGCATGCCCTCGGTGAACTCGAGGTCGAGGCCGAAGGTGTTGCTCTCCTCGACGTTGACCACGCCGTCCTTGCCGACCTTCTCGATGGCGTCGGCGATGACGTCGCCCACGCCGCGATCGCGGGCGGAGATGGTGGCCACGCGGGCGATCTCCTCCTTGCCGGAGATCTCCTTGCTCTGCTTCTTGATGGACTCGACGGCCTCGTCCACAGCGGCCTCGATGCCGCGCTTGATGGCCATCGGGTTGGCGCCGGCCGCGACCATGCGGAGGCCCTCGCGCACGATGGCCTGCGCGAGCAGGGTAGCGGTGGTGGTGCCGTCACCGGCGATGTCGTTGGTCTTGGTGGCGACTTCCTTCACCAGCTGGGCGCCCTGGTTCTCGAACACGTCCTCGAGCTCGATCTCACGGGCGATGGTGACGCCGTCGTTGGTGATGGTGGGGGCGCCGAACTTCTTGTCCAGCACCACATACCGGCCCTTGGGGCCGAGGGTGATCTTCACGGCGTCGGCGAGCGCGTTCACGCCACGCTCGAGTGACCGGCGGGCTTCCTCGTCGTACCTCAGTTCCTTAGCCACGCTACGTCAGCCTCCTCTCTACTTCTCTACGACAGCGAGGATCTCGCTGGCGCGCAGGATGAGCAGTTCCTCACCATCGGCCTTATACTCGGTGCCCGAGTACTTGCCGTAGATGACCTTGTCGCCGGGCTTGACGTCGACGGGGATACGCTTCTTGCCATCCTCGTCCCACTTGCCTTCACCCACGGCGACGACCTTGCCCAACGTCGGCTTCTCCTTCGCCGTGTCGGGCAGGAAGATGCCGCTGGCGGTCTTCTCCTCTTCTTCGACCGCCTTGATGATGACGCGGTCCTCGAGCGGCTTGAGCTTCATGCAACAACCCTCCTCTTCGTTCTCGTCCAATTCTGGCACTCTCGGAAGTAGAGTGCTACGTCTCACGGGGTCGCTATCGTATGTCCTGTCGTGAGGCCTGTCAAACGTGTGACCGTGAGCCAGAATCAGGACCTGGGAGCGAGCGGATGACGGGGCGTGCACGGGACCCGCGGAGAGGCGCTGACGGGGAGCCGCTACGACGCTGGCAACATGGCCCTGGGAGTGCTACGGCACGCGTGGACGGGGCGCGCGGAGCGGGCGACTGCCCCTGCCGGCGGGCGGAGCGTGCCGGCCCGCGGCGCCGCCCGGTGGACGCCGCCGGCATCGCGCCCGCCTGGCCTGGCCCCGCCCGGCGGGCGCGGTTACACTCAAGGCATGCGAGTGCTGATCCAGCGCGTGAGCCGCGCCGTGGTGCGCGTGGACGACCGTGAAGTAGCGGCGATAGGCCGCGGCTTCCTCGTCCTCGTGGGCGTGACCCACGAGGACGGCCAGGCCGCGGCCCGCAAGCTCGCCGCCAAGACCGTGAAGCTCCGCGTCTTCGAGGACGAAGCGGGCCACATGAACCTGGCGCTCGCCGACGTCGGCGGCGAGGTCTTGGCCGTCTCGCAGTTCACGCTGTACGCGGACGCCCGCAGGGGCAACCGGCCGAGCTTCACCGACGCGGCGCCGCCGCAGCAGGGCGAGGAGCTCTACGAGGCCTACGTGCGCGAGGTGCGCGCCGCGGGCGTGCCGGTGCAGACCGGCGTCTTCGGCGCGCACATGCACGTGGAGCTCGTCAACGACGGGCCGGTGACGATCCTCCTGGAAGCATAGCCCGCCCGGCGCTCATGGCGCCGTCCCGCCGGACGCGCAACAAAAGAAAGGGGCGGGGCTGCCGTGCAGCCCCGCCCCCTCTCGCTGGCACGCGTCACATGGTGTCGCCCGCGATGGGCCTGTTCTCAGGGGATGCGGCACCGACCTGCTCCGTGGTCTCGTAGAGCGCGAGGCCCGCGAAGATCCCCGAGATCCAGGCGAGCACCCACGGAGCCGCCCAGTAGTACAGGTACGGGATCCAGCGGGTGCGGAGCGGGTCGCCGCCCCCGATGGGGCGCCCGCGATCGTAGCAGGCGATGAGGCCGATCATGGCGCCCGCGCACACGATGCAGATGCCGACGGTGGGCCACTTGAAGGCGATCAGGCCGCCCACGACCATGAGCGCGCCGAGACCCACGAGCTGGTGGACGCCTGACAGCCAATCCACGTCGAGCCACAGGAACCCGGGGATGCCGAAGATGGGCTGCGGGTCCATGAAGTGCGCATACAGACCGCCGCCGATGGCGGCAAGACCGCCGAGGATGCCGAGGACGGCTGCGATCCTGGTCAGTGCCTGACTGCTCATGCCGG
>CAVPQD010000021.1:0-13525 GCA_963707335.1 uncultured Thermoleophilia bacterium | reverse complement strand
AGGACTACCCGGCGCCCATCGTGGATCTCGGCGAGGCCCGCTCCCGGGCGCTCGCCGCCTGCGACACCCTCAGGCGACGCGGTGCCCGAAGCGCTCGGGCCTCTAGTCCAGTGGCACGATGCGGGGCTGCAGGCCGTCGTCTGTGATGTCCACTAGGGCCAGCGTGCGCGGCAGGCCGAAGCGCGCGCGCCCGGCGGCGCCCGGGTTGAGGAAGAGCGTCCCCTCGCGCCACTCCACCGCCGCCTTGTGACTGTGGCCGCTCACCACCAGGTCGTAGCCCTCGGCCACCGGATCGTGGCGGCCCATCAGACTCTTGCCGATGTGGCAGACCAGCACCCGCACCCCCATGACGTCGGCCTCGGCCTCCCACGGAAGGCCCAGCTCGGCCGGGATGTCCACGTTGCCGTGCACGGCCGTGACCGGCGCGAGCTCGCGCAGGCGGCTGAGGATCCAGAGGCCGCCGACGTCGCCGGCGTGCATGATGTGCACGGCGCCGCCCAGGAGATGGTCCAGCTGCGCGTCGTAGTAGCCGTGGGTGTCGCTCACGATTCCGATGAAGAGCGGCTCGTTCATGGTGGCATAGTATTCCCCCAGCGGGCGCGACCGAAGGAGGAGCAGGTGGAGGGATTGGCCGGCAAGCGCGTCGTCATCACCGGCGGCACCAGCGGCATCGGCGCGGCCGCCGCGAAGCGGTTCCGCGACGAGGGCTGCGAAGTGGTCATCCTCGCCCGGCGATCGGGTCCGGGCGTCATCACGTGTGACGTAGGCGATCGCACCCAGGTAAACGCGGCGTTCGAGCACGTCGGCGACCTGGACGTGCTCGTCAACAACGCCGGTGTGAGCATCCGCACCCCCGCCGTCGACATCTCGGAAGACCAGTGGGAGCAGGTCATCGCCACCAACCTGAGCGGTGCCTTCTGGGTCGCGCAGGCCGCCGCCCGCCGCATGCTGCTGGGCTCCGGCGGCGTCATCCTCAACACCGCCTCCACCAACGCCCTTGTCGGATACCGCTACTACGCCGACTACAACGCGACGAAGGCTGGGCTCGTGGCGCTCACCAAATCCTTGGCGCTCGAGTGGGCGCCCAAGATCCGCGTGAACGCCGTCTGCCCTGGCTACGTGCTCACGCCGATGCAGCAGGCCGAGTACACGCCCGAGATGCTGAAGGAGGTGAACCGGCGCATCCCCCTCGGACGCCACGCGACGCCCGAGGAGCTCGCCGGCCTCTTCGCCTACCTCGCCTCGGACGAGGCGGCGTACTTCACCGGGTCGGTGATCGTCATGGACGGCGGCGAGACCGCCGGCTCCATGGTGAGCGCCGGCGGCCCCGGCGCCTAGAGGCCGTACAGCTGCCTGTCGTGCGCCAGCACGACGGGACGGACGTGGTACACCGAGGAGCCCTGAGCCTCCATCAAGCCGGACACTGTCACATGGCGCCCATACTCACGTACCAGCTCACCGCTCATCCACACGTCGCGCAGGTCGACGCGCTTGGTCGTCACCCGGTCGGGTGCGGCGGCCCTCATCGCGAGGGTCACGTCGTCCGGGGTGGTGAGCCTGTAGGTCACCATGGCCCAGGCACGCACGTAGTCGCAGATGTCGACGCTCGTGAACCAAGCGCGCCCGACGAACGACGAGTCCCAGATGCGGAAGCCGTACCCCTTCGAGCCACCGATCGCGGCCTGCCCTGAACCATGTGTGACCTGGCTCCACTGGAAGTTGAAGTTCGGGTAGTTCGAGCTCTCGGGGCGCGGCCCGTCCTCCGCCTTTTCGGGCGGCGACGGCTGGATAGCCAGGCACGTGCGCCCGGAGCCGAAGTCGCCATCCGCGTTCTTGACGCCGAAGGCGCAGCGGTTCCAGGTCAGGTTGTAGAGGTTGCCGCCGCCGCGGCGGGCGTCCCACCAGATGTTGAATGTGGTCCCGTCCAAGTCGCCCGTGTACTCGAACTCGCAGTCCGTCCAGGTGATGTCGTGGACGTTGGCAACTTCCCTGCGGACGTCGTCGTTCCAATGGTCGGTGTAGTCGGAGATATCCCAGAGGACCTCTCCGCGTCCACGGAAGCGCACCCACCGGAAATAGGTGTCGTGCGCTCCGTTCTTGAGCGTGAACTCAGTGTCGGAGCTGCTGCTGCCGATGGTGAGCCCGGTGGTCTGGGTCTGGCCGCCGACCGTCGACCCCGAGCCGAACCTGATCTCGAAGTTCAGCTTGGTCTTCCCGATGCCATCCCCGCGCAGGTTGATGCCGTTCGGCCATGTCAGGTCGGCGTGGGTGTAGGAACCGGCTTTGAAGTAGACCGTCGTGCCCGCGCCCTTGGTCTTCGCGACGCTCAGCGCCCGGTCTATCCCGCTGCTGCTCGTGACACGCACGACGGCGTCGCTCGCCATGCAGGCGGGTGCGTGGACGGTGAGTGGCACGATGATGGTCACAGTGAGCAGCGGTACGAGAAACCTGCGGAGCATGACCCCTCCTTCGGTCTCGGCACAGGCGTGTGCGAGTGGACGCAGACGCCCGCCCGCCCTCCGATCACTTACGTGCTCTTCACCCTCGCACCCCACAACCCTCGCCGCGGGGCGGGCTCCCCGGGCTTGCTCCCGATGTGCCGAGACCGATCCGGCGCCGTGCATGGCTCTCGATCGGATCGGTCGCGGCAGCAGGTGTCGGACCTGCGACGTGCTGTCTGGCTCCTCACCGTCACCCACGCCGTGACGGCGGGAGCCGCTGTCGCGACGGGCGGAGTGTCGCGACCGGCGCAGTCTCCCAGACAGTCAAGGCCCGCGCAACCCTGCGAAACTAGCACGATTTGCAGCGCGTTAGTAGGCTTGGGTCACCCCGGGCACGACGCCGCCCAGCATCGGGGAGTAGGCGGCCTCAGTGACGATGACGAGCCGGACGGCTGCACTACGTCGAGGGGACGAGTCGCCGCCGCGCGGCGGCGGCGATGCCGATGGCCCTCGTGCCGCGCTGCCGACCATGCAGGAAGGCATCGCGGACGTGCTTGACGCTGTGGTGTACGGCGAGGCTAGGTAGTTGTGACTGCAAGGAGTACGATCGGAGGACGGTTGGCCTATCCGGCGCACCCCGCGCCCATGCTGGCGCCCGCAGTAATACGGGCCATTTGCAGGGGAGAGTTCTAGAAGCTGGTAGCGGCGGTAGGACTCGAACCTACGACACGCGGATTATGATTCCGCTGCTCTGACCAACTGAGCTACGCCGCCATCGGAGCGGATGCCTACGCTACCACAATTCGGATGGAGCGCTCAATCAGGCGAAAACCGCCCGCGACCCCGAGCTTGTTGGCGCGGCGAAGGCCTGCTCCTCGCCTCTTATTGTCCACGATGTACAAGCTGAAACAGCAAGGATCATCACCGCCACGGATTCACGCCGATGATATTTTCAATAGAATGCGCTTGTCATCACAAGCTCGCGCGCGGGGACCCCCCTGCCCGGCGCGCTGAAGCTACGACACGCGCGCCGCGCCTGGAGTGACAGAGGCGCGCGACATAAGAAGAGACCGCCGCGCGTCCCCCCGCGCGGCGGTCCTTCTTCGGGCCTGGGTCGTCCTCCGGCCGGGGCGGCGAGCTCCCTTCATCCGGGCCTCCTCGTCACCGTCGTCGAGGGTCGTGATGTGGTTGAAAGAGGTATCCTTTTCCTATAGCCTCTTGCCTCGTTCCACGGGGGAGTGCCCGAGTGGTTAAAGGGGGCGGACTGTAAATCCGTTGGCGCAGCCTACCCAGGTTCAAATCCTGGCTCCCCCACCATCCAGCCCGGTTAGCTCAGCTGGCAGAGCACCTCCATGGTAAGGAGGGGGTCCGCGGTTCGAATCCGCGACCGGGCTCCAAGCCTCTTTCTCCCGCAAATCACCGCTCTTCTCGCCGCGTCGCCGGCGTGTCACCTTGCCTGTCAGGACGGCCCTGCGTGCTATCGGCCACGCACGACCGACCCTGGGCGGACGTCGCGGAATCGGCAATCGCAAGACGCCGTTACGGCGGCGGGAACGCGTTGACCCCCGGTTTGACACTCCCTGCCTGCCGTGGGATGCTGCCGACCTGTGGAGGGAACGCCGGAGCATGTCACGCCACGCACGAGCATGGCCCCGCGCCCAGTGGTAAGGAGGGGGTCCGCGGTTCGAATCCGCGACCGGGCTCCAGCACGCTTCACGCAGACCACGCAGGGCCGGGATCACGCACCGGCGCCTCACCACGCGATCCAAGACCACGCGAACACCCAGGGCGGATCCGCAGCCGGGCTGTAGCCAGGAACGGCAACAGCTCGCAAGGCACGACGCTGCGCGGCGGCAGGCGCGCAGCACGACGGAGACCGAGAGGAGATCGCATGGCGAGCGTCAACGGCATGTCGCACGGCGACCCCGACGACCCCCGAACAACACCCCAGCAGGATGCCGCGTCACGCCCGCATCCGGACCCCACAGACAGCTGCGCCGTGTCTGAAGAGCCAGTCGGCCCGGCGGCCGGCAAAAACCAGCTCGGCGCCAGCGAGGACCAGATCATCCGGGCGCTCCCCATGGTGCGCAGGCTGGCCGCTCGCTACCACCGCACGCCTCTCGGCCGCCGCGACGCGGCCGGCGTCGGCGCCCTGGCGCTCGTGGAGGCGGCGTGCCGCTTCGACCCCGGCCGCGGCGTGCCGTTCATCGCCTTCGCCGCGCGGCGCGTCCGAGGCGCGATGTACGACGCCTATCGCGCCGAGAGGGGCTCGCACGGCGGCCGGCCGGACTGGCAGGTGCCGCTCGATCCCGACGAGATGGCCGAGCGCTTCGTCGACCCTGCCATCGCACATCACTACGGTCACCTCGACCTTGTCGTCGCGATCGCCCGCCTCCGCCACCGGCTGCGACTGGTCCTGCACCTGCACATGTGCGGGATCACGCACAAAGAGATAGCGGGGCGCCTGTGCGTGACCGAGGCTCGGGTCTCGCAGCTTCTGGGCAGCGCCCGGCGGCAGGTGCTCGCAGGGCTCGCCGACTGAGGGTCACGCCGCCTCCGATGGCCGCGGACGGCGTCAGCAGATGCGCGGCAGCAACTCGCCCACCGGCATGTCCAGCACGCGGCGCGTGCCGAACACGGTGCGCAACGCCACGCGGCCGGGGTGCGCGGCGGTGACGAAGCCGATGCGCTGCGCGTCCCGCCCGTAGGGCGTGGCCCGCACGGCGGCGAGTACAGCGTCCGCCACCTGCGCCGCCGTCACCAGCACCATCTTGCCCTCGTTGGCGAGGGTCAGCGGATCGTAGCCGAGGAGGTCGCACACGGAGCGCACCGCGGCCGACACCGGGATGGCCGCCTCCTCGACCTCGACGCCGAGCCTCGCCTCTTCGGCCAGCTCGGCGAGGACCGTCGTGAGGCCGCCGCGCGTGGGGTCACGCAGAAAGCGCAGCGCCTCTTCCCCGCCGTGCTGCCGGACCGCCTGCACGGCGGCGTCCACGACCTCCCACAGCGGGGCGCAGTCGCTGCGCACGTCGGCGCTGAAGTGGAACTCGCCGCGGGCGGCGAGCACGGCCACGGCGTGGTCGCCGACGCCGCCGCTCACGAGCACCGCGTCGCCGTCGCGTACAGCTGCGGGGCCCAGCTCGTGGCCCACCGTGATCTCACCGACGCCGGTGGTCGTGATGTACAGGCCGTCGCAGGCGCCCCGCTCCACGACCTTGGTGTCGCCGGTCACGATGGGCGCGCCGGCCTCGCGCGCCGTCGCCGCCATGCTGGCGCATACGGCGCGCAGTTCGTCCAGGGCGAAGCCCTCCTCGATGATGAAGGCGGCGGCGAGCGCCAGCGGCCGCGCCGCCGCCGTGGCCAGGTCGTTCACCGTCCCGGCCACGGCGAGCCGCCCGATGTCGCCGCCGGGGAAATGCAGCGGCCGCACCACGTGGCTGTCCGTGGTGAAGGCGACGCGGCCGGACGGCGCCAGCGCGGCCGCGTCGTCGAGGCGGTCCAGCACGGGGTTGGAGAAAGCCTCCAGGAAGACATCCTTGACGAGATCGCGGTAGAGCTTGCCGCCGCTGCCGTGGCCCAGCAGCACGCGGTCGCCGTCAGTCATCGATCCCCCTGTACCGGTAGCGCGCGGCGCAGGCGCCCTCGCTGGAGACCATGCAGGCGCCGACAGGCTCCTGCGGCGTACACCGGCGCCCGAACAGCGGACACTCGGCCGGGTCGATGACGCCGCGCAGCACCTCACCGCAGCGGCAGCCCGCCGGCTCCAGCGGCTCACCTGGATCGACGCTGAAGCGGCGCGCCGCGTCGAACGCGGCGAACTCGCTCCGCGGCCGCAGTCCGGAGCCGGGGATGACGCCCAGACCTCGCCAGTCGGCGTCGCAGGGCTCGAAGACGCGCTCGAGCAGCGCCTGCGCCACCACATTGCCCTGCGGCCGCACGGCGCGCCGGTACTCGATCTCGATGGCCGGGCGCCGCTGTCGCACGAGCATGAGCAGCGCGCGCAGCACATCGTAGGGCTCGAAGCCTGCGACCACGCCGCCCACGCCGAAGTCGCGGGCGAGGGACTCGTAGCAGGCGGTGCCGGTGATCACACTCACGTGCCCGGGCAGGATGAAGCCGCTCACAGGCGTCTCACCCAGCTCCAGCAGCGCCCTGAGGGGCAGCGGCATGGTCTTGTGCAGACTCAGCACGGTGAAGTTGGGCAGACCGCGCTGCGCCGCTTCGAGCAGCGCGGCCCCCACGGTGGGCGCCGTGGTCTCGAAGCCGATGCCTGCGAACACGACCTCGCGCCCCGGTTCGTCGGCGGCGAGCTGCACGGCGTCGCGCGCCGAGTAGAGCACGCGCACGTCGGCGCCGGCGGCGCGCTCGGCCGCCAAGGTCGTGCGCGACGCCGGCACGCGGACCAGATCGCCGAACGTCGTCAGCGTCACCTCGGGCCGGCGCGCGAGCGCCACCACACGGTCCAGGTCGCCCACCGCCGTCACGCACACCGGGCAGCCCGGGCCCGAGACGAGTCGCACCATGGGCGGCAGGAGGTCGCGCAGGCCGTACCGGGCGATGGCCATGGTGTGTGTGCCGCAGACCTCCATGAAGGTGAGCCCGTCAGGCACACGAGCGGCGCGGGCATCGACGGCGGCGGCCAGCGCGGCGGACAGCCGCCGCAGCTCGTCAGGCCGGTCCATCCGAGGCCTCGTCGCGGGCCGGGGCGCCCTCGCTCGCGGGCGCCTCATCGCCGAACGCGTCCAGCTCGGCAAGCAGCGCGAGAGTCTCCTGTGCGTCGTCCTCGTCCATGACGCTGATGGCATAGCCGGCGTGCACCAGTACGTAGTCGCCGACGCTCGCCTGCGGCACAAGCACGATGCTGGCCCGCTGCCGCAGGCCCTCGGTGGCGATGGTCGCCGAGTCGCCGTCGATGGCGGTGATGCGCATGGGAAGGGCGAGGCACATGGCTGGGTCCCGGTCTAGCGGCTCTTCGGAAGCTCGCCGCGCTCGTGCAGCACAGTATAGCCCGCGACCGCGGCCTGCCCCAGCGCGACGCCGCCGTCGTTGCACGGCACGAGGCCGGCGGCAAGCACCTCGAACCCGTCCGTCTCCAGCGCCCCCTCGCACACGTCGGCGAGCAGCCGGTTCTGGAAGACGCCGCCGGAGAGCGCGGCGACGGCGATGCCGCTCGCCGCGCGCGCGCGGCGGCACACCTCGAGCGTGAACGCCGCCACCGTGGCGTGCAGCCGGCCGCCGACCGCGCCCGGCGAGGCCCCGGCCTCGAGATCGGCGAGCACGGCATCGATCAGCGGCGCGAGCCCCACGACCGCCGCGGGCGCTGCGCCGTCCGGAGGCCCGGCGGCGGTGTGGCGGCGCGCGACCGCCGCCGCTTCCACGCCGTCCCCGATCACGAACGGATAGGCGTCGGCACCGGCCCTCGACACCATCTCGAGCTCGATGGCCGCCTGACCCTCATAGGTGATCTCGTGGCGCAGTCCGGCCAGCGCCGCGACCGCGTCGAACAGGCGGCCGCAGCTCGTCGTGAGCGGGACGTTCACGCCGACGTCCATCTGTCGCTTGAGCACCGCGAGCTCGTCCGGCGTCGGCGCGGATGCGTGCGGCGCGGCCCGGCTGCGTAGCAGCTCCGCCGCGCGCTCCAGCCCGGCCTCGCCCAGCAGCGCGTAGCTCCAGGCCGCCGCCGTGCGCCACGGCTTCTGGATGGCCAGCGCGCCGCCCGGCAGCGGCAACTCCTGCAGGTGGGCGACCCGACGGTAGCCGAGCAGGTCGCACACCAGCACCTCGCCGCCCCACAGGCGGCCGTCGTCGCCGTACCCGAGGCCGTCCATGCTGACGCCGATCACGGCCTGCTCTCGCCCGTGCTCCACCATGCGCGCGGCGATGTGCGCGTGGTGATGCTGCACGGCGACCTTCCGTGCCTGCGGCTGCGCCAGGGCGTACTTGGTCGCCAGGTACTCCGGGTGGAGGTCGTAGGCGATCACCTCGGGTCCGAGGCGGAAGAGGCGCCGGTAGACGTCGATGCTGGTCTCGTAGTGTTCGAGCGTCTCCAGGTTCTCCAGGTCGCCGACGTGCTGGCTGAGGAAGGCGTTGGCGTCGCGGGTCAGGCAGAACGTGTTCTTGAGCTCGGCGCCGCAGGCCAGGACCTGCGGGAGCTGACGCGGCAGCGGCACCGGGAAGGGTGCATAGCCCCGCGAGCGGCGGATGAGCCGCGGCCGCCCGCCGCGCACCTGCGCCACGGAGTCGTCGTAGCGCACGGCGATCTCGCGGTCGTGCACGAGGTACGCGTCCGCGATGCGCGTCAGCCGGTCGATCTCGCGCCAATCCTTGACGATGGGCTCCTCCGCGAGGTTGCCGCTGGTCATGACCAGCGGACGGCCTGCGGCGCGGAGGAGGAGGATGTGAAGCGGCGTGTAGGGCAGCATGGCGCCGAGGTAGCGCTGCCGCACGGCGACATCGACGGCGACGGCCGGCCGGCCGTCGACACCGGCGGACGGCGCGGCGCCCCGCGCGCCGCCGCCCGCCCCCGCCTCCGGTCCGGCGTCGCCATGCGGACCCACGTCGCGCCAGTCGAGGAGCACGACGGGATGGCCCGGCGACAGCAGCAGCGCGGCCTCGGCGTCATCCACCCGGCAGTGACGCCGCAGCTCGTCGAGACCGGCGAACATCACGGCCAGCGGCTTGTGTGGGCGCTTCTTGCGTTCCTTGAGCCGTCGCACGACCTCGCCGTCGGTCGCGTCGCAGGCCAGATGGAAGCCGCCGAGGCCCTTGACCGCCACGATCTCGCCGCGCCGCAGCAGCTTCGCGGCGGCGCGGATGGGCCCGCCCGGGTCGGCGGCCGTGCCGGCGGCGAGCTCCTCCACCGCGCCGCCCGACCGGCGCAGCAGCCGCACGCGCGGCCCGCAGACAGGGCAGGCGTTGGGCTCCGCGTGAAAGCGCCTGTCCCGGGGGTCCTCGTACTCGCTCCGGCACGCCGGACACAGAGGGAAGGCGCGCATGGTCGTCCGCTCGCGGTCGTAGGGCAGATCTTCGATGATGGTGAAACGCGGTCCGCAGTTGGTGCAGTTGGTGAACGGGTAGCCGTGGCGTCGGTCGGACGGGTCGAGGAGCTCGCGCCGGCAGTCGCCGCAGGTGGCGATGTCCGGCGAGACCAGCTGGTAGGCGCCGGGGTCGATGGCGCTGCCGAGGATGACGAAGGCCTCCGCGCCTTCCGGCGCCGCCGGCTCGCACTGAAGCTCGGCGATGAAGGCGCGCGGGGGCGCCTCGCGGGGCAGCGCCGCCACGAAGGCGTCCACGGCGCCCGGCGCGCCCTCGGCAAGGATCTCGACACCCGCCGAGGTGTTGCGCACCCAGCCGCGCACCGCTTCACGGTCGGCGAGCCCGTAGATGTAGGGGCGGAAGCCGACGCCCTGGACGACGCCGCGCACCCGCAGCATGACGGCCTTGCGTGGCGTGGCCATCAGCCCTGGCTCACGACGGGCAGCGGAACTGCAGGTCGTCCTTGTAGTGGAGCTCGCTGCATTCGGGGCAGCGCAGCTCGTACCAGAAGCCGATGGCGGCGCCGTGGGCCTCGCAGAAGATGACGCGCGCCGCCAGCACCTCGAGCTCGGAGCCGCCGCAGGCCATGCAGGTGAGCAGCACGTCGTCGCCGAGGTCGTAGGCCTGCTCAAGGCGCTGCACCGCGCCCGTGGCGCCCTCGTGAGCCGGCAACTCGGCCTCGTGCGCCCTGACGCCCGTGACGTGCGCCGTGTCCAGCAGGGCGAGCGGCCTGACCAGCCCGGGGAGATAGGCGAGGCGGAGACCCGCTCCTTCAAGGAACGTCTGGAACGCGCAGCCGTCACCGGGCTGCTCGCCCAGGAGCTCGCACTCGTGACGTGCCACCAGGTCGCGGCGCGTCACATAGCAGCGCATGTCCAAGCTGGCGCACGCCTGCGGCTTGATGTGCACGGTGGCCGGCCGACCGCGCTTGCGCTGGTAGTCGGGCGGCTGCACGAGCGAGAGGCAGCCGATGCCCGGATCGTCCCGAAGCGCCCCGATGGCCTTCTCCAGCCAGCCGGGCTGGAACTCCAGAGAATCATCGACCCGCACCAGGTACTCACCCTTCGCCATGTGGAAGGCGCGGTCCAGACCGCAATGGTGACCGTGCTTGTCCCCTGGCTCGACCTCGTAGGCTGCGATCCGCCGGCGCAGATACTGCCGCAGCAGGTACGTCGCCACCTGCTCCGAGCAGTCTTCGGCGAGCACCACCAGTTCGTGCGGCTGGTCCACCGTCTCACGGATGCAGTGCAGGACGGCCCGCAGCCCGGGGACCCCATGACTCGTGACGATGACTATGCTCGCGTCGCTCATGCCGCCGCCCCTGAGGAGCCGACCTCCTGCAGGACCAATCGCGTCACGCGTTCCGCGGCGGCTGCCACCGGGGGTGACAGCTGCTCGCCGAAGGTCTCGACATCCGCGGCTTCGATGGCGAACACCACGACCTCCTCGGGCATCGGGTACCGAAGTGCGCGCCCCAGCTCGAGGACGGTGTGAAGGCCGAGAGAGTGGGCGGACCCGTAACGCTGCCCGCCTTTGAAGTCCCGGGCCTCATAGCGAACGACATCGCCGGGCTCCCGACCGCTCTTGAGCGCGTCGATAATGATGACGCGCGTGAATCCGCGCACAAGTTCGAGCAAGCGTAGCCCGGCGACCTCGCTCTGCAGCACCTCCACGCCGGCGGGCAGCGGCGTGTGCCGCAGCCGCTCGGCGACGAGCAACCCGACCCCGTCGTCCGACAGGATCGGGTTGCCCATGCCGAGAACGAGCGTGGAGCCGTGCGTCACATGTTCCTCCTGACGCTCGTGATGGTCTCGCGCGTGGCCTCGCTCTTCACGCTGACCTCCAGCGGCATGTCGCCGGGCAGTGTGTGCGTGGCGCAGCCGAAGCAGGGATCGTAGGCGCGGAAGGCCATCTCGATCATGTTGAGCGTGCCCTCGCTGATCTCCTTACCGCCCTTGACCAGGCCTTCGGCGGCCTTCTTGAGCGACATGGAGATGGCAGCGTTGTTGTTCGTCGTGCCGACGATGAGGTTCACGTTGGTGACGATGCCCTTGTCGTCGGTCTTGTAGTGGTGGTACAGGGTGCCGCGCGGCGCTTCGACCACGCCGACGCCCTCGCCGACGATCCCCGTGGGGATGGTGCGGACGTTGGGGTCGATGATGTCCGGGTCGGTGGCCAGCTCGTGAGCGCGCTCGGCTGCGTAGAGCAGCTCGACCAGGCGCGCCCAGTGCGTGGCCAGCGTGGCGTGCACCGGCTTGCCGCCGAGTGTGGCGTAGAAGCGCTCGTACTCCTGCTGCGCGAGCGGCGTGGCCATGCCGTCGGCGGCATTGAGGCGGCTGAGTGGCGAGGCGCGGTAGACGCCGGAGTCCTTGCCGTCCACGAAGCCCTTCCAGCCGACCGACTTGAGGTACGGATACACCAGGTAGCTGTACGGCTCGACGTGCTCGGCGATGTGCGCCAGGTAGTCGCTGCCGTCGAACTTCTCGAGCTCGGCGCCATCGGGGCCGACGACGCGCACCTTGCCGTCGTAGAAGTTGACCTTGTTGTCCTCGTCCACCAGGCCCATGTAGTAGGTCTCGTGAGTGAACGCATCGCTCTTGATGAGGCCGACGTAGTCGTTGTTCTTGAGGACGACATCGTCGAAGAGCTGCAGGCTGAACTTGGCGAACTCGACCTGCGCCGCGGTGATCTGCACCATGCGGTCGCGCTGCTCGGCTGTGATGGCGGTGCTGACGCCGCCGGGGAGGCCGCAGACCGGGTGGATCTGCTTGCCGCCGATCATGCTGATGAGCTCGGCGGCCTCGGCGCGCAGGTTGATGACGGCGCCGCCCGTCTCCAGGCCGACCTTGTTGATCACGCCGAGGATGTTGCGCGCGGCGGGGTCCGACTCGGGACCCATGATGAAGTCCGGCCCGGCGAGGATGTAGAAGTGCGTGGTGTGGTCGGTGACGTAGAAGGCGTTGTAGAGCAGCTCGCGCAGCTTGCGGCCCGTGGGCGCCGGTTCGACGCCGAAGACGCCGTCGATGGCCTTGGTGGCCGCCATGTGATGAGCCTCCGGGCACACGCCGCAGATGCGCGGCGTGATGCGGGCCAGCTCCTCGACTGGGCGGCCCACGCAGAACCGTTCGAAGCCGCGCAGCTCGGGCACCTGGAAGTAGACGTTGGCGACCTCGCCGGCGTCGTCGAGGAAGATCTCGATCTTGCCGTGGCCCTCGAGGCGGGTGATCGGATCGATGCTTACCTTTTTCATTTAGACCCTCGCCCTCCTCAGCAGCGAACTCGGCAGGCCGAAGCGGTAGAACGTGCCCACCGGGTCCGGGACCGTGCCGGCGATCTCGGCGATCTCCTCGGGCGTGGGTGCATCGACGATCGAGGCCACGGTGCTGAGCATCTTGGCGCCCTGGTCGATGACGCCGTCCGGGGCGCCGTAGCAGCCGCGGCACGGCATGCCCACGCCGGTGCAGCGTGCGCCGCACCCGGCGTGCGTGGCCGGGCCCATGCAGATCAGCCCCTGCTCGAGCAGGCACTTCTCGGCATCGGGCAGGAACTCCCAGATGCGCCTGAAGCCGCCGATCTTCTTCTCTTCCTTGACCCGCTCGCATTCGTCGCAGCAGGTCTTGGGAGCGACGCCGACCGTGGCGCCCTTGGGCGGCAGCTCTCCCTCACCCTTGAGCGCTGCCGTGACCACGTCCAGGACCGCCGCGATCTGGTGCGCCTCGGGGGCGCAGCCGGGCATGTAGTAGTCCACGTCCACGGTCTGGTCCAGCGTCTTGACCGTGTCGTACATGTGCGGCAGGTGCAGCTCGCCCTCGGGCGCCGAGTACGTCTCCTGTGGGAAGATGCCGTCGGGGTTGTCCACCGACGGGTTCTTCGTGTAGACGAGCTCCTTGATCTCGGCGGCGTCGGCCACGTTGGCCAGGCCGGGGATGCCACCCATGACGGCGCAGGCGCCGAAAGCGACGAGCACCTTGCTCTTCCGGCGAAGCAGGTTGGCCAGGTGCTCGTTCTCGCTGTTGCGGACGCAGCCGTTGAACAGGCAGACGTCGATG
>CAVPQD010000020.1:0-35985 GCA_963707335.1 uncultured Thermoleophilia bacterium | reverse complement strand
CTGGCCATCGACGACCAGGGCATGCTGGTGGCGCAACGTGACTTCGACGAGCCTGTCGGCCCCGGCTTCTGGGACATGCCGTGAGCGTGCGCGAGACAGCCACCCGGCACGCCGCAGGGGCGGTCGACGACACCGTCGGCGGCGCGGGTCTCATCCGGCGGGAGCTGCGCCACATCTTCCCGGACCACTGGTCGTTCTTCCTCGGCGAGATCGCCCTGTACTGCTTCATCATCCTGGTCGTCACCGGCGTGCTGCTCACCTTCTGGTTCAGGCCGTCCGCGGCGGAGGTCGTGTACGTGGGCAGCTACGAGCCGCTGCGCGGGGTGCAGATGTCGGACGCTTACGCATCGACCCTCGAGATCAGCTTCGACATCGAGGGCGCCCTCATCGTGCGGCAGGTGCACCACTGGGCGGCGCTCGTCTTCGCCGCCGCCGTGGTCGTGCACCTGTTGCGCACGTTCCTCACGGGCGCCTACCGCCGCCCGCGCCGCCTCAACTTCCTGCTGGGCGCCGCCTTGCTGCAGCTAGTGATCCTCAACGGCGTCTTCGGCTACTCGCTGCCCGATGACCTTTTGTCTGGCATCGGCCTGCGGATCGCCTACTCCATCACGCTGTCGATCCCGTTCATCGGCCCGTGGCTCGCGTCGGTGATGTTCGGCGGGCCGTTCCCCAACGGCGTGCTCATCTCGCGCCTCTACCCGGTCCACATCTTCCTCGTGCCGGCGCTCATCGCCGCGACGCTGGGACTGCACCTCGGCGTCCTCTGGTTGCAGCGCCACACGCAGTTCCCGGGGCCGGGCCGGGACGAGCGCACCGTGGTGGGCACGCCGCTCATCCCGGCCTACGCCCTGCGGACCACGGGCTACCTGGTGCTGATCGGAGCCGTGCTGTCCTTCATGGGCAGCTTCCTGCAGATCAACCCGTTGTGGCTCTTCGGCCCCTATCGGGCCTGGAACGCGACGACGATGGCGCAGCCGGACTGGTACACGACATGGCTGGAGGGGGCCGTCCGCCTCTTCCCGGGTTGGGACCTCCAGATCGGCCCCGTCTATCTGCCGGGCATCTTCTGGCCCGCGGTGGTGCTGCCCGGCGTGGTCTTCACGCTGCTCTTCCTGTGGCCGTGGATCGACGGTGTGTTCACCCGCGACCATCGCTTCCACAACCTGCTCACCTGGCCCTCGCTGAGACCCGGCCGGGCCGCGCTGGGAGCCGCGGTCCTCACGGCGCTCTTCGTGCTGTTGCTTGCCGGCGGCGACGACGTGTACGCCGTGGCCTTCAACTCCGACGTCCATACCCTGGTGCGTGTGTTCCAGGGCCAGCTGCTGGCCCTGCCCATCGTCGCGGCGCTGCTCGTGTACGTCGTGATGCAGCAACGCTCGCGTGCCGGCGGTGGCCAGGCGGCGGGCCCGGAAGACGCCGCGTCTCGCGAGGCGCGGGACGTCCGAGCGGCGGAGCTAGCGATTTGGGCGTTCGCAGGCAGCCAGGCTGGGCGCGGGGCGGCGCGCCGTCACCGGAGGAGCAGCGCCAGGAGGCTGGCGGGCTGCAGCTGGTTGTCGATCAGCATGGCGAGCACGACCGCCGCCAGGTATGGGCCCGACAGCTTGTAGAGCAGCCAGGCCCAGCTCGGCAGCCGCGTGGCGGCCAGGCGCCAGGCGACGAAGGCGAGCGCGAGGCCGGCGGCCAGCGCGACCATCGCGTACAGCGCACCGAACACGCCGGCGGCGACCGGCAGGGCCGTCAGCGCGGCGAGCGCCACCACCCACTCCAGGATCTGGAGTGCGGACCGGCGCTCGCCGTAGCGAGCAACGGGCACGGGGATGCCTGCGGCGGCGTACTCCTCCTTGGCCACGAACGCCAGCGCCCAGAAATGCGGCGGCGACCAGACGACGATGACGGCGCACAGGAACGCGACGCCCAGCGACGCCGGCGCTCCGGCGGCCGCCCAGCCGATGAGGGCTGGGAAGACGCCGGCCAGGGCGCCGGGCACGGCGCTCAGCGCCGTGCGCGGCTTGAGGAGCAGGGTGTAGGCGACAACGTAGTAGAGCACCCCCGCGGCGGCGAAGCCGGCGGCGAGGGCGCCGGAGCACAGCCACAGCGTGGTCACGCCGCCCGCGCAGAGCATCAGGCCGAGCGCCACAGCGTGGGCGGGCCGCACGGCGCCGGAGGCCGTCGGACGCCGGCTCGTGCGCGACATGCGGGCGTCGGCGTCGCGTTCCAGGTAGTTGTTGAGGGCGGCGGCCCCGGCGACCGCCGCCGCCGTCGCGACGAGGATCACGACGGCGAGCGCCGCGCCCGGCGGACCTGCGAGCAGCATCGCGGCCAGCTCCGTGAAGGCGAACAGGCCGACGATACGGGGTTTGAGTATCCTGAGGTAGTCCATGGGCCTGCCGCCTGCGCGTCGGTGCCTACCGAATCGCGGCGGGCGAGGAGCCCGTGGGCGGACCGGTGGGGGTGGTGCAGGTGAAGCTGGGGAAGGTGGCGCTCCCGGCCGTCCTGCTCGCGCTCGCGACGCTGCTGCTGGCGGGTTGTTCCCAGCAGGTGCCCTCGATGTTCCGCGCCGAGAGCACCGGCGCGGCAGATATCCGTACGCTTGCGTACATCGTCTTCGCCATCCTGAGCGGCGTGCTCCTCACCGTGTGGGTCTGGCTGCTTATCGCCATCGTCCGCTACCGCAACCGGCCCGAGTCGGCGGCCAGCCAGACTCGCGGCAACCTGCGCGTGGAGGCCGTCTGGACGCTGATCCCCGCGGTCATCGTCGGGGTCCTCTTCTACCTTACCGTCCACACCACGGGCGTGCTCACCGCGAACGTGCCCCAGGGCGTGGACCTGAAGGTCACGGGGCGCCAGTGGTGGTGGGCCGTCGACTACCCGAGCGGCAACTTCGCGACCGCCAACGAGATCCACGTACCCGTGGATCGCAACGTCACCGCCCAACTCATCTCCGTGGACGTCATCCACAGCTTCTGGGTGCCGCAGATGGGCGGCAAGCTGGACATGATCCCCGGGCGCCTGAACACGATCCACTTCCTGCCGACGAGCACGGGCACGTACATCGGCGCCTGCTCGGAGTACTGCGGCCACCAGCACGGGCGCATGCGGTTCCTGCTGATGGTGGACACGGTCGACGAGTACGCGGTCTGGTTCGCGGACCAGCGCCGGCCGGCCAGGGCGCCCGTGGGCGCCCTGGCCACGGCCGGCTCCACGACGATCAGCAAGCTGCCTTGCGTCGGGTGCCACACCATCCGCGGCAACGACGCGATGCGCGGTGTGGCGGGGCCTGACCTCACCCATGTGGGCAGCCGGTCGACGCTGGCCGCCGTGACCATCACGAACACGCCGGCCAACCTGCGTCGCTGGCTGAAGGATCCGCAGCAGGTGAAGCCGGGGAACCTGATGCCCACGGTGCCGCTCACCGCGCAGCAGCTGGACGAGCTGACCGCGTACCTGGAGGGTCTGGAATGAGCAGCGTGACGACCGCGCAGGCCGCGGCCGGACCGGAGCGCCAGGCGCGCGGCCTGCGGTCCTGGGTCACGACTACGGACCACAAGCGCATCGGGCTGCTCTACATCGGCACGTCGCTCGTCTTCTTCCTGGTGGCGGCGGCCTTCGCCATGCTGATGCGGGCGCAGCTCATGACGCCGGACAACACACTGCTGTCGCCGGAGCGCTACAACCAGATCTTCACGATGCACGGCACGACCATGGTGTTCCTGTTCGGCATGCCGATGCTGGCCGGCCTGGGCAACTACCTCGTGCCACTCATGATCGGCGCGCGGGACATGATCTTCCCGCGCCTCAACGCCCTGGGGTACTGGCTCTTCCTGGCCGGCGGCCTCTTCCTGTACAGCAGCTTCCTGTTCGGCGGCGCCGTGGACACCGGCTGGTTCAGCTACGCGCCGCTCACCGAGAAGCCGTTCGCCGCCACCAACGGCGTCACGTTCTGGACGATCGCCATCACAGTGCTCGGCGCCTCGTCGCTGGCCGGCGCCGTCAACCTCATCGTCACGATGATCAAGCTGCGCACGCCGGGCATGACCCTGCTGCGCATGCCGCTGTTCGCGATCACGACCTTCATCAACCAGTTCCTCATCCTGTTCGCCATCCCCAGCCTCACGGCGGCGGTCCTCATGCTCTACTTCGACCGCATGCACGGGACGGTGTTCTTCAAGGCGGCCGAGGGCGGCGACCCCCTGGTGTGGCAGCATCTCTTCTGGTTCTTCGGCCACCCCGAGGTCTACATCCTTATCCTGCCGGCGTTCGGGGTGATCAGCGAGCTCGTGCCCGTGTTCTCGCGCAAGCCCCTGTACGGGCGGGAGACGATGATCGTCATGGTGGCGATCATCGGTCTGCTCGGCTTCATGGTCTGGGCCCACCACATGTTCGCCGTGGGGCTGCCCACCTACTTCGACACCATCATGGCGGCTACCAGCATGCTCATCGCCATCCCCACGGGCGTGAAGATCTTCAACTGGCTGGCCACGATGTGGGGCGGCGCGCTGCGCTTCAAGCCGCCGCTGCTCTTCGCCTGCGGCATGATCGCCTTCTTCACCGTGGGCGGGATCACGGGCGTGACGCTGGCCGTGGTGCCCTACGACTGGCAGGTGACCGACACCTACTACGTCGTCGGCCACCTGCACAACGTGCTGTTCGCCGGCACCGTGTTCGCCGTGCTCGGCGGCTTCTACTACTGGTTCCCGAAGATGACGGGTCGCCTGCTGAGCGATCGCCTCGGGACTGTGCACTTCTGGGTCGTGCTCGTCGGCTTCGGTCTGACGTTCCTGCCCATGTACGCACTCGGGGTGATGGGCATGCCGCGACGCGTCTACACCTACGCGCCGGACGTCGGCTGGAACGTGCTCAACTACATCTCGTCGGTGGGCGGCTTCATCATCGGAGTGAGCATCCTGATATGGCTCGCGAACGTCATCTACAGCCTTCGCTCCGGCAGGCGCGCCGGCGACGACCCCTGGGACGCCTGGACGCTGGAGTGGGCGACCACCTCGCCGCCGCCGCCGGAGAACTTCGCGTCGCTACCCCTGATCACGAGCGAGCGACCGCTCTGGGACCTGAAACAGGCCAGGCGCGCGGGGGCGCCGGGCCCGGAGGCCACGGCGCCGGGCGCGCCAGCGTCCGGGCACGGGGCGGCGACGGTGCACGCTCCGGCCCCCGAGCCGCTCGCGGGCACACCGCTCCCGGCCGTCCTCGCCGTGGCCGTGGCGATCGTCGCCGCGGGCCTGGTGGGGGCGCCCGCGGCTGTGGTCGTGGGTGCCGCCACGGTGCTCGCGATCATGTACGCCTGGATGGTCGCGCGCTGGCCCGAGGCGGAGGCCCCGCTGGACCCAGGCCAGCGCTTCACCCCGGTGCCGCTCGGCATGCTCGTCTTCCTGGGCTCCGAGATCGTCCTGTTCGGGTCGCTCATCTACGCCTACATCGACGCGCGCTACCGGCTCATGGGCTGGCCGCCGCCTGGCATGCCGCATCTGGACGTCACGCTGCCGGCGCTCAACACCGACGTGCTCATCGCCAGCGGCATCACCATGGAGATCGCGCTCATCCGCTTCCGGCGCGGTGACTTCAGACGGTTCCGCATCTTCCTGATCGTCACCATCGTCCTGGGCGCGCTCTTCCTGACGGGGCAGGCCTGGGAGTACCTGCACGTCGGCTTCGGTCTGTCCGGGGGCATCATGGCGTCCACGTTCTTCGTGCTGACCGGCCTGCACGGCGCCCACGTCACCGCCGGGCTGCTGGTGCTGTTCTACGCCCTGCTCAACGTCGAGCGCCGCCGCCGATTGCACCCGGGCGGCGGCGCGTCGAGCGGCATCGACATGCTGCAGGCCGGCACGTACTACTGGCACTTCGTCGATGTCGTGTGGGTGGTCCTGTTCATCATCCTCTACCTGTTCTAGCGGGAGGTCGCGCATGCACGTCGGGGCAGAGACGTCGCCGTGGGGCGTGGTCTTCTACCTGCTGCTGACCACGATGGTGATCGCGTCGATGCTGCTGATCCCCGCCGTCCTGGGCCAGCGGCACCGCGAGCGCACGACCGGCGAACGCTACGAATCGGGTCTGCCGCCGGCCAGCGACCTGCCGCGCCGCTACTCCATCGAGTTCTACCTGGTCGCGATGCTCTTCGTCGTGTTCGACCTGGAGTCGGCGTTCATCTTCGCCTGGGCCGTCGTGGCGCGGCGCCTGGGCTGGACGGGCTACATCGAGATGCTGGTGTTCATCGTCCTGCTCCTCGCCGCGCTCGCCTACCTGTGGCGGCGCGGAGCCCTCGACTGGGGCACGAGCGGGCGCCGCAAGCGTCGCGCGAGGGGGCTGATGTGACGCGCCGCGTGCGAAAGCAGTCGCGCTCCGAGGCGGCCCTGCAGCGCTACTGGGCGGGGCGGGACGGCCGCGCCGGGGCCCCGCCTGTGTTCGGCGAGCTGCAGCAGCTCGTGGCCTGGGGCCGGCGCAACTCGCTGTGGCCGTTCAACTTCGGCCTGTCCTGTTGCTTCGTTGAGATGGCCACCTCGCTCACGCCGCGCTACGACATCGCGCGCTTCGGCGCCGAGGTGCTGCGCACGTCGCCGCGCGAGGCGGACGTGATGGTCATCGCCGGCACGGTGTTCACGAAGATGGCGCCCGTGATCCAGCGCCTGTACGAGCAGATGATGGAACCCCGCTGGGTCATCAGCATGGGCTCGTGCGCCAACTCGGGCGGCATGTTCGACGTGTACAGCGTGGTGCAGGGCGTCGACCGCTTCCTGCCCGTCGACGTCTACATCCAGGGCTGCCCGCCGTCACCGCTCTCGTTCATGGAGGGCCTGGTGCTGCTGCAGAACCTCGTGGGCCACGAGCGCCGCCCGCTCAGCTGGGCCGTGGGGCCGCAGCAGGTCACGCGCGAAGCGCGGCCCTCGCTGCGCGACCTCAAACGCGAGGAGCGTCAGGTCACGGGCGAGCTCTCGCCGCAGGACGAGGTGTGACGTGAGCGACGACCCGAACGTCGCGGCCCTGCCGATGACGCCGAGCGGCGGCGCCGGCCACGACGTGATCGGCGAGCTTCGCACCCGCTTCCCCGGCGCGGAGCTCACCGAGCAGCCGACCGCCGACGGGATCCCCACGGCCTGGCTGTCACCGGACGAGCTGCGCCCCGTGCTGAGCTACCTCAAGACGGAGGCGAAGCGGCCCTACCTCACGCTGTGGGACGTGGCCGGCATCGACGAGCGGCTGCGCTCGAACCGCCAGGGGCAGCCGCCCAGCGACTTCACCGTCGTGTACCACCTGCTGTCGTACGACCGTAACGCCGACCTGCGGCTGAAGGTGCCGCTGCGCGGCGAGCAGCCCACCGTGCCCACGGTCACCGGCCTGTGGCCGGCGGCCGACTGGTACGAGCGCGAGGTCTGGGACATGTTCGGCGTCGAGATCGAGGGGCATCCCAACCTGCGCCGCATCCTCATGCCGCCGTGGTGGGAGGGGCACCCGCTGCGCAAGGAGCATCCGGCGCGCGGCACCGAGCTGGGCCCCTTCCTGATGTCGTCCGAGCAGGCCCTGGAGTGGCAGGAGGACCTGGCCTTCAAGGCCGAGGAGTGGGGCCTGGAGGAGCTGGCCGCCGACCCCGACGTGATGTTCCTGAACGTCGGCCCGCAGCACGGCGGCACCCACGGCGTCGTGCACATCACGATCGGCCTGCGCGACGAGGAGATCGTGGCCTGCGTCGTGGACATCGGCTACCACCACCGCGCCCAGGAGAAGATCGCGGAGCGGCAGAGCTGGCACACCTACATCCCGTACACGGACCGCGTCGACTATCTCGCCGGCGTGCAGAACAACCTGAACTACCTGCTGTCGGTGGAGAAGCTCGCCGGCATCGAGGTGCCGGAGCGGGCGCAGGTGATCCGCGTGATGCTCTGCGAGCTGTACCGCATCAACAGTCACCTGCTCTACTACGGCACCTACGCCCAGGACATCGGGGCGCTCTCGCCGGTCTTCTACATGTTCTCCGACCGCGAGCTCATCCACGACATCACCGGGGCGATCTGCGGCGGTCGCATGCACCCCAACTGGTTCCGCATCGGCGGCGTCGCGGAGGACCTGCCGGACGGCTGGGAGGCGATGGTCCGCGACTTCCTGGACTACCTGCCGCGCCGCCTGAAGGAATACGACCGGCTCGTGGTGGACAGCAGCATCACGAAGGCGCGCACGAAGGGCGTCGGCGCTCTCACCCTGGCCGAAGCGATGGAGTGGGGCGTGAGCGGGCCCAACCTGCGCGCCTGCGGCATCGACTGGGACTACCGCAAGAAGCGCCCGTACTCCGGCTACGACCAGTTCGACTTCGAGATCCCCACGGCGACGGGCGGCGACTCCTACGACCGCCTGCTGGTGCGCATCGAGGAGATGCGGCAGAGCCTGCGGATCATCCGCCAGTGCGTGGACAACATGCCGGCGGGGCCCTACAAGTCGCATCAGCAGCTGGCGACGCCGCCGACGAAGGAACCCAACACGATGCACGACATCGAGTCGCTGATCGACCACTTCCTCGGCGTGAGCTGGGGGCCGGTGATCCCGGCCGGTGAGGCCATGGTGCCGGCCGAGTCGATGCGCGGCGCCACCGGCTACTACTGCGTCAGCGACGGCGGCACCAGCGCCTACCGCATGCACATCCGCACGCCGTCGTTCCCGCACCTGCAGGCCTTGCCCCTGCTGTGCCTGGGCCTCGAGATGCCGGACCTCATCGCCATCCTGGGCAGCATCGACTTCGTCATGGCCGACGTGGACCGCTGAGGGGAGGCGAGGACGTGCTCACCGACGAGGAGCGCCGCGAGCTGGAGGAGGCTCTGCCTCATTACCCCTCGCGGCGCTCCGCGGCCATCACCGCGCTCAAGATCGTGCAGCGCCATCGCGGCTGGCTGTCGGACGAGGCGCTGGCGGACGTGAGCGCGTTCCTGCGCGTCTCGGTCGACGAGCTGGACACGCTGGCGACCTTCTACAACCTGCTGTATCGCCGGCCCGTGGGCCGTCACGTGATCCTCGTGTGCGACAGCATGGTCTGCTGGGCGCTGGGGCACGAGCGCCTCGTCGGGCGCTCGAGGACGAGCTGGACGTGGATATGGGCGGGACCACGGCCGACGGACGTTTCACGCTGCTGCCCATCGTCTGCCTGGGCGCGTGCGACCAGGCCCCCGCGATGCTCGTCGACGATGATCTGCACGGGCCGGTGGACCCCGAGAGGGTAGCCCTCATCCTGGAGGCCTACGCGTGAGCGAGTTCGCTTATCCACTCACCGGCGCCTTCCGCAAGGACGGGCTGCCGCTTCCCCTGGACGAGTACGTCGCGAGCGGCGGCTACGAAGGGCTCCGCCGCGCCTTCACCATGAGCGGCGACGACGTCATCAAGGAGCTCACGGACTCGGACGTGCGGGGCCGCGGCGGCGCCGCCTTCTCCGCGGGCCGCAAGTGGAGCTTCATGCTCCGCGGCCTGGAGGCGCCGCCCTACAAGTACATCGCCTGCAACGCCGACGAGATGGAGCCCGGCAGCTTCAAGGACCGCATCCTGATGGAGCGCAATCCGCACCTGCTGCTCGAGGGCATGCTCATCGCCGCCTACGCCACGGAGGCGACGACCGGCTACATCTTCATCCGCGGCGAATACGCCCGCGTCGCCCGCGTGCTGGAGCGCGCGCTGGACGAGGCCCGCGCCGCCGGCTACCTGGGCGAGAACGTACTGGGCTCCGGCTTCAGCTTCAGGATCTTCGTGCATGTCAGCGCGGGCCGCTACCTGTGCGGCGAAGCGTCGGCCATGCTCAATGCGCTGGAGGGCAAGCGCGCCAATCCACGAGCGCGGCCGCCGCACATGACCGGCGCGGGTCTGTGGGGCGAACCCACGGTCGTGAACAACGTCGAGACGCTGTGCTGCGCGCCGTCGGTGATGCGCTTCGGCGCGCAGTGGTGGCTCGACCAGGGCCTTACCGAGGAGGGCGGCAGCAAGCTGTACACCCTCGCCGGCCGCCTGAAGCGGCCGGGGTGGTGGGAGCTCCCGCTCGGCACGACCATGCGCGAGATCGTCGAGGAGCATGCCGGCGGCATGCTGGAGGGCTACGAGGCGCGAGCCATCATCCCGGGCGGCGCTTCGTCACCGTTCGTCGCCGCCGGCGACTTCGGCGTGGCCATGGACTATGGCTCCATGGAGGCCATCGGCAGCCGCCTCGGGACGGCGACGATGTTCATGCTCGACGACCAGACCTGTCCCGTGGGGACGATGGCCAACCTGATGCACTTCTTCGCCCAGGAGTCCTGCGGCTGGTGCACACCGTGCCGCGAGGGGCTGCCCTGGGCGAGCGACCTGCTGGACGCCATCGAGGACGGCGTGGGCGAGCCGGAGGATGTGGCGCGCCTGTACGACATCATCGAGGACAACCGGCCGGAGCTGCCCTTCTGCGACCACTCGCCGGGCGCGATGCAGCCGCTGGAGAGCGGTCTGCGGCTGTTCGCCGACGAGATCAACGACCACATCGAGGGCGCCTGCTGCAGCTACCGCCTGGTCGGCGCCGCCTGCTACGAGCGGCGGCGCGGCGACGAGCGCCGGCGCGGCGAACGGCGCGCCGGCGTGACCGGCGCCGGCCGGCGTCGCTCCGACGTCGCGGCCGCGCCGGATCGCCGCGCCGACGGGCCGGCGCATCCCGAAGGGGGCGAGGGCCCGTGAGCGACCTCGTCACCGTGACGATCGACGACGTGCAGTACCAGGTCGAGCCCGGCCGCAACATGCTGGACGTGTGCCTGTCGCTCAAGCTCGACCTGCCGTACTTCTGCTGGCACCCCGCGATGGGGTCCGTGGGCGCCTGCCGTCAGTGCGCCGTGATGCAGTACTGGACGGACCGCCGCGGGCAGGAGCAGCAGGAGATCGTGATGGCCTGCATGACGCCCGCGGAGGAGGGCACGCGCGTCGCCATCGATCACCCCGAGGCGCGGCGCTTCAGGGCCCGCATGATCGAGCTGCTCATGACCAGCCATCCCCACGACTGCCCGGTGTGCGACGAGGGCGGGGAGTGCCACCTGCAGGACATGACGGTGATGACGGGGCACGTCTACCGCCGCTACCGCTTCCGCAAGCGGACCTACCGCAACCAGGACCTCGGTCCCTTCGTCACGCACGAGATGAACCGCTGCATCGCCTGCTATCGCTGCGTGCGCTTCTACCGCGACTACGCCGGCGGCGACGATTTCGGCGTGTTCTCCCTGCGCAACCAGGTGTACTTCGGGCGCAAGGAGGACGGCGTCCTGCAGAGCGAGTTCAGCGGCAACCTCGCGGAGGTGTGCCCCACGGGCGTCTTCACCGACAAGACGCTGGCCGCCCACTACTCCCGCAAGTGGGACCTGCAGACGGCGCCGTCCGTGTGCCCCCACTGCGGCGCCGGCTGCGCCATCATCCCCGGCGAGCGCTACGGCGAGCTGCGCCGCGTGCAGGCGAGGTACAACCGCCAGGTGAACGGCTACTTCATCTGCGACCGCGGACGCTTCGGCTACGAGTTCGTGAACGCGCCGCAGCGATTGCGCGCGCCGCTCGAGCGCGCAGGGCGGCGACGCGCGCACGGTGGGTGTCGACGAGGCGGCCGCGACGCAGCCGCGGCCGCCGTACCTCGGCCAGCTGGACGACGCCGGCCCCGGCTGGGGTGGCTCGCCGCGGCAGGCCGACGGCGGCTACGGCCTCATCGACGAGGGCGCCGTGGACGACCTCCTGCGTGCGCACCGCGGGGCTGCTGGCCGAGGGCACGACCATCGGCATCGGCTCGCCGCGCGCCTCGCTGGAGGACAACCTCGCGCTGCGCGCGCTGGTCGGGCCGGAGCGCTTCTACCTGGGTATCGAGGAGCGGGAGCGGACGCTCGGCGACCTTGCCGTCGCGCTGCTGCGCGACGGCCCCTCGCCGAGCGCGACCCTCCCGCACATCCAGGAGGCCGACCTCGTCCTCGTGATCGGCGCCGACCTCACCAACGAGGCGCCGATCCTCGACCTGAACGTGCGTACCTGGCTGCGCCTGCGGCCCACATCGGAGGAGGAGCGGCTGGGGATCGCGCGCTGGAACGACGCGGCGCTGGGCCGGCTCAAGGAGATGGAGCCCAGCGCCCTGTGGGTCGCGCACACGCACGCCACCAAGCTTGACGCGGTGGCGGGAGGCGTCGTGCATGCGGCGCCGGACGACCTGGCGCGCCTGACGATGGCGGTGGCGCACGGGCTGGACCCGGCGCAGCCGGCGGTCGACGACCTGTCCGACGAGCTTGCCCTCATGGTGGACGCCATCGGCTCCTCGCTACGGGCGGCAGCGCGCCCCGTGGTCGTCACGGGCACGGGCTGCGCCAGCGAGGCGCTGCTGCTCGCGGCCGCGCGTCTCGCCTGGTCGCTGCCCTGGGGCGAGCGGCGCGGCGCGCCGCTCGCCGTCGTGCAGCCCGAGGCGAACACCATGGGCCTGCTGCTCATGGGCGGCGGCCGCCTGGCCGACGCCCTCTACGCCCTGCGCGTGGGCGAGGCGGACGCCGCGATCGTGTTGCAGAACGATCTCGAGCGCCGCGCTCCCGCGGCCGATGTCCGCGCGGCGCTCGAGCGCTGCCCGCATGTCATCGCGCTCGACCACGTGACCAGCGCCACCACCGAGGCGGCCGAGATCGTGCTGCCCACGGCGACGTGGGCCGAGTCGACCGGCACCTTCGTCAGCTTCGAGGGCCGGGCCCAGCGCTTCCTGCGTGTGTTCGTCCCGGGAGAGGGCGTGCGCCCGGCATGGCGCTGGCTGCGCGACCTGGCGGCCGAGCTGCGGCCCGAGACGGCGCCGGAATGGCGTACGGCCGACGACGTCACGGCGGAGCTCGAGTCCATGCCGGCGTTCGCCGGCGTCGCCGCCGCCGCGCCGCCGCCGGGCTTTCGCATCCAGGACGAGAAGATCGCGCGCAAGCCGGCGCGCTACAGCGGCCGCACCGCCATGATGGCTCACCTCACCGTGTTCGAACCGGAGCCGCCGGACGACCGCGGCAGCGCCCTGGCGCACACGCAGGAGGGCCACCACGGGCCCGGCGAGCCGCCGGCGCTGCTGCCGCGGTACTGGGCGCCGGGCTGGAACTCGGGCAACGCGCTCCACAAGTTCCAGACCGAGGTGAACGGCCCCCTGGAGGGCGGCGACGTCGGCGTGCGCCTGGTGGAGCCGCGTGCCGGGGACGACCGGCACGAGGGCTCCGCGCCGCCGCAAGGCCCGGCCGCGGCCGTCGGCGTGGCGGAGGTGCCGCCGCCCTTCGAGCCGCGGCCCGGCGAGTGGCTGCTCGTGCCGTACCACCACATCTTCGGCTCCGGCGAGCTGAGCATGTTCACGGCCGGGATCGCCGAGCGCGCGCCGCGGCCCTACGTGGCGCTCAACGAGGCCGACGCGCAGCGTCTCGGCGTGAACGCGGGAGACGGCGTGGACCTGCGCCTGGACGGCGTCGTGCGACGCCTGGACCTCAGACTCGACGCAAGCCTGCCCGCAGGCGTCGCCGGCCTGCCCGTGGGCCTGCCGCAGCTGCCCGGCGTGCTGCCGCCGCTGTGGGCGCGGCTCGAGGCGCCGGCCGGCGCCGGCCCGCGCCCCTCGGGCGCCGGCGCGGGCACGATCCGCCCGATCAAGGGGGCGGCGATGCCTGACGTCGTCAGCGGCCTGCTCATCGCCATCGCCGTCTTCACGGTGGCGCTCGGCATCGCCAGCGGCCTGATCTGGTACGAGCGCCGCCTGCTGGGCTTCCTGCAGGACCGTCTCGGCCCCGACCGCGTCGGCCCCGGCGGCCTGATGCAGGTCGTCGCCGACCTGATCAAGATCTTCACCAAGGAAGACTGGGTGCCGCCCTTCGCCGACCGCATCGTGTTCGTCATCGCCCCGGCCATCGTCGTGACGGCGTCGCTGCTGGGCTTCATCATCATCCCGGTGACCGGCGACGTCGTGCTCGCCGACCTGGACGTGGGCCTGCTCTTCTTCCTCGCGATGTCGTCGCTGGCCGTGTACAGCATCGTGCTGGCCGGGTGGTCGTCGCGCAGCAAGTACTCCGTGCTCGGGAGCCTGCGCGCCGCCGCCCAGATGCTCAGCTACGAGGTGTTCATGGGCCTGGCGCTGATGGGCGTCGTGATCCAGGCCGGCACGTTCAGCGTCGTGGGCATCGTGGAGGCGCAGCGCACGCTCTGGTACGTCATCCCCCAGCTGGGCGGCCTCATCATCTTCGTCATCGCCGCGTTCGGCGAGCTGCGCCGCATACCCTTCGACCTCGTCGAGGCGGAGAGCGAGCTGGTGGCCGGCTTCCACACCGAGTACTCCGGCATGAAGTTCGGCATGTTCTACGTGGGTGAGTACATCGCCGTCACGCTGGTGGCGGCGCTCATCACCACGCTGTTCCTGGGCGGCTGGCTCGGCCCCGTGCTGCCGGCCGCCGTCTGGTTCCTCGTCAAGACCGCCGTGGTGATCAGCTTCATCATCCTCGTGCGCGCCACCTTCCCGCGTGTGCGCTACGACCAGCTCATGCAGCTCGGCTGGAAGATCATGCTGCCGCTGGCGCTGCTCAACCTGCTCGTCACGGGCGCCATCGTGGTGGCGCGGGGCTAGGTGGCGAGATGAGCGTCGCCGGCAACCTCTGGACCGTCTTCAGCCATCTCTTCCGCGGCCCTGACACCGTGAGCTACCCCGACGAGCTGCCCTATCTGCCGCCGCGCTTTCGCGGGCGCATCATCCTTTCCAGGGACCCCTCCGGCGAGGAGCGCTGCGTCGCCTGCTACCTGTGCGCCGCGGCCTGCCCCGTGGACTGCATAGCCCTGCAGGCCACCCAGGACGAGCACGGGCGCCGCTATCCCGAGTTCTTCCGCATCAACTTCTCGCGCTGCATCTACTGCGGCTTCTGCGAGGAGGCGTGCCCGACCTACGCCATCCAGCTCACCCCCGACGCCGAGATGAGCGAGTACGACCGCCGCAACATGGTCTACGAGAAGGACGACCTGCTCATCGAGGGCCCGGGCAAGTACCACCACTACGACTTCTGGCGGGTGGCCGGCGTGGCCATCGGCGGCAAGGACAAGGGCGAGGCCGAGCGTGAGGCAGCCGCCGGTGGACGTCGACGAGCTGCTGCCGTAGGTGATGGCATGCTGATCCTCTTCGTCATCTCCGCGGACGTGGCCGTCGTGGCCACCCTGCTCGCCGTCACCGCCAGGGTGACGCTGCACGCGCTGCTCTACCTGGCGATCTCGCTCATCGCCGTGGCGCTGGTGTTCTACGCGCTCGGGGCGCCCTTCGTGGCCGCCCTCGAGGTGATCGTCTACGCCGGCGCCATCGTCGTGCTGTTCATCTTCGCCGTGATGCTGCTGTCGCCCGGCGAGAGCGAAGCCGGCCTCGGCGGCGCCAGGCGGGCGCGGCACTGGCTGGCGCCGTCGATCCTGGCGCTGGTGCTGCTGGGCGAGATCGCCTACGTGGTGGTGAGCGGCGCGGCCGGTCAGGCGGGCGCGCATGTCGTGCCCTCACGGGAGGTCGGCATCGCGCTCTTCGGGCCCTATGCGCTCGGCATCGAGCTCGCCTCCATGCTGCTGCTCGTGGCGCTCATCGGCGTGGGGCACATCGCCGGCCACTGGCAGAAGGCCCGGGTCGCGGACGAGACCACCGGCCGCACCCGCGCCGCGGGCGTCCGGCCCCGCGCCGCCGGCGAAGAGGAGACGGCGCCGTGAGGGGCGTGCCGCTGGAGTACGGGCTGGTGCTGGCCGCCGTGCTGTTCGTCATCGGGCTCGGCGGCGTGCTCGTGCGGCGCAATCTCATCATCGTGCTGGCCTCCATCGAGATCATGCTGAACTCCGCCGGCCTGGCCTTCGTCGTGGCCGGCGCGCGGTGGGGCAAGGCGGACGGCCAGGTGATGTTCCTGTTCATCCTGGCGATGGCGGCCGCGGAGGTCTCCGTGGGCCTGGCGCTGGCGCTGCGCTTCCGGCAGCTGTTCGGCCGCCTGGACGTGGACGAGGCCGACAGGATGAAGGGGTAGACGGCGATGCTGGGCCTTCTCTGGCTCATACCGGCCCTGCCGGCCGCGGGCTTCGTGACCCTGACCCTGCTGAACGGGCGGCTGAGCCGGCGCGCCGTGAGCTTCATCGGCGCCGGCTCGGTGGGCCTGGCGTTCATCGTCGCCGCCCTGGTGACCGTCGACTTCGTGACCACGCCGCCCGCCGGCGACGCCTACCGCCAGGTCCTGTGGACCTGGTTCGACGTCGCCGGTCTGCGGCCCCAGATCGCCCTGTACCTGGACGCCGTGTCCCTGCTCTTCGTGCTGGTCATCACCTTCGTCGGCTTCCTCATCCACCTGTACTCCACCGAGTTCATGGAGGACGAGGAGGGCTTCGCGCGCTTCTTCATCTACATGAACCTGTTCGTCGCCTCCATGCTGGTGCTGGTGCTGGCCGACAACCTGCTGTTCCTCTACATGGGGTGGGAGGGCGTGGGCCTCTGCAGCTACCTGCTCATCGGCTTCTGGTACCGCGACCCGCAGAACGGCTACGCCGCGCGCAAGGCGTTCATCGTCACGCGCATCGGCGACACGGCCATGATCGTGGGGCTGTTCCTGCTGTTCGCGCAGCTCGGCACGCTGCAGATCCAGCCGCTCATGCAGCGCGTGCAGGCGGAGTGGGCGCCGGGCTCGTCTCTGGCGGTCGCCGCGGCCCTGCTGCTGCTGGGCGGGGCCGTGGGCAAGTCCGCCCAGCTGCCGCTGCAGACGTGGCTGCCGGACGCCATGGCCGGCCCCACGCCGGTCAGCGCGCTCATCCACGCCGCCACGATGGTCACGGCCGGCGTGTACCTGATCGCGCGCACTCACGTGCTGTTCACGATGGCGCCCGACGTGCGCCTGACCGTGGCCATCATCGGCACGGTGACGCTGCTCTACGCCGGCTTCAGCGCCCTGGCCCAGACCGACTTCAAGCGCGTGCTGGCCTACAGCACCATCAGCCAGATCGGCTACATGTTCCTGGCGCTCGGCGTGGCGGGCTGGAGCGCCGGCGTCTTCCACTTCATGACCCACGCCTTCTTCAAGGCCCTGCTGTTCCTCGCCGCCGGCGTCGTCATCGAGGCGCTGGGCGGCGAGCACGACATCTTCCGCATGGGAGGCCTCCGGCGCCGCCTGCCCGTCGCCTTCTGGGCGTCGCTCATCGGCGCCGCGTCGCTGGCGGCGCTGCCGCTCATCACGGCCGGCTTCTACAGCAAGGACCTCATCGTCGAGCAGAGCCTGGCCGCGGTGGACGGCGACACCTGGCTGTGGCTCGGGGCGATCGTCTGCAGCGTTCCTGACCGGCCTGTACGCCTTCCGCCTCGTCTTCGTCGTCTTCTTCGGGCCGGAGCGCACGCCGGTCGTGCGGCCGCCGCGCTGGCGCATGAAGCTGCCGCTTGTCGTGCTCAGCGTGCTGGCGCTGGGCGGCGGCCTCCTCCGCGTGCCGGGCTGGCTCGGCGGCTGGGCGCCGCTGGACGACTTCCTGCGGACCGCGCTGCCGCCCACGGAGATGCTGGAGGGCACGTGGCGCACCGGCTGGTTCATGACGGCGCTCACCCCGGCGCTCGCGCTGCTCGGTGTCCTGGTCGCCTGGTGGCTGTACGTGAGCCGTCCCGGCAGGGTGACGGCGCAGTCCGAGGTGGCGCGCTTCTGGCGGGCCGGCTGGGGCTTCGACGCGACCTACGGGTTCCTGTTCGTGCGGCCCGTGAAGTGGTTCGCCCGGGTGGCCCGGGACGACCTGGTCGAGCCCGTCGTCGCGGCCATCGCCGCCGCCAACGTCGGCGCCTGGCGCGCGCTGAGCGCGTCGCAGAGCGGCGTGCTGCGCTCCTACGTCGCCGTCGCCGGCGTGGGCGTCGCCGTCATCATCGTCTTCGTGGTGCTCAGGTGAGGCGGGCGACGTGATCCTTCTCCTCTACATCATCGTCCCGTCGGCGGCGGCGCTGCTGGCGTGGCTGCTCGGGCGCCGCCGGCCGGCCGTGGCGCGCTGGACGGCGGTGGCCGGCATGGCCGTGCCGCTCGTGGTGGCCGCGGTGCAGTGGGCGGCGAGCGCCGGCGACCTGACCGCGGCGCTGTCGACCACGGGCTCCGCGGCCTCGCTCTTCCAGGGCGGCGTGATCGCCGACGTCCGGGGCACCTGGATCCCGCAGCTCGGCATCAGCCTGTACCTGGCCGAGGACGGCCTGACGCTCATCCTGCTGAGCCTCACCTTCGGCCTCGGGCTGGTGGCCGTCCTGGCCTCGTGGAAGGCCGTGGAGCAGCGTGTCGGCGTCTTCCACCTCTTCCTGCTGTGGACGGCCGCGGGCCTGGCCGGCGCCTTCCTCGCCTTCGACCTCTTCCTGTTCTACTTCTTCTACGAGATGATGCTCGTGCCGATGTACTTCATCATCGCGCTGTGGGGCTACGAGCGGCGCGTGTACGCGGCCATCAAGTTCTTCATCTTCACGCAGATCGGCGGCCTGCTGATGCTCGTCGCCATCCTGGCCCTGGCCTTCATCCACGAGCGCGCCACCGGCGTGTTCACCTTCGACGTCACGCAGCTGCTGCACACGCCGATGTCGTCCACCACCGCCATGCTGCTCATGCTGGGCTTCTTCGCCGCCTTCGCCGTGAAGCTGCCCGCCTTCCCGCTGCACACCTGGCTGCCGGACGCCCACACGGAGGCGCCCACCGCCGGCTCGATCATCCTCGCCGGCGTGCTCATCAAGGTGGGCGCCTACGGCTTCATCCGCTTCCTCGTGCCGCTGTTCCCGCAGGCCGCCTTCGACTTCCGCACCGTGGCCATGGTGCTCGCCGTCATCGGCATCATCTACGGCGCCATCATGGCCTACGGGCAGCGCGACATGAAGCGCCTCGTGGCGTACACGAGCGTCAGCCACATGGGCTTCGTGCTGCTCGGCGTCTTCGCGTGGAACACGCTCGCCCTGCAGGGCGCCATCCTCGAGATCGTGTGCCACGCCTTCAGCACCGGCGCCCTGTTCCTCCTGGTCGGCTCGCTGCAGGAGCGCATCCACACCAGGGACATGGCGAAGATGGGCGGCCTCTGGACGGTGGCCCCGAAGATGGGCGGCACCGCGATGTTCTTCGCGCTGGCCTCCCTGGGCCTGCCCGGGCTCGGCAACTTCGTCGCCGAGTTCCTGATCCTGCAGGGCACCTGGCAGGTGAGCGAGTGGGCCGCCGTCCTCGGCGCCGTGGGGCTGGTGTTCGCCACCGTCTACGCGCTCTGGATGATCCAGCGCGCCTTCCACGGCGAGGAGGACCACGGCTGGTCGTTCGCCGACCTGGGGCGGCGTGAGCTCGGCGTGTTCGCCGTCATGATCGGCGTGCTCGTGCTGCTCGGCTTCTACCCGCAGCCGCTCATCGACACGGTGCAGCAGCCCGTGGCCGGGCTGCAGGGGGTGACGAGGACGGGGCCGGCGGCGACGGCGGACGGCGCTGCCCCGCCGTCCGCAACCCGGCGGCCCCGTCCTCGTCATCGGCCGGCGAGGAGGTCGCGAGCCCATGACGTGGCACCACCTCCTGCCGCTCTCGCCGCTGCTGTCGCTCACGGTGACGACGGTCGTCGTGATGCTCGCGGCGGCGTTCTGGCGCTCGCACGGGTCGCGCTCTGGCTCACGATGCTGGGCCTGGCGGCGACGTTCAGCACGCTCTTCGTCGTCCCCATCGCCGACGACCGCCGGGTCACGACGCTGCTGATCGTGGACAACTACGCGCTCTTCTACATCGGTCTCGTCGTGGCGGCCACGGCCGTCGTGGCCCTCATGTCCTGGAGTCGCCTGCGACAGCTGCGCGTCGACGCCGAGGAGTACTACGTGCTGCTCCTCGGCGCCGCGCTGGGGGCCGCCACGCTCATCACCGCGGCGCACTTCGCCTCGTTCTTCCTGGGCCTCGAGATCCTGAGCGTGGCGCTCTACGCGCTCATCGCCTACCCGGTGTTCGCCGAGCGCTACATCGAAGCCGCCGTCAAGTACCTCGTCCTCGGCGGCTCCACCTCCGCGTTCCTGCTCTTCGGCATGGCGCTGGTCTACACCGTCACCGGCAAGATGACGCCCGCCGCCCTGGCGCCCACGCTGGGCGGCGGCGCCGGCCTGGACCTCGTGATCGTCACCGGCGTCGTGATGATGCTCGTCGGCGTCGGCTTCAAGCTCGCGCTCGTGCCCTTCCACATGTGGACGCCGGACATCTACCAGGGAGCCCCCGCCCCCGTCACCGCCTTCATCGCCACGGCGTCGAAGACCGCGGTGGTGGCGGTGCTCCTGCGGTTCTTCCGCCCGGTGGCGCTGGACCAGACGAGCGCCCTGTTCCTCACGTTCGCCGCCGTCAGCGTCGCCTCCATGCTGGCCGGCAACCTGCTGGCGCTGCGCCAGGACAACGTCAAGCGCATCCTGGCGTACTCGTCCATCGCCCACCTGGGCTACATCCTGGTCGCCTTCCTCGCCACAGGGAGGAGCGCGACGGTCGCCGTCACCTTCTACCTGGTCGCCTACACGGCGACCAATCTGGCGGCGTTCGGCGTCGTCTCGGCTCTGTCGCGACGCGAAGGGCGAGGCCGAGGACATCGCCGCCTATCGCGGCCTCGGCGCCCGGCGACCCTGGCTCGCCGCCGTCTTCACCGTGGCGCTGTTCTCGCTGGCCGGCATCCCGCTCACCGTGGGCTTCATCGCCAAGTTCTTCCTGGTCACGGCGGGCGCGAGCGCCTCGTTGTGGGTCCTGCTCGTCGTGCTCGTCGTGGCCAGCACGATCGGCCTCTACTACTACACGCGCATCATCGTCGCCATGTACGCGCGGAAGCCCGGCGACGAGCCTCTGGGTCGGGCGGCGGTCCCGACCGGCATCGTGCTCGCCTGCCTCACCGCCACGCTGCTCTGGCTGGGCGTCTATCCCCGCCCGCTGATCGACCTCATCGAGCGGCTGGTGTCCACCCTCCCGTAGCGCGGTGGTCCGGCCAGCCGCTCGACGCGCCCCGCCGCACCGCGTAGAGTCGCCGCCAGAAGGTCGGCGCGCGCTCGCGCGCCCGTGACGAGCGAAGGAGTCTCCGATGCCGAGCGAGCTGTCCGTCCACGCCGTCCACCAGGGCGAGATGCGCATCAGCGCCGTCGCCGGCGACCATACCGTCGAGATGGACTACCCGATGGGCGGCGGCGACTGCAGCGCCTTCACGCCGCTGCAACTGCTGCTGGCGAGCCTGGCCGGTTGCAGCGGCAACACCATGGCGCTGCTGCTCCGCCGCCATGAGCAGCAGGTGAGCGGGCTGGAAGTCAGGGCCGTCGGCGCACGGCGCGACGAGCACCCGACCGTGCTCACCGCCATCACGCTGGAGTTCACCGTCCGCGGGACGGCCCTGGACGAGACCGTGGTGCGGCGCTCGCTCACCATCGCCGAGGAGAACCTGTGCCCGGTGTGGGCGATGCTCAAGGACGGCACGCCCATCTCCGCGAGCTTGCGACTCGTCCAGGACTGAGCCGGTCGCGAGCGACGCGTACCCCCGATCATCTATGAGGCCGGCGTAGTATCGTGGCAATACGAGAATATTACTTGGAGGAGGAAGACAGGCCGCGCCGCTGTTCGAGCGTCGCGAGCTTCTGTCCCCACTACGTTCGTCCGGAGCGCCCTGCGGCGTCGCCGTCAGCCCTGCGGTCTCACGGCCGGTACTTCAGCAGGATGGCGTCGTTTCCCGTCGTTTCCTGCTGCTTACCGGCCGAGTAGACGCCGGCGGTCACGGCGACGAGACCCCCGTCGAAATCGTTGGCGGCGCCGGCGCTCGAGTGGGTCCTCGCCCAACCGAAACGCCCATTCCCGCTGTACTTGAGCGTGAGGATATCGAGCAGGCTGGCGGAGGCGGTCGTGGTACCGGACACGTAGATGGCGCCGTCGGCGCCGGAGGCCACGGTGTGGCCCTCGTCATCGAGGTGGTCCGGACCGTCGTAGGTCTTCGCCCACCGCGGTCCCGCCGGCGGGCGAGAGGCGCACGAGCAGCGCGTTGCTGTCGGCGGTCATCACCGTGGAATCGATCCTGCCGGCGGCGGCGACGTCTCCGTTGCCCAGCAGGGCGATGTCCTGGAAGGCGTCGTTGTTTGCCCCGATGCTCGTGCGCGTCCGCATCCACTTGAAGGCGCCACCACTCGAGTACTTGACCACCGCGGCGTCGGCGCCCGTCGCCGTGCCGACGATCTCGCCCGCGACATAGACGGTGCCGGCGTTGGTGACGGCGATGCCGTGGCCGTAGTCGCTGCTTGACGCGGGACCGTCAAGACGCCTGGTCCAGCTTCGCGTGCCGTTCGGCTTGTACTTGAGCGTCACCATGTCGAAGTCGGTCGTCGGGCTGTAGCTGAAGCCCGTCAGGTAGACGTTGCCGTAGCCGTCGACGCGCGATGTCCTCGATCCTGTCCTGCCCGTTGCCCGGCCCCGTGAAGTGGCGCACCCACTTCCGCGTGCCGCTGGATGAGTACTTGACGAGGAAGACGTCGTCGCCCGAGGCGGACGCGACGCTTTCGCCGGCGACGTAGACGTTGCCCGCCCCGTCGATCACCGCATTGGTCGCTTGCTCGGCCGTCGCGTTCGGGTCGTCGTAGTAGCGCACCCAGCGCCGCTGCCCCTGGGCGCCGTACTTGACGACGGCCGCCACCTGCGGCGTGAGCGCCAGGTAGTTCACGACGCCGACCGCCACCACGTTGCCGTGCGCGTCGGACGCGACATCGTTGACGAAGTCCTGGGAGTGTCCCGGGCCCGTCGAGGGTGCGCAGCCACTGCCGCTGCCCACTCGCCGCGTACCGGGCGACGAGGAAGTCGTAGTCGATGGGCATGCCGCCGGCGTCTGGGCGCGCCGAGCCGGCGACGTAGACGCCGCCGTTCGGCGCCGGCGCCGCCCCGATGTAGTAGTCGTCGTCGTTGCCCGTGCCGTTGTAGGCGCGCTGCCAGGCGAGGTCGCCGGACGCCGCGCCGGCTCGTTCGGCGAGGCCGAGCAAGACCAGACAGGCGACGGCGAGGAGGGCGATGGCGATCGACCGAGCCGGCATGGTCGCGATGCCGTGTCGTGGCATGATGCGCTCCTTCGAAAGGCCCCAAGAGTCGAAGGAGACGCTTGCCGCGCGCAGGTGGTACGTAACCGTTCGCACGGCCACGGCCACGGCCGGGACTTGACGCGCCCCGCCGAGGCACGAAGAATACGCCAGCGTTACCGAGTGGTCACGATGGGTCCGGGAAGCCTGATAGCCTGTCGACCCGCGTCCAGTCACAGAGAATGGGAGTAGATGTATGAGCGAGATGATGGTCCTCGGCTTCGAGAACGAGGTCGAGGCCGACCGCTTCGGCCTCAAGCTGGCGGAGCTGCAGAAGGACATGATCGTGCAGCTCTCCGACGCCGCCGAGGTCATCCGTGACCCCGACGGCAAGCCGCACGTCAAGCACGGCCACGGCCTGGTCGGCGCGGGCGCCATGGGCGGCGCCTTCTGGGGCATGCTCTTCGGCCTGCTCTTCTTCATGCCCTTCCTCGGCATGGCGATCGGCGCCGGCCTCGGCGCCCTGTTCGGCAAGGGCGCCAAGACGGGCATCGACAAGGAAGTCCTCGAGCAGATGGACGACGCCGTGCCGCCGGGCAAGGCCGGCTGGTTCCTCGTCATCGACCCAGATGACCGAGGACAAGTTCATGGCGGCTATCGAGGGCACGCACGCCACGCTCGTGCGCTCCAACCTCACCGCACGAGCAGGAGGAGCAGCTCAAGCACGCCTTCGGCGCGAGCAAGCACAAGAAGTAAGAGACAGCGTCGTCGTCATCACCGCTGTGGGGCGGCCGGGGCGGCCGCCCCACGCGGCTTTCTTGATGCTCGAGAGCGCCAGCCCTTGTCATGGCGCGACGTGAGCGCACCGTCCCGGGAGGTGACCGAGGTGAGCAGTCCGCCTTCATTGAAGGACTTCAAGAAGAAGGGCCGCCTGGAGGCGTTCAGCGACGGCGTCTTCGCCATCGCCATCACGCTGCTGGTCATCGAGATCGCGGTGCCGCAACACGCCGGCAGCCACCTGCTCTCGGCGCTCTTCGACGAACGGCCGGTGTACCTGGCCTACTTCATCGCCTTCATGAGCATCGGCATCGTCTGGATCGAGCACAACGCGCTGACCGAGGCCCTCGAGCGCGTCGACGCCGGCTTCCTGCGGCTGAACCTGCTCCTCCTGCTGCTCGTCGCCTTCCTGCCCTACCCGGCCAGGGTCATGCAGGAGTACCTGCGCCTGACCGACACGGAGCACGGCGGCGAGCGCACCGCGGTCGCGTTCTTCGGCATCGTGCTCTTCCTCATGAGCCTGATGCTGATCGTGCTGGGGCGCTACGCCGAGCGTGAGGGTCTGTTCGGCGGCGACGCCGCCGAGGAGCGCCTCGAGGAGAACAGGGTGACCTACCAGCTCGCGCCGAGCCTGATCTTCTACGCCATCGCCACCGTGCTGCGGCCTCATCCAGCCCTACGTGGGGTTGGTCCTGTACGTGCTGATCGGCGTCTACCTGTTGCTCCCCGTGCGTACTGTCCGGCGATGGCTGCGGCGCGGCGGCTGACCGGCGAACGATCCCATGAGCTGACGGCAGAGGCGACCATGAGACTCACGGCGCTCTCGACCGCCGTCGGCGGGGTCGCGCTCGCCGCGAACGCTGACCGCGATGGAGAAGGACGGCTCGAAGTCCGTCGCCGCCTCGCGGCCTCGGACGAGGCGGAGTACGTCGCGACGGAGCCCCGGACCCCGCGCCTCAGGACGGCGGACGAGGCCCGCCGCGTCCCGCGGCTCGCCGGCGGCGTCTCGCTGCCAGGCGGCGAGCGCGTGGGCCTGGGGCAGCGTCGCGAGCGTCAGTTCACGGAACCGGCAGTACAGATCGTCGTACAGGGCGCGCAACGCTGCGCGCGGCCCGACCGGCGTCCCTGGCGTCTGCCACTTCGTCTCCAGCGTCGCGGCGTCGACGGCCATGGCCGCCAGCAGGGCCGCGCCGACGCTCGCCCGGTCCGAACCCGCCGCGCACGTCCTGCGGGAGGCCGGTCACGTCGGAGACGATCTGCGGCCACAGCGTATCCGCACGCACCGCCGCCGCTGCTGCGCAGGCTCGCGATGGTCGCCCCGGCCTCGTGCATCGCCTCGAGGTTCTGGCGCACGGCGAAGGCGGTGGCTTCCAGCAGCGCACGCAACACATGGCCGCGCCCGTGCGTGGCCGTCAGCCCGAAGATCGCGCCGCGCAGGTCGGGGTCGAACCACGGCGTGCGCTCACCGGCGAAGTACGGCAGGGCGAGGAGGCCGCCGGCGCCGGGACCGGCGCTGTCGGCCTCGTCCAGGAGTTCGTCGTACGGCGGGCTGCCCGTCAGCTCGCGGAGCCAGGTCGTCAAGGCGCCGCTCGATCCCACTCCGGCGGCGACGTTGTGCGAACCCGGTGTGAACCCCACGGTGCGCCAGAGGCGTGTGTCGACCCGCGCGGGGCTGCCCACCTCGGTGAGGAACATGCTGGTCCCGTAGACCAGCAGCCCCTCGCCGGGCCCTCGCAACCCCGATGCCATCACCTCGGCCCAGGAGTCGATCGTGCCCCCGGCGACGGGGGTGCCTTCGGCAAGGCCCGTCGCCGCGGCCGCGTCGCGGCTCACCCGTCCGCAGGCCTCCTGCGGCCACACCAGGTCGGGGCAAGGAGAGCCCCGGAGCCGCCCGGTCGGCCCATTCGACGATCCACGCGTTCCGCGTCACATCGTAGAGCGGGGCCCAGTGGCTTGCGCTGTGATGGTCGAGAACGTACTCCCCGGTGAGGCGAGAGACGAGGTACGAGGCCGCCCCGAAGACACGCCGTGTGGCGGCCCACACGCGCGGCTCCTGGTCCACCAGCCAGCGCATCTTGGGACCGACCGACTGGCTCGTCAGCCGCGCGCCGCACCGCGCGAGGATCGCGTCGGCGCCGAGCTCGGCGGTGAGCCGCGTGATCTGGTCCCCTGCCCTCGAGTCGATGCCGTAGAGGATCGCCGCTCGCAGGGGCCGCCCGTCTGCGCCCGTCGGCACGAGACATGGTCCGAGGCCGGTGACCCCGACCGCCGCGATCCGCTCGGCGCGGCCCCGGTCAGCCTGCGGCTGATCGTCGGCCGCGCCCGCCCACCAGTCACGCTCGGCGTCCTGCTCGGCCCAGCCGGGGCGCGGCCTCGAGATGTCGTGTGGCACCTCGGCGGCAGCCTCCGGTCTCCCGTTCGCGTCGACGAGTACGCCCTTGACCCCAGACGAGCCCACGTCTATGCCCAGAAAGAGGTCCTCGGCCACTCCACCCCCCGCTCGATCGGACCCGCGAGCCCCTTTACGGCGCCGGCGGTGTCGGCCCGCCCGGCGTCGACGGAGGCGGTGGCGGCGGCTCGGGGGCCGGCGGGACCTGCGGACGACGGGCCCTGCAGCGGCGCCTCCGGCGCCGGCGGGGTCGGCCCGCCCGGCGCCGGCGTGCGGGGCCCCTCAGACAACGGCGCCACCGGCGCGGCCGGGGGACCGGCGGCAGGGGCGGCCCGGCCGGCCCGCGCTGCTCCTCCTGCGGTCCGGCGATGGACGGGTCGAAGGTGAACGGCGGATAACGGTCGATGAGCCCGAGCGTGTAGCCGCCCACGCGCACCTGCCAGCGCAGCACGCCGGCGCTGAAGTCGTACATCCCGCGCGGGTAGCGCGCGACGAACAGGATGACCCACTGCACGATGATCCACACGACGACGAGGGCGATGCCGAGGATCGCCAGCACGATCAGATGGGGAAGAGCGGCGATCTGACGCAGGAGCAGGCCGCTCCAACCCGTCGCGTTGAAGTTGTAGTTCGTCGGCGTGCGGCCCACCGACGTCGAGCCGTCGTTGGGCAGCCCCACGAGCGACCGGGCCCAGTCGGCGCCGCGAGCCAGCTCGATGAGGAAGAAGACGCCCCAGGCGAAGGCCAGGACCTCGACGAGCAGCGTGAAGAGCGCATAGACGCGGCTGCTCTGCGCCGGCCGCTCGGCGGCCACGTCGATCGGATAGCCGCTGTCGGGCTGGAGCGTGAACGGCGGGTAGCGGTCGGTGAGCGAGAGGAGGAAGGCGGTGACGCGCATCTGCCAGCGCAGCACCCCGGCGACGAACGAGTGCATGCCGGCCGGATACTCCCCGTTCAGAGCCACGGCGACCTGGGCGACGATCGCCACGACGAACTGCGCGATCCCCAGGAAGAAGAGGATGATGGCGTGCGGGATGAGCGCGATCAGTTTGATGAGCAGGATGGTGAGCACGGCCCAGCCGCGCGAGCTGCGCTCGGGGTAGTCGGCGCGCAGGTCGATCTGATAGTCGTTTCGCGGCATGTCTCGTCCCTCCGTAGCCGATTCGGCACCAGCCAGCGTGCCTCGCGAGGTCTCTTACCCTGGAAGTACGATAGTACGCCGTCCACGTCTGACGGCGCGGCGCGACCGCTACGCCGCGCGCCGTCACGTCAGGTCAGGCAGCCGATGACGGACCGCCGTCGACCATGCTCAGCAGGATGGTTTCGAGTGAGGTCTCGATCACCTGCGGGTCGACGTCGTCCAATCCGAGGCCCTGACGAGCCAGTCTTCGGTGACTGCCCATCCGATCGCCAGCGCCGTGATGGCTGCGGCGAGCACACGCGGGTCCGGCAGCTCGCGACCACGCTGTGCGGCGTCCGCCTTGAGCAGTTCCATGAGCAGTTCGTATGCCGGGAACTCAGGTTTGACGGTCTCGAAGGGTACGCTGTCCATGCCCATCCGGGCCAGCAGCTTCAGGTAGTCCGGCCGAGACGCGAGCAGCTCGCGGAACATGCCCGGAACCGCCTCGCGCACGCTGCTCGCAGCACGCGCTACCCCGAGGACGGGCCCCGTGTTGCGCTTCATGACGGCGGTGAGGATGGCCACCTTGCTGCCCAGGTAGCGGTGGACGAGGGCGTGACTCACTCCGGCCTCGAGGGCGATGTCGCGGACGCTCACAGCGTGAAAGCCACGTGCGGCGAAGAGGTGCTGGGCCGCCGTGAGCATGCGCTCTTCGGTCTGAGACCGGTCGCGGAGACCATCCCGACTGCGGGACGCCTTCGACGTTGGCTTCGTTGTCCTGCGTGCCCCGTCCATGTCCTCGAACAGTACCATGGGATGCCTTCTCGAAGTCGAGCGCGGCAAAGTCGACATCCGCCGGCGCAGGCTGCGGCCGGCCGTCCGGCCCCACGCGCGCGTCTTTCGGGGCCGTGCGGGAATGATCAACCTGTAGAGGGCGGCGGCACATCGAGTTCGCCGCCATGCGCCGGGGCTCCCGGACTCGCGTGAAGCGGGCGGAGCCCGAGAGGGTGAAGCAGATGGAAGCTACTGCACGCAGAGGGCTGCTGTCGATGCTCGGCCTCGTGCTCCTGACGCTGGCGCTGCTGGCGGTGTTCGCGGCATCCGCTCAGGCGATCCCGCCGCTCGTCCAGCATCAGTCCGATGGCGACCGCACGGCGATCGTGAGGACCACCGGGCCGGACTCCGGGCCGATGGGAGACCGCAGGGTGGGCGTCGCGGGCCGGAGCGTGATCCCGGCGGCGGTCACAGCGACGAGAAGGCCCCTTGGCTCGACAAGCACGACGTGGGCGGTGTTCGGCATCCTTGGTGCCTTGCTGATCGTGTTCGAGGCGGCCACGGTCGCCAACGACCGCAGGCTGGCCAGGATGCGTCCGGCCGCGGCTGGCCTCGGGCCGACGCCAATGCCGGTCAGGCAGACCGAGGACGAGTCGCGCCGCAAGGCGGCGTGACCGTCGTCAGAGCAGTGTCACACGGACCGAGCGGCGCTGCGCCGCTCGGTCCGTGTCCGTCCTGCCTCACTCCCCGCGTGATCGATGCGCCAGATCCCTAGCTCAAGCGGCATGTTGCCCTCCTTCCGGCACGATAGCGATCCAGCACACGAGGTGTGCGCCGAACAGAGCGCCCGACGACAGGTAGCGCAGGCAAGGGAGCCCGCTGCATCGATTCGGCGGGCTCCCTTGCGTGGACGGCACAGGTCATGAAGAGCAGTGACCCCGGACCTGGCGAAGCCGATGGCCAGCTCGTCAGACAGGCCGCATGGGGCCCCCGTGAGCTCGATTCTTGATGCGGCGTGCGGGGCTGGCAGGATTCGTTCCAAGCCACCATTGCGGCCGGCCTTGGCGTTGCCAGAATCGACGGGACCCATTGTCGCGCTCCCGCTCAAGGCATGAGCTCTGCTGAGTAGCCGGACTCACAGTGAGGGGACCCAGACGGGTCAGCATGAGTCCTCGCCCGCCCAAGGCGCGCTCGAAGAGGGGCGCGGACGCGCGCCGCGCCTCTTCTTCCTCACTGCCGGGTTCCGGCCCCAGGCTCCTCGGCGGCCATGGCGTCCTCGAGGTGCACCAGCCCCGCGTGCAGACTCGCGCGCAGCGCATCTCGTCTCTCGCGTTCCTGCTGCTCGGGCGACTCGAACCTCTGGTCCTCAGAGGCCGCGTCCCAATAGCTGTCGGAAGCTACGCACCCAAGGCACATGAGTGGTCTCCTTTCGTGAATAGCTGTCGATACCCGCGATGGGCGGGGGCAAACGTGCGCCGCGACTTGCCCTGACGACGCATGACGGACAGCGGCGCGACACGGCTGGGCCTGCGACGCGACAGAGCCGGCGGCGCACGGACCGGCGGAGCAAGGGAAGACTCCGTGTGATGAACTCAGGCGACACGAGGACATGATGACCGCACCCGGAGGAGACCTGTGCCCGCGAAGGACAAGCCCGAACTGAGGCCAAACTTGTCGGCAAATGTTGGCAAGCCGGCATCCCTGGTAGGGATGGGAGTTGGGAAGACCCGCGATTTCCAGCGAGTTTGTGGAGCCGACGCGGGGAATCGAACCCCGGACCCCATCATTACGAGTGATGTGCTCTGCCAGCTGAGCTACGTCGGCTCGGGGCCTAGGCATTCTAGGGCACGACGGGCCTGGACGCAAAGGCGCGCACGTGCCTGCCGCGCCTGCCGCCCAGGCGGCGCTTCGGACGAGGTCGTTTCCCGTCCAAGGACGGTCCCGCGCGAGACTGCGCATACCTCCGACCGTTCTTAACGTCGCGCAACGCCACGTACATTTTGAGCGTCTACAGTCTCTAAACTAGGCGGTCGTGTGCCGCAGCCGGCACAGGTCCGCCCAGTCTCGCCCCGACCATCCGACTACATGGGGAGGCAGATGGCCAGAGCACGCACCACCCGGCCCACAGGCGACTCGCGAGCGGCGAGATGCGTCGTGGGCCCGGCGGGCACGCGTCCGCGAGGACGCGCCAGGCAAAGCCCGCCGATCCCGTCACCCCCGCAAGGAGGAGCATGAAGAAGACACTCGGCATCCTGACCCTGACCATCGTGGTCATCGCCGGCGCGGCGATGGTGTTCGCGGGCGTCACCGCCCAGAAGACCAACGCCACATCGACCCTCTGCCACACCACGACACTGTCGATCAAGGCGCCCAGCCTCCGTGGTCTCGGGCAAGACGCATCACGGTCACCGGCTCTGAGGCCCAGACGCCGCAGCACACCGTGAAGGCGACGCTGCAGAGCCGGAAGGCCACATCGACGAAGTGGATCAACGGGGCCTCCGCCAACCTGTCCGCCACGGGCAGCTACTCGCTCAAGTGGAAGGCCCCCGCCAAGAAGGGCAAGTACAAGATCCGCGTGCGCGTGACCCATTCGGGGACCTCGAACACGTCGGCTCGCCAAGACGGTGACCGTGAAGTAGGGACCCAGGAAACTCCCCGGGCCGGCGGTCGCACGACCGCGGCCCGCAGCGTGGGGCCGGGCGCCTGCGGCGCCCGGCCCCTCGCGCGTACGGACCTCGTCGCGATGCGCTCACGGCGTCGCAGCATCCCGCAGCCATCCCGCCCAACCGGGCCGTTTACCGGCGACGGGTCGGCTTGTCAAGGGGTTTTGTAGTTGCTGCACCCACGAAAATGCAGGCCTTTCTGTCCACGAGCGCTCCAAACCATGGGCCTTTTGTGCACGCCGTCACATTGTCATTCTAGGGGTAAACCCCTAGAATGCAGATCGTAAGGAGTACCAGGCCCGAGGGGGGAGGCCGTACCTCTCGGCGCAGGCAGGGGACGGGACGTGAGCGCCGCACAGGGGACCATCCGCGTCGCGCTCGTGGACGATCATGCCATCGAACGGCAGGGCGTCCGGGCCCTGATCGACGCCCAGCCCGACATGGCCGTCGTCGCCGAGGCACACGACGGCCTCGAGGCGCTCCAGCTCATCGCCGCTGCCAAGCCGCACGTCGTCATCACCGAGACCATCATGCCGCGCATGAACGGCCTGGAGCTCTGCGGCCAGGTGCTGCGCCGCTACTCGGACGTCAAGGTCATCGCGCTCACCCGCAACGAGCGGCGCGACTGCGTGCTGCGCCTGGTGCAGGCCGGGGCCAGCGCCTACCTCCTCAAGACCGTCTCCGCGCTGGATCTCGTGCGCACGGTGCGCACGGTGTGCAACGGCGGCCGCGTGCTGCAGCCGCCGGCCCTCGAGGCCGTGCTACAGGACTACCTGCAGCGCGTGCGCGACCCCACCTTCGGCCGCGGCCCCGCGGACGAGCTCACGGCGCGCGAGCGTGAGGTCCTCAAGCTCATCGCCGAGGGCCACTCCAACCAGGAGATCGCCGTGCTGCTCTGCCTCAGCCGCAAGACGGTCGAGACCCACCGCGGCAACGTCATGGACAAGCTGGACATGCACAAGGTCACGGACCTGGTCAAGTACGCGATCCGCGAAGGACTGGTCACGCTGGACTGAGCCTGTGCCGCGGGCGCGCTGAACAAGTCCGTCCCGGCTGCGACAAACGGCATGTAGGGCCTCCACTTTTTGTACAGATGGCCGAGGGGTCCGCGGACCGCGACGTGGTAGCCTACAAGTTGTGAAAGAAGTCACGTGGGGCATTCGGGGTCTTCTCATGGCGCCCCTCGTCACGGCTTTCTTGGCTTCGGTTCCAGGTGAACGCGGGGCTCGTGCGGCAAGCCGGGAGCGAGACGGACTGGAGAGGGAATGACGGAGCTAGCGAACACCCCACAGGCGCTGGAGCTTCACCGGAAGTTCACGGAAGACGTCATGAGCATGCCGGGGGGTGAGAAGATCAAGATCTGCCAGCAGTGCGGCACCTGCACCGGCTCCTGCCCCACCAGCTATCTCATGGACTGGGGACCCCGCGAGGTCATCGCCGCGTTCCGCGCCGGCATGATCGACCGAGTCGTCAAGAGCAACACCATCTGGCTGTGCACGTCCTGCTACTACTGCACGGTGCGCTGCCCCGCCGGCATCAAGATCACCGACCTCATGTACGAGCTCAAGCGCATGGCCATCAAGTACGACCTGGTGCCGAAGGAGAGCAAGAACCCGGCCATGACCAAGTACTTCATCGAGAGCGTCCACAAGCACGGCCGCAATCACGAGGTCGAGCTCATGGCCAGGTTCATGGCCACCAAGGACTGGGGGCTGCCCTTCAAGTTCGCCGGCGTCGGTCTCAAGCTCTTCACCGCCGGCCGCCTGCCGCTGGCGGCCACGGACATCCGCGGCCGCGACGAGCTCGACAAGATCAGCGCCTACCTCGAGGCGCGGGAGGCGAGCGTCCAATGAGGTACCTCTACTATCCCGGCTGCTCGGCCGAAGCCACGGGCAAGGCCTACGACATCTCCACGCGCGCCGTCATGGAGAAGCTGGGCGTGGAGCTCGTGGAGCTGGACGACTGGAACTGCTGCGGCGCCACGAGCTACTTCTCGGTGCGCGAGCTGGATTCGTTCGCCATCGCCGCTCGCAACCTGGCGATCGCCCAGCAGATGGGCGACGACGAGCTCTGCGTCATCTGCAACGCCTGCTACACCACCCTGGCCAAGGCGAACCGCTACATGGCCGAGGACCCCAAGATCTTCGAGGCCGTCAACGGCGCCCTGGGCGCCGTGGGGCGCAGCTACGACGGCAACGTCCGGGTGCGCCACATCATGGACATCATCATCAACGACATCGGCCTCGAGGCGGTCGGCAGCCGGGTGGCGCGCCGCCTCACGGGCCTCAGGGTCGCGCCCTACTACGGCTGCCAGTTCTCGCGCCCGATGGGCGCCTTCGACGACGTCGAGATGCCGACGACGATGGACCGTCTCTTCGAGACGACCGGCGCGGACGTCATCACCGACTTCGACGCCAAGACCGACTGCTGCGGCGGCATGATGATGCTGACTCGCGCGGACGCGGCGCTGCGCCTCTGTCACGAGCTGCTCACGTGCGCCAAGCAGAGCCGCGCCGACGTCATCGTCGCGGCCTGCCCGCTCTGTGAGATCAACCTCGAGGCGTACCAGCCGCGGGTCAACAAGACGTTCGGCACGGACTTCGACATCCCGGTCATGTACTTCACCCAGCTCGCCGGCCTGGCGCTGGGCGTCGACCCCAGGCAGCTCGCCATCGACAAGCAGGTCGTGTCCTGCGCTCCGGTGCTCGCTGCGGTACCGGCGTGAGCGGCGAGGAGGAGACGAACATGGCTGACGAGAAGATCGCCGTCTATTTCTGCCACTGCGGCAGCAACATCGCCGGCAAGGTCGACGTCGAGAAGGTCACCGCCTGGGCCGCCGAGCAGCCCAACGTCGTGGTCGCCCGCGAGTACAAGTACATGTGCTCCGACCCCGGCCAGGACCTGATCAAGGAAGACATCCAGAAGCTCGGCGTCGACCGCGTCGTCGTGGCGGCCTGCTCGCCGACGATGCACGAGCCGACCTTCCGCAAGGCGGCCGCCGACGCCGGTCTCAACCCGTTCCTGCTGCAGATGGCCAACGTGCGCGAGCACTGCAGCTGGGTCACCGAGGACAAGGACGAGGCCACCGAGAAGGCGAAGCGCATCCTGAGCGCGCAGATCCACCGCCTGCCCTTCAACCAGGCGCTCGAGCCCATCGAGGTGCCGGTCAACCCGGCCGTCATGGTCGTGGGCGGCGGCATCGCCGGCATCGAGGCCGCGCTCAAGCTGTCGGCCACCGGCAAGAAGGTCTACCTCGTCGAGAAGAAGCCGAGCATCGGCGGCCACATGGCGATGTTCGACAAGACCTTCCCGACGCTGGACTGCGCCGCCTGCATCCTCACGCCGAAGATGTCGGCGGCCGGCAAGGACCCCAACATCGAGATGCTCGCCTACAGCGAGGTCGAGCAGGTCGACGGCTACGTCGGCAACTTCAAGGTCAAGGTGGCGGCGGGCAAGGACCCCAACATCGAGATGCTCGCCTACAGCGAGGTCGAGCAGGTCGACGGCTACGTCGGCAACTTCAAGTGAAGGTACGCAAGAAGGCGCGCTACGTGGACACGGACACGTGCACGGGCTGCGCCGCCTGTACGGAAGCCTGCGTCGTGCGCAAGGTGCCCAACGAGTTCGATCTGGGCCTCAGCAAGCGGAGCGCCATCTACATCCCCTTCCCGCAGGCGGTCCCGCTGCGCGCCACCATCGACCCGGAGAAGTGCCTCACGCTGCGCGGCAAGAAGTGCAAGCAGCCGTGCACCACGGCGTGCGGTCCCAATGCCATCGACTTCGAGCAGCAGGACGAGGTCCTCGATCTCGAGGTCGGGGCGATCATCATGGCGACGGGCTTCGAGCTGTGGGATCCCACGCCGGAGACGCGCTACAGCTACGGGCAGCTGGACAACGTCATCACGAGCCTGGAGTTCGAGCGCATCTCGAACGCCTCGGGACCCACGGGCGGCCACATCGTCTGCAAGAACGGCGAGCCGCCCAGGTCGGTCGCCATCCTGCACTGCGTCGGCAGCCGCGACGAGAACTACCAGGAGCACTGCTCGCGCGTGTGCTGCATGTACTCGCTGAAGTTCAGCCACCTCATCAAGGAGCACCTGCCCGAGGCGGACGTGTACGAGTGCTACATCGACATGCGTACCTACGGCAAGGGCTACGAGGAGTTCTACAAGCGCCTCATGGACGAGGGCGTGCACTTCGTGCGCGGCCGCGCCGCCGAGGTGAGCAGCGTGGCGCTCTCGCCCGAAGAGGAGGGGCGCCTCGTCGTCAAGGTCGAGGACACGCTGCTCGGCATCGTGCGGCGCATCCCGACGGACATGGTCATCCTCTCGTCCGGCCTCGCTCCCGCCAAGGACGCCAAGACCGTCGCCCAGACCTTCGGCTTCGGCTGCTCGGCCAACGGCTTCTTCCTGGAGCGTCACCCCAAGCTGGAGCCGGTCAGCACCGTCACCGACGGCATCTTCATCGCCGGCTGCTGCCAGTACCCCAAGGACATCCCGGACACGGTGGCCCAGGCGGGCGCCGCCGCCGCAGGCGCGCTGGCGCTGGTCGACAACCCCACCGTCAAGGTGGAGCCCACCATCTCGTACATCGATCCGGAGAAGTGCTCGGGCTGCCACATCTGCGTGAGCCTCTGCCCGCACGCCGCCATCCAGTACAACGAGGAGAAGGGCGTCGCCGAGGTCATCACCGCGGCCTGCAAGGGCTGCGGCGTGTGCGTCGCGGCCTGCGGCTCCAACGTGCCGCAGCAGGCCGGCTACCTCGATGAGCAGATCTTCGCCGAGATCGAAGGCGCGATGGCCCTCTAGGCCGGCGTTGTGAAGGAGACGACAGTGAGTACAAACGGTTCCGATCGCTTCGAGCCACGGCTCATCGGATTCCTCTGCCGCTGGTGCAGCTACAACGGCGCCGACCTGGCCGGCACGTCGCGACTCAAGTACCCGGCCAACATGGTGCCGATCAAGACCAACTGCTCCGGCCGTGTGGATCCCACCCACATCCTCAAGGCCTTCGCCGAAGGCGCCGACGGCGTGCTCATCGCCGGCTGTCACCCCGGCGACTGCCACTACATCAACGGCAACTACCGCACCGCCGGCCGCTATCCGCTCACGGAGAAGCTGCTCGAGCAGATGGGCCTGGAGCACGGCCGCGTCCGCCTGGAGTGGGTGTCGGCCGCCGAGGGCGAGAAGTTCCAGCGCGTCGTGACCGAGTTCACCGAGCAGATCCGCGCGCTCGGTCCGCTCGGCTGGGGCAAGCAGTTCCACGACGAGTCCGCCGACGC
>CAVPQD010000019.1:0-38306 GCA_963707335.1 uncultured Thermoleophilia bacterium | reverse complement strand
TACGAGCAGGAGAACGAGGCCGAGCCGGGGGAGAGGGAGCGTGTCGTCATCCTCGGGTCGGGACCCAATCGCATCGGCCAGGGCATCGAGTTCGACTACTGCTGCGTGCACGCCGCGATGACGGCGCGCGAGCTCGGCTACGAAGCCGTCATGGTCAACTGCAATCCGGAGACGGTGTCCACGGACTACGACGTCTCGGACCGCCTGTACTTCGAGCCTCTCACCGTGGAGGACGTGATCGGCATCGTGGCCAACGAGCGCCCCAAGGGCGTCGTCGTGCAGTTCGGCGGCCAGACGCCGCTCAAGATCGCCGGGGCGCTGGTCGAGGCGGGCATCCCCATCCTGGGCACGCCGCAGGAGTCCATCGACCTGGCCGAGGACCGGGGCCGCTTCGGCCGCCTCCTCGAGGAGCTCGGCATCGCCTGCCCCGAGTACGGGCTGGCGGCGACGGCCGAAGAGGCGGCGGAGGTCGCCGCCCGGGTCGGCTACCCCCTGCTGGTGCGGCCGTCCTACGTGCTCGGGGGCCGGGCCATGCGCATCGTCTACGGGCCCGGCGAGCTGGAGCAGTACATGCGCACCGCCGTCAGCGTGAGCCCGGAGCACCCGGTGCTCATCGACAAGTTCCTGGAGGACGCCATCGAGGTGGACGTGGACGCCGTCTGCGACGGCGAGGACGTCTACATCGGCGCGGTCATGCAGCACGTGGAGGAGGCGGGCGTGCACTCCGGCGACTCGGCGTGCGTCATCCCGTCCATCTCGCTGGGCGAGGGCACGCTCGAGCAGGTGCGCAGACAGACACGGCAGCTGGCGCTCGGCCTGGGTGTGAAGGGGCTCATCAACGTGCAGTTCGCCTACCAGAACTACCAGCTGTACGTGCTGGAGGTGAACCCGCGCGGCTCGCGCACGGTGCCGTTCGTGAGCAAGGCGACCGGCGTGCCGATGGCCAAGCTCGCCACCCGCATCATCCTGGGCGAGCGCCTCGCGGACCTCGCCCCCGCGCGCCGCGTGCCGGAGTACGTGAGCGTCAAGGAGGCAGTGCTGCCCTTCAACCGCTTCCCGGGCGACGACATCACGCTGGGGCCGGAGATGAAGTCGACGGGCGAGGTGATGGGCGTCGCGCAGACCTTCCCGGCGGCGTTCGGCAAGGCGGCGGCGGCGGCCGGCGCCCCGCTGCCGACCGAGGGCAAGGTCTTCCTGTCGGTCTGCGACAGCGACAAGTCCGCGGCCACCATCCTGGCGCAGCGCCTGCACACGCTGGGCTTCGACATCCACGCCACGCGAGGCACGGCCACGGCGCTCACCAGCCTGGGCATCCCCGTGCACGTCGTCAACAAGGTGTTCCAGGGCGAGCCCCACGTGGTGAACCTCATCGAGAGCGGCGAGATCGTGCTCGTCGTCAACACCCCGTTCGGCAGCGGCACGAGAAGCGACGGCTACGAGATCCGCACGACGGCGTTGCGCAAGGGGATCCCCTGCATCACCACGCTGGCGGGAGCCTCCGCGGCCGTCTCGGCCATCGAAGCCCTACAGCGGCCGCGCGTGCAGGTACACTGTCTGCAGGACCTGCACGACGTCACGGAGACCGGGTGAACGCGTCCCCAGAAGCGCACGCTCACGAGCAGTGGGCCGAGACCTCGCACTGCCGCGTCTCGGCCGTCCAGCACTTCGGCGCGTTCGCGGCGATCGAGCTCATCGCGCCGCGCGTGGCCGCCAGGGCGGCGCCGGGTCAGTTCGTCATGGTCACCGTCCCGGGCGGCGGCCACCTGCTGCGCCGCCCCCTGTCGCTCTACACGACGCGTGGCGACAGGGTGGGGCTCCTCATCGAGTCGCGCGGCACGGGCAGCGAACGCCTGGCCCGGCTCGAGGTCGGTGAGACAGTCGAGCTGGCGGGACCGCTCGGCACGCCGTTCCCCACGGCCGGCGTCGCCCAGGCCCTGCTCGTCGGCGGCGGCGTCGGTTCGGCCCCGCTGCAGTTCCTGGCGGACGAGCTGGCGGCCGCCGGCGCCGGGGTCACGGCGGTCTTCGGCTTTCGCGACTTCCGCGCCGCCCGGGCGGCCGGCGCCTTCGACATCCCCCGGCTGTGGGTCGCGACCGAGGACGGCAGCATCGGCCGGCGCGGCCTGGTCACGGACCTGATCGCGGACCTCGACGCGCCGCCCAACACGGTGGTGTACGCCTGCGGGCCGACGCCGATGATCGCCGCCGTGCAGCGCTGGGCGCTGCACGAGGGCCTCGCGGGCTTCGCCTCGCTGGAGGCCCACATGGCGTGCGGCACGGGGTCGTGCCACGGCTGCGTCGTAGACACGAAGCGCGGCTTCTTGCGCGTGTGCAGCGAGGGTCCGGTGTTCGCCCTGGACGAGGTGACGGTGTGAGCACACCGCTGGCGCCGGAGGCCGTGGATCTCGCCGTCCGCCTCGGCCCGATCGAGCTCGAGCATCCCGTCCTGGACGCGTCCGGCACCTTCGACCTGCTTGAGTACGCGCGACGCTACGGGGGCGATTTCTTCGAGGTCTTCCCGTTCGCGGCCTACGTGCCCAAGACCGTCACCGCCGATGCGCGCACAGGCAACCCGCCGCCGCGCGTCACCGAGACGCCGGCCGGCATGATCAACGCCATCGGCCTGGAGAACCCCGGCGTCGATGTCTTCGTGCAGCGCCTTGCCGAGTGGGCCCGGCTGCGACAGCCCGTGATCGTGAGCGTCGGGGGCAACAGCCCGCCGCAGTACGCGGCCGTGGTGCGGGCCGTCGAGGCACACCTCGCCGCCGCGACGCCCGGCAGCGCGCCGCGCATCGAGGGCTACGAGCTGAACGTCTCCTGCCCCAACATCAGCGGCGGGCTGCAGATCGGCGCCGACGCGACCGCCACGATGGCCGTCGTCGCGGCGGCCCGAGCCGAGACGAGCCGCTTCCTGCTGGCCAAGCTCACACCCAACGTGACGGACGTCGTGGCCATCGCCCGCGCCGCCGTCGCGGGCGGGCGCCGACGGGCTTTCACTCGTCAACACGTTCAAGGCGATGGTGCTCGACCGCGACACGCTGCGCCCGTTTCTCGGCAACCGGACCGGCGGCCTGTGCGGGCCCGCGATCAAGCCGATCGCCCTGCGCATGGTGGCCGACGTGGCCGCGGCGCTGCCCGACGTGCCGCTCGTCGGCATGGGCGGCGTGATGACCGGCCTGGACGCCCTGGAGTTCATCGCCTGCGGCGCCACGGCCGTGGCGGTGGGCGCCGCCAACTTCACCGGGCTGGAGGCGCCGGCCCGCATCGTCGCCGAGCTTCGCGACGAGGCGGCGGCGCGCGGCCTTGCGTCGCCTGCCGCGGCGCGCGGCCTGGCGCTCCGCGCGTGAACGCGCGCCCATACCGTACGACGCCCCAAAAGGCCAGCTAGAGGCGCGGTTTTTGGGCCGCCGGGTGTGTTGAACTGCCCGTCCCGCTTCACGTATACTTCCGCCCGATGTCCATCTCCGCCAAGCAATTCAATACCGCTCCCGCGCGCTCGCTCGACCAGCGCATGGACGCCCTGGGCAAGGCCAACGAGGTACGCAGCCGGCGCGCCGCGCTCAAGAGTGACCTCAAGCGCGGCGCCGTGAGCGTCAGCGACGTCCTCGCCGCGCCCCCCGACTACCTGCTCACCGCCAAGGTGGCCGACCTGCTCATGGCCGCGCCCAAGTGCGGCCGGGTCAAGTCGGCGAAGATCATGGAGCAGTGCCGCATCAGCCCCAGCAAGACCATCGGTGGTCTGTCGGAGCGCCAGCGCGGCGAGCTGCTCGCCTACTTCGGAGGGTGACGCCATCGCTTCGGTCTTCGTAGTCTCGGGGCCTTCGGGCGCCGGGAAGGGGACCGTCATAGCCCTGGTGCAAGCAGCGCGTCGACCATGTCGTCACATCGGTGTCGGCCACGACACGCGCGCCGCGCCCGGGCGAGCAGGACGGCCGTGAGTATCACTACCTCACGCGCGCCGAGTTCGAGCGCCGCGTCGCGGCCGGGGAGTTCCTCGAGTGGGTAGAATACAGCGGTGATCTGTACGGGACGCTGCGCGCCGAGGTCGACGGCAGGCTGACGGCGGGCGACGATGTGATCCTCGAGATCGAGCTCGTCGGCGCCCGCGCGGTGCGCAGGGCGCTGCCCCAGGCGATCGCCGTGTTCATCGCTCCGCCGAGCATGGCCGAGCTGACACAGCGCCTGCGCGGCAGGGGCACGGAGACGGACGAGGCCATAGCCCGGCGCCTCCATATCGCGGAGACGGAGGTCGCGGCGGCGGGCGAGTTCGACCACGTGGTCGTCAACGACGACGCCGCGCGAGCGGCCGGCCAGCTGGCCGGCATAATCGAAGACCGACGGAAGGGACGCTAAGTGGACAGACCGCGCATCGACGAACTGCTGCCGGAGGCCAACGGCTCGCGGTATCAGCTGGTCATGATCGCCGCCAAGCGGGCGCGCCAGATCAACAGCTACTATCACAGCCTCGGCGAGAACACGCTGGGCATCGAGGAGCTCACGCCGCCGCTCATCACGACGCGCAGCACGAACCTCCTCACCATCGCCCTCGAAGAGGTCGCCGACGGCAAGATCGAGTACGAATCGCCGGAGTGAGGCAGGCGTGAGCGGGCAGCCCGCCGCGGAGACCGCCGGGGACCGCACCGTGCTGGTGGGGGTCACCGGCGGCATCGCCATCTACAAGGCCGTCGAGCTCGTGCGCGGCCTGGTGAAGGACGGCATCCAGCCGCTCGTCGTCAGCACGGAGGCGGCGCAGCGCTTCGTCATGCCGCTGACCTTCGCCGCGGTCTCCCAGGCCCCCGTGCTGGACGACACGCAGCGCCTGGCGGGCGAGCGGCGGCTGGTTCGAGCACATCGAGGCGGCCCGCAGGGCGAGGGTCATGGTCGTCGCGCCGGCGACGGCCAACACGCTCGCCAAGATGGCCGCCGGCATGGCCGACAACCTGCTCACGGCCATCTACCTCGCCTTCCGCGGGCCTGTCATCGTCGCGCCGACCATGAACTGGGCGATGAACGAACACCCAGCCACCGTCGAGAACCTTCGCGTGCTCGCCGACCGCGGCGTCGAGGTGCTGCCCACCGAGTCGGGGGAGCTCGCCTGCGGGGAAGAGGGGTCGGGCCGCATGGCGTCGCCCGCGGCCATCCGCATGGCCGTGCGCCGCGCCCTTGCCGGCACGGCGGCCGGGCCGCTCGCCGGCAAGCGGGTCGTGGTCACGTCCGGAGGCACGCGCGAGCGCATCGACGCGGTGCGCTTCATCGGCAACCGCTCGAGCGGCAAGATGGGCCGGGCGGTCGCCGACGAGGCCTACCTGCGCGGCGCGGAGGTCACGCTGATCACGACGCAGCCCGCCGACGACACGCCGTACGCCGTCGTTCCGGTGGAGAGCGCCGACCAGATGGCGGCGGCGGTGGACGAGCACCTGGCGGACGCCGCCGTGCTCGTCATGGCCGCCGCCGTGGCCGACTTCCGCCCGGCCGAGGCGGACATGGGCAAGATCGAGCGGGGCGCCGCGGAGACGTTGTCGCTGCACCTGGTGCGCACCGTCGACATCCTCGCCAGAGTCGCAGCGTCCCGGCCTGTTCCGCGTCGGCTTCGCCGCGGAGGCGGGCCCGCAGCTGCAGCGGGCGCGGGCCAAGAAGGCCGCCAAGGGCGTCGACCTGCTCGTCTTCAACGACATCCTCGCCGAGGGCGTGGGCATCGGCTCGGACGAGAACGAGATCACCATCCTCACGGCCACCGACGAGGTGCACGTGCCGCGCACCAGCAAGACGGAGTGCGCGAAGGCCATCGTGGACGAGATCGAGACGGGACTGGAGGCGAGATGAGCCTGCCGGAGCGGGATCACGTCGTGGCGATGCTCGAGGAACGCGTGCTCAACGACAACCTGCGACGCCACATGATCGCCACCGAAGCCATCATGCGCGGCGTCGCCGTCGCGGCTGGGTGAGGATGCGGACGTCTGGGGCCTCGCCGGTCTCGGGCACGACCTCGACGCCGAGCAGACCGAGGACGACGTGACCCGGCACGGCGCCGAGGCCGCCGAGGTGCTGCGCGGCCTGGGGCTGCCCGACGAGGCGGTGCACGCCGTGGCCGCGCACAACCCCGCCACCGGTGTGTCCATGTCGAGACGCGTTTCGACGTGGCCCTGCTGGCCGCGGACCAGCTCAGCGGCCTCATCACGGCCGCCGCCCTGGTCCGCCCCGACAAGGACCTCGCCGGCGTCAAGCTCAAGTCGCTGCGCAAGCGCTTCCGCGAGGGCGCCTTCGCGCGCGGCGTGGACCGTGAGGCGATCGCGCGCTGCGCCGACCTCGGCCTCGAGCTCGACGAGTTCATGGCCATCGGCCTCGAGGCCATGCAGGGCGTCGCGCCGCAGCTCGGCCTGTAGGAGAGATCGTGTCGGATCGCTGTCGGGAACCCGCCTTCGAGCCGCAGAGCGAGGCCTATACGCTCTTCCAGCGCGGCCTCGCCTTCCTGCGCGAGCAGCATCCCGCTCAGGCCTCGATGCTCCTGAGTCGCGCCCTGCGCCTCGAACCCCGCAAGAACTCGATACGCGAGGCGCTGGGGCGCGCCGAGTTCGCCCTGGGGCGGCACGAGCGCGCCGAGGAGCTCTTCCGGTCGATCGTGAGCGACGTGCCGGACAACGACTACGCGCAGTACGCGCTCGGCCGCTGCTGCCTGGAGCTCGAGCGGCACACGGAGGCGCGGGCCCACCTGCGGCTGGCCCGCGCCCTCAAGCCCGGCTCGGACCTGTACCGCCGGGCCCTCGACGAGCTCGTCTAGCGTTCGTCGAGACGCGGCGGGCCCGCCTGCGGCGGCCCGCCGTCCTCGGATCGTAGTCCTCGCGGACAGGCCGAACCACGCCGCGCGGCTCGTGCGCTCGCTGCACGTGGACGACACCATCGGTCCGCGCTCCTGGAACGGTTTGCCCCGTCAGCGAACGGGGCCATTTCCGTTGGGACGGGTCGGAAACCGGACGCGCACGGAGCAACGTCACGGCCAGTGTCTCACTCGTATCCCCAGGGCATTCCGAGAGAGGTGGAGACATGAGAGCGAGATACCTCGTGGCGCTTAGCAGTGGCCGTGCTCGTGAGCGCACTGCTGCCGGCCGTGGCTGGCGCTGCGCCGCATCCGTACTCTAGTGAAGTACCTGAGAATGATCTCAGGCCCGACCCCGTTCGCGGGCGCCGCATCCGACGGGCACATCTGCCGGTTACGAGGCTCGAGACGACGATCACGGTGAACCCTCGGCACCCCGGCAACATCATCGCGAGCTGGATGCAGGATTCGGGGCCGGAGTTGGCGGCCCGCAGCGACCTCGTCGCCTCCTCCTGTCGACGTACGGCAGGACGTGGGTGCGGAGCACGATCCCCGGCCTGACGAGCTATACGGGCGGCACGGCGGACAGCGCGGCCGACCCATGGCTCTCGGCTGGCGCGGACGGCACTGTGTACTTCGCCGGTGCCTCGACCGTCGTTCACAGCCGAAGGCCGGATCGCTGGGATCGTCGCCAGTTCATCCACCGACGGCGGTCGTCGCCTGGACGAAGTCCTGCTACGATCGCTGCGCTTGATCGCGCGCAACGACAAGCCGACGATCACGGCCGACCCGGTCGTCCCGAAGCGCGCCTACGCGCATCTGGGCCAACTGGGACAACCAGTTCAACTTCCCGTTCGCGAACCTCCTTCTGTTCTCGCGCACGAACGACAGAGGCGCGCACGTGGGCGAACGATGACGGTGGTCGACGCGCCGCCGCCGAACGCGATCGACTTGTCGAGCGCCGTCCTCGTCCTGCCGAGCGGGAAGGCTCCTCGCCGTCTTCGAGCGGATCGATGATCAGTCTGCAGGACTTCAGCGCTCATCGAACGTGTTCTTCTCAACGCGCTCGTCGTGACGGCGGTCAGACCTGGGTGACCACCCGTCGAGATCGGATCGGCGCCGCTCCACGCCGCAGGCTCGGATCGCCGAGACCGGCGAGCCGCTGCCGCAGCCGAGCTTCCTGAGCGCTGCCGCCGGCCCCGACGGCAAAGCCTACGTGGTCTGGGACCGCCAGAGACTCCCCGAGCTCGGCGACGATAACGGTGTCGCCAGGTCGGCGCAACGGCGGGCGCACGTGGGCCCTGTCCGACCTCCCGGGCGTGAGCGCGTACGCGTTCGAGCCGTCGGTCGCCGTCGACGCAAGGGGAACGGTCGGCCTGACCTGGTACGACCTCCGCAACGATCAAGCCTGGGGATAACGCTCTCACGGCTGACGTCTGGTTCGCCTCATCCTGCGACGGGGCCGCGTCCTGGCGGCAGATCCACGTCGCCGGACCGACCGACCTGCGGACCGCGTCGCTCGTCAACTCGAACCGTGTCGGTGAGTACCAGGGACTGGCCGCCCTGCGCGGCGCGGGGCTTCGCGGCCGTCTTCACCCTGGCCAGTCCGCAGGCGAAGGACGGCCAGACGGACGTCTTCTTCGCGCGCATCGGACCGCGCGATGTAGCGGCGCGGACGACTCGGCCGCGTTGCCGGGAACGCTGGAGGCGCAGCCCGCCTGCCGGGCTCGGGCAGTCTTGCCGGCACGGCGGCTCGTGCCCTCCAGCCTTCAGGCAGGCGGGCTCGCTGCCGGCGGCACCGCCGCGTGACCGCCTGCTCGGTCGCCACCTGAGGCTTCCTCGCCGCCGGCGTGAGCGCCTCCGGCCCCGCGTGCGCCATCGCCAGCAGCACCGCGATGCGCTTCTGGATGGGCGGGTGCGTGTCGAACAGGTCGCCACTTCCTTCGTCTTGCGCAGCGGGTTGGCGATGTAGAGGTGGGCGGTGGCGCGGTTGGCGCCGCGCAGCGGCCGCCTGTCGAGGGCGATGGCGTTCAGCGCCCGGGCCAGGCCCAGCGGATTGCGGGTGAGCTCGACGCCGGAGGCGTCGGCCAGATACTCGCGGCGGCGCGAGACGGCGAACTGCACCATGTAGGCGGCCAGCGGCGCCAGGATGGCGAGGACGATGGCCACGAGCATCATGATGGCGCCGGCGTTGCCGCCCGAGTCGTTGCTGCGCCGGCCGCCGCCCCAGCCGAACCAGCGCGAGCGCAGGAAGAAGTCGGAGACGAGGGCGATCATGCCGACGAGCACGCCGACGAGCGTGGCGAAGCGGATGTCGTAGTTGCGCACGTGCGACATCTCGTGCGCGATGACGCCCTGCAGCTGGTCGCGGTCCATCGAGTCGAGCAGGCCGCGTGTCACCGTGATGGAGGAGTGGGCGGGGTCGCGCCCCGTGGCGAAGGCGTTGGGCGCGCCGTCCTCGATGACGTACACGGCGGGCGGCTGGCTCAGGCCCGCGGCGATGGTCATCTCCTCGACGACGTTGTAGAGGCGCGGCTCCTGCTCGTGCGTCACGCGCCGCGCCCCGCTGACGGCGAGCACCATGCCGGCCCCGGCGTAGTAGCCGATGACGCTCCACACGATGGCGGCCACGCCGAAGACGCCCAGCAGCCCCAGGCCGCCGTCGCTGCCGCCGACCCAGGCGAAGCCGATGACGTAGCCCAGGACGCAGAGCAGCGCGACGACCAGCCCCATGAGGAGCCAGGAGGCGCGGCGGTTGCTGCGGATCTGCTCGTACATGGCGCGACGGCGCGCCCGCAGCCTAGCGCAGGTCGACGGTCGGCACGGCGCGGTCGGTGTCCGGGACCGCGAAGAACTGGCGACCGGTGAAGTTGAACATGCCGGCGACGATGTTGGACGGGAACATCTGGATCTTGTTGTTGTAGGTGAGGACGCTGTCGTTGTAGAACTGCCGCGCGAAGGAGATCTTGTTCTCCGTCGCCGTCAGCTCCTCCTGAAGGCTCATCACGTTCTGGTTGGCCTTGAGGTCCGGGTAGTTCTCCACCACGGCGAACAGCGACTTCAGGGTGTCGGTGAGCATGTTCTCCGCCTGCGCCTGGGCCTGCGGTCCTTGGCTGCCGGCGCTCATGGCCGCGGTGCGGGCCTTGGTGACGTTGGTGATGGTCTCCTGCTCGTAGGACATGTAGTCCTTGACGGCCTCCACCAGGTTGGGGATGAGGTCGTGCCGCCGCTTCAGCTGCACGTCGATCTGGCTCCAGGCGTTGTCCACCTGATTGCGCCGGCCCACGAGCCCGTTGTAGATGGCCGCGAACACGACCCCCAGCACCACCAGGATCACGATGATGACGATGACGGCGATCACGCACGCTCCTTTCGTTGTGGCTCCCTCCGCGCCTAGTCTACGACACGGCGGGGAAGAGACCACGATGCGGATGTACAGGTTTTGCCCGCTCCACTATCCTTCCAACGCATGACGAGACGCACGCGAGAGCTCATCCTTCTTGCCGTCGCCCTGGCGATCGTGCTGGGCGCGGCCCTCGGCGGCTACGCCGTGGTCCGCGCCCGGGCGGCGGGCGCCGACGGCCGCCAGGCTCTGGCGCCGGTCAAGCTGCCCGCGTCGGCGACGCCGGCAGCCACGCCGGCGCCCCAGTACGAGCGCTGGACCGTCGGCAAGGCCACGGGGCCCGTCGTCGTGCGCCTGCGGCCCAGCCCCGGGGCCCCGGTCAAGATCCAGGCTCGGCAAGGTCAACCTGAACGGCTACCCGACGCTCGTGCTCGTGGACAGCGTGCGCGAGGTGCACGGCGTGGTCTGGTACCGCGTCTACGTGGCCATGCGGCCCAACGAGAGCCGCGGCTGGGTGCGTGAGGGCCAGCTGGCCTTCTACCAGACGTCGGCCCGGATCGTCATCGACCTGTCGCAGCGCAAGCTCATGGTCTACAAACGCGGCGAGCTCCTGCACACGTACCCGGTCGCCGTGGGCCGCCCGGGCCTGGAGACGCCCACCGGCTTCTACTTCATCAATCAGAAGCTCAAGCCGCCCTCGCCGGGCGGCCCCTACGGCGTGCTGGCCCTCGGCATCAGCGCCTTCCAGCCGAAGCTGCCGGACTGGGTGCAGGGCGGCCCCGTGGCCATCCACGGCACCAACCAGGACGAGCTCATCGGCAAGGCGATCAGTCACGGCTGCGTGCGCATGCACGACAAGGACGTCCTGGCCGTGGACCGCATCGTGCCGGCCGGCAGCCCGGTGGTGATCAGGCAGTAGGGGAGAGGGCGAGGCGCCGGTGCTTACCAGTACTCGCCCTGGATGAGCTTCATGTCGTGCGCCTTGCACTTGGGGCACGTGTACGAGGCCGCCTTCTCCAGGAAGAACAGCTCGCTGCCGCAGACCGTGCAGCGGAACTCGTCCACGTGCAGGTCGGCGCCGGTGAGGTCGACCTCGACGATGGCGCCGCACTCCACGCAGTAGGCGGGCATGAAGCGCTGGCGGGGGTCGTAGACGCTCACGCCCCAGCGGATGTGGTCGGCCCTGTAGCCGCACTCGCGGCATTCGAACGTGGTGTACTCGCCCATGCTTCGCCTCTCTGACGGGTGCTTCGCTGCCCCTATCGGCAGGATGGGGTCGGCAGTTGAGCAGCCGGGCGGCGGAGCCCGCGAAGCGGGCGCGACGCGGCGCGTGCAGCCTTGTGTCGCGCCTCCGCGCGGTGCTATAATCCACCAGTTAGATTACACACCACGAGGCGGACTTCTGCGCGAAGAGTCGGTGGGTCACCGACTTTTTTGTTGTCAGGGGTCGATCATGCAGGAGAGCAGAGAGGCACTGGAAGCCCAGATCGAAGCCAGACTGGCCGAGCGGTTCCCCGAGGTCGAGCTCGTCGACCTCGAGGTACGCGGCCGGCCGGCCGGGACGCTGACGCTGTACATCGACCGTCCCGGCGGCGTCGACCTGGAGCTGTGCGCGGCGGTGAGCCACGCGCTGGACGACATCCGCGAGCGCTACTCGCTCGAAGTGTCGTCCCCGGGTCTGGACCGCAGACTTCGCAAGCCGGCGCATTTCGCCGCCGCGCTGGGCGAGGAGGTGGCCGTCAGGCTGACGGCCCCACAGGGAGGCCGCGGCAACGTCCGCGGCGAGCTCGTCGCCAGCGACGAGGAACGCATCACGCTCCGCACGGAGGACGGAGAGATGGTCTCCCTGCCGCTCTCCGGCATCGCCAGGGCCCACGTGGTCTACAACTTTGACGCCGACGGAGGCCACCGTGAGTAGAGAGATCATCGAGGCTCTGCGCCAGATCGAGAAAGAGAAGGGCATCGCCTTCGAGGCGCTCGTCGCGGCGCTCGAGGACGCCCTGCTGTCCGCCTACAAGAAGACGCCCGACGCCGTGGAGCACGCCAAGGTGGAGATAGACACGGAGACGGGCGACATGCGCGTGTTCCAGCTCATCTTCCCGGAGCACATCGACGTGGACGCCCTCAAGGTGCACGACGAGGAGGGCCAGGAGATCGGGCTCGACCTCTCGGGCGTCGACATGAGCGAGGTCGAGCGCATCGAGGTGACCCCGGAGAACTTCGGGCGCATCGCCGCCCAGACCGCGAAGCAGGTCATCCTGCAGCGCATCCGTGAGGCCGAGCGCGACCTCATGTACGAGGAGTACATCGACCGCGTCGGGGAGCTCGTCACGGGCATCGTGCAGCAGAGCGACCCGCGCCACAACACGCTGGTCGAGCTGGGCCGCGTCGAGGCGGAGCTGCCCCGCGGCGAGCAGATCGAGACCGAGCACTACGAGCACGGCGCCCGCATCAAGGCCGTCATCATGCGCGTGGAGGAGTCGGCCAAGGGTCCGCAGGTCAAGCTCTCGCGCAAGAGCGAGGAGCTCGTGCGCAAGCTCTTCGAGCTTGAGGTGCCCGAGATCGCCGACGGCCTGGTCGAGATCAGGCAGGTCGCGCGCGAGACGGGCTATCGCGGCCGCGACGGCAAGCCGGTGCCCGGCCGCTGCAAGATAGCCGTGGTGTCGCACGCCGACGGCGTCGACCCGGTCGGCGCCTGCGTCGGCCCGCGCGGCTCGCGCGTCCGCATGGTGGTCAGCGAGCTGCGCGGCGAGCGCATCGACATCATCCCGTACAACGAGGATGCGGCGCGCTTCGTGGCCAAGGCCCTGTCGCCGGCCCGCGTGCGCGAGGTCATCGTCGACGACGAGGAGCGCTCGGCCACCATCATCGTGCCGGACGACCAGCTGTCGCTGGCCATCGGCAAGGAAGGCCAGAACGCCAGGCTGGCGAGCAAGCTCACCGGCTGGCGCATCGACATCAAGAGCCAGCAGCAGATGGCCGAGGCCGAGGCGGAGATGGACTACGGCGACGACGAGGGCGTCGCCGGCCAGTGCCAGGCCGTCATGCGCACCGGCAAGCGCTGCCCGAACCAGGCCGAGGCCGGGTCACGGTACTGCTCGATCCACGCGGACTACGTGGAGCAGCCGGCGGCGGCCGAGGTGGACGTCAGCGTCGCCGAGGCGCGGACGGCGGAGCGCCGGCGGAAGAGCCCGCCGTGGCCGAGGGTGGCAACGAGTGACGTGGCCGTCGCCGAGCCCGGAGCGCACGTGCGTCGGCTGCCGCGCGAAGCGTGCGCAGCGCGAGCTCGTGCGGCTCACCAGCAGCGGCGGCCGGGTGCGTGCCGGCCTGGCCGGGTGCGCCCGGCCGGGGCGCGTATGTGTGTCCGGACGAGGAGTGCCTCGAGGCCGCGGAGAAGAAGCGCGCGTTCGCGCGCGCCTTCCGCGGCCCCGTGAACATCGATCCCGCCGTGCGACGAGAGATCGCACGGCGCGCGACAGGCAGTCCAGCTGCGCAGGCCCGCATCACTGCGAGCCTGCGGCGGCTAAGGTGCAGTCCAGCTTCGCCGGCCCGCACGATAGCGAGCCTGCGGCGGCTATGACGAAAGGTGGTGAGGTGAATGGCGAAGAGACGCAAGGTCAGTGACATCGCATCGCAGCGCGGGACGAGCGTCGACGATGTGCTCGCCCACCTCAAGAAGGCAGGCATCGAGGTCATCGACGGCGAGGTCAGCGTAGACGAGCAGGCCATCGAGCGCGCGTACGCCGCGGCTCCGGCCGCCGGTCCGCGCCGTCCGCGTCCCGCGGCCGGCGGCAAGCGCCGCCGCGTCATCATCGACGCCGGCGCCTCGCGGCGCGGCGGCGGCCCCCAGGGGGGCCGCGACCGGCGCCGCGGCCGCGGCAACCGTCACGACCGCAGCGAGGAGCCGTCCGCACCCGTGGTGCCCACGGGCGTCGTCAAGGTCCCGTCCGGCTCGTCCGTCAAGGACATCTCGCAGCTGCTGGGCATCTCCACCGCCGAGATCATCAAGGCCCTCATGGGCTACGGCGAGATGGTGACGATCACGCAGACCCTGAGCGACGAGGCCATAGAGGTGCTCGCCGGCGACTTCAAGCGCGAGGTCGAGATCACGCACGCCGCCGACGAGGAAGCCGAGCTGGAGGCCGAGGCCGTCGACGACCCCAAGGACCTCAAGCCGCGGCCGGCCGTGATCACCGTGATGGGTCACGTCGACCACGGCAAGACCAGCCTGCTCGACGCCATCCGCGACACGGCCGTGGCCAAGGGCGAGGCCGGCGGCATCACGCAGCACATCGGCGCCTACCAGGTGAAGCACAACGGTCAGCTCGTGACGTTCATCGACACGCCGGGCCACGCGGCCTTCACCGCCATGCGCGCCCGCGGCGCCAAGGTCACGGACATCGCCGCCATCGTGGTGGCCGCGGACGACGGCGTCATGCCCCAGACCGTGGAGGCCATCGACCACGCCAAGGCGGCCAGCGTGCCCATCGTCATCGTGGTCAACAAGATCGACAAGCCCGAGGCCAACGTCGATCGCATCAAGCAGCAGCTCACCGAGTACGAGCTGGTGCCGGAGGAGTGGGGCGGCGACACGATCTTCGTCGAGGCGAGCGCCAAGAAGCGCATCGGCCTGGACAACTTCCTGGACATGCTGCTCCTCGTGGCCGAGGTCGCGGACCTCAAGGCCAACCCGGATGCGCCGGCCAGCGGCTTCGTGATCGAGTCGAAGGTCGACCCGGGCCGCGGCGTCGTGGCCACCATCCTGATCAATCGCGGCACGCTGCACGTGGGCGACGCCGTGGTGGCCGGCGAGGCCAGCGGCCGGGTGCGGGCCATGCGCGACTTCACGGGCGAGCCGCTCAAGAGCGGCGGTCCGTCCACACCCGTCGAGATCATCGGCTTCGACGACCTGCCCGTCGCCGGCGAGTTCTCGCGGGTGGTCAAGGACGAGCGCATGGCGCGCGCCCTGGGCCAGAAGCGGGGCAACCGCCTCCGCACGGAGGCGCTGGCCAAGGAGCGGGCGCTCACCCTGGACGAGGTCTTCGCGCGCATCGCCGAGGGCAAGGTGCAGGACCTCAACCTCATCGTCAAGGCGGACGTGCAGGGCAGCCTGGAGGCGCTCAGCGACGCGCTGCTCAAGATCCAGCACCCCGAGGTGAAGGTCCGCGTCATCCACTCCGGCGTGGGCGGCATCAACGAGTCGGACATCATGCTGGCGGCGGCGTCGTCGGCCATCATCATCGGCTTCAACGTCCGGCCCGGCGCCGCGGCGCAGACGCTCGCCGAGAGCGAGGGCGTGGACGTGCGCACCTATCGCGTGATCTACAAGGTCACGGAGGACATCACCGCGGCGCTGGTGGGTATGCTCAAGCCGGAGTACGAGGAAGTCGTGCTCGGCCAGGCGGAGGTGCGGGCCACGTTCAAGGCGTCCAAGTTGGGCACCATCGCGGGCTGCATGGTGACGCGCGGCACCATCACGCGCAACGCCAACATCCGCGTGCTGCGCGACGACGTCGTGGTGCACGACGGCAAGATGAGCTCCCTCAAGCGCTTCCAGGAGGACACGCGCGAGGTGCAGGAAGGGTTCGAGTGCGGCATCCTGCTCGACGGCTTCAACGACCTCAAGGAAGGGGACGTGCTGGAGGCGTACGAGACCAGAGAAGTCGCCCGTGAGGCCTGACGCCTGCATCGGCGTCCTGCTCGCGGAGCTGCACTTCCCGGCCAACCGCTCGCTCAAGGACAAGCGCGCGCCGCTGGCGCACCTGCGTGACGCCCTGCACGCGCGCTTCCGCGCCTCGTTCAGCGAGGTGGGCGGCCACGACAAGTGGCAGCTCTCGCGCGTGCTCGTGCTCGTGGCCGCGTCCTCGTTGCAGCAGGCGCGCGAGCAGATGGACGACATCGACAGGTTCCTCCACGGACAGGACTTCGAGGTGGCGCGCGTGCTGCTCAAGTCGGCCGATCCCGTGGAGGGCCTGTGGGACATCGAGGCGTGAAGCGATGGGACATCGACTCCTCAGGATCAACGAGAGCATCAGAGAGACACTCTCCTCGGTGATCGCCGCCGAGGGTCTCAAGGACCCGCGCGTCGGGTTCGTCACGGTCACCGGCGTGGAGACCACGCCGGACCTGCGCCACGCCAAGGTCTACGTGAGCGTGCTCGGCAAGCAGGCGGAGCGGGAGCGCACGATGACGGCCCTCGAGTCGTCCGCCGGCTTCCTGCAGGCACGCCTCAACGACGAGCTGCACATGAAGCGCACGCCGCAGCTGCAGTTCTTCTACGACGAGACCCTGGACCGCGCCTTGCGCATCGAGCGACTCATGAAGCGCGAGGAGGAGGTGCTCGGCGCGGAGCAGCCGCCGGAGCTGCGGGAGGCCGACGGCGAGACCCACGACGGGCAGTCCGAGGGCGCGCCGGAGGCACGACGCCGACACGCGGACGGGGCCCGCGCCGGCGCCGGACGAGAGCACGGAGGAGACCGCGTGAAGGCCCTCCCGGCCGAGCTCGACGCGCTGTGCCGGCGCATGCGCGCCGAGACGCGCGTGGCGCTCGCCGTGCACGAGAGGCCGGACACCGACGCCCTGGGCGCGGCGGCCGGCATGCTGGAGCTGTTCGCGCAGCTCGGCGCCGAGGCGCGCCTCTACGTGGCGCCGGGCGAGACGCTGCCGCTCGGCGAGTACCTCCTGCCGGCCGGCGCCGTGGTGCGCGGCATGCCCGCGGCCGACCTGCCGCTGTACGCGCTCGACTGCGGGGCACAGCCGCGGCTGGCCCTCGAGCGCACGGACGGCTTTCCGTTCCTCGTGGACATCGACCACCACCACGACAACACCCGCTACGGCGACCTCGTCTACGTGCGCGGGCAGGCCAGCAGCACCAGCGAGCTGGTCTGCGACATCGCCCGCGCCCTCGGCCTGACGCCGTCGCCGCGGGCCGCCACGGCGCTGTACGCCGGCATCTCGTTCGACTCCGGCCACTTCAGGCACGCCAGCACGAGCGCGCACACGTTCGCGACGGCGGCGTGGCTGGCGGGGCAGGGCGTGGACGTGACGGCCGTGTACCGCGAGCTGTACGAGCGGCGCTCGTCGGCCGCGCTGCGCCTGTGGGCACGCGCCGTGATCGCGGCCGAGCCCGTGGCGGGAGGCCGGGGCCTCGTGGCGCGAGCTGCTGCTCGCGGACTACACCGCCGCCGGCGCGCACGAGGACGAGACCGAAGGCATCGTGGAGAGCCTGCGCGCCGCGGACGGCGTGGAGGTCGCCGCACTCGTGAAGGAGCAGTCGAACGGGCGGCGCGTGCGCGTGAGCCTGCGCTCCAGCGGCCTGGACGTGAGCGCCGTGGCCGCCTGCGCGGCGGCGGCGGCCACCGCATGGCCGCCGGCTTCTCGAGCGACGACGACCCCGGGGAGGTGACCGCATGGCTCAGTTCAGAACTCGCAAGGCGCCTGCAGACGGCGTCCTCCTGATCGACAAGCCGGAGGGCTTCACGTCGCACGACGTCGTCGCCCGCGTGCGGCGGCTGCTGCGGCCCACGGTCAAGAAGGTGGGCCATGCCGGCACGCTGGACCCCTTCGCCACGGGTCTGCTGGTCGTGCTCGTAGGCAGGGCCACCAAGCTCGCCCGCTTCTTCGTCGACCTGCCCAAGGAGTACGAGTGCACCGTGCGCTTCGGCGTGCGCTCGGACACGGGCGACCTCACGGGTGAGCTGTCGGAGACCGGTGTTCCCACGACGCGCGCGGCCGTCGAGGACGTGCTGCCGCGCTTCCTCGGCGACGTGCAGCAGCAGGTGCCCATGACCTCCGCCGTCAAGGTGGACGGAGAGCGTCTCTACCGCAAGGCCCATCGCGGCGAGGTGGTCGAGACGCCGGTCAAGGACGTCCGCATCGAGGCCATCGAGATCCTGGACTTCGATGAGGCGGCGCAGACCATGCGCTGCCGCATCGCCTGTTCCAAGGGCACCTACGTGCGGCAGCTGGCCATCGACATCGGCGAGGCCGTCGGCGCCGGCGCGCACCTCGAACAGCTGTCGCGTACCGCCACCGGCGAGTTGCGCCTCGACGCCGCCCAGACGCTGGACGACTTCGAGGCGGCACTGGAGCGGCGCGAGGCCGGCGACGAACGCATCCCCGGCCTCGTCACCCCCGCCAGCGCCCTGCAGTTCATGCCCGGCGTCGAGCTGTCGGCGGCACAGGTCACGGCGGTGCGCAACGGGGCGCGCCTGCCGGGAGGCCCGCCGGAGCCGGTGCGCCTGACCTTCCGCGGCGAGCTCATCGCCATCTACGGTCCCGCCGAAGAGGGGCACGCCCTGAAGCTGCTCGTCAAGCTCTGATGGAGACCATCACCGACCTGGGGGCCGTGTCCCGCCGTTCACGGGCCGTCGCCATCGGCACGTTCGACGGCGTGCACGTCGGCCACCAGGCGGTGATCGGCCGCGCCGTCGAGCTGGCCGTGGAGCGCGGCCTCACGAGCACCGTGCTGACGTTCGACAAGCACCCGCTCGAGGTGGTCGCCCCGCGGCGCGTGCCGCGGCTGCTCACGCCGCTCGCCGACAAGGTGCGCCTCATCGCCGAGCTGCGAGCCCGACGAGCTGGTGCTGCTGCCGTTCGACGCCGGCCTCGCCGCCCTGCCCGCGAAGGACTTCTGCGGGCGCCTGCTCGGCGACGCCCTGGGCGCCCGCGTCGTCGTCGTGGGCGAGAACTTCAACTTCGGCGCCGGCGGGGCCGGCGACGCGGCGCTGCTGCGCGCCTGCGGCGAGCGGCGCGGCTACGAGACCGTGGTCGAGCCGCTCGTCACGGAGCACGGCAAGACCATCAGCTCGACCCGCATCCGCAAGCTCCTGCACGACGGGGAGCTGGAGGAGGTGCGCGAGATCCTGGGCCGGCCTCCGTCGGCGACGGGCCGCGTCATCCCCGGCGTACAGCGCGGCCGCACCCTGGGCGTGCCGACGGCCAACATCGAGGTGCGGGCCGGCACCATCTTCCCGGGCCGCGGCGTGTACGCGGCGCGAGCCTGCGTGCAGGACACGTGGTACCGCGCCGCCGTCAACATCGGCCACAACCCCACGTTCCGGCGGCACGCGGAGACGACGAGCGTCTCCATCGAGGCCTTCCTCCTGGACTTTCACGGCGACATCTACGACCGCGACATCCGCGTGGACTTCCTGCACAAGATCCGCGACGAGCGCGCCTTCGACACGGTCGACGCGCTCGTCGCGCAGATGCAGGACGACATCCGCCTCACGGCCGAGCTCCGCGATGCGGCCCTGGCCGAGGTGGGCCTGCTGCCCTGAGCGGGTATCACCGGCAAACGGGGCTGGTTTTGCCGCTGCTCCCGCCTGTGCTAGCCTTGCGCGCGACCGTCTACTCGGTTGCGGGTCGCCATCCCGCTACTGGGTTCCCGGATTCTCCTGCAAAGGAGGTGAATCACTATGGCAGTCACGAAGACCGACAAAGAAAGCATCATCGCCAAGCACGCCAAGCACGACGGCGACACCGGGTCTCCTGAGGTGCAGATCGCCATCCTCACGGCCCGTATCGAGACCCTCACCGATCACCTCAAGACGCACAAGAAGGACCACCACAGCAGGCGCGGCCTGCTGAAGATGGTGGGCCAGCGTCGTCGCCTCCTCAACTACCTGCAGGCGCGCGACCTCGACAGGTATCGCGCGCTCGTCAAGGAGCTCGAGCTCCGCAAGTGATCACCCCTTACGGCGGGCACGCCGTATCAGTCGTCGCGTGATGATCCCACACGGACGAGAGAGAACCCGTGCGCAATGGGGCGTCGGGTCAGAAGGAAGACGAAGGAAGAGATGAACAGAGTAGAAGTGCAAGTAGGGGACAAGACGATCTCCCTGGAGACCGGCCGTCTGGCCAAGCAGGCCAACGGCGCCGTCCTTGTCCGCTGTGGGGACACCGTGGTGCTGGTGTCCGCCGTCGGGCGCGAAGACACCCGCGAGGGGCAGGACTTCTTCCCGCTCACGGTGGACGTCGAAGAACGTCACTATGCCGCCGGCAAGATCCCCGGCGGCTTCATCAAGCGCGAGTCGCGGCCCAGCGAGAAGGCCATCCTGGCCGCTCGCCAGATCGACCGGCCGATCAGGCCGCTGTTCGCCAAGGGCTTCATGAACGAGGTCCATATCGTGGCGACCACCCTCTCGGTCGACTTCGAGAACGCCTACGACACGCTGGCCAGCATCGGCGCGTCGGCCGCGCTGACCCTGAGCGAGATCCCCTTCGAGGGCCCCATCGGGTCGGTGCGCGTGGGCCGCATCGACGGCGAGCTGGTCATCAACCCCACCCTCGAGGAGACCCAGAACGAGTCCGACATGGACCTCGTGGTCACCGGCACCGCCGACGCCATCGTGATGGTGGAGGCCGGCGCCAAGGAGATCACCGAGGACGTCGTCGTCGAGGCGCTCAAGCTGGCGCACGCGGAGATCAGGAAGCTCATCGACGTGCAGCTCGAGCTGCAGCGCCTCGCCGGCAAGCCCAAGTGGCCGGTGGCGGCGTACGCCGTGGACGACGGCGTTCTGGAGGAGGTCCGCACGCAGTTCGGCGCGGCCCTCGACGCCGCCACCCAGGCGGAGGACAAGAAGGCCCGCCAGGACGCCACGGCCGACGTGAAGAAGGCCGCCATCGAGGCGCTCGTCGGCGAGGACGCGGAGGCCGAGCGCGCCGTGCAGGTGAAGCGCGCGGTCGCGAAGCTCGAGAAGGACATCGTCCGCGACCGCATCGCCGTGCAGAAGCGGCGCCCGGACGGCCGCGGCACGGACGAGATCCGCCAGATCACGTGTGAGGTCGGCGTCATCCCGCGCACGCACGGCAGCGCCCTGTTCACGCGCGGCCAGACCCAGGCGATGAGCCTGCTCACGCTGGGCGGCACCGGCGAGTTCCAGCGCATCGACGGCCTCGGCATCGAGGACAAGAAGCGCTACATCCACCACTACAACTTCCCGCCGTACTCGGTGGGCGAGACGGGCTTCATGCGCGGCCCCAAGCGCCGTGACATCGGTCACGGCGCCCTGGCCGAGCGCGCCCTGCTGCCGGTGCTGCCGGACGAGCTGGACTTCCCCTACACGATCCGCATCGTCTCGGAGATCCTCGAGAGCAACGGGTCGTCCTCCATGGCCAGCGTCTGCGGCAGCACGCTGTCGCTCATGGACGCGGGCGTGAAGATCAGCAAGCCGGTCGCCGGCATCGCCATGGGCCTCATCAAGGAAGGCGACGATTACGTGGTGCTCACCGACATCGCCGGCGTGGAGGACCACCTCGGCGACATGGACTTCAAGGTGGCCGGCACCGTCGACGGCATCACCGCCCTGCAGATGGACATCAAGATCAAGGGCGTCACCTTCGAGATCCTCACGGAGGCGCTCGAGCAGGCCAGGCGAGCGCGCCTGTTCATCCTCGAGCGCATGCTCGCGACCATCCCCGAGCCGCGCAGCGAGCTGTCGCAGTGGGCGCCGCGCATCTTCACGATCCAGATCAATCCCGACCAGATCGGGCTCGTGATCGGCAAGGGCGGCGAGACCATCCGCGGCATGACGGACGAGTTCAGCGCGGACATCGACATCCAGGACGACGGCACCATCTTCATCTGCGCCCCGGACCAGGAGTCGGCTGAAGGCGTCATGAACCGCATCCAGGCGATGACCAAGGAGATCGAGGTCGGCGACGTGTTCACCGGTCGCGTGGTCAAGACCACCGACTTCGGCGCCTTCATCGAGCTCAAGAAGGGCACCGACGGTCTCATCCACATCTCGCGGCTCGGCGCCAAGGGCGAGCGCGTCAAGTCGGTGGAGGACGTCGTGAAGCGCGGCGACACCGTCACCGTCGAGGTGGTGGAGATCGACAAGGCGCGCAACCGCATCGGGCTCAAGCCGCTCAAGCTGCCCGACGCGGACTAATGCCCGTAGAGAACGGAGTACTCGGAGTGTTATTGAGCGACCCGCGGCCCGCAAGGGCCCCGCGCGGGGCGGAGTAAAGGGAGCCGGCCACGGAGGCCTATCGGCTCACAACGCTTGAGAACGGCCTGAGAGTGGCCACCGAGCGCCTGGACACAGTGCGCTCGGTGGCCCTCGGGCTGTACATCGCCGCCGGCTCCCGGCTCGAGCCCCCGGAGATCGCCGGCGTCTCGCACTTCATCGAGCATCTCATCTTCAAGGGCTCGGACCGCTACAGCGCCTGGGACATCGCCCGCATCTTCGACGACATGGGTGGCGAGCCCAACGCGGCCACCTCCAAGGAGCACACCGTCGTCCACGCGCGTTTTCTCGACGACGACCTGGACCGGGCGTTCGCGGTCATCGCGGAGATGGTGGCCCGGCCCGGGTTCGCCGATCTCGATCAGGAGCGTGAGGTCGTCCTGGAGGAGGTGGCGATGTACGAGGACTCGCCGCCCGAACTGGTGCACGACGACCTCGCGGAGGCCGTGTTCGGCGATCACCCGCTGGGCCGGCCCATCATCGGCCGCAGCGAGACCCTGGCGCGCATCGACCACGACACCGTGCGCGCCTATCACGACGCCCACTACGTGAACCCCGGCATCGTGGTCGCAGCCAGCGGCAACGTCGATCACGACCACCTTTGCGAGCTGACGGCGCAGCACTTCCGCCCCGAGCCCGGGGCTGTGGTCCCGCGCCCTGAGCTCAGCCCGCCGGGTATGCGCCACGTGGCGCGCTTCACACAGAAGGACACCGAGCAGTACCACATCTGCTTTGGCGGCCCCGGCCCGCGGCGCGCGGACCCGGACCGCTACGCGGTGTTTGTCGTGGACACGGTGCTCGGCGGCTCGTGGAGCTCGCTCCTCTTCCAGGAGGTGCGTGAGAAGCGGGGCCTGGCCTACTCGGTGTACTCCTACACGTCGCTGTATGCCGACGCCGGGCTCACCGCCATCTACGTAGGGTCGCGGGAAGAAGCCGTGCGAGAGGCGATGGAGGTCATCCTTGAGGTCCTGCACGATTTCGACCGGGGCATCGCCGAGGACGCCATCGAACGCGCCAAGAACCACCTCAAGGGGCAGCTCGTGCTGAGCATGGAGAGCCCGGGGAGCCGCATGCAGGCCCTGGGCCGCTCCGTGCTCATGGAGCTGCCCGTGCTGAGCGTCGACGAGGTGCTGCAGCGCATCGACGCCGTCACGCACGACGATGTGATGGCCGCGGTGCGGCGGTACTATGACCCGCAGAAATGGTCCACGGTGTGCATCGGCCCGCAGCCGGAGCCGTTCCGCGCGGCCGCCGAGGGGTTCACCTGGGAGGAGCGATGATCGACGTCCTCGTCACCGGCGCCGCCGGCAAGATGGGCTCGCTGAGCGCAGCCACCATCGCCGCCCAGAAGGACATGCGCGTGGTGGCGCTGGTCGACCCGAGAGGCGGCGCCAGGGCCGGCGACGCGCCGTGCTTCAAGGCCGTGGAGGAGGCGCTGGCGCTGACCTCGCCGGCGGCGGCGCTGGAGTTCAGCGTGCCCGCCGCCGTGTTCGGCAACACCAGGGCGTTGCTGCAGGCCGGTGTCCCGACCGTGGTCGGCGCCACGGGCCTCGACGACGCCATGGTGGACGAGCTGCGCGCCGTGGCGGCGGCCTCCGGCGCCGGCCTGGCGATCGTGCCCAACTTCGCGCTCGGCGCCGTACTGCTCATGAAGTTCGCGGCCGAGGCCGCCAGGCACTACGAGCACGCCGAGGTCATCGAGCTGCACGAGGCGGCCAAGCTGGACGCGCCGTCGGGCACGAGCCTGCGCACCGCGCGCCTCATGGGCGCGGTGGCGGGGTCGTCCCTGCGGGAGCCGCCGGCCGCCGGCGCGCCGTCACGCGGCCTGCAGGCGGACAACGTGACCATCCACAGCGTGCGTCTGCCCGGTCTGGTCGCCCACCAGGAGGTCCTGTTCGGCGGCGAGGACGAGCTGCTCACCATACGCCACGACTCGTTCTCGCGGCGCTCCTTCATGAACGGGGTACTGCTCGCGCTCCGCCGGGTCGGCGACCTCAAGGAGACCGTCGTGGGTCTGGAGAACCTCCTCACATGAGGTCAGGCGCTGGGTGGGGGAGAAGACGATGACCGGAGATTTCGGCACGATCATCACCGCGATGGTCACGCCGTTCGGCGCGGACCTGGAGGTCGATCACGGGCGGCTCGCTGAGCTGGCCGTCCGACTGTTGGACGACGGCTCGGACGGCCTGGTCGTGGCCGGCACCACGGGCGAGTCGCCGACCCTGACGGACACGGAGAAGGCCGCGATGTTCCGCACGGTGCTCGACGCCGTCGCCGGACGTGGCACGGTCATCGCCGGCACCGGGTCCAACGACACGCGCCACACCATCGAGCTCACCAGAGCCGCCGAGGCCTGCGGCGTGGACGCGGTGCTGGTCGTGACGCCCTACTACAACAAACCGCCGGAACGCGGTCTGCTGGCGCACTTCCGCGCCGTCGCTGCCGCGACGGCGCTGCCCGTGCTCATCTACAACATCCCGGGGCGCTGCGGCGTGAACCTGTCGCCGGACGTGCTGGCGCGGCTCGGCGAGGTGGAGAACATCGTCGCCGTGAAGCAGGCCAACCCTGACCTGTCGGAGCTGCGCCGCCTGCGCGAGCTGAGCGACCTCGGCGTGTACGCCGGCAACGACGACATGCTGCTCGACGTGCTCAGGCTGGGGGGCCTGGGCGGTATCTGCGTCGCGAGCCACGTGGTGGGGCCGCGGCTGGCGCAGATGGCCCGGCTCGTCCGAGCCGGGGACGAAGCGGGAGCCGCGGCCATCGACACCGAGCTCCGCGGCCTGTACGAGGCGCTGTTCGTGACCGCGAACCCCATCCCCGTGAAGCGCGCCCTGCAGCTGGTGGGCTTCGACGCCGGTGGCCTGCGCCTGCCCCTCGTCGACGCGACGCCCGAGGAGTCGGACGTCGTCGCCGCCGAGCTTCGCCGCCTCGGCCTGCTCGTCTGAGCCGGCTATTCCCATCCAAGACTTCAACAATCTAATGAGGCTTTCATGACACAAGACACCATCAGGATCATCCCTCTGGGCGGCCTGGGTGAGATAGGCAAGAACATGACCGCGATCGAGTATCGCGGCAAGATCGTGGTCGTCGACTGCGGCATCGAGTTCCCCAAGGACGAGATGCTCGGCATCGACCTCATCCTCCCGGACATCTCGTGGCTGCTCGAGCGCCGCGACGACGTCCTCGGGTTCCTGATCACGCACGGCCACGAGGACCACACCGGCGCTCTGCCGTTCGTGCTCAAACAGCTGAACCGGCCGGTCTACGGCAGCCGGCTCACGCTGGCGCTCATCAAGTCGAAGCTGGACGAGCACGGCCTCATCAAGACCGTCGAGGTCAACGAGGTCAGCGAGGCGTCGCGGTTCACCCTCGGCCCGTTCGCGCTGTCCTTCGTGGCCGTGAGCCACAGCGTCCCCGACGCCCTCTCCATCGTGCTCACCACGGACCTCGGCCACGTGGTCGTCACCGGCGACTACAAGTTCGACCACACGCCCATCGACGGGCGCATCACGGACGTGAACACGTTCGCGCGGCTCGGACAGGAAGGCGTCGTCGTGCTCCTGGCCGACTCGACGAACGCCGAGTCGCCGGGCACCACGGCCTCGGAGAGCAACGTGGGGCAGGCGTTCCACCAGATCTTCGCCGAGGCCGAAGGCCGCGTCGTCGTCGCCTGTTTCGCCTCGCATATCCATCGCGTGCAGCAGGCCATCCGCATCGCGCACCTGCACGGCCGCAAGTTCGCGGTGTCGGGGCGCTCGATGCAGAAGAACGTGAACATCGCCCGCAACCTGGGCTATCTGGACGTGCCCGAAGGCGCGATGATCAGACTCGCGGACATCGACGACTACCGGCCGGAGGAGCTGCTCATCCTCTCCACCGGCAGTCAGGGCGAGCCCCTCTCGGCGCTCAGCCGCATGGCCTTCGACGACCATCCGCAGGTGGGGCTCCACGAGGGCGACACCGTGGTCATCTCCGCCAAGCCCATCCCCGGCAACGAGGTGAGCGTGATGACGACCGTGAACCGGCTGCTCAAGTCGGGCGCCGCCGTCATCTACGGCTCGAGGACCGGCGTGCACGTGTCCGGGCATGCCTCGCAGGAGGACATGCGGATGATGCTCAACCTGCTGCGACCGCAGTACTTCGTGCCGGTGCACGGCGAGTACCGGCACCAGCACATCCACGCGCGACTGGCGCGGGAGGCGGGCATCGAGGAGGAGAACATCTTCATCCTCGAGAACGGCGACGTGCTCGAGATCGACGACGCCAACGCCGAGATCGTCGACAAGGTCCACACCGGCATGGCGTTCGTCGACGGCTTCGAGATAGGCGACGCGGAGGGCCTCGTGCTGCGCGACCGCCAGCAGCTCGCCGGCGACGGCATCCTCATCGCGGTCGTGACCGTGGATGCGCAGACCGGGCGCTCCGTGGCGCCGCCCGAGCTCGTCGCACGCGGCTTCCTGCACGATGACGAGCGCCTCAAGGACGTCCTGGCGGACTGCCGCGAGGCGCTGGACGAGGTCCTGGCCCAGCTCGGCAAGGAGGGCATCACGGGGCAGCGCCTCATCCGCGACGACATCAAGGACTCGCTCGCCGAGCTCGTCTACAGCGGCACCAGGCGGCGTCCGCTCATCATGCCCGTCGTCGTCGAGGTCTGAGGCGGCGCCGGCCGCATGGCGCCGCCGCGCGCCTAGGGATTCGCTCCCGACCGTCGAATAGGACCGCTCATGGCGACTGCACGCCCCAAGCAGGCCCGGCGGCGCGCGGGCGCCGCGTCGCGGACGCGCCCGCGCGCAACGCGCTCGGCCCCTCAGCCTCAGCAGCCGGCGACACGCCACCGCCACGAGCTGGCGGCGATCGCCTGCGTCGCGCTGGCCGTCTTCCTCGGCTTCGTCCTCTATCTGGGCTGGGACGGCGGCTCGCTGGGCCGCTGGCTCGGCGACGCCTCCCGCTGGCTGTTCGGCCTGCTCGCCTTCGTGCTGCCGCTGCTGCTCTGCTACGGCGCCTACGTCCTGGTCGCGAGGTCGGACAGAAAGCCGCGCCGCGGCGTCAGCTGGGGCATCGCGATGATGGCCGCCGCGTTCGTGCTCGCCGCGGCCGCCGACGCCTTCGGCGTCTTCGCCGGGGAGCGCCCGGTGGCCCTGTTCCGCGACGCCTACATGCAGGGCCACGGCGGCTTCACCGGCGAGGCCGAGTGGGCGCTGCTGCACCCCTTCATCGGGCGCGTGGGCGTCGACGTCCTCGTGCTGGCGCTGTTCCTGGCCGGTGTGCTGCTGGCGACGGGCTCGACGCTGCGGGGCTGGGCGACCTCGTCGCGCACCGGCGTGGCCGCCGCCGGCCGCGCGGCACGTACCCAGGCCGAGGCCCTGGGTGCTCGCCGCCGCGACGCGGCCACGCGCGTGGTGCCGGCCGACGAGGACGTCACCGTCGATGCCTCCGACCTGGTGCGCACCACCGTGACGCCGGCGGCGCAGCTACGGGCCGGCGGTCAGCACCCACACGCCGCACCTCATCGACGGGGTCCTCGCGGCCCCGGAGATCTTCGGCGACGGCCAGTTCGCCGCCGGGACCGTATCGAGCCGCCGGCGCGCGAACACGCGCCCGAGCCTGCCGAACAGGCCGACGACGGCGAGCAGCTCTCGCTGGCCGCGGCCGCGGCGGGCGAGCCGGCCGGCGACGCCGTGGCGGTCGCCTTCCGCGAGGCCGAGAAGCGCCAGTGGTCGCTGCCCGACGCGTCGCTCCTGCAGCGCCTGGGCGAGAGCGCCGGCGAGTCGCCGGAGGCGATCGGCAAGGTGTCACAGCGCCTGGTCGAGACGCTCGGTCACTTCTCGATCCCGGCGCACGTCATCGGCACCGTGTCCGGCCCGCGCGTGACGCGCTACGAGCTGCAGCTCGCGCCCGGCATCAAGGTGAGCCGCGTGGCCTCGCTGAAGGACGACCTCGCCTACGCCCTGGCGGCCACGGACGTGCGCGTGCAGGCCCCCATCCCCGGCAAGCAGGCCGTCGGCGTCGAGGTGCCCAACATCCAGGCCAACTACGTGTCGCTCGGCGACATCCACGGGCTGTTCCCGCCGCACGCCTCGCCCATGGCCTTCTGGCTGGGCAAGGACGTCACCGGCAAGGCCGTGCTTGCCGACCTCGTGAAGATGGTGCACCTGCTCATCGCCGGCACCACCGGCTCGGGCAAGAGCGGCTGCCTGAACGCGCTCATCAGCTCCATCCTGCTGCGCGCCACGCCGGACGACGTGCGCATGATCATGATCGACCCCAAGAAGGTGGAGCTCAGCAACTTCAACGGCGTGCCGCACCTGCTGGCGCCGGTGGTCACCAACATGAAGCAGGCGACCTACGTGCTGGACAACATCTGCCGCGAGATGGACCGCCGCTACGACGTGCTCTCGCGCAACGGCTGCCAGGACATCCGCGCCCTCAACAAGAAGCTGGCGCGGGCCGGGGAAGAGAAGATGCCCTACATCATGGTCATCATCGACGAGCTGGCCGACCTGATGATGGTGGCCCCCTCGGAGGTGGAGGACAGCGTCATCCGCCTCGGCCAGCTCGGGCGCAGCTCCGGGGTGCACCTCGTGGTGGCCACGCAGCGCCCCTCGGTCGACGTGGTCACGGGCATGATCAAGACCAACATCCCGTCGCGCATCGCCTTCGCCGTGGCCTCGCAGACCGACTCGCGCATCATCCTGGACCAGGGCGGCGCGGAGAGCCTGCTGGGCATGGGCGACATGCTCTTCAGCCCCATGGGCAGCAACCGCATGCTGCGCGTGCAGGGCGCCTTGGTCACGCCGCAGGAGATGAAGCTCATCACCGAGCACTGGAAGCGCCAGGCCAAGCCCGAGTTCCGCGAGGACCTGCTGGAGAACCCCGCCGGCGCCGACGCCGAGCAGGGCCAGGCGGGCGCCGGTGGCGACGACCTGCTGGGCGAAGCCATCAAGACGGTCGTCGGCACCGGCGCCGCCTCCGTGGCCCTGCTGCAGCGGCGCCTGCGCGTGGGCTACGCCCGCGCCGGCCGCCTCATCGACATCATGGAGCAGATGGGCATCATCTCGGGGTACGACGGCAGCAAGGCGCGCAGCGTGCTCATCAGCGAGGCGGCGCTGCCGCAGGCGCTCGCGAGGCTGACCGGCGACGTCCCCGCGCAGGACGAGGAGGGCGGCGCGGCGAGCGTCCCCGGCGAGGGACAGGCGTCCCCGGACGACGTCCTCGCCTGAGGCTCGCGCAGGCCTCTCGCCGGTTTGTCTTAGCTCAAGGCGATTACTAGACTGTACGTTCGGGCGCCGCTCGGCGCCCGGCGCCACGATTCGGAGAGGGTCGGCCAGCGTGTTCGAGATCGGGACCACACTGCGGGAGGCTCGCGTCAGGCGCAGCCTCACGCTGCAGCAGGTCGAGGAAGACACCAAGATCCGCGTCAAGTACCTCCAGGCCATGGAGAACGAGGACTTCGACGTGATGCCGGGCCCGACCTACGCCAAGGCCTTCCTGCGCACCTACTCCTCGTACCTCGGCCTGGACGCCAACGTGATGCTGCAGGAGTACTCCACGCGCGGCGCCCCGCGCGACCACGAGCCCTTCGGAGGCTCGTCCATGCTGGGCGCGCCGCGCAGCCACCGCGGCCGCAACACCATCGTCTTCATCGCCGTCATCTGCCTGCTGGTGCTGGGCGTCATCTACGTGCTCGGCATGGGCGACGGGGGCGAGGGCAACGAGCCCATCACCCAGCCGAGCGCCCTGGGCCTCGACAGCACGTCGCCGAAGCCCAGCGCCAAGCCGACGGTCTCACCGTCCAAGTCGGCGACGCCGGCGACCGGCGTGGTGCGCGTCAGCGCCGCGGACGGCGACTGCTGGCTGGAGGTGCGCGTCGGCTCCAGCACGGGCCGGGTCCTCTACTCCGACACCATGAGCCAGGGCGTGACGAAGGTGTTCCACGGCAAGGACCCTGTGGCTGCGCCTCGGCAACCCGCCGGCGCTCCGCATCAACGTCGACGGCACGAAGATGCCGCGCATCACCGAGACAGGGCCGTTGGACTATCTGGCCAAGGACGGCAAGCTCACGAGGCAGGGCTGAGATGGCGAAGGAATCCTCGTTCGACGTGGTCTCCCGGGCGGACATGAACGAGGTCCGCAACGCCGTGCACATGGCGCAGAAGGAGATCGCCACACGCTACGACTTCAAGAAGAGCGTCAGCGCCGTGACGCTGGAGGGCGACGCCCTCGTGCTCGTCTCCGACGACGAGGGCAAGCTGCGCCAGGTCGTCGACGTGCTGGAGGAGAAGCTCGTGCGCCGCAAGGTGCCGCTCAAGGCGCTGCAGTACGGCAAGATCGAGCAGGCGCTGGGCGGCACGGTGCGGCAGCGCGTGGCCGTGGCCCAGGGCATCCCGGACGACAAGGCCAAGGCCATCAACAAGCTCCTGCGCCAGCGCTTCAAGAAGGTGAAGGTGCAGATCCAGGGCGACACCGTGCGCGTGTTCTCGCCGAGCAAGGACGAGCTCCAGAGCGCCATGCAGGCGCTGCGCGACGAGGACTGGGGCATCCCGCTGCAGTTCGTGAACTACCGCTGAGGCGGGCCGACGGCCTCGACCTTCTTCATCCAGACGCTCGGCTGCCCCAAGAACGAGGCCGACTCCGACGCGCTGACGCGACGCCTGCGTGCCGCCGGTCACCGAGAGGCGGCGGCGGCCCAGGCCCAGGTGGTCATCGTCAACACCTGCGGCTTCATCGACGCCGCCAAAGAGGAGTCCATCGACGCCATCCTGGACGCGGCCGCCTTCGCCCACGCCCGCGGGGCGCGGGTGGCGGCGGTGGGCTGCCTGGTCGAGCGCTACCGCGACGAGCTCGCCGCCGAGCTGCCGGAGGTGGACCTGTGGTGCGGCCTGGACACGGCGCCGCTCCTGGCCGCCCTGGCGGCGCGGGGGAGCGAGGAGGGCACGGCGGGGCGGGGCGCAGCCGTGCCGGTGCCGCGCCGCCCGCGCCCCGATCTCGTCCTACGTCAAGATCTCCGACGGCTGCGACCGCCGCTGCGCCTTCTGCGCCATCCCGCTCATCAAGGGGGACTACGAGACGGTCGCCGCCGCCGAGGTGCTGCGGAGCGCCCGGGCCGCGCTGGCGGCGGGCGCCAGGGAGCTCGTGCTGGTGGGTCAGGACACGTCGCGGTGGGCGCAGCCCGGCTGGGGCGGGCTGCAGCGCCTGCTGGCGGAACTCAAGGCGCTGGAGCCCGGCCCGGCATGGCTGCGCCTGCTCTACCTGCAGCCGGACGGCATCGATGACGCCCTCCTGGAGGCGATCGCCCGGCATGCGGTGCCCTACGTGGACATCCCGCTGCAGCACGCGCACGGCGCCGTGCTTCGCCGCATGCGGCGCGGCGGTGACGGCGAGGCCTACCTCGCGCTGCTCGCCCGTGTGCGCGCCGCGCTGCCCGGCGTCGCCGTGCGCTCGACCTTCATCGCCGGCTTCCCCGGCGAGACCGACGAGGAGTTCGAGGAGCTCGTCGCCTTCGTGCGCCAGGCCGGCCTGGCCGCGGCCGGCGTGTTCGTCTACGACCCGCAGGAGGGCACGCCGGGGGCGAGCGCCCCTCGGCAGGTGCCGGCGGCGCTCGCCTTCGAGCGCGCCGCGCAGCTGGGCGAGGTCATCGACGAGACGGCGGCGGCCTACTGGCAGGGGCTGCAGGGCAGCCGCCTGGACGTGCTCGTCGAACGGGGCACGAGGCGGCCGGACGGCGTCGCCCTGGGCCGCCTCGCCCTGCAGGCGCCGGACGTGGACGGCCGCGCCCTGCTTCGCGGCCGCGCCGTGCGGCGCGGCGAGCTGGTCCCGGCCGTTGCCGTCGGGGCTCTCGGGTATGATGTCGAGGTCATCGCCACATAAGCGGAGCGCTCGCGTGAACCTCGCCAACGCCATCACCATCGCGCGGATCCTGCTCATCCCGGTGTTCCTCGTACTGCTGCTGTCCGGTATCCCGCAGCCCTACAACGACATCGGGGCGGCGGCGGTGTTCATCCTCGCCGCGGCTACCGACAAGCTGGACGGCTACGTCGCGCGGCGCAGCAAGTCCGTCACGACGCTGGGGCAGTTCCTCGACCCGCTCGCCGACAAGCTGCTCATCGCCGCGGCGCTCATCGCCCTCGTCAGCATGAGCCGCGTGCCGGCCTGGGTCGCCACGGTCATCATCGTGCGCGAGATCGCCGTGAGCGTGCTGCGCATCGTCGGCGTCTCGCAGGGCGTGTCCATCCCCGCGGACCGCTACGGCAAGCTCAAGACCGTCCTGCAGATCGTCTACGTCGTCTACGTGCTCGTGCCCACCGCCGACATCGCCGACCGGCTCAACGTCGAGCCGTGGGTGCCGGAGCTCGTCAACGACTGTCTCATCGCGGTCGTCGTGGTCGTCACGCTCTGGTCGGGCATCCGCTACTTCATGAACGCGCGCGGCGTCATCCGCATCCCCGGCACGTCCCCATGACGGCCCTGCGCAGCGCCGCCGTGGTGCTCAGCGGCAACGAGTTGCTGGACGGTCGCACCACAGACACCAACGGCGCCTTCGTCGCGACGGACCTCAGCGACCGCGGCGTCAAGGTCGCCGGCGTGGTCACCGTCGCGGACGACCGTGAGCGCCTCACGGCGGCGTTGCGCTTCGCCCTCGCCGCCGACCCGGACGTGCTCGTCGTGGGCGGCGGGCTCGGCACCACCCACGACGACCTCACCGCCGAGTGCCTCGCCGAGGTCCTCGGCGTGCCGCTGCGCGAGCACCCCGAGGCGCTGGCGATGCTCGAGCAGCGGGTGCGCGTCGTGGCCGAGCGCCGGCGGGTGCCGTTCGACGAGCTGTTCCGGCTGGCGCGGCGCCAGGCGCTGCTGCCGGAGGGCGCCGCGCCCCTGCCGCCGGCCGGCGTCGCGCCGGGCATCGCGGCGCGTTCCGGCTCCACGCTCATCTACGCCCTGCCCGGCGTGCCCTTCGAATTCGAGCGCATGTGGCAGGCCATCGCGGCCGGGCTGCAGGCCGACGGCCTGTTCCCGCAGGTCGTCACGCGCGTCGTGCGCATCTTCGGCGTCGGCGAGCTGCAGGTGGGCCCGGTGCTGGACGCGGTGCCACGCGACCTGCTCGAGACCGGCATCAACGTCGGCGGGGGAGAGGTCGTCGTGAAGCTGCGCCACCCCGCCGCTGCGGCCGCGCGGCGCCAGGCGGACGCCGTCGTCGCGGCGCTGCAGGCGGCCGTGCCCGTGTACAGCGCCGACGGCCGCACTGTGGACGCGCTGGTCGCCGACGCGTTGCGCTCGGCGGGCGCCACGCTGGCCGTGGCCGAGTCGTGCACCGGCGGCCTCCTCGGCGCCCGCCTCACCGCCCTGGCCGGCAGCTCAGACTACTTCCTCGGCGGCGTCATCAGCTACGCGGACGACGTCAAGGCGGGAGTCCTGGGCGTGTCGCGCCAGCTGCTGCAGGAACACGGCGCCGTGTCGGATCAGGTCGCCACGGCCATGGCCGAGGGCGTCAGGCGCCTCACGGGCGCCACCTATGCCCTCGCCGTCACCGGGGTCGCCGGCCCGGACGGCGGCACGCCGCAGAAGCCGGTGGGCCTCGTCCACATCGCCTGCAGCGGCCCGGGCCGCACGCGCAGCACGCGCAACCACTTTCCCGGCGACCGCGACACGGTGCGGCAGTTCAGCGCCACGCGAGCCCTGCACCTGCTGCTCTGGGAGATGGACCGGTGAGCGGCGCGCGGGGCGCGCAGCCCAAGCCCAAGCGCCTCTTTGTGGCCTGCGACCTGCCGGCGGGCGTGCTGCAGGCGCTCACGGCCTGGCAGCAGAGCGCGCTTGCACCGCAGCCGGACGTGCGCGTCGTGGGCTCGCTGCACATCACGCTCGTCTTTCTGGGAGATGTGCCGGAGGCCGCGGTGGACGACGTCGTCGCGGCCCTGCGGCCCGTCACCTTCAAGCCCTTCAAGTTGCGCTTCGAAGCGCCGCTGTTCCTGCCGGAGCGCGGCGCCAAGCACGTTGTCGCCTTGCACCTCGCGGACCCCTCCGGCGGGCTCGCGGCGCTGCAGGCCGGCGCCTCGGACGCGGTCCGCGACGCCGGTCTCTACAAGCCCTCCCGGCGGCCTTGGCTGGGTCACGTCACAGTTGCCCGCTTCCGCCGTCCCGGTCACCCATTTCCCCTGCAAAACGTCACCATTCCGCAGTTTGGTGTGGATCGCATGGTCCTGTATAGTAGCCTCCTGGAGAGGGCCGGAGCCGTGCACACTCCCGTTGCAGAATTCCCCGCTTCCTGATCAGGAGAGGAGCGTCATTTTGGACAAGGACAAAGCCCTCGAGGCAGCCGTCACCCAGATCGAGCGCCAGTTCGGCAAGGGCAGCGTCATGCGTCTTGGCGACCATCCCGTCAGCGACGACATGCAGTTCGTGCCCACCGGGTCGCTGGCGCTCGACATCGCGCTCGGGGTGGGGGGCATCCCCCGCGGCCGCATCGTGGAGATCTACGGCCCCGAGGCGTCGGGCAAGACCACCCTCGTCTACCACCTCATCGCGCAGGCCCAGCGGCTCGGCGGCCAGGCCGCGTTCATCGACGCCGAGCACTCCATGGACCCGATCTACGCCAAGACGATCGGGGTGGACGTCGACAACCTGCTGGTCTCGCAGCCGGACTACGGCGAGCAGGCCCTGGAGATCGCCGAGATGCTGGTGCGCAGCGGCGCGCTGGACATCGTCGCCATCGACTCCGTGGCGGCCCTCACGCCCAAGGCCGAGATCGAGGGCGAGATGGGCGACAGCTTCGTCGGCCTGCAGGCCCGCCTCATGAGCCAGGCGTTGCGCAAGCTCGCCGGCACGCTCAACCGCTCCGGCACCATCTGTGTCTTCACCAACCAGCTGCGCGAGAAGATCGGCGTCATGTTCGGCAACCCCGAGACGACGACCGGCGGCAAGGCCCTCAAGTTCTACGCCACCATCCGCCTCGACATCCGCCGCATCGAGACCCTCAAGGACGGCACCGAGGCGGTCGGCAACCGCTGCCGCGTCAAGGTCGTCAAGAACAAGGTCGCGCCGCCCTTCAAGCAGGCGGAGTTCGACATCATGTACGGCGTCGGCATCTCGCGCGAGGGCACCCTGCTCGACCTGGGCGTGGCCCACGACGTCGTCGCCAAGAGCGGTGCGTTCTTCAGCTACGACGACGAGCGCCTCGGCCAGGGCCGCGCCAACGCGCGCGTCAGTTCCTCAAGGAGAACCCGGACATCGCCAACGCGATCGAGGCGCAGATCCGCGAGAAGGCCGGACTGCCGGCCGTGGACTTCGGCGCGCCGGCCGCTCAGGCGGCCCCGGCCGCGGCCGTCGACCCCGTCACCGGCGAGGTCCTCGAAGGGTAGCGGCGTGGCCGTCGTCACGGCCCTTCGCGCCACCCGCCGTGGAGGGGTGGCCCTGCACGTGGACGGCAGCTACGTCTGCACCGTCGGCGAGTCGCTGGTCGCCCGCTGGCGCCTCTTCAAGGGGCGCGAGCTGGACGACGAGACGCTCGCGCAGATCAAGGAGCAGGCGTCCGCGGCGCGCGTCCTGGCGGACGCCTACCGGCTGCTCGGGCACCGCGCCCGCAGCCGCATGGAGCTGCGCGAGCGGCTGCTCGCCAAGGAGCACACCGAGCAGGCCGTCGCGGGGGCGCTGGAGGCGCTGCAGCGCGACGGCCTGCTGGACGACGCCGACTTCGCCCGCACCTACGTGGCCGACAAACGACGGCTCAGCGGCTGGGGCGCGGAGCGCATCCGCCGCGGCCTCGCCGGCTCTCGGCGTGGACGGCGCGGACGTGGAGGCGGCGCTCGGCGGCCCGGCCGAAGAGGGGGCGGGCGAAGAGCTGGACCGCGCCCTCGCCGTGCTGCGCAAGCTGGGCCCGCCGAGGCCGCCGCTGGAGGCGGCGCGGCGGCGGGCCTACCAGGCTCTGCTGCGCCGCGGCTTCGCCGCCGGCCTCGCCTACGCCGCGGTCAAGCGATGGAGCGCTGAACACTCGGGGAGCGCCGGCGACACCTGAGTCGCGGGCCTAGCTCCCGAAGCTCATCTCGCGCAGGAAGACCTCGTGGAACTGCGCGTCAGTGGCGAGCTCACGGAAGCTGATCCGGCGCCGCAGGGCCTCGAAGCGCCGGCGCTGACCGACGTCGATCAGGGCCATCTGCGCGCCGACTCCGGCGGCGTTCCCGACGAAGGCGATACGCTCCCTGGGGACGGGCGGCAGCAGGCCGATCGAGAGGGCGTTCTCGACGTCCAGGTAGTTGCCGAACGCGCCCGCCACGTAGACGTGACGCAGATCGTCTGGCGCGAGGCCGGTGTTGGCCAGCAGCAGCGACCAGCCGGCGGCGATGGCCCCCTTGGCGAGCTGCAGTGCACGTACGTCGCGCTGGGTGAAGACGATGTCGCCGTTCTCGCCCGCGGCCAGGAGGTACTCGATGCCACGCGAACCCCTGCGCACGAGATCGTGCGGCTGCATCAGGCCGGTACGGTCGACGACCCCGGTGGCGAGGAGGCCCGCCAGCGCGTCGACGACACCGGATCCGCAGATGCCGAGCGGCTCGACGCCGCCGATCGTCTGCAGGGTGCGCACGCGTCCGTCCCGGCGGAAGACGATCCGTTCGATGGCGCCTTCAGCCGCCTTCATGCCTGAGGTGATCTGATAGCCCTCGAAGGCCGGGCCCGAGGCACAGCTCGTCACCGACACCTTGCCGTCATGCACCAGGCCGATCTCAGTGTTGGTGCCGATGTCGATCGCCATCGCCGGGACCCGTTTCGCTTCGAGACGAGTCGCCGCGATGACGGCCAGGCAGTCGGAGCCGACGAACCCGGCGATGGGCGGTGGGAAGTACACCTGCGCCTCGGGGTTCATCGCCAGCCCCAGGTCTCCGGCACGCACTGACACCGAGCGGTCCAGAGCCGGGGCGAACGGTGCGCCGGTCAAGCCGATCGGCGAGAGACCGAGCGCCAGATGATGCATCGCGGTGTTGCCCACGACGGTCGCGTCGTAGATGTGCCGGGAGTCGATCTTCTGGCGCGCGCACAGCCGTTCAAGGGTCTCGTTGATGCCTTCGCGAACGACTCGCGCGAGATCCGCGAGCGTGGCCGTGTCCAGCGCCTCGGTGATGCGTGTGACGATGTCTTCGCCATAGCGCATCTGGGGGTTCTCGACGGCCTCCTGGTCGATGAGGCGCCCACCCTGCAGGTCGAAGAGATAGGTGATGACCTTGGAGGTCCCGATATCGATAGCGGCTCCGAAGGCGTGCTCGTCGACTGTGCTGGGTTCGATGTCGATCACAGCCCCTTCAGACCGGGTGATCGTGGCCTTGAACCCGTTCGCCCGGAGGATCTGGGGAAGGGTACTGAGCACCGCGAGTGGCCTGACGCCGAGCCCCAGCTGCTCTTCAAGTCGAACGACGTCGCTGCGCGCGTCCTCGAAGGTCGGACGCGGCAGCGTGATCGTCTCTCTGTCGACAGCCGGGTGGGCCCGACCGTGAGAGAGGCCCGAGGCGGTCAGGATCTGCCGGCGCCCGCCGGTCTGCGGCACCTCGATGCTCACACGGGCGCTGAGCGGCTTCGCCTGGCACGCGAGCCGCCAACCCTGCGAGAGACGATCCGCCGGGACCTTGCGCAGCTCGCTCTCGGTCGGCGGCGTCAGTTCGCCGGCGCCGAGGCGCACGAGACACTTGCCGCAGGTCCCGCGACCGCCGCAATCGACGGGCAGGGAGACGGATGCGCTGGTGACCGGGGACAGCAGCGTGTCGCCTGCATCGATCTCGATGGTGACGCCGATCGGCTCTATGAAGACCTGGGGCACTTGTACCTCCCGGTTGACATCCCGCACAGGATGAACGGTCCGGCGCTCTGCATCAAGCGGGTCTTTCGCCTGGCTTGTGCCCGCGCGGCTGACCTGGGTGACGGTATTCGCTCGACATACCGTCGGTCCCGTGCGGAGGCCGCGCTCCATAATGTTGTGCTCGGCGCATTCATTGGTATATCGTGCAGGGGCGTCACTCTCCACGCTCGTCACGCCAGCTGCGAGGTCTGTCAAGGCCTCGTTCGTTTCCACTGACCACGAGAGGAGATCCGCTGAGCGCACCGTCGCTCCACGGTCGACCGCCGGGGTTCACACCCCGCAGGGTCTCCGCTGGGTCCCGCGCGCTTCGCCTCCCCTTGGCCGAACACTGCTCATGCACCCCCC